>MWCD01000022.1 GCA_002069885.1 bacterium ADurb.Bin236 | reverse complement strand
GGCGCGTCGTCAGACACAATCGCGCAGTCCGCCCCCGCCCCCAGCGCCGCCCTCACATCCCCCTCGCTCCTCGCCGACCCCCCTTCCCACAAAACAAACCTGCCCCACCGAGACCCCACCACGCACCCCTCGATATGCTCCCTCTTCTCGTCCCCCCCGAACACCACCGTCTTCCTCGCGGGCAGCGACATCAGATGCGCCCGGTGCGTCCGGATGTGAACCACCGACACCGCCACCAACTGCACGAACGCCGACATCATGATAACCGTCCGGGGAAACGCGAACGCCCGGCTCAAAAACGTCAGCGCCATCACGCACACCGTCGCTAGCGCCACCCCGGACAGCGCCTTGAAAAATATCGATATCGCGTCGTCGCTCTCGTCGTTGTCGTACAACCCCTGCAGATAAAACACCGCGACGAATATCGCGGTGATATAAAACCACGTCTGCCGGTACGCCACAATATTGCGCTCCGGCACGTCGCCCAGAAACCTCGCGGCGAACACCGCCACGATGCAGACATTCACAAGCGCGGCGTCAAACAACGCCGACACCCACGGCCTCGTCATCGACAATCCATTCCGCCCGTCCGGCTACCCCGCAACCCATTCCCCGCCGGACACAGGCCCGCTCGCACACTTTATTGGATTTTATTATATATTAAAGGAATATTAAACACGAACACCCCATTTGCCATACCCCAACCCAATTTGTTAAGAGCGCTCCAAGCGAAAAACGGGGACTTCCAGCGCGCCTCCCAGCGATGCCTGTACCCGCTTTTCGCCTCTCCGCGAATACAACACAACATAACTCATCGTTGCCAAGGTCTCCTTGGCAATGGATAGACCGAAAGCTCTGCTTTCTCCGCTCTCGTTTAGCCGTTCGTTGCCAAGGCGACCTTGGCAACGATGAGAAGATCAGCCAAAATCAATGTGGAACTTTTGAGCGCGACAATTCATTGTCGCTTTGCTTTTGCCGGGAATTCATTCCCGGCTCCCGTGTAGGGCGGGAACGCCAATTCCCGCCTCCAATTGCGAATAACTAGGACTTGCAACACGACCTTTGCGGCTTCCTGTACCCGCTTTTCACCGCTCCAAGAATACAACAGAATAAATAGGTGACTGTCATTATTATTCCCAACTAATTCAGCCCACCAGCATGTTTTTGTGTAATGAGCTACAGATCATATTGCCTTTCTATATGGCCGCAGTTTTGAGTATTCTTTCATATCGTTTTCATCTAATCCTTTCTCAAGTCCCGCTTTTTTTCCCTCCACCACATCCTTTACTTCCGGGCTATTTAATAGTACAGCTATCTCTCGTTCGATGTTCGCATCATTTCTAGCATCATTATTTCCAACATAATTAATATATTCAGGTTTTCTTACTAGCTCTTGCGCTAGTGTCGGCCACCTCGTCAACAATATCAACCACAACGCCAGTGTATCACTTTGCCATTTTATATTTGAAATCATGGCTGTTGCCTGACATACAGTGTATTCATTGCAAAACCGCTTCATGAATCGTGGATTGTTCTCTAAAAGAGGATAGTATTTGATTAATAAGCTTTCAGTTTTTCTTTGCATATCCGACTCTGTCATCCTTACAGCCGCAATATTTTTTCTTATTCTTTCTTTCACTGGATCGTCTTCTCTTTCATCTGCTGATGACAATATTTCGCTTGGCGTTTTCATCATTTCAAACTTCGCATTTTCTTCTTTCGTAATCTTTTCTATTTTAAACTTATACTGTGAATTGGATCTTTCGACATCTTCAACGCCATCCAACAGTCCTTCCCAATAGTTTCTTCCAACATCTTCCCTTATTTCAGGCATTGCTATGGTCATTTGGAATATCTTCTCTATGAAAAGATGTTCCAATGGCTTGCCCGGCTCGTCAACATATTCGGCGTATTCAGCATATTTGTTCCTATAGCTTGCGCAAAGCCAGCAATGATCTGCCGCGACAATATATACTACTGGAGAAGATTTGAATATTGTTTGTATCCCTTCCAACAAAGACACCACATATTCTCCATCGCATCTATCGAGGTCGTCTATGAAAACCGCAACTGGCCTGCAAAGGCTTTCTACAATTCTCTCAAAACGTCTGGCAATCGGCCTCATGCTATCTTGTGCGTTTGCAATGTTGCGTTTTGCCGCATTTGCCGAAGAATATTTATACAATTCGCAGATAACTTCTATAATTGGCTTCCACAATACAAATGCCGAAATTAGAACACCTAATATTGCTAATAGATATTGACTATGCGCAGAACCGACACTAACTATCCAGTTTCGGTTCAAATATATGTTTTCTGCAATTAATGCGAGCAAAATAATCAATTTAATGGTATTATTATAAGTATAGTCCATATATTTTATGCTATACGAGCATTTTTCTTTAAAAGACAATTGTTCTTTCCCGTGAATGCTTACCGCATTCATCAAAGACCACCAAGGTGGCCCAATATGTTGGTGTTGCCACGCATTAAAGTCCACAACAATCCATTTAGTTGCTTTCTTTGCGCTGTCATTTATATTTCTGCTCAGTTCCTTCTTAATTAAGTTTAAAAGAGACGATTTACCTGCGCCCCAAGGTGCGAACAAATTTATTACAAACGATCTTGCTTCCAGTTGCTTTTCGTTTCTATCAGTCCGATTATTTCGTCTTTTAAAGTTCTTGACCTTATAACGATACCTTCCGCTAATATTGTTGTATATGTCTCTAATTCTATTTGAAATAACTTTAGCGAATACCTTCCTATCTAGTGCATCTTTTAAAGCAGGTGCGTCCGATTGCCATCTAACATCATCGTCACAATATTGCGACACATGCTTTTCTGTCTGGTCATCCTTGTCCTGTCCTGTTTCTTTCTCTTCATCGTTTTCTTGCTCAGTAATATCTTGTTCTACTTTTGTCTTATCATCGACATATTTGTTATCATCGTTTGTGTTGTTGACTATTGATGTAACGGTATCTTTATTTGTCTTTTCTTGACTGTTGCCATCGACGTATTCCTGCGTTGCATCATAAAGTTTAACCAACAACCCTCTCGCTTGAAGATCCTGATATATTAGATTCAGGCATGTAATCAATTGTTTTTTGATGTCTTTTGTTAATGTAAAAGATGCTACTTCTACACCTAAAGAACCTTGAAGCACGGAGTTAGGTGAATAATGCGTTGAGTTTGGTCGCGAAGTTCTATATAGCATTATCACTGGGAATACCGATACTGACTCTCTCTCATGTGTGAATGATATTAATCTTTTATTATTAACATCATGGCTTATATCGTCATTCCATAATAATTCAGTGCCTAAATCACCTGATATGTCAATTATTAGAAAGTTAATGCCGTATTCACTTTTCAGCGAAACCGAATTCATATCTGCAATATATGTTGAACGTGGCAATGTCTGCTTGAGAATAAAATTACAGTATCCCTTGAATCGATTATTTGCCACTTGCAAGCCTTGTTTTACAGCATCAACTATAATGCCATCTCTCATATCATCAGCCAAGTTGAGATAAACATTAACTATACCTGCTTTCATTTCTGATGTTTTACTTTTATCACGCTGGGTGTTAATTTCATTCTTTTGTTTCAACGCAGCTTCGCTTATGTTTGAAGAATCGTTGTAAATGTCATTTAATACTTCAGAAAAGTGGGTAGAGAAACTTCGATTGAATTCAATAATATTATTAGACATATATTGTTTTGAAAATAATATATTTGATAAACCCATGCCATCGTCACGTTCTTCGCCAGCTCGCTTATAAGCATGGTATGACAATGATTTTGCATCATCACTGTCGTCTGGCATCCTCCAATTTGAGACACCAAAGCTGCCCCTTGCCGGCTCCGGCCAATTATTCCATTTACTGCGTTGCTTTTCATATTTTTCGTATGTTAGATTGTCTGTGCAGTTCTGCTCAAGATAGGTAAATAATTGATTGATGTTACCAGAAAAGTCATTTGAACTTGAGTTTATAATATTGTTTAGAAAGAATTGCAGCCTGTCTTCATTAAGCATGATATCTCCTTGTATCTCTAATATTAACAATTATACTACTCAAAACTAATGGTCTATTACAGTAGCTGTTTTTGGCAATATCGTGGGAACAACTTGAATAACTAGGGACAGTCCCTCTTTGCGCCTCTGGCATGTTTACCGTTCTGGTCATGAGTACATTATACCATCATTGGGTGGCATTGGTGTTATGGCAACAATTGTTTTGTGGGAAACTAGGAAACTAGGGAAAACTAGGGACAGTCACCTATTTATCAGCGGTTGATAATTGCGAAAAGGTCACTGATTTAAGTTGAAATGTTTTTTTATGGCTTCTCCGGAGGGGCGCATCCGGGAGCGGTCGAGGGTGTATAGACCGAAGCGGTGGAATGTCCCGGTTTTCTGTCTGACGCTGTGGTAGTCGAACGCCGCCCACCACGCGCTGCCGACCAAGAACGGACATCCCTTGAAAACGCTTTGCGCCTTGTGGAGGATTTCGACTTGGCGCGCGTCCCCCGCCTCGTCGTCTCCCGTCCATATCCCGTATTCAGCGGCGAGAACCGCTTTGTCCGGATGACGGCCCCGCACCGTCTTGAGAACCCTCGCAGTCCCGGCTTCCGGCTCCTCGCTGTCGAACACGCCCGAATACAGGCTGAGCGCTATCAGGTCCCCCGCCGCCAGCGCCGACGTCCACAGCGTCGAAAAACTCACGTTGTGATACACCGGGCGGGTTCCGTCCAGCGCGCGCGCGTCCTCCATCAGCTCCCTGAAAAACTTCACGCTCTCCTCCCCTCCCGTCGTCTCGTTGCCCATGCTCCAGAAGGCCGCCGCCGGACGCCGCCTGTCCCTCGCTATCATCTCCAGCCACATCTGCCGGGCGATCCCGCGCCGGCGCTGAATCTCGAATCCGCCCTCCTTGAACCAGTACACCGGAATCTCCTCCGCCGTCAGAAAGCCCTCCCGGTTCGCCAAGTCGAAAAACGCCGGATGGTTCGGATAGTGGGCGGCGCGGATGAAGTTCGCCCCAAGCTCCTTTATCAGGCGAAGGTCGTTTTCTATCCCGGCGGTGTCGTCCCATGACTGAGCGCGCCCGACGCCCGGAAGCTCCTCGTGCCGGTTCACCCCGCGGAGCCGGAACGCCTCTCCGTTCAGGCGCAGCGGCGGCCCCTGCGCGGCGACCTCTATTTGCCGGAACGCGACAGTCGCGCTCCGCGCGTCAGATGTCCCGCCGTCCGCGTTCCTGTAAAAAAGCGCAAGGTCGTATTCGACGGGATTGTCGGGGGACCACGCCGAAACGCCCCGCGCGGCGACCGTCGCCCGGAGCGAGAACAGCGTTGAGCCGTCCGCCTGCGGCTCCGCTCCGGTAGTTTCAAAAGAGCCAGAATCCAACCGCGCCGCCGAGCAATCCCCGCGCGCGGCCTCAGCCTGCCCTCCGGCCCCCGCTCGCGCCGTCAAACATACCTCCAATCGCCCACGCATGACCGCGCCTCCGGTCTCCTCCCTCGCCAACGCCTTCAACGTAAGCCGCCACTCGCCCCCCTCAAGCCGAGTCTCCACAGTGAAATCCTCAATGCCAGAATAGTCCTCCGCAACCAGATAAACGTCCCTGTATATGCCCCCGTAATTCCACCAGTCCGCGTTCGCGTACGGAACAATCAGCCCGTACGGCTCCGGCGGGACGTCGAACGATTCCGTCCACGGAATATTGTCCACCCGCGCGGCGATGACGTTCCGCGCCCCGAACGCAAGCGCGCGCGACGCGTCGAAAGCGAACGAAGTGTAGCCGCCCTCGTGCCAACCCAGCCATTCGCCGTTCAGCCACACGTCCGCCACATAGTTTGCGCCGAGGAAAACCAGCCGGACGCGTTTGCCGCGCCATTCCTCCGGGACCGTGAACGAGCGGCGGAACCAAGCGCCGTCCACATAAGGGTCGGGAGGAAGGTTTTCGACGCGGGGCAGGATGGCCGTTTCCCAGCCGGAATCATCGAAGCCGCCCGCATGCTCCCCGCCCGCTTCGATCGCGGCGCGCGCGTCCGGCGTCCGCGCGGACATCGTAAGCGAGTGGTCCATCTGCGCGCGGCGCGCCCGCCATTCGCCGTTCAGCGACATGAAGGAACAAAACCCGGCCCCCTGCCCCGCGCATTCCCCCGGAGACGGGATATCATAGACAAGGCCGTTTTGGGAAACGAAGCTGAAATCCCCGACCCGCCGCAGTTCCGCCGTCGGCGCCAGCCACCCCACGCCCGCCGCAGACGACGCGGTCTCCGCGCGCGCGGCTCCGCACATAACAACAAGCGCCCACAAAATCAGAAGATTTTTTCTCATTCATTTACCCCGCGCCGAACCTATCGCATTAAGACAATAGACCCGCATTATTCCCAAACGCGGGCCGGCCGATTGTGATATGATACCCCATAACCCCGCCCCGACAGAAACCGTCCCCCAGAAAACAACCTAATTTTGTTATTACAATCCGTCATGAATTGCCGCTTTCATGTTATCATTAATGAAACATCTCGATGGAGAAACAAACCATGAAATTCGTTATCGTGTTGATACTAGCGGTCGCGGCGGCGTTCTTCGCCACAAGGCATTTCAACACCTTTGAACCTCCGGCGGCTAAAGCCTACAGGCATGTTAAAAGGAGCCTTACGAAAGACGAGGTGGAAAACCCGAAGGTTTCATTCGTTCCGTATTCATCGCTTGTGCGGTGGGACCTAAAAGTAAGGGACTTCAAAGCGGAGGGGGACACGGCGCAATTCACGGCAATCGAGCGCATCGTGCTGCTGCCGGAAAACGCCTCGACCTCCAACATGATAAAAGCGATGTCGGTTTACGAAGTTCAGATGATAAAAAGCGAAAACGTCTGGCTCTTGGACGGTGAAGAATTGATAGACCAGAAAGTGGAAAACCCGAACTATTAGCCGCGCTTGCCTGAAATTGTGTTATTGGTTTGGAGATGAAGGGATTCGAACCCTCGGCCTCCGCGTTGCGAACGCGGCGCTCTCCCAGCTGAGCTACATCCCCGCAAAAGCGGCTCCGCCGCCTGCCGGAGCCACGATAATTATAGCTTTTTTTTTTCATTGCGCAATCGGCGCGAAAAATTGTTCTCCCTGATTTTTTTCGTAAAAAAAACCGGGTTAGCCCGCTGTGTTTCCCCGCCTGTCCGGGAGACGGCGGAGCGTCATTTCCCCACGCCGAATTCGTTGTTTTTGAAGTATGAATAGAACGACGCCAGCGCTATGAAGTCCATCCCGGCGTACTCTACGGAGGAGCCGTCCGGGCCTTCGGCTTTTTCGTCGGGGCTGCGCTCCCACCTGTATCCGAGGTTGTACCCGTCGTCCGTCCATTCGTTGGGCAGATACGGCGGGAAGGCGCGGAGTTTTTCCTCTACGAATGTCGCGTCTCGCCCGAACACTTTCGCGGCGAACCAGTCGAACATCGTGTCGTCGTCTTTGGAGACGACTTTGTACCATTCTTTGATGGCTTGGTCGAGGCCGGGGAGCGAGGGTTCGAGCAGTTTGGCGACGAACATCCGCTCGAAGAACAGGTTGAGGGTGAAGTATCGCGGGGTGGCGTGCCGCACGAGCACGGCTTTCTTGAACTGGAGGTAGAAGCGGTCGCGGGCGGCGTCGAAGTCTTCTCCGGGCAGGTACTTGTCCACTCCCAGCCCCATCTTCATGGAGAGCAACTGGAACAGGAACCGTATGTCCTCGCAATCGACGTAAGGGCCTTCGCCCATGCGCCAGTTGTGGGAGTTGCCATAAAGAATCATATTTTTAGTGATGCGGGCGACTTCGGCTTTGAGGTCGTCCGGTCCGAGCAGCCACACGGCGGCGATGCCCATAAGCATCTCGCCGTACTGGTCGATGCTGGTCGGGTTGGGGTCGTCGTCCGGGTGTTCTGGGAACCGTTTATATTTGCCCGGTTCGATTTCGAGCAGGGGCCAATATGAGAGGTTGACGCGGACGAGGTCCCAGTCGCCCTGAAAAGCGAAGGCGGCCATAGTGAGACCGGTCCAGCCCTGACTGTCGCCTGCTCCCCAGAAGCGGACGACGCGAGTCCGTGTCTCTTCATCTAGCAGAGCTTCGAGAGTTCCGCCCCTGTCAATGTGACGAGCCTTGTAGTCTTCGATGTACTTCTCATATTTCTCTGCGAGGTCGGGCGGAAGAGACGCGCGGTAAGGCGGAGCGGGTTGAGCCGCGAGAGCCGACGCGCCGAGAGCGACAACAACCGCCAGCGCGAGAGCAAAACCGGAGCCGGCGCGCGCCGCTGCGAACATTTTCTTTTTCATGCGATTCATCAATTTTCCTCCCCGCGCGGGGCGCCGCCGGCGTCTTTTCCGTCCGTAAGCCAGTCGAGGGTGAACCGCGCGAAAGTTATTTTTTCCCAGTATTGCACATCGCCGCGCTCGTACAGAAGCGCGATGGAGCCGTCCGGCAGAGCCGCCAAGTCGGAATAGCCGGATTTGCCGAGGTTGACGAGTTTGGCGACGGGCCATGAGCGAGCCTCGTCGTAGCTGAGCTTGACCGTCATTTTGACGCGCGTGCGGTCTGCGGGGTTGGAGAACAGGAGCCTGTCGCGCCCGCCGTCGGCGGCGAGGCTGAACCGCGCCACGCTCGCTTGGCACACCGGCTCGATGTGCGCTTTCTCGAAGCGGATGTCGGAGAACGTTTCGCCGCCGTCTTTGCTGACGGCAAACGCGCGCATCCCCTTCATGTGGTTGCTGCGGCTGTTGAGGTAGACCGAGCCGTCCGCCAGTTCGGCGGCAGTCGCCTCGTCCGTGTATTTGCCCGACGAGCCGCCGAGTTTCCATGTGTTTCCGCCGTCGTCGCTGAAGATGACGTGCGAATAGATAACGTTCTTTTCGGTGTGGTCGCACGGGGCAAGCAGGCGGCCGGAACGGAGCTGTATGCCGTGTCCCGGCCCCGCCGCGTACCACTCCCATCCGGGGAGTTTGACGTCCGCAGTGATATCCTCCGGAGCGCTCCAAGTCAAACCGTCGTCCTCGCTCCGCGTGACGTGGACGGTGTCGTTGTTTTTAGTGAACACGAGGATAACGGCCCCCGTCGCCGTGTCCGCCACCGGGACGGGGTTGCCGATAGTGTTGACCCCGTCGTCCCAGATCAAAATAGGAGCGCTCCAAGTTTTTCCGTTGTCGAGGCTGCGTTTGAGGATAAGATTGATATCGCCCGCGTCCGAGGGGCCGTTTTTTCTGGCCTCGCAGATTGCAAGCAGGGCACCGTTGGGAGTCAGCAGCAGCGCCGGAATCCTGTAAGTGGCGTAGCCTTCCTGTCCGCCGATGAAGATGTCGGATTGAGAAAATCCGCCGGGCGGGACATCCGGCGCAGCGAACGCCGCAGAAACCGCCAACACCGCTGCGACAATAACAATTGTCATTGTGCTGATACTAAATTTTAGAGTTTTCAAGCTTCCCTCCAGATGCTTAACCGCAGGACATCCTCACGGCTTATTTGAGATTATACCGAAATATCGGTTGTTGGCATCTTAAAAGAAAACCTTCCGCGCATGGTTGCCACAGTCGAAAGCGCCTGTGTAGAATAAGATGAAATATTAATGTAGAATATTTTTGACGCTTGTTGGTTTAATTAAAAAAATAGCGGACATCCGGCATGGCAAAAGAGCGAGCGGCGGAAGAAAAAAAGAAAACATCAGGCGGCTCCGGCGGAGCGGGAGAGGTTTTCAGCGCGGTCGCGGGGGCGGTGAAGGGTTTCTTCGCGTCTCTGTGGCAAGCGAAGCTGATACAGCTTCTCATCATACTGCTTGCCATCTGCGTGGCGACAGCCTCGATAATGGGATTTATCATTGAGCGGGAAACAGAAATGTTCTCATCCGCGCCGGAAAGTGTGTTTCAGAGATTCATCGATTCCGTATATTACACGATGGTTACGATGTCTACGGTGGGATACGGAGATTTTTCGCCTAAGACGCCGTCCGGCAAGATATGGGCGATAATCATAATATTTTCCGGGGTTATCTGTTTTTCGCTGATGACGGCCACGTTCGCGTCGATCCGGGTGGCGCGGCTGATTAAGGAAGGCAGGGAACAGATGGATTTATCCAAACTGAAAAACCACACAATCATCTGCGGCTGGAAGAAAAGGATGGAGCACACGCTGGAGGACATATTCACCGCCAACCCGGAGGTGAAACCTGAAGAGCTTGTCGTGCTCGCCAACATCTCGGAAGACACGATTTCGATGTTCAACAAGCAGCATCCGAAATTCAAGGGGATCAATTTCATAAGGTGCGAGGATGTGACGGAGGCGATGCTGAATCTTGCAAACGTTGCGGCGGCGGGCAGGCTTTTCATACTGGCCGACGAGAGCGGAGACGCGTCGCAGTCCGAAATCGATTCGAGGACGGTCATGATAGCGATGTCGGTGTCGACGCTGAGCCGCAGCGTGAACATCTGCGCCGAGCTTCTCGACCCCAAGTTCGAGAGCTACCTGAAGAAAGCGCACGTGTCTGAAATCATCTATCCGAACCTGTACGGAAGGCTGATTCTCGCCCAGTCCACAGTGTCCACCGGGATAGTGCAGGTGCTCAACTACCTGCTCGACCTGCGGGAGGCTCCGAGGTTCAACACCATCCGGTTTCCCGCCGAATACGTAGGCAAACCGTACGCGGACCTGAAGAAGCACATCGAGACGGAAAGATGCTGCATAGCAATCGGGCTGGTGGAGAACGTGGGCAGTTATTTCGAGAGAAAGCAGGAGGCGCTGCGCGAGGCGCAGAAGACGGCCAACATCTCCAAGCTGGTGGACAACCTGCACAGGGTCAAAAGCCTCAAGAACAACCATCCCGTGTTCAACCCGCCGGACGACTATGTCGTCCCCTCTAATTCGATGGCGGTCATTATCGAAGTGGTCGGAGAATGCAAATGAGCGACATAGAAAAAATACTGCCGAAGCTGAAAACAATAAGCCTCTTCAAGGCGTTCGCCGAAGACGAAGCGTCGCTGAGAAAACTTGCGTCGATAATGGAAATCCGCAAGTTCGCCGCCGGGGACAGGATAATCGGCGAGGGCGAACAGGGCGACAACATGTTCATCCTGAGCAAGGGCAGCGTTAGCGTGGAGAAGAGGACGCTCAAAGACGACAGCTACACGGTGGTGAAGCTGGTGGAGTCGATGAACGTGTTTTTCGGCGAGCTGGCGCTGATGGACGACGACGTCAGGTCCGCCACCGTGCTTGCCGAATCCGACTGCGAGTGCTTCAGCATAAGAAAAGCGGACTTCGAGCGGCTGGGAGACGAGAACCCGGTCATAGGGCTTAAGGTGACGCGGGAGATAGCGAAGATACTAGGCGCGCGGCTTCGCAATTCGAGCCGCGACAACATAATTCTTTTCGAGGCGTTGGTCTCGGAAATTGAAGACGTGGAATAAAGTCCCCGACTCTTCCTCGGGCGCGCTCAGAACCGGTTTCAATCTAGTAGAAATTCAGTCCATGCAGGACATCACGCACGAGGCCCCTGCCGCGCCGCATTTCTTCTTGCAGTACTTCATGTCCGGCTTCACAGTCACCGGCTTGCCGGGAGACGCCTTCTGCAACTGTTCGGATAAATATTTCGCTTCGTCAACCCAGCCGAGCTTCTTGGCTTTCTTGTACAGCGCAAGCTCGTATGCGTATTCGTCCGCGGAGGCCGGGATGAACTTCATCTTTATCATCTTCGTGTATTCAATCGGCGCGCGCAACTGTGGATGCGTCTTCGCGTGCTTGTCCAGTTTCATTATCGATTCCTTCAGTATCGGCGTCGCCTTCGCCAGATGCTCTTTCTTCACTGTCTTGGGATTGATCGCTATCATGCCCCTGTTGTGGACGGCTTCCGTGCAGAAACCATATGACAGTTGAGACCTGACATCCGGCTGAAAAACCTTCAGGATGCTGTCCGCCTCGATGCCGCTCCACGCGATGTCTCCATCCCCTTTTGCCAGCATCATGAACGTCGTGTTCGGATTGGGCGCCACGGTGAAACTTTTGAACACCTTCCACAACGGCTTGTCTATCCCTTTGGACGCAAGATGATCCCTGAACTCCAGATAGCCGAAATATCCCGTCGCTCCCCACAGAAGGCTTTTTCCTTCCAAATCCGCCAAACTCATCAGCGTTTCCTTTTTCCTGTTCCACACGCACAGCTTATTCTTTCTGTCCTTGCCGATGACATACGTGGCCCACGGATACACCTCTCCGCCGCTCTCGATTATTTCCATTATCGCGCCGTTGTCCAGCAGCCCGCCGTCTATCTTGTTCGCTTTGAAAGCCTCCGTCACCGCCTCGTTCGACGGGAACCTTTTTATCTCCACCTTGAAGCCGGTCTCCGCCACCGCAAGCTCCGCCACCGTCGTCGCTATCTCATAATAGAAAGACGAGCTTTTGCCGCCCACCGAAGAAAAATGGAACCCCATCGCATAGTCATATCCCGGCGACGCGTCCGAGGCCGAAGCCGCAACGCCCGCCAGAGCTGCGCACGCCGCGATAATGCATATCAGCGCTGTTCTTTTCATCAAGGCTCTCTCCGAGTTGTTTTCCGCGCTCTTATTATACACTCTTTTCGCCCTTGTTTTTCACCAGCCTCAAGAGAAATCCGAGTTGCCGCGCCGCCAAATAATCAACCGCCCGCGCATCGCCGCATCGATTTCTGATATAATCTCTCAAACAAGAAAAATTCGAGCGCGGCGCGCCGCGTTTAGACAACTTAGACATCATGGCTGACAACGTGAAAGAAATCTATTCCGTCCGCAAAACCAGAACTCTCGGGTTCAGGCTTTCGCTTCTGGTTTCCGCCGCAATCATCCTGTTCGGAATCGTTTCGATATGGTTCGTCGCGTTCTGGCAGGAGAGTTCCTACAAGAACGAGAAGCGACGGCAGTGGAGCATCGCGGTGGCCTCGCTGCTGCCCAACCTCGCAAACGCCCTCTCCTCGGACAACTCGGACGCGATTAAGTTCACTCTCGACCGTCTGGCTTCAAAAAATGAAGACATCAGGTCGCTCGTTCTCGCCGACGAAAAAGGCCGCGTCGTCTATTCTCTGGACGAAAAACTCGTCGACAAGCCGCTGGATAAAAAAACGAAAGCCGCCCTGTCGGAGACAAACGGCAAAGAAGAAAAGTCCGGGTTGCCCCTCAGGCAGTACTCGCGCGAGATCAAAACCGAGTGGACCAGCCTCGGCCGCATATACGCCGGGTTCGCCGTCATGAACTCGCTGGAGAAGGAGCGCCAGAGAAGCATCCTCGCGCTCGAATACATGATTGACAACGCGGTCCGCAACGCGGTCCTCTCTTTCGACTTCTACGAGGCCGACCACATCGCGCATGAGATTGTCAAAAACGTGGACGACGTGAAGTTCTTCAAAATCGTCGCAGCCGACGGCGTCATCCTTTCAAGCTCGGACGACAAAGAGACGCTCAAACAGACGGAAGACGCGCGCCTGTCCGAAATCCTCGCTTCCGAGGGCGTCAACAGACCGGTTTGGACTAGGATGTTCAAGTCCGAAGGCGCGAGAATCCTCGAAGTCACCCTCGTGATGATTGAGGGAAACGAAAAACTCGGCGCGATTCAAATCGGCTACGACATATCCTCGCTCAGCGCGTCGGTGAAAAGAAGGAACGCGATACTCGTCCTGCTGTCGGCGGCGGCGGTGGCTATCGCGGCGATGATAGCAATCATAATCGCCGGAAGGATATCCCGCCCGGTCGCCCACCTGTCCCATGTGGCCCTTCAAGTCGGCGCCGGAGACTTGGACGCCCGCGCGGAAGTTTCTTCGGGCGGCGACGAAATGCGCCTGCTCGGCTCCGCATTCAACAAAATGATCGCCGGCCTCAAAGAACGAGACCTGATTAAGGACACATTCTCAAGATACGTCACTAAACAGGTCGCCGACGAAATCCTCAAGGACCCCGCCGGTGTTTCTCTCGGCGGCGTCAAGCGCGAGGCGACCATCCTTTTCTCCGACATCAGAGGCTTCACCGCGTTCGCCGAACGGCATGAACCGGAAGACGTCATCGCCCGGCTCAACGAGTACCTTGCGGCTATGGTGGACGTGATTTTCAAATACGAAGGCACGCTCGACAAATTTATCGGCGACGCGATAATGGCCGTTTACGGCTCTCCCATCTCCCGCGAGGACGACCCTCTTCGCGCCGCCATGACCGCTCTCGAAATGAGGGAAAGGCTAAAAACCCTGAACGAAAAATGGGCCGCCGAAGGCAGGGAGCCTCTCAAAATCGGCATCGGCATCAACGCCGGCGAAGTTATCGCCGGCAACATCGGCGACGTCCGCCGCATGGAATACACTGTCATCGGCGACAACGTCAACCTCGCATCCCGCATCGAAGGCCTCACAAAAATCTTCGACTGCCCCATCATTATCAGCGGCAGCGTCTTTGAAAAAATCAAAGACCGCGTCGTCGCCGTCAAACTCGAATCCACGTTCGTCAAAGGAAAAACCCTAGCCGTGGAGATTTACGAGCTTAAAGACCTCGCCCGGTGACAGCCCGCTCTGATTATTTTCGCTGCCTTGCCACGTCTACCGTCGCCTTCCTCTGTCGCATAAGTTTGGCATTTCTTGTAAATAAGTGTTGATTTCATATCGCGCGGTGATAAAATCTTTTCAGTTGACATACAACCCATAAAAGGCTGCCCGGTTAAACCGGGAATGCCGGAAGGAAAGGGAAACAATGGAGTTCCTGACCCAGCCGTACATGATGGCGTTTTGGTTCGGCGCGCTGACCGCCGCTTCGCTGCCTCTGGGCGCGATGCTGGGTATATGGCTTAAGCCGTCCACGAAGATTGTCGCCGCGTTAATGGCGTTCGGCGCAGGCAACCTTCTGAGCGCTCTCACGCTAGAACTAATAGAGCCGTCGTTCATCCACACGGGTTTCTGGCCGATAAGCATAGGCTGCGTTCTCGGCGGGATGGTTTTCGTTCTCCTGAACCAGCTTCTGGATAAGATGGGCGGCTACATGCGCAAAGCGTCCACTCTCGTTTCCCACATAAAAGCTAAGAAACGCAGCGAGATGCAGGACATGATAGAAAAACTCAGCCAAGTGGACATACTTCGCTCGCTTCCTCCGCAGGAAATCCATCATATCGCTCCTAGCGTCGCGGACCGCTCCTTTAAAAAGGGCGACATCATTTTCAGACAGGGAGACGTGGGAACTCGGCTCTACTTAATCGAGAGCGGAACAGTCAAGATTGAAAGAAAAGGAAACGGCGACAAAGAGGTGACTATATCCGAGCTGGGGCCGGGAGAAACATTCGGAGAGATGGCCCTCTTATGGAAAGAGCCTCGAACGGCCACTGTCACCGCCGCTTCCGATGTTTTGCTATTGGAGATTCATAGAGACGATTTCGAAAAGATACTCAAGGCCAGCCCGTCGTTGCGCGCGGATGTTGAAAAACTGGCGGATCAAAGGAAAAAAGGGCTTGCCGCCGCCGCCGTTCTAAGCCCGGAGGAATGGAAACGGGAAGCGATACAGCGACTTCACGAGGAAGACACTAGACCTTCGTCAGTCGAGATGGAGCAGGCGTTGAAAGAAGGCCATGCGGGAGGTGGCGCGGCGCTCTCCATGTGGCTCGGCATATTTCTCGACGGCATTCCGGAATCCCTCGTGATCGGAGCCAGCATGATCGGCAAAGCAGTCAGCCCGGCGCTCGTCGGCGGCCTTTTCTTCGCAAACCTTCCAGAAGCCATGTCCAGCGGCGCAATGATGAAAAAACAAGGGAAAAGCACAAGCTCGATTTTCTGGATGTGGATGTCGCTCTGCGTCATGACCGGAGTCGGCGCGCTTCTCGGCAACATCCTATTCGTAGGCCTCTCGCCGTCAATCCATTCGCTCTTCGGCGGCCTCGCCGCCGGAGCCATGCTCGCGATGATCGCTCAGACGATGCTGCCGGAGGCTTATGAGCATGGCGGCTGGCTAGTCGGCATCCTCACCGTGTTCGGTTTCCTTTCTGCCCTCATGTTCCGGGCTATAGGACACGCTATGTCCGCCGCCGAGCATCACGGCTCCCTGATACAGTCTCTGCTGCAAACGCTCGGAGCTTAGCGCGGCTTTTCGTAGTTTTCGGCTCGGTTTTCTCTTCGCCCGAAGCAAACGGCAACTCTCTTTTTACGCTTTCTCTCTGTTCATATTTCCCCCCGGCAGTCCTATAATAGTTCAAAATGTTTTTTTGCGAGGCCGCCCATGAGCGAAGAGAATAAAACAGCAACGCCGGAAAACAAACCCGAATCCGGTCCGGATTTCATCCGCTCCATCGTCATCGACGACATCCGCACGGGGAAATACGACGGGAGAGTCGTCACGCGGTTTCCTCCCGAACCTAACGGCTACCTCCACATCGGCCACGCCAAAAGCATCTGCCTGAACTTCGGCATAGCGGCGGAATTCGGCGGCGTGTGCCACCTCCGCTTCGACGACACCAACCCCAGCAAGGAAGAGGACGAATACGTCGAATCCATCAAAGAGGACGTCCGCTGGCTCGGCTTCGACTGGGCGGACAAAGAGTTCTTCGCCTCCTCCTACTTCGACCAGATTTACGAATGGGCGATCCAGATGATTAAGGAAGGCAAAGCGTTCGTGTGCGACCTCGACGCCGAACAGATGCGCGAATACAGAGGAACCCTCACTTCCCCCGGAAAAGAAAGCCCTTACCGCAACCGCTCAATCGAAGAAAACCTCGACCTGTTCGAGAGGATGCGCGCGGGCGAATTCGAGGAAGGCTCCCGCACCCTCCGCGCTAAAATCGACATGGCTTCCCCCAACATCAACATGCGCGACCCCGTTATGTACCGCATCCTAAAAGTCCCCCACCACAGGACGGGCGACAAATGGCTCATCTATCCGTCATACGACTTCACTCACGGCCAGTCAGACTCCATCGAGCGCATAACCCACTCCATCTGCACGCTCGAATTCGAAGACCACCGCCCGCTCTACGACTGGTTCTTGGAACAGCTCGGCATCTACCGCCCGCAGCAGATAGAGTTCGCTCGGCTCAACCTCACCTTCACGATGATGAGCAAGCGGCTCCTGCTCGAGCTTGTCAATGAGCGACTCGTCTCCGGTTGGGACGACCCCCGCATGCCCACCATCGCCGGGCTGCGCAGGCGCGGCTTCACCCCGGAGTCAATCCGCGAGTTCTGCCGCCGCATCGGCGTCGGCAAAGACGATAGCGTCATCCAGTACGAGTACCTCGAATTCTGCCTGCGGGAAGACCTCAACCGCCGCGCCCTCCGCGCTATGGCCGTCCTCGACCCCCTGCGCGTCGTCATCGAGAACTACCCCGAAGATCTCGTCGAAGAGCTTGACGCCGTCAACAACCCCGAAGACGCTTCCGCCGGAACCCGCAAAGTCCCCTTCTCCCGCGTCATATACATCGAGCGGGAAGACTTCATGGAAGAGCCTCCGAAAAAATTTTTCCGCCTTTCGCCCGGAGCCGAAGTGCGCCTGCGTTACGCTTATTTCATCAAGTGCGTCGGCGTCGTCAAAGACGAGTCCGGTGAAATCGTCGAGTTGCGCTGCGTCTACGACCCCGAAACGCGCGGCGGAGATTCCCCCGACGGCAGAAAAGTCAAAGCGACCCTTCACTGGGTGTCCGCCGCCCGCGCCGTGGACGCCGAAGTCAGGCTCTACGACCGCCTTTTCTCCACCGAAGACCCCTTCGACGTCCCAGAAGGCGGAGACTGGCGCGACAACCTCAACCCCAATTCGCTGATTGTCCTCAATAACTGCAAACTCGAACCATCCCTCGCGTCCGCCAAAACCGGCGACATATTCCAGTTTGAGAGAAAAGGATATTTCAGGGCGGACGACAGTTCGGCCCCCGGCGCTCTTGTGTTCAACCGCTCCGCCACCTTGAAAGACTCATGGGAAAGAGTTCAAAAGAGAGAGAAAACCGCCTCCGCTCCCGCCCCTGCTGCCAAAAAAGATAAAGCCCCTGCCGACCCCGTTAAATCCGCCCCCTTCGAAATCCCCGGCGTCAAAACCGCCGTCGACTTCAACGACTTCGGCAAGATCGACCTGCGCGTCGCCCGCGTGCTGGAAGCCGCTCCCGTCCCGAAATCAGACAAAATGCTCCGGCTGCTTGTCGACATCGGACTGGAACAGCGCCAGATAGTTGCCGGCATCGCCAAACACTACTCGCCCGAATGCATAACAGGGAAACTTATCGTGGTGGCCGCCAACCTAGAGCCGAGAAAACTAATGGGCGTCGAATCAAACGGGATGCTGCTAGCCGCCACAGACGCCGACGGCCTGCGCGTTATCACCCTCGACGGCGACCTCCCCCCCGGAACACGCATAAGCTGAACCTATTGCTCGATGCCTAGAAGATTTGTGTCCGATCCTCGCGGCACACATCCGGGCGACCCGGCGGGTCGCCCCTACGACCTCGCATTCGCAATACTCGACTTTCATCGACGTCATTCGTTTCTTTCTCGGGTATGACATCGGGGCGCGCGGCGCTCTCTGATTAGACGCGGCGCGGTTCGGTTATTTATTCCTTTTTCTATTCCTTATTAATAATTAATTAGGAATTGCTCGAAAGAGAGCGCGGTTGTATGATAGGGGGGTTAAACCGCATTTTTCACCAATGCGGCTGAAATCAGCGGGCGGAAGCCCGCGCTTTCAAGGGGGAGAATACCATGAAAATCATCATTCTCGGCGGTTGCGGGGACATGGCGAAATCGGCTATCCGAATCCTGAAGGACGAGCAGGATGTCACTGAGCTTATCATAGCGGACCTCAATCTGGAGAAAGCGAAAACCATCGCAGGAGAACTCGGCGCGCGAGCAAGCGCGGTCAAAGTTGACGCGATGAAACCGGAGACAGTCCGGGACGCCGTGCGGGGCTGCGACGTGGCTCTCGGTTTCATCGGGCCGTTCTACATGTTTGAAAAAGCCATCGCGGGAGCCTGCATCGACGCGGGAACTCCTTACGTGAGCATCATGGATGACTACGACGCGTACCTGAGCGTGATAACTCTCGATGAGAAGGCAAAAGCAGCCGGCGTAACCTGCGTGTGCGGCCTCGGCAACTCGCCGGGAATCACCAACCTGCTGGCGAAAAAGGGCTACCAGTCCATGGACGAACCGGAAAAAATTCACATTCAATGGGCGGGCGGCTCAGGCGAGGACGTCGGGATGGCAAATATCAAACACGTCCTTCACATATTCGCCGGAACGACCCTCCAGTGGCGCAACGGCAAGGAAGTCAGGGTGAAAACCGGCACGAATATGAAGGTTGTCGAATTCCCGGAGCCGATAGGGAAGCTCCCCGTATATTACACAGGGCACGCCGAATCGGTGTCCGTGCCCCGGAACCTCAAGGGATTGAAGGAAGTGACGCTGCATGGAGGGACGCACCCGCCGTATATCTCGCGCCTCGCCACCATCATAGGCAACCTCGGCCTTTCCACGACGCCAAAGAAGCGCGAACGCATGGCAAAACTGATGCTGCCCCTCGAACAGGCGGGCGTGTTCGGCAAAGGCGGGGTGGATAAATCGGTGTTCAGAATCGACGCCTACGGCAAAAAGAACGGCAAACCCGTCCACCACTACTACACCGGAGTGGGGCATATAGCGGACATCACGAGCATCCCGGCTGTGGAAGCGGCGCTGATGATAGGGCGCGGAGAGTTGAAAAAACCGGGCATACACGCCGCCGAAAGCGCGTTGGAACCGGCGGACTTCCTGCCGAGGCTCGAAAAGCGCGGCATAGATTTAAAGTATTACGAATAAGAGACATTCCGCCCCGACGGAAATGCTGATCAGCCTGTCCGGGGATTGCTTATTGTCAGAATATGTCCGGCGCGCGCGTCCGTCCGATTCTTGTTTTTTATAAAAATCTACGCTTATGTCGTATGTTGTCCGTTTTATTCCGCGCTTAACTGAATTGCTCAGAGCGGATATTTAAAGAATTAGAGAGTATTAAGGCGAATTTTCAAGATTGCTTCTTTTATTCCGCGAAATTAATCACATCATTGCTTTTCGGGTGGATTAGCGCTGATTATAAAAGCCCGCATTAAATTTTTTTTATAAAATTGAAAAAAAGTTTTGAACATTAGGATAGTATATTTAGATTCGCGGGACGCTTGAAGAGCGGCTGTCCCGGGTGAAACTTGAAAACTTCAGAGACCGGAAGAAAGAATATTGCCGACTTCGGAGGAAACAAAAAAGCCGAAGGACGGATAATAGATAATGTAACGTTGATACCTACGATGATGGTCAGACCGTGACGAAAGGAGGTGCGGACACTTGGAACGGTCAAGACGCCCGGAGCGGATGATGGAGGAAACGTGGACACTCCTTGCGGAAGCGAAGGGAAGAAGATCGAAACACAAGACCATCTCGGCAACACCAGCATTAGATTCGCACATTCCAAGGAGGAAACAATGAAGAAATCATTAGTAATCACATCGGTCCTCGCGATGGCAATGGCCTTCTCGACGATCGCGAAAGCCGAAGCGGACTTTCACATGAATTCCCGCTTCTGGTACACAGACAATGGTTCCATGGGCGAAAGCCGCATGGGGCTGCACGTGGTCGAGTTCAGCGCAGCCGCTGAGGTTGACAACATCGGCGGAAACCTGACCTACAGACTGGCCGATTCGAAGAACATCGCCGGCACAGGCGCCGCTTCCGCTCAGAGCTATCCGGTCGAAGCGAAGACCTACATCAAATTCGGCGAGCAGAAGAACCACAAAATCACCGCCGGACTGCAGTTCGTTCCGTTCGCAATTTACAAATGGAACAACCTGTACCATCCGTTCCTTGACAAGCCGGGACAGATGGGCATGATATGGGACTCTGACTGGGGCGTTCTGTACACCTACAACGCGAAGCCCATCCTGCTCGATCTCGGTTACTGGCAGAACTCAGGCGAAAGGCACGTCGCCGCTGAAACAGCAGAGAAGAACACCATCACCGCCCGCTTGGGCTATGACGTTCTCTCCAACCTGAACCTCGGCGCTTCCTACATGACAGGGAAGACGGACGAAGTTGCGGGCGATGACCTCTATACCAAGAGGAATCTGTGGGGCATCGACGGCACATGGAAAGCCCTCAGCAATCTGCAGCTCTCCGGCGAATATGTCGATTTCGACATGAACGACAAAGAAGCCGCCGAAGCTGAAGGCGACATCGGCTTCCTGCAGGTCAAGTATGACATCAGCAAAGTTCCGGCCCCGCTGAATATGCTCTCCTTCGTGTTGCAGTATTCATGGCTCGATGTGGACGGCATGGGCAAGGAAAAGAACTATCAAGAAGAGATTTGGCTCAAGGCCGGCAAGAACCTCGACATCTTCTGGCAGAACGTTCAGGAGAAAGTCCCCGGCGTGGACACCAACAAGTATCACTACATCGCCTTCAAGTACAGCCTGTTCTAAATCGAACTTGAAGAAACGGAAGAATCGGACGGAGGGAAAGTACAAACAATTAAAAGGTTTGAACCGGAACTCCTTGGTGTGAGAATCAAGGGGGACGGGACACAGCTCCCGGCCCCCTTTCACACCGGATTCATCCGAAGCGGTTGCTCCAGCTAATCATGATTGACTGGAAAATAAAAAGGCCCTCACAGCAGGGCCTTTTTTCATTTTTGGCGCATTGACGGCGGCGCTGGCTAAAAATTTTGAAAAACGTTTTAGGTTTTGCGGGGAAACCATTTTTTTGCAAAAAAATGGTTTCACCGCAAACTTAAGAAATATTTCACATCAGCATTACACTATCCTATTAATGCCAATCGGCGGAGATGCCGATACGGAGGGCGGCGGCGGCGAGGTCGCGGGCGTCGAGCCGGGCGCGCACGGGGTCGGGATGCGAAGCGCAAAACGCGCGGGTCTTGCGCGCGAAATCCAAAATATACGTGAAATCATGCGGAAATCTATCGGGGTCAACACCGACGAGCATCGGCGGTTCGCGCCGGGTGAACAGCCGGGTCCAATCGTCCAGCGGAATCATGTCGAAGGGATCGGCAAGAGACGGATGCATGGTGAAAAGGACTCTCGCATCTTCGGGAACGCGATCGAGCATGGAGCGGGCGAAATTGAACGACCTGTCGCAATAGTACGGCAGCCACAGGGGCAGAAGCCGGGATTTCAGGTTGGCGACCGGGTCAAGCTGGTTGAAGCAGTCGGCGAAAACGAAAGAAGGTTCCACGCTGTCGCGGCAGGAGGCTTCGATGTGGAGTTCGAGGGCCAGTTCGCTGAATTTTTCGGGATGGTCGGCGGTCAGAACAAGGAGCTTAATGCCGTTGGCGGAGGCGAAATGGCGGGCGGAGGCTTCGAAATCCGGTTCTCCGCCCCATTCGGATTCGGGCATGTCGCAAAGTTCGTATCTGCCGTCCCTGAGCCTCCAGCCGCCGTCGCCCGGCGCGGGGTCGCCGTGGCGGGTGCGGTATTCTGCCAGCCGACTGCTGCCTTCTAGATATTCGGCGTCCGGAATGCCTCCGAGGCCGCCGATCTGGAATGTGACGCGGGGCTTCAGGCGGTATTGTTTCCATTTATATTCGCACCTGATAAGGACGAGAGCGCCGTCGTCGGCGAGAGCGCGGGAGACGAACCGTCCGTACGGGAGGGGAATCCGGGCGAGTTTTGCGCGGATATGGTTGATAAAAACAAGGACGGGCCTGTCGTGAACGGGGTCGAAGTGAGCGACGAGACGTAGCGAGGGGTTGTTGCGGGCGATGCGGGAGGCAAGCCGTCTTGCGCGGGCGGCGGTGGTGTAAACATCGTCCACGTTGCGAACATCGCTGAAACAAAGCAGGAAATGGGAAGAAAGAAATGGAGCGTCTAGGATGGAGCCGATGTGGCTAGCGCCGCCGCTGGGCGCGCCGAGGATAATTGTCCTATAGTTTCTGACAGGATAGAGAGAAGCGGCCCATAGGGCCATTTCGTCTTCCCTGACTGCGTCGGCGGCGGAATGAGGCAGACCGATTCTGCCGAGGGCCAGCTTAGCGGCGGCGCCCGCGACCGGGCCGGGAACCCAAGACAGCCAACGCATGGCGCTGCGGGCGGCGAATCCGAGGCCGTACATATCGAAATGGCGGCCGTGAAGCGCGGCAGCCAGCGCCCTCATCTGAGCCGCGGACGAATCGCTTTTTTCCACGTAAAATGCCATATACCACACTCAAAATTGATTTTTAATGCTAGTTTGCGGGGAAACCATTTTTTTGCAAAAAACAGGTTTCCCCGCGCCCCTTCCGAAAAAAACCCTTGGTCGCCGATTTTGCCGAACTTCGTTCTTTTCAAAATCGGCTTTTTTTACTCCGAAATAACGCCCATCGACAACGCAATCCAATCGGCTTTTCCTGAATCGCAAAATCAATTGAATAATTATAACATTGAGGCGACGAAGACGTAAACGATGGCGCCCAAGGCGTGGCTGATTATGGGAGGCAAAACGGAGTCGTGCTTCCTGCCGAGTGAGTGGAAAAGCAATATTGAAAAAAACTGAATAGCGACGAACGAGATAAGGTCGTTGCCTACGCGGCAGAGGAGGCAGATGGAGAAAGAGGCCGCGCCGCCAACCGCGAGCATGAGGGGAACCATGGGGAGACGGATCACCTGAGTGCCCCAGAAAACAAGAACCGAGGCCACGATGACGGCGACGGCGATCAGGTCTCTCATGTGACTTTTCAGCCACGCCGCGCTCGAAAACGACTCGAAGAAAGGCGGGAGCATAAGGTATCCGGCGGACATTAGGGAGCCGATGCTGACGACCAGAACGGCGGCGGCGGCGGTGTCCTTAGCAATTTTTGCGCTGGAGTTGAAACCGGGGCTGAGCAAGTCAACGAGAGCCTCGATACAGGTGTTTATCACCTCCATCGAAAAGACAAACGTTATCACCATGAACAGGTAGGCTTTCTGGAATCCGGTGAGGTCGAGCACGATGGCGAAGCACATGACCCAGACGGCCATGCAGAAGTGGAAGCGCATGTTGCGCTGGGTGAGCAGGACGTGGAAAAGGCCGGTGAAGGCGTATTTGAAAGAGGCCAGCACCTTGAGGAGCATGTTTTTCGGATGGCGGCTTTCCTCTTGGGGGATCATGCTCGGCGCTCCATAGCTTTGAGAAGGGAGCGGCGGCGGGTTTCCATCGCGCGCGCCTGCTCGTCGGTCTCGTGGTCGTGTCCCATGAGGTGCAGGACGCTGTGTACGACGAGTTCGCGGAGTTTGGCGTCAAGCAAGACGCCTTCCTCTGCGGCGTCGGCGATTGCGCGGCGGATGCCGATGACGATATCGCCGACGACAAGAGTCTCGCCGGGAGCCGGAGGGGCGACGCCGTCCATCGGGAAACTGATGACGTCCGTCGGGCGGTCTTTGCCGCGCCAGCGGGCGTTGAGCGACTGGATGCGTTTGTCGCCGACGAGGATGATGGAAAGCTCGGCGTCCTTCCAGCCTTTGACGGCTTCGAGGGCGGAGGCGGCGTATCGGGCAAGCGCGCGCTCGTTGATTTTGACTTTGGTTTTGTTTTCAATCCATACGTTGGGCATTGTTCAACCCGCGCCGTTTTTTCTTGGCGCGGCCTCTCGCTCCTTGAACTCCTCAAGGTCGGGGTACTCCATGCGGGAGTGATAGACTCCGGCAAGGGTTTTCAGGAGCGAATTTCTGATAGAGTCGATTTGTTTTAGAGTGACGTCGCACTGTTCGAACTGGCCTTCGCGGAGGCGGGCGGCGACGATGTTGTCAACGATGCTTTCGATAGCCTTGGGGGTGGGAGCTTTGAGGGAGCGAACGGCGGCCTCGCAGGAGTCGGCAAGCATGATGATAGCGCCCTCTATGCGGCTGGGGCGCGGGCCGGGATACCTGAACCTGTTCTCGCCGACGTCCTCGCACTCGCCCGCTTCAACGCGGGCGCGCGCCTGCTGATAGAAGAAAGATATCAGGCAAGTGCCGTGGTGCTCGGAGATAAGCTCGATCACCTCTTCCGGCAGCCGGTTTTCGCGGGCCATCTCTACGCCGTCCTTGACGTGGGAGGAGATAACGAGCGCGCCGAGCGTCGGGGCGACATCCGTCAACTGGCTCAGGCCGTCCATGCGGTTCTCTATGAAGAAGTACGGTCGCTTGAGCTTGCCGATGTCGTGATAGTAGCAGGCGATGCGGACCAGCAGGGCGTCCGCGCCGACCGCTTCGGCGGCGGTCTCGGCGAGGTTGCCGACGAGTATCGAGTGGTGATAAGTGCCGGGGGCCTCAATGAGCAGCTTCTTGAGCAGCGGCTCCTCCGGGTTGGAGAGTTCGAGGAGCCTGTGAGGCGTGGTGACGTTGAACACTTTTTCATAGGCGGGCATAAGGCCGGCGGCGAAAACGAAGGACAGCATGCCGTTGAGTCCGCCGAATATGAAGATGTTTATTGCGGCGTCAGCCACGGATGAAAACTTGATGAGGGTTATGATGAGGATAGAGACCATGCTAATGACCGACACGGCGGCTCCGGCCTTCATGAGGTTGTCTTTGTCGTGCGTGCGGACAGAATAGAAATATGCCGCGAGAGAAGCGGCGATAGCCACAAGCAAATGCTCGGCGGCCATTTCGAGAGAGAGCGCGGTCATCGCGAGGAAGACAGGCATGGCGGCGAGCGTCATCAGTCGGCTGAGCATGACGCACATGAGGATGGTCGAGGTTCCGGCGGCGACGCCTATGAGATAGCCGGAGAAACTGGGGACTCTGATAATGAGGGCCGACCACGCCGCGGCGAGCGCAAGAAGAGTGGCGAAGATAAGGAGTTTCTTTTCATCCCTGTAAATACGCGGATGGAAAGTCTTTACGAAAGCGCCGATTATTATGAATGAAAGAACGATGAGAAGAGCCTTGCCCGCTAGGCGGTTCCACGTGTCGCCGCCGGAGCCGACGCCGGATGTCTTCATGATGTCGAGGTGCTTGGCGCTGATGGGATCGCCCCTGCGGACGATGACCTCATTTTTCCGGATAGTCCTCACGACGGGCGGAGCCGATTGGGCGGCCTCTTTGCGGAGGTTCTCCGTGGCCTCGGCGTCCGTTTCGAGGTTTGACTTCACCGCCACGCTGACGATGTCATGCGCGACTGAAGAGATGGAGGGATCTAGGTCGTCCTGCCGGGCAAGCCTGCCTGCTTCTTCGGCTATGCCCATAATGTCGCCCGAACCGACATTTTTCATTTCGTCCAAGCGGTTGAGGGCGGTGGAGACGGCTACCCACAACTGTACGGCCTTCTCGACATCCATCGAAAGAAGGGCGCGGACGGAATCGCCGCCGAGGCCGAAGTTATAGAGTTCTTTTTCGAGGCGGGAGAAGTTTTCTGCGGGGCCGCGGGAACGGAGGGTTTCAAGCAGTCTCTGAAAGATGTCCTCTATTCCGCTTCTGAAGCCGGGAGCAAGAGAATAAACCGGCTCGACTTTTTCTGCTGCGGCGCGGCGGGCGGCCTCAGTGGCCTCCGCGTCCTCATATTCCATATTGCGGGGGGACACGATATCGGACTCGACGATGTCGCCCGCGCGATAGGCTGAGCCGCCGAATGAGCCGTAGAGATAAAGGCCGCAGACGACGAAGTAGAGCGCGAAGGCAATTGCCGCGCGTCTGCCGCCGCCCATCCTTAAGTCCGCCAGCGCGTCGAGAACGCGCGCGCCGAACGGCGAGTTCCCTGCCCTTTTATTGTTTTTTGTCAATTAACATCACCTTGGCCGTTTTCGCTCTCGTAAGCGCGGATGATTTTCGCGACAAGCTCATGCCGCACCACGTCGAGTTTGCTGAATCTGACGAACTTGATTTCCGGCAGGCTGCGCAGACGCCGCTCGGCGTCCACCAACCCCGACATTTTTTCCGGCGGCAGATCGATTTGAGTGACGTCCCCCGTGATGACCGCCCGGGAGCGCGAGCCAAGACGAGTGAGGAACATCTTCATCTGCTCGACCGTAGTGTTCTGCGCCTCGTCCAGTATAACATAAGCGTCTTCGAGAGTCCTACCCCGCATAAAAGCGAGGGGGGCGACTTCGATGACACCGGTGTCCATAAGGCGGCGGCATTTTTCGAAACTCATCATGGCGAACAGAGCGTCGTAGACGGGTCTCAGGTAGGGATCCACCTTTTCCTGAAAATCGCCGGGAAGGAATCCGAGTTTTTCGCCGGCTTCGACTGCCGGACGGCAGATTATAATGCGTTTTACGGCCTCCTCCGCAAGGCAGTTGACCGCGACCGCGACTGCGAGGTAGGTCTTGCCGGTTCCGGCGGGGCCGATAGCAAAGACGAGGTCGTTTTTCATAATCGCGCGGATATAGTCGCGCTGGTTGGGGCTGCGGGGGGTGATGGAGCGTCCGGTTCCGTTGTGGGTTTTGACGACCGCGTCCGCGCCCTCGTCGCCGTCGCCGTTTATGAGCATGGCCCCGTACTTGAAATCAGCGCCGGTGACGCTGCCGCCCTTGCGGAGGCGTTCGAGGAGGCGTTCAAGCATTTCCGCCGCCTGCGCGGCCAGAGCACCGCTAAGCTTGACCTCGCCGTCCCTGTAGGAGCAGGTCACGCCCGCTTCCCGCTCCAGCCATTTGAGGTTTTCATCCCTGTTTCCGAACAGGCCGAGAGCTTCGTCCTGACTGTTGAGCCTGACTATCGATTTTTTCTTTTTATCTCCCAATCATACATCCTTTCCGGCGAGCGAGAAGATAGCCGCAGCGGCGATGGCCGCCGTTTCCGCCCTGAGAATGAGAGGGCCGAGTCCGGCGGAGTGGAACCCCGCGTCGGCAGCCGCCCTCGTCTCGGCATCTGTCCAGTCGCCTTCCGGGCCGACCATCGCAACAGTTTCTCCGTCTCCTAGTTCGCGGACGGCAGCCGCGAACGATTCCACCGCGCCGCTAGTAATGAGTATAAATTTATTAGGCGCGCCGGATAGGCGGGCGACCGCCGAAGCTGGGTTTTCCGGCTCGCAGATTTCCGGGGCTCGGCCCGCGCATTGCGCCGAAGCTCCGCCGAGTATGCGCCGCCACCGCTCCAGCCTTTCAGAGGAATCCTCACCGGAGAGTTTAGCGACGCTTCTTTCCGCCGCAAGCGGAACAATCCTGCCAACGCCCAGTTCGGATGCTTTTTCTAGCAGCAAATCCCACCTTCTGCCTTTAAGAAGGGCGGCGGCAAGAGTGAGCCGCGAGCCGGGAGTCTCCGGCAAATCCCTCTCGGCGACCACATCCGTCAGAACCGCGCCGCCGTCGAACCCCGCAACGCGTAGTATCCGTTCGCGGGAGCCGTCGTAGCCTGCGAAGACATCGCCGACGCGCGCGCGCAGGACTTTCACCGCGTGCCGCGCGGCGGCTCCCCGCACTGCCGTTCCGTCGAAATCGTCAAGCCAGACCCGCTCCAAGTGTCACCGCCTCACTTGAACATCTCGATAATTTTTTTAAGCGGGCCGGTCTGCGGACGCCTCAATTCCTCTCCGCCCGCTTCGGCGAATTCGGAGAGAAGTTTCTTCTGTTTGGAGTTAAGTTTTTTCGGCACGACTACTTTGACCATGACATGCTGGTCGCCCCTGCTCTTGCCGCGAAGGTTCGGGAATCCTTTTTCGCGGAGCCGGAACACCATGCCTGATTGAGTTCCGGCGGGAATATCGATTTTTTCGGGGCCTCGAAGAGTGGGCACTTCGATTTCGTCTCCGAGGGCGGCCTGAGTGAAACTGATGGGGACCTCGCAGAAGATGTCCTGCCCGTTGCGTTTGAAGAACTCGTGTTCGGCGACGAAGACGACGACGTAGAGGTCGCCGCGGGGGCCGCCGAGTTCGCCGGGCTCGCCTTCGCCGACGAGGCGCAGCTTCTGTCCGCTGTCCACTCCGGCGGGTATGGAAATTTTTACTTTTTTCATGGCGCGGACCCTGCCTGAGCCGGAGCAGGCGCGGCAGGGGTCGGGAACCTGACGGCCCGCGCCTCTGCACGCCGGGCAGGTGGTGACGCTCTGCATCTGGCCGAAAATGGTGTTGCTGACCTGCCTAACCTGACCTGAGCCGCCGCACGTGGAGCAAGTGACGGGGTGGGAGCCGCTTGCGGAGCCTGTGCCTGAGCATTTTTCGCAGTCCACGATGGTTGGAATCTCGATTTCGGCGTCTTTGCCGAAGGCGGCGTCCCGGAAAGATATTTCGATGTCGTATCTGACATCCGCGCCGCGCGAGGGTCTGGGCTGGCGTCTGCCGCCGCGCGCTCCGCCGCCTCCGCCGAAAAACATGTCGAAGATGTCGCCGAAGCCGCTGAAACCGAAGTCCTCGAACCCGCCCCCCGCCCCGTTCATGCCTGAGTGGCCGAATGTGTCGTACTGCCTGCGCTTGTTGTCGTCGCTGAGGACTTGATATGCCTCGGAGATTTGCTTAAAACGCTCTTCAGCGGCGGCGTCGCCGGGGTTAAGGTCGGGGTGCAGCTTGCGCGCCAGACGCCTGTATGATTTCTTTATCTCGTCGGTGGAAGCGGTTTTTGGCACTTCCAGCAGTTCGTAATAGTCCTGTTTCTCCATCCCTCTGGTTGTCGTCTCCCATGTGTGATTTAGCGGCGGGCGGTCGTCCTTTTCTTAATGGCGCAAAGCTTGGAAAAAGTCAGAGCCTCGGATACCTGTCGAGAGCGTGGCTTAATGCCCCCGCCATGTCGCGGACGAGCCATATCATGCGCGCGTAGTCCATGCGGCGCGGGCCGATGACGCCGATGGCGCCGAGCGTCTGGTCGCCGAACCTGAAGCAACTTTTCACCACGCTGCACTCGCGCAGCGCGCCGAGACTGTTCTCCCTGCCGATCACCACGCTCACCGAGTCCCCGGAATCTCTTGTCTCGAACATCTCCGACCCGCTCTCCGCGCTGTCAATCAATTCCAGCACCTGCCCCATTGCCCCGACGTTCTGAAACTCCGGATGCCTGACCAATTTGGCGGTTCCATCGAAATATATCTTGCGCCCGAAAGCGAAAATCAACTCCTCGAAGAATCTTTTTAATCCACCGTAAAGAAGTTCCTCACTGATGCGGACGTCCCTAACGGCGGCGGCGAGCGCTCCGGAGGTCACCTCCACAAGGCGAAGCCCCGCGAGCCTCTCGTTCAGCGTCTTTGCCAGATGTTTCAGCGGCAGTCTGTCCGCGTGCGTCGGAAGCTCGACCAGCCTGTTTTCTATCAGGCCGTTGCTCATGACCAGAATAATCAGCAGCCCGTTGGCGGAGACGGCGGTCAACTCGATGCGTGCGATTCTGCTCATGTCCTCTCCGGGCGCGGCCACGAATGACAGGCAGTCGCCCATCTCGGACAACAGTTCGGACGCCTTCTCGAACAATTGCTCCAGCTTGAAGCGGATTATGTCGAGAGACTGCTGGACGCCGCGACATTCCTCTTCCGCCGCTCTGTACTCGTCGAGGAGATAGTCAACGAAGAACCTGTAGCCGGGGTCTCCGGGAACGCGGCCCGCAGAAGTGTGCGGCTGTTCGAGGTATCCTTCCTCTGAAAGCTCATGCATGGCGTTCCTGACGGTGGCCGGGCTGACGCCGAGCCGCTCGGCAATGCGCTTGGAGCCGACAGGCGCGCACGTGCCGACGTAGTCGGTAACGACGTGCTTGAGGATATTGGCTTTGCGTTCCTTCATACCAGCATACTCCGCCGGGCCGGAATCTCTCTCCGGCTCGTCTGCGCAAAATTATAACAAATAGTCAAATTAATGCCATTAACGACGCCCGCCCCGCTCCGGCGCAAACCGGAACAGGTCGCGTGGCGGTCTCACTCGACAGCCAGTTTCGCAACCAGATCGCCTACTTCGGAGGTGGACATGCCCATCTTTCCGGCGGACATCGACTTGAGGCGGTTTCCGGTCACTTCCATCACGGCGCGTTCGACCGCCGCCGCAGCGTCGGCTAGCCCGAGATGATCCAGCATCATCTGCATGGCGCAAATCGCCGCCAGCGGATTGATGATGTTCATACCGGTGTATTTCGGGGCGGAGCCGCCAATCGGCTCAAACATGGACACGCCTTTCGGGTTGATATTTCCGCCCGCCGCTATCCCCATTCCGCCCTGCACCATCGCGCCGAGGTCGGTTATTATGTCGCCGAACATGTTGTCGGTCACGATGACGTCGAACCACTCCGGATTCTTGACCATCCACATGCAGGTGGCGTCCACATGCGCGTAGTCTGTCTTCACATCCGGGTATTCCGAGGCTATTTCGTTGAAAGCGCGCTCCCACAGGCCGAACGCGAAAGTGAGCACGTTGGTTTTTCCGCAGAGGGTGAGTTTCTTCTCTCCGCCGCGCTTGCGGCAAAGCTCGAATGCGTATCTCAGGCAGCGCTCGACGCCGAACCGGGTGTTGACGGATTCCTGAACAGCCACCTCTTGAGGAGTCCCCTCGCGCAGCATTCCGCCCGCGCCCGTGTACAGCCCTTCGGTGTTCTCCCGCACCACCACGAAGTCGATGTCTTCCGGCTTCTTGTCCGCAAGCGGCGTCTCCACTCCCGGATAGAGTTTCACCGGGCGCAGGTTAATGTATTGATCAAGCTCGAAGCGGAGCCTGAGCAGGATGCCTTTCTCAAGGATTCCGGGTTTCACGTCCGGATGACCGATAGCGCCGAGAAAAATCGAGTCGAACCCTCGCAGGTCCGCCACTGCTGTTTCGGGGAGAACCTCGCCGGTTCTCTTGAAACGTTCTCCGCCGAAATCGAATGTTTCGGTCTCGTATTTGAAACCGAATTTGTCAGCCACTGCGGACATGACTTTGAGACCCTCGTCGACTACCTCCGGGCCTGTCCCGTCTCCGGGGATCACAGCGATTTTGTAAACTTTGCTCATGTTGCCTGTCCTTTCGAAATATTATTCGCCACGGACGGACGCCGGGCGATTACTGTTCTAGATATCCTTTCAGGGTCTTGCTCCTGCTGGGATGGCGAAGTTTGCGAAGCGCCTTGGCCTCTATCTGCCGGATGCGCTCGCGGGTGACGTTGAACTGTTTGCCGACCTCTTCGAGGGTTCTGGGATGGCCGTCGTTGAGTCCGAAGCGAAGTTCGAGCACCTTGCGCTCGCGGTCGGAGAGCGTGTGCAGCACGCTCTGAAGATGCTCCTTGAGGAGCAGCCCTGCGGCGGCCTCTATCGGCGGCTCCGCCCCTTGGTCTTCGAGGAAGTCCCTCAGGTGGCTGTCTTCCTCTTCCCCGATGGGAGTTTCGAGAGATATCGGTTTCTGCGCGATTTTCAATATTTCCCTGACCTTCGCGCGGGATATGTTCATCTCGTTGGCCAGCTCCGCCTCGCTCGCTTCCCTGCCAAGTTCCTGCATCAGGTGTCGCGACACTTTGATGAGTTTGTTAATCGTCTCCACCATGTGGACGGGTTTGCGTATGATGTCGCCCTGATCTGCCAGCGCGCGGGTGATGGCCTGCCGTATCCACCACGTGGCATACGTGCTGAACTTGTAGCCCTTGTGATAGTCGAATTTCTCCACCGCGCGTATCAGTCCGAGATTCCCCTCCTGTATCAGGTCGAGGAAGTTCATTCCGTGCCCGACGTATTTTTTCGCGATGGAGACGACTAGGCGGAGGTTGGCCTCGGTTAGCTTCTGTTTTCCTTCCTCTACGCCCGCCTCCATCATCTTGGCGAAGATGACCTCCTCCTCGGCGGAAATGAGCGGAACCTGCCCGATCTCCTTGAGGTACAGCCGGACTGAGTCGTCGATGCGGATGTCTCCCGGCAGCCTCAGCAACAGGCTGATGTCGAGGTCGGCCTTGTCAACCAGTTCAGTAGGCTCCTCGATTTCCTTGTCCAGAAGATTGGAGCCGTCGTTGTCAATGATATCGACATCGAGGTCGAGAAAGTCGTTGAAGATGTTCTCTATCGCCTCCGGGTCGAGGTCCTGCTTGCACATTATGTCGTCAATGTCGCAGTATTTCACGGAGCCGTCTTTTTTTGCCTTCGTGTAAAGCTCGGAAAGAGACTGGTTGGCTTTAAGAACCGCTGATGGCATTGCCGTTCCTCCCCGTAGATGTCGCCGCGGGCGCGGCTCGCATTCTTGCGCGTTTATTCTTTTCTTTTAAGCTCGAGCAATTTCGAGGCGAGTTGGGTCGCGAGAGCCTCGTCGCCGTCTTTCTGGGCCTGCTGTATCTGTCTTCTCAAATCGCCGAGCCGCCGCTTCTGGGCGGCTTTCACAAAATTGTCCAGCACGCTCGCCGCTTCCTTCTCCGACTCCTCCGCGCTCGCTCCCCCGGCTAACCGTATCCCGCTGATTATCCTGACAGCTTCCTGCGGATGTACGGAGTTGAGAAAATCGTTCGGAGAGAACCCCCCCGTTTTTTCGCGATACTTGCGGCAGTACATGAAAAAGGCGCCAAGGTTGCGGTCCGAGAAATCCACAGGTTCGATCCTGTCGAGAATCATCTTTGCCGCGCCCTCCGAAGAGAGCATGATTTCGAGCAGCCGTTTTTCCACTTTGACCCCCGGAGCCATCATCCTCTCGACCTCCCCGTCAGTCTCTTCCGGCGGGCGGCCGCCGCGCCGCGATTCTCTCATTTGCAACAACGCGGTGTGCACATTCTGCTCCGACACGCCGAGCCTCTCGCCTAGTTTTTTCTTCTGTTCGTCCTTGAGGATGTCGTTCGGCGTCTTCTCCACGAGCGGGGCCATCTGTAGCAGCGCCTCTCGCTTCTGCGCCGGAGTTTCCGCCCCTATCCTCTGTATGCTTTTCGATAGGAAGAAATCAAAATAGTCCTCGGCGGCGTCCAGCCTTGCCGCGAAAGCCTCCGGGCCGCCCTTCGTCACGATGCTGTCCGGGTCCTCCCCGTCCGGCAGAGTGACCACCCGGATATCCATTCCCCGGTCGATTAGCATCTCTATGCCGCGCATGGACGCGCTGTCTCCGGCGATGTCCGAATCGTAAGAGAGGACGACCTTCATGCTGTAGCGGCGCACTAGGTCCACCTGAGCCGGAGTGAGAGCCGTTCCCATCGACGCCACCGCGCTCTCGAACCCCGCCCGGTGAAGCGCTATCACGTCCATGTAGCCCTCCGTTAGGATTATGCCGTGCGGGCCGACCTTCTTCTTGGCCTTGTCCAGCGCGTACACCATCTTTCCCTTGTCGAACAGGGGCGTTTCCGGCGTGTTCAGGTATTTCGGCATCGCGTCTCCCCACGCCCGGCCCGCGAACCCCACAACGTCCCCCACCGCGTTCGTCAGCGGGAACATCAGCCTGTCCCTGAACCTGTCGTAATGCCGGCCGCTTTCGTTCACTATCACCAACCCGGCCTGCGCCAGCTCGCCCTGCGTCACGTCCTTCTTGCCCAGAGTCCTGATTATCCCGTCCCAAGAGTCCAGCGACGCGCCGAGCTTGAACGACTTTATCTGCTCCTCCGTCACCCCCCGGTTTCCGAGATACTCCATAAATTTTTCGCCCGAGCGGGAGGCGCGCAGAACCTTGGAGAAATACCTCGACGCAAGATCGTTGACTTTAAGCAACCTGTCTTTTATCTTTTTTCTCGGCGAGTCCGGCGACCTCGCGTCCGTCAGCGCCACCCCCGCCCTCTTCGCCAGAAACTCCACCGCCTCCCCGAAATCCAGATTCTCAACCTCCATCACGAACGAAAAAACATCCCCGCCCTTCTGGCATCCGAAGCAGTGCCACAGCTTGCGCTCTTCGTCCACCGTGAACGACGCGTCCTTCTCCTGATGGAAAGGACATATCCCCTTGTGCTTGAACGAGCCGGCCTTCTTCAGCCTAGTGTACGACGACACCAGATCGACTATGTTAGTGCGCTCGCGCACAAGCTCTTTTTCTTGTTCGGTCGCCATATCGCGCGGCCCGCCGAGTTAGAGACGGCCCCGGCCGCTTCCCCGCTATTTTTTCACTATCAGTTTGTAGTCCGCTGAATTATCTGTTATCCCCGCCAATATCTCGAACAGCATGACGCCCCTGTTCTCCCTCACGTTCTCGTCCTTGTCCATGACGAGCACCTTGTCGAAGAACGCCGCTCCGGGAGCCGCCAGCGCGAACATCGCCATCAGCTTGCCCGACTCAGTTGCGTTCGGGTCTTCGAGCGCCGGCTTCGCCTTCAGCCACGCCTCGCGCAGCGCCCGCTCCTCTTCCGCCTGAAACAAATCAGGATTCACTCCCTTGCCCACGGACGGCTTAGACTTCGACATGATGTTGGATATCCGAGTGAAAACCTCCCGGAAATCCCGGAACTCCTCGGCGTCTTTGACCTCGACAATCGCGTCCGCCGCCTCGCGTTTCTTCGCGAGCGGGGCCTTTCTCGCCGCAAGCGCCTCCATCACGTCGTGCGGGTAACCGGAGGCGACCATATAGTTGCGGTAACGCTCCTCGAAGAAATCGACGAGCTTGCGCCGCGAGTTTTCGTCTCCCGCTATCTCTCCGTGCCGCTCCGCAGACATCCGCGCCAAATCCTCGAAAGTGAACGGCATGTTGAAGGCTTCGAGCGTTCTTATGACGCCCAGCGCCGCGCGCCTAAGCTGGTATGGGTCCGCAGACCCGGTGGGAATCAACCCGACGGAGAAATATCCCGTTACGGTGTCCATCTTATCCGCCACGGCCAGCAGCGCGCCCGCCGCGCTCGCCGCAAGCGCGTCGTCGGCAAACCTCGGCATGTAGTGCTCCTCGACCGCCTGCGCGACCTCGGTCCTTCCGCCCTCGGCGAGTATGTAATATTTCCCGACCGTCCCCTGTATTTCGGTGTACTCAAAAACCATCTGGGAGGCCAAGTCGGCTTTCATCAGCGAAGCCGCCTCGACCGCCGTCCGCACGTCCTCCGCAGCCGCGCCCCAGCCGGCCCCCAAGTCCGCCGCCAGGGCCTTCACCCTCTCCTGCTTGTCCCACAACGAGCCGAGCTTGTCCTGAAACGTTATCCTCTTCAATGACTCCGCTCTGTCTTTCATTGAAGTCTTCAGGTCCTCGTCGTAAAAGAACTTCGCGTCCTTCAGCCGGGAGTTCAGCACCCGCTCGTATCCCTCGATTACTTTTTTGCTTTCCGTCAACGGAGCGTTCATCGCCACAACGAACTCCGGGAGCATCCGCCCGGTCGCCGGGTCTGAAACAGGAAAATATCTCTGGTTTTTCTTTATGCAGATAATAAGGACTTCCGGCGGCAGTTCTGTGAACTCGACCGGGAAAGTCCCGATGGCGGCGTATGGATATTCGACGAGGAAGTTGACTTCGTCGAGCAGTTCGTCGGGCATATACGGATTTCCCCGCGCCAGCCCCGTCGCCGCCTTGCGTATCATCTCCCGCCGCCGCCTGTGGTCTGCCACCACTCCCGCCGCCTCAAGCTTCTCGAAATAATCCGGGATGGACGACACCTTGATTTTTTTCGAGCCGTGCCAGCGGTTGCCGTAAGTGAAGGGGCCGCAAGGCAGGCCGTTGAAACCCGCGCGGACGGGTTTATTTGCGTAAAGCAACAATATCCAGCGGGCCGGGCGCGCGAACCTCGCGGGCCTCACGTCCCACCTCATGCTCTTGGGAAACGCCAGCCGCTCGAATATGAACTTTGGAAGCTCCGCCAGCGCGGCGGCGGTTTTGCCGCCCTTTTCCTTCTTCACCATGAACAGGTAGTCGCCCCTGTCGGTGGGCCTGATTTGAAGCTGCTTGAGGGAGCCGCCTCGCGATTCGGCGAACTTCGCCGCCGCTTCGTTGAACGAGCCGTCCGGGGCGAGCGCCGCCTTCGACGGCGGCCCCTTTATCTCGATGACCATGTCGTCCTGCCTGTCCGCCACTGCCTCCGCCGTCAGCGCCAGCCGCCGCGGCGTGCCGAACGTCTTCGTTTCTCCGCTCGAGATACGGTTCTTCTCGCAGAACTCGGCGAACAGTTCTTCCATTCGTTTCAGCGCCGGCGCCACGTATCCGGCGGGTATTTCCTCGCATCCTATCTCAAGCAAAAGGTCGTGTTTTTCCGTCACGTTAAAATCTCCGATTGGTTATTGTTGGGAGCCGCCCTTGCCGAACTGGAGCTTTAGCGCGGCCTGCGCCGCCGCAAGCCTCGCCACCGGCACCAGATGCGGCGCGCAGCTTATGTAGTGTATTCCAAGCTTGTGGCAGAACTCGACCGACGACGAATCCGCCCCGTGTTCCCCGCTCAATCCGAGGAACAGCTTCGGCTTCGCCCTCAGCCCGTCCGCCACCGCTATCCCTATCAGCCTCCCGACCCCGTCCGGGTCGAGTTTGTGGAACGGGTTGTATTCCATTATCCGCTCGACGAGATAGTGGCCGAGGAACTTGTGTTCCGCGTCGTCCCGGCTTATCCCGTAAGTTGTCTGTGTCAGGTCGTTCGTTCCGAAGGAGAAGAAATCCGCGTGTTCGGCCAGAGCGGCGGCGGTCAGCGCGGCCCTCGGAACCTCTATCAGCGCCCCCACCGAATACGGAATGTCCATCCCTCGCGCCTTCATCGTCTCCGACGCCGTTTCGTCTATCATCCGCCTCACCAGCGCCAGCTCGTTGACGTGCCCCACCAGCGGTATCAGCAGAGACGGCCACACCGGCGTCCCCTCCGCCGTCGCGTCGCACGCCGACTCGAATACCGCCTCCACCTGCATCCTGATTATTTCCGGCCTCACTATCCCCAGCCTGCACCCGCGCAGCCCCAGCATCGGGTTCACCTCGCGGTTGGACATCACCCTTTGCAGCAGAGCCTCCTTGAGTTTCATCGCCTCCGTCTTCACCCCGTTGCGCCGCATCTCCATCACGTCGCTCATCAGCGGATCGATGTCCGGCATGAACTCGTGCAGCGGCGGGTCCAGCAGCCGCACGATAAGCGGCCTTCCGTTCAGCGTCTTGAATATCTCAGCAAAATCGCTCTTCTGTATCTCTTTCAGCCTGTCCAGCAGTTCCGCCTGCTCCGACGGCTCTTCGGTCAGCACCAGAGCCTGCATGACCGGCAGCCTGTTGGCCGCCATGAACATCGCCTCAGTCCGGCACAGCCCTATCCCCTCAGCCCCGAAATCCTCCACCGCCCTCCGCACATCCTCCGGCGTGTCCGCGTTTCCTCTCACGCCCAGCGTCTTTATCTCGTCCGCCCACGACAGCAGCGCGCTGAACTCTTCTCCTATCGTCGTTTCCCTAGTCTTCACCGTGCCCGCGTACACCCGGCCTGTGTTCCCGTCGATGGTTATCGCCTTTTCCTCGCCGACCGTCGTGTTCCCGACGGTGAAAGTCCGGCTCTCTAAATCGATGGAAATATCCGGGCAGGAGAACACGCAAGGTTTTCCGGCGCGCCGGATTAGCCCGAAAGCGTGGCCCGACATGTTTCCTCCGGCGATTAGAAGCCCGTCGGCGTCCGCGAGGCCTTCAAGGTCTTCCGGGCGCGCGTCCGGCCTCACAAGCACTACCTCCCGCCGGCTGTCCTTTATCTGTTTAGCCTTTGCCGCGTCGAGCGCCACCAGCCCGTAAACCGCCCCCGGCGAACCGCCCCGCCCCCGCGTCAGGCTCCTCGCCTGCGCCTCCGGGTCGATATACCTGAAAAGCAACTGACCCAAACTCTCCGGCGACACCCGCAGCACGGCCTCCTCGCGGGTGATCAGCCCCTCTCCCGCCATGTCCACCGCCGTCTTCACCATCGCCGTCGCGGTGCACTCCGCGTCCCTCGTCTGCAGAAAATATATCTTCCCGCGCTCTATCGTGAACTCGATTTCCTGAACCGTCCTGTAATGTTTTTCCAGCAGGGCCATCGCCTCGCGAAGCCGCGCCGCCGCCTGCGGAAAATCCTCCGCCAGATGGTCCGACACGGACCGGGGCGTCCTCCGGCCCTCCTGTATCTCCTCGCCCTGCGCCATTATCAGATAGTTGCCCGATGGCTTATTGTCGCCGTATATCGGGTTGCGCGTGAACACAGAGCCGACCGCCGAGTCCGGGCCGAGGTTGCCGAACCGCATCGCCTGAACCACCACCGCCGTCCCGCTGTCGTGAGACATCCTTCTGAGATTTCTGTATGTCTTCGCCTGCGGGCTGTTCCACGAAAGGAACACCGCCTCGATAGCGTCCCTGAGCTGCTCTCGCGGGTCGCTCGGTATCCCCCTGCCACGGTTCTTTTTGATTATCCCCAAAAACCGCTCGCCGAGCCTCTTGAGGTGCTCGTGATTCAAACGCTCCGGCGACTGTACGCCCGCCCTGTCTAGTTGCGCCCGGATCGCCTCGTCGAACTCCCTCGCGTCCAGCCCGAACACCGCCCGGCCGTATATCCTTGCAAACCTTTGCCAGCAGTCGTACGCGAACCTCGCGTCCCCCGTCTCGTTTATCAGCGCCAGAACCGTCTGCGGGTTCATCCCGAGGTCCAGCATCGTCTCCATCATTCCGGGCATGGACGCCGCCGCGCCCGACCTCACCGACAACAGCAGCGGTCTCTCCGCCCCTCCGTACATCCGCCCCGTCTTCCCCTCTATCTCCGCCACTCCCTCCAGCGCCTTCTCCATCATCTCGTCGGATATCTTCCCGCCGTTGTCCAAAAATGCCCGGCACTCGGCCGTCGAGATAATGAAACCCGGAGGAATCTCAAGTCCCAGCCGGAACATGTCTCCCAGCGCGGCCCCTTTAAGCCCCAGTTCTTCTACCCTGTCAAACGACGCCTGCTCTATCGGTATTATCATTTTTCGCCGCGGCCCGCCTTCTCGGCCTCTTTTATTTTTTTCCAGTTGTCCACTATCTCGCTCTCAGTCTCGAACTTCGCGTCCCCGAACACGTGCGGATGCCTTCGGATTATCTTCTCGGATATCGATTTCACGCAGTCGTCGAAAGAGAACCTTCCCTCTTCCTCGGCCACCCGCGCCATCATGCTCACTATCAGAAGCACGTCCCCAAGCTCCTCGCACACATGCGCGTCGTCGCCCTCTGCCACCGCCTCAACCGCCTCGGCGGACTCCTCCGTCAGATACGGAGCCAGCGTGCTCAGCGTCTGCTTCTTGTCCCACGGGCATCCGCCCTCGCCCCTCAGCGCCGCCACCAGTCCTCTGAATTCCTCGAAAGCCGTCATCCCCGCTTCCTTCCCTGAAAGTAGCATATTGTAATATATGAATATTCAAAACTCAATTGCGGCGCGCGCCGCGCTTCCACCGCCAACGCTCTCCGCGCCCGGCGATTGACAACGAGCTTCCGTTTTCGTAATATGGACGTTACGTCTGTTATGAACAACAAACGACAAAATATGAACGGCGTCGGCCCGCACACGGCGGAGGCGGCGCGTTCAGGGAGGCTCCCATGAAAGGAAAATACGTTTACTTTTTCGGCGACGGCAAGGCAGACGGCAACGCGGAGATGAAAAACCTGCTCGGCGGCAAGGGCGCGAACTTGGCTGAGATGGTCAGCCTCGGCATCCCTGTCCCCCCGGGGTTCACAGTCACCACCGAAGTCTGCACATACTACTACGCCAACGGGAAGAAATACCCCTCCGAACTCAAGGCGCAGGTTAACGCCGCCCTCGCAAAATGCGAGAAAATCATGGGGGCCAAATACGGCGACCCGACCAACCCCCTGCTCATGAGCGTCCGCTCCGGCTCCAGACGCTCCATGCCCGGCATGATGGAGACCGTTCTAAACCTCGGCCTCACCACCAAAACCATTCCCGGCATGATCAAACTCACGGGCAACGAGCGCTTCGTCTACGACGCCTACCGACGCCTCATCCAGATGTACTCGGATGTCGTTATGGAAAAAGCCGCAGGCATCGAGCCTGCCGAAGACAGAGGCATCCGCGTCCAACTCGAACACGAACTCGAAAAAGTCAAAAAAGCCCGAGGCATAAAATTCGACTCCGAACTCTCCGCCGACGACCTCAAAAAACTCACCGACACCTACAAGAAACTCATCAAGAAAGTCCTCGGCAAGGAGTTCCCCGACGACGCCCAAGCCCAGATATGGGGCGGCATCGGCGCAGTCTTCCAGTCGTGGAACGGCAGGCGCGCCGTCAACTACCGCCGCATCGAAGGCATCCCGGAAGACTGGGGAACCGCCGTCAACGTCCAGACTATGGTGTTCGGCAATATGGGCGACAACTCCGCAACCGGCGTCGCTTTCACCCGCAACCCCGCAACCGGCGACCCCCACTTCTACGGCGAATGGCTCACAAACGCTCAGGGCGAGGACGTCGTGGCCGGCATCCGCACGCCCAATCCGCTCAACCTCTACATGAAGCACGAGAACGACTCAGGCCAGATAAGCCTCGAAGAAAAATATCCCAAACTCTACGCCCAGCTCGACTCCATCAGGAAACGGCTGGAAAAACACTACAGCGACATGCAGGACATCGAGTTCACCATTCAGGACGGCAGGCTCTGGATGCTCCAGACCCGCGTCGGCAAACGCAACGGCGTCGCCGCCGTCCGAATGGCCGTCGATATGGCTAATGAGAAACTCATCTCCCGCGAGGAAGCCGTGCTGCGCGTCAACCCGGAACAGTTGACCGAGCTTCTGCTGCCGATGCTCGACCCGGCCGCGGAGAAAAAAGCGCAGGTCATCGCCCGCGGACTGCCCGCAGGCCCCGGCGGCGCTTCCGGCAAAGTCGTCCTCAACGCCGACCGCGCCGAACACGCCCGCGCCAAAGGCGAAAACGTCATACTCGTTCGCAGCGAAACTTCCCCCGAAGACGTCCACGGCATGCATGCCGCTCAAGCCATCCTCACCGCCAAAGGCGGCATGACCAGTCACGCAGCCCTCGTCGCCAGAGGCTGGGGCAAATGCTGCGTCGTCGGCTGCTCCGCTCTCGATATCGACTACGAAAAACGCGTCGTCCGCGTCGCCGGCCTCGCTATCAAGGAAGGCGATGTCATAACCCTCAACGGAACCAAAGGCCTCGTCTACAAGGGCGCCCTCCCCCTGCTGCCCGCAGACCCGGATTCGAATCCTTTCTACAAGCAGATAATGAAATGGGCTGACGATTTCAGACGGCTCCGCGTCCGCACAAACGCAGACCGCCCCATCGACGCCCAGCGCGCCGTCGCATTCGGCGCCGAAGGCATCGGCCTCTGCCGCACCGAACACATGTTCTTCGGCGACGACCGCATAAAACCCATGCGCGAAATGATACTCGCCGACACGCTGGAAAAACGTCAGGCCGCTCTCGCCAAACTCCTGCCCCTCCAGAAAAAAGACTTCTACGAAATCTTCGTCGCCATGAACGGCAGGCCCGTCACCGTCCGACTCCTCGACCCTCCTCTCCACGAGTTCCTTCCCTCCCGCGAAGAGCTTATGGTCGATATCGCCAAACTCGAAATCACCAGCCCCAAATCGCCAAAACTCAAATCCATGCGCGCGCTGCTCGACCGCGTTCAGGAACTCCACGAGTTCAACCCCATGCTCGGACTCAGAGGCATAAGGCTCGGACTCACCATGCCTGAAATAACCGTCATGCAGGTCACCGCCATCATGGAAGCCGCTTGCGACATGGTCAAGGCCAAGAAACCCGTCCGGCCCGAAATTATGATCCCCCTCACAGGCCACATCAACGAGATGCGCGCCGCGTTCGACATCGCCGAAAAAACCTGCAAGGATGTCATTAAACGCCGGGGCGTCAAACCGGGCTATCTCATCGGCACTATGATCGAAGTGCCCCGCGCCGCCGTCACCGCAGACGAAATCGCCTCCTGCGCCCAGTTCTTCTCCTTCGGCACCAACGACCTCACTCAGATGACATTCGGCTACAGCCGCGACGACGCCGGCAAATTCATCAAGCCCTACCTCGAAAATAAAATCCTGCCCGAAGACCCCTTCCAGACGCTCGACCAAGACGGCGTCGGCAGGCTCATCAAACAAGCCGTGGAACTCGGCAGAGGCGTCCGCAAGGACATCCACATCGGCATCTGCGGCGAACACGGCGGAGACCCCAAATCCATAGGCTTCTGCCACAGAACCGGTTTCGACTACGTTAGCTGCTCCCCGTTCAGAGTCCCCATCGCCCGCTTCGCCGCCGCGCACGCCGCCTTAAACGAAAAATCCTCCGCCCCGGCTAAAACAGCAAAACGTTCCTGCCGAAAACGCGGAAGATAACCGCCCTTTCTTCTATTTCAACCACAAAGAACTCCCGGCGACATCCGGGAGTTCTTTTTTTGCTTTGCGGATTCTTAACGGCAGTGGATTATTTTTTCCGATTTTCAACCCGCATCCTGTATGGGGATTTGGGCCTTTCCTTACCGGGAAGCTCTTATGGCCAAATTTAAATCTACACACATTGACGGACAGTAACGGATGGGACGGTCGCGCTCACATGGACGCCGCCGGTGACAAATGAGGACGGCTCGCCAATTTCTGATCTTTTGGGGTACAATATTTACATGGTTGCCGAACAGAATCGATGCGAGGCCGTTTACCCGGTTGCCGGAGACACGACGCCGCTTGTATGCGAGCGGAGCGGAACCGGCGGCGGGGGCGTCCCTATGTACAATGTTAACGGCCCAGCGCTTTCGTTCGACGGCACAGACTACAACTCTTCTCCGCTTGGAGAGACGGCTTTGTGGCTAAATGTCGATGACCAAGAAGACACAATGACGCCGTTGCCGCTTGCGGATTCCGAGGTTGTTGATCCGACTAAACCAGTGTTCGCGGTATTGTTTAACATCGAATTCACTGCCCGCGCGGGAATGCCTACCGGAGAGCACAAGCTGACGGCGTACACGCAGAACACAACATCGGAGATAGAAAGATGGCTGGACAAAACCGTCCGATACGCCTCGCTGACCCCCTCCAGTCGCATAGTTATCCACGCCCTCGCGTGTGATCGTGATATTGTTTCTGATCAATTTATAAATGAGTCAACACCACTAGCTTTAATCAGTATGATGTCAAATAATAAATTGAACAGCGATTTAATCATTGACAATAACTATATCTATAATTTAGAGTATAGTCTTTTTTACGTTAGCGTATTCATTACGACTGCTATTGATAAAGTGGGCAATAAAAGTGCTAATTCAAATATTTCATTTGAAATGCAACGTTAAGTTTAGAGTTATAAATATATCTAGAAAAAGGAGATGTCATGGGTTTATTTTGTTTAAGTTCTCATGTATTGACGATTGGTCGAAAAACGCTGATCTCTTTTGTTGTAATTTATTTGTCACTTTACAATGTTGACCAAGCGTTATCTTCAAATGACAGCTATGTTGAAAGCATTGCGGTTGATAGCATGATCGTTGAAATTGAAGGAAATGTAAGAGAAGCATATCCGGTAATTATGACATTGATTAAGCAGAACAGACTCCATGATGTGCTAGCTAACACCACTGAAAAGATCAAAGGTAAAAAACCAGATAAATCTGATATGCCAGAGAACTATGAAAGAGTGTATTCAACAATATCGGAAATAGGTCTAGGCCAATGTCGCTATGCTGATTATTATTGTGATTACACAACATACGTTGATTTAATTAAAATTGACGACTTTAAATATAATATTGAATATCATCAATCTTATCCAATTCATTCATCGAGAGTATTTGCTGTTCCAAATGGATACACGCCAGATGTTTATTTAGGTAATAGCACAGAATACATAATTGCAAGATTGACGCCAAGAAACTGGGAAGATGGCTTAAGAGGTTTAATTGCATATTCTATTAATGGCGATATCCTATATGAGAAACTCAATATCAGAGATTATTACTATCAAGATGTTTGGTCAAATAATGGAAGGTTTCTAGCGTATGCTCATACCACGTATGACGACCTTAACGGTTTAGAATGTTATATAGAATGGCATGATATCAAAAACAACACTAATTGGAGCGAGATAATGATCAGAGATGAAGACGACATTACTGCTGAAAGATGTCCACAATATAAATTGTACTTATCAAATCAAGGTTATTTATTAGTGAATATTAGTGGAAAAAGAAGTATATATTATGACAATGATGGCAATATACTATTTAATACTGATAAATATTATGATAAAACAAATATTCTATTGTCAAATGATGGTAAATATTTACTAGTATATGATATTTCAAAACATAACATATCAATTTACAACATGCATGGTACAATAATTAAGACATTGACATATGACGAACATGTCGAATATTTATTATTGCGAGTATCGCCTGATAGCAACATATTCATTGTAATAGAAAATGAAAGCGAAGAATGCAAGTTAAGCTTCTTTAATATGAGAGCTGATATGCTTAGTGAAATGCAAGATAGCTCTTGTGATGCCTTTTTCGTTGAAACAAGCACCATATTGGGCATTAAAACAAAAACCAGTATAGAAGTGATAAAATTACAAACAAATTAGAATTCGCAATGGAGATCAAAAATGAATAAAACAACACACCATCTATTATTATGCACATCATTGATTGTGATAATCAATTATTTGTACTCTATTTATAGTATAGCATGTGCGCAGAATATAAATAAGCCGTATGATGACAGCAAATTGAGTTCTGATTATGGGCCGAGAAAGGGAATCTGGGGTAAGGGAATCTGGGGGAATCTGGGGTCAGGCCGAGACTATTGACAGATTAAGCCGATGTTAGAAAGAGTTTAAGGGAATCTGGGGTCAGGCCGAGACTATTGACAGATTAAGCCGATGTTAGAAAGAGTTTAATAAAAATCTGGGGTCAAACGTTACTAGGGTCAGACCGAGACTATTGACGGTTTCTTGTTTGCTGATAGGCGAATAATGCGTTTGGGGCGAGTGAAAAATGGGTTCCCGCTTTCGCGGGAATGACGGCAAAGATAAAAAAGAAATGACGGCAAAAAGAAGTGATTGAATGACGCACGATAATAACGAATGGCGGCATAGTGAAAGAAATTGCGGCATAGAAAACAACGATTGAAGACGAAGTGAAAGGAAATGAATGGAATGACGGTATAAGAAATGGAATGGCGGTATTCGTTATTCACCACAAAGACACAGAGATATTGTTTTTCAGACAAAGGTTTTTTCGAAAGGGGCGAAGGGCATCCAGTTTTGCAAAAATGGTTGCCCCGCAAACTCGCGAACAAATTCATTCAACAGCTAGCACATGCCTATTTTGCCACATCGGCCTGAATCAGAATGTCGTCTCCGACGACTGTCGCGGACATATTGGAAAGCTTGACGCCGGCCTCCACCCGCGGGAAGCCCGCGCCGTCGAAAAACGTTTTTGCGTCCGCGCCGCCGAGCAGCTTCGGAGCTATGAACACCGCCACCCTGTCCACCAGCCCGGCCTCTATCATCGACGCGTTGAGCGTTCCGCCGCCTTCGAGCAAGACGGATAGAACGCCCATGCCCGCCAGTTCGAGCATGGCTTTTCGCAGATCCGGCATTCCCGCGCCATCCGGCGGCAGTTCGATCACCCGGCAACCCGCGCGGCGCAGCGCTTCCGCCCTGTCCGCCGGCGCTCCCTCAAGCGTGAATACCACGGTTTTTCCGTCCACCGCCTGCCTCGCCAGTTTCGAGTCGACGGATAAAATCAGTTCGGGATCGAGAGCCACGCGCAACGGGTCCTTTATCTTTTCGGATTCGGGCAGTCGGCAGTTCAGAGCGGGATCGTCCGCGCGCAAAGTCCCCGCCCCGACCGCCACCGCGTCCGCCTCTCCCCTCATCCGGTGAACCATCTCCCTGCTCGCCTCGCACGATATCCATTTCGAGTCCCCGGCGCGCGACGCAGTCTTGCCGTCAAGCGTGACCGCCGCCTTCAATATGACAAACGGCAATCCCGTACTCATGACTTTCACAAACGCTTCATTCAGCCTGAGACAATCTTTTTCCAAGACGCCGACTATCGTTTCCACTCCGGAGTTTTTCAAAAACCCGATTCCCGCGCCGCTCACTTTCGGGTTGGGGTCCGTCATGCCGACCACGACCCTCGCTATCCCCGCGGCGGCCACCGCCGGAGCGCACGGCGGAGTCCGGCCGTGATGCGAACAAGGCTCCAGATTGACATACATCGTCGCTCCTGCGGCCTTCCCGCCAGCCGCCCTGAGCGCGTTTATCTCCGCGTGCGGCTCTCCCGCCTTCCGATGCCAACCCTCGGCTATCGTCTCTCCTCCCAGCGTTATCACCGCCCCCACCATCGGGTTCGGCGACGTCCGCCCGCGTCCATGCTCCGCTAGCTCCAGCGCCCGCTTCATGTGTTTTTCGTGTTCGTTTTCCATATCGCCTTCGTTCTAATTTTTAAGTTCTTCATTATACTGGCCTGTCAGCTTTTTTCAAAACGCCCAGCTATTCATTCCGCCACCCATCAGATGCCCCTTTCGAATCAGTAATTATTATTCTCCCGCCTGAGCCTAATCAGATTTTTTTCAGCCTCACAATGAATTCCACTGTTTTCCACATCCTTTGAGTGACTTTTCAACATTCCCGAAAACAGCCTGATAAACCGCTATTTGTCGTTTATACGACAATAAACAGCTAGCACATCTTTTTTCGTCGTATATCGCCACATAAGAGCGATATCGCGCAAAACGCAAAAGTTATTAAATAAAAAATGCGAAGAACCGGATTTTAGGTTTTCCACAATAAATTGTGAACAACTCCATGAAGCCACACAATATATGGTGTTTTTTTTGACCTGCCCCGCTTGACACAAGCATTCAGCGAGGGCTAATATGTACACGCTTGGGGAGCGCATTATTAAAAGCTAAAACCCGACCCGGTAAGCAGGGAAAAACAGAGTGAAAAAACGGCTGAAACCGGCGATTGGCGATTGAACGCGCGGGCGCTCCGAAAAGGCCGGCCCTCGCCCCTTGAAACGGGCGGGGAAGCGCTAAAAAAAGAATATTTGAGGATATGAGAATGGAAATGAAAGCTGAAAGCGCGGCGGCGATAGACGCGGCGGAAGGCGTCCCGATGAAAGATATCCCTGTTGTCAAACAGAAAAAACACTCTCCGGCGGACGACTCGCGCGCCAAACAGGCCCCTCAGGAGACGACCGTCGACAGCGCGCTTGAGATAACCGTCAACGCGCTCAAAGTGCTTGAACGCAGATACCTAAAAAAAGACGAGCGCAACAAAGTCGTCGAGCGCCCGGAAGACATGTTCCGCCGGGTCGCCCGCAATATCGCCTCGGCGGACTCATTCTACGAGCCTTACGCCGACTTGCAGGCCGTCGAGGAAAAGTTCTACCGCATGATGACGGATATGGAGTTCATGCCCAACTCGCCGACGCTCATGAACGCCGGGCGCGACCTGCAACAACTCTCCGCCTGCTTCGTCCTTCCCGTGGAAGATTCGATGGAGGACATTTTCGAGACGGTGAAAAACACCGCGCTCATACACAAGTCCGGCGGCGGCACCGGGTTCAGCTTCTCCCGCCTCAGGCCGAAAAACTCAGCCGTGCGCAGCACTCGCGGCGCGTCCAGCGGCCCGGTGTCATTTATGCAGGTTTTTAATTCCGCCACTGAAATAATCAAACAGGGCGGGACTCGTCGCGGCGCAAACATGGGCATACTGCGCGTCGACCACCCGGACATTCTTCAGTTCATCTCCTGCAAAAAAGAAACAGACCGCCTCACCAATTTCAACATCTCTGTCGCCATCACTGACGCGTTCATGAAAGCCGTCGAAGCCGGGACGACATATGAACTGATCGACCCGCGCACCGGACTGCCCGCGTCCGAGCTTGACGCCCGCGAGGTCTTCGACCTCATTGTCAAAATGGCCCACCGCAACGGCGAACCCGGCATCATCTTCATCGACTCCATGAACGCCGACAACCCCACCCCCCACGTAGGCCGCATCGAAAGCACCAACCCATGCGGCGAACAGCCCCTGCTTCCCTACGAGTCCTGCAACCTCGGCTCCATCAACCTCGCCCGCATGGTCAGAAACGGATGCGTCGATTTCGACCGACTCAAAACCGTCGTCCGCGACTCCGTCCACTTCCTCGACAACGTCATCGACATGAACAGATACCCGCTGGACAAAATCGAGCAGATGACGAAAGGCAACCGCAAAATCGGCCTCGGCGTTATGGGCTTCGCCGACATGCTCATCCAACTCGGAGTGTCGTACGACTCGCAGGAAGCGGTGGAACTGGCCGAAAAAGTGATGGGCTTCATCAAAGACGAATCGCGCGCGGCGAGCGCCGACCTCGCGGAAAAAAGAGGCTGCTTCCCGAACTTCGAGGGAAGCGCGCTCGACAAACCCGGCGCTCCCAAACTCCGCAACGCCACCACCACCACCATCGCCCCCACCGGAACAATCTCCATCATCGCAAACTGCTCCAGCGGCGTCGAGCCTCTTTTCGCCGTCTCCTACATCCGCACCGTCATGGACAAAGACGAGCTTGTGGAGATTAACCCTTACTTTAAAAAGATCGCCCGCGACAGGGGCTTCTTCTCTCCCGACCTCTTCCTCAAAATCGCCCAGCACGGCTCCATCCAGAGCTTCGAGGAAATCCCGGCGGACGTCAAACGCCTCTTCTCAACCGCGCACGACATCTCCCCCGAATGGCACGTCCGCCTTCAGGCGGCCTTCCAGAAATACACGGACAACGCAGTGTCGAAAACAATTAACTTCCCATCCGACGCGACCATTGAGGACGTCGAGAACGCCTACCGGCTCGCGCATAAACTCGGCTGCAAGGGAATCACCGTTTACCGCGAAGGAAGCCGCGAGGATCAGGTGCTAAGCGTCAAAAAAGAGCCTGCCGCTTCCGCCGCCGCAGCAGCCCCCGCTCCCGCTCCCGCCCCAGCGGCCGAAAAAGAACCCGCGCCCCGCAATCGCCCTTCCGTCACCTTCGGAAGAACCGAACGCGTCAACACCGGCTGCGGCAACCTTTACGTCACTGTCAACGAAGACGAGCGCGGCTTGTGCGAAGTGTTCACCCAGATGGGCAAAGCCGGAGGCTGCGCCGCCGCCCAGTCCGAGGCCATTTCCCGCCTCATCTCCCTCTGCCTGCGCTCCGGCGTGAAAATCGACCAAGTGAAAAAACACCTGCGCGGCATCCGCTGCCATTCCCCGGCGTGGGAAAACGGCGGCATGATAACCAGTTGCCCCGACGCAATCGGCATAGTGATCGAAAGACACATGAAATGGAGAGAGGCCGGGAGCGCCCGCGCTCAAAGCGCCGCCCCAGCCGCCCGCATCGAACGCTCGTCTGCCGGACGCAACGTGGACATCGTCGGCTCCTGCCCCGAATGCGGCAGCGTCATGGAGCCTGACGGCGGCTGCATCGTCTGCCGCATCTGCGGCTTCTCCAAATGCAGTTGACGCGACGGCCCTATCTCCCCCGCCGCCAAAATGACTTTTCACGGAGGATTTGCTGACATGGCCATTCTCTTCTGGATGATGCGCGAACTCGAAGACGAGCTTAACAAACGGAAAGCCGTCGAAATCAGGGTCGGACTCGGCTACACCGGAGTGCAACTCGACGATGGCTCGATGGGCCTCGCGTACACTTTCAGACACAATACCCGGCACGGTTGCTCGGTGGTGAATAATGCCGGAGCTTTGCGCGGCCCGGCCATAGACCTCGCAAAAATGGCCGGCTCGAAAGACGCCATACAAGCGGCCATCGGGCTTGCGACAATGAACGCTGTCGCCAACTCCCGTCCCGAAGCCATCTCCGCCGAAAATAAGGATGTGGCCGATTGCTTGGATTTGAGAGATTCTGACAAAATAGCGATGGTCGGCTTCTTCGCCCCGGTGGCGGATAAACTGGCCGGAAGAGATGTCACCGTTTTCGAACTGGACAAAGGCGACTGCCACTGCAAAGAGCCAATCGAACGCCAGCCCGAACTTCTCCCCCTCATGGATGTGGCAGTAGTCACTTCGACTTCTTTAATCAACCATACCGCAGACGGCCTCCTTTATAACCTGAGCAACGCCCGCGAAGTCGCCCTGCTCGGCCCATCCACCCCGCTCATGCCATCTCTTTTTATAGACACCACAGTCACGCTGCTCGCAGGCATGATTGTCCGCGACGCTCCCCTCGCATTCGACATAATCAGTCAAGGAGGCGGCGCTCAAAAACTCTCCGCCGCCGCAGATAAAGTATTGCTTAGAATCAATCGATAAAAACAACTACCTGCTTATCAACGTTACGCGATATGTTCCCGCGCAGTTCGGCGCGTCACCTCTTCGCCCACAATGATTTTCGTATTATTTTAAGGTGTTATTTCCCGATATAGACAAGTCGAGAAGCGAGCGTCTATCTTCAAAAAAACCGCAATGCAGATATTTTAAAGATTATATGATTTATTTTATCAGAATACTTGACACCATAATTGTCATGGGTTATAATTCAAGCGAAAAATAAAATGAAATATTATGTGGAGGTGGTCGCTATGACGATCGTAAGGTGGAGACCGACGGGTTTTCTAAGCGAGATGGGAAGGCTGGACGACGCTTTCGACAAGTTGTTCGGAAACAACCTTCTCGGCGACACAGATTCGGGCGCGGCGGCGCGCGGATGGGCTCCCGCTCTTGATGTCTTCGAGGAAGAGGGAGCCGTTGTCGTCAAGGCGGAGGTCCCCGGCATGGCCAAAGAGGACATCGCCATAGAGGTTAAGAACGACATTCTCACAATCAGAGGCGAGAAGAAGGTCGAGACCGAGGAGAAAAACAGGCGATACTACAGGTCCGAACGCAGATACGGCTCTTTTACGCGCTCCTTCTATCTGCCCGAAGACGCTGACGCGGACAACATCAAGGCTTCTTACAAGGAAGGCCTGCTCGAACTGAGAATCCCCAAGATCGAGAAGAAGGAAGAGGAAGACATAAAGAAGATCGCGGTAGACTGACGCGGAGACGCGAGCAAATTTTAATGGCGGGCGGGGCGGAGATAAGCCCCGCCCGCTTTTTATTTTGACACGCGGCGAGGAAATGGGATAACATTGTATAGAACTTTTGCGCAAATCGGCGGACTGCATGAATAACAACCTGAAACGGGCGTTCGGAACAGCGGGAGCTTGCGGAGCGGCGCTTGCGTGCGCGTTGTTCCTCCTCTCCGTTGTCGCTTCCGCGCAACAAAAAGCCCCGGCGCAAGCCGCGGCGGTCTGGCCCGCCACTATGAACCCCGTCTCCGAGATCGTCATCGTCGCGGTGGACGCAAACACCCTTTACTACCTCGGCCCGGAAAAAAGCAAGCGGAGCAATCAGGCGTACACCGGCCCGTACCCGATGCACAGGATGTGGCACGGGCGTCTGGTCGAGCGGCTGCGGGAAGCCGGCGCGCGAGCCGTCGCTTTCGACATGCTTTTCCAGCAGACTTGGGACACGCGCGACGACAAGATTTTCACCGACGCCGTCTCCGCCGGGCCTCCCCCCGTTATCGCGGGATTCGACATCATTCCCACTCCCCACGCCGTCAACCCCCAAGTCGACCTGCGCTCTTACGCCATCGGCAGAGCGGGAGCCGCGGTCGGCAGGGCCGCCCCCGCTCTGGCGCTTCCCTTCGAGGGACTTCTGAAAGCAGGCGCTTACACCGCCGGGCGGTCTCTTTACCCCGACGCGGACGGAACCCTGCGCCGCGTGGACATGTTCGTCAGCCATCAGGGCTACGTCCTTCCTTCGCTGTCTCTGGCAGTGTTTCTGGCGGCGGTTGAGGCTTCTCCCTCCGAGGTTTCGGTCTCAGGATCCGGCGTTTCCCGCGTAGTTTCCGTACGGGGCAGGAGCGTGCCGCTGTCTCAAGGCGACACCCTGCAGGTTCTTTTTCCCCCGCACAAGTCGGTCTTCAAAACCGTTTCCTACTATGACATTGTGAAAGTAAAAGACAGTTTTAAAGCGGGCGCGGAAGCGAAACACAACGAAAAGATGAGAGAGATATTCAAGGACCGCGTGGTCATCGTCGGATACACCGACACATCGACCGGGGCGCTGATTACGACCCCTGCGGGCGCGGGTTATCCGAGAGTTGAGGCCATCGCCGCCGCCGCCAATCAGATGCTGAACCTGTACGCGGGAAAAAACGCCGTCCCGGCCCGGACATCCGAGCCTCGTCCTTCTCCAAAAGGCTACTCCGACCCTGAAATCAATATCGAGCGCCGCTGATTCTCTTCCTCGAAGTTTTCCTGTGTAAACATACAAAAACATCCGCGATTGTTTTTGCGTTATAATGTTAACCGAGGCGTTTTTTAATGGAGCAGAAAAGGCTTATGAGCATGTTGCGCAGGCTGAACGGGATGGGCGTCCCGGTCAAAGTGCGTTTCGAGTGCACGAAGCGCTGCAACCTCAGATGCGTCCACTGCAAGATAGCCATCCACAAAGCTCCCTCAGACGAACTGACGCCAGCCGAGATGGCGGACATATTCGCCCAGTTGAAAAAGGCCGGGACGTTTCAGTTGGCGGTCACTGGCGGCGAAGTCTTCGCCCGCCCCGATGTGTCCGAGGTTCTTGAGACTGTTTTCGCTCAGGACTTCCTTGTCGCCATCCAGACGAACGGGACGCTGGTCGGCCCGGAACATATAGCGTTGATGAAACGCAACAACGACAAGCTGGTTCGCTGCGCGGTCAGCCTTTACGGCGGAGACGCCGCCACGCACGAAGCCGTCACCCGCGTCGCAGGCTCTTTCGACGCCGCCGTCCGGACGCTCTCGCTTTTGAAAGAAGCCGGAATTTCCACCGCAGTCTTCTGCATGCTGATGAAGGAGAACGCCCCGCATTTCAGAAAAGCCGAGGAGCTCTTCAAACTACTGGGCGTACATTATCAGTTTTCCACGTTGATGGTGGCGCGCGAGGACGGCTGCGCGGACCCCTTGGGCCATGTGGTGGATGACGAGACCCTGAAAGAGTTGCCGATAAAGTGGGATGAATTCCTCAATCCCGACTCTCTCAGCGTCCCATCCGCCTATCCGCCGGAAACCATGATATCCGAGTGGTGCGTGGCGGGCCGCATGGCGAATATATTGCCGAACGGCGATATGGCCCCCTGCTCGGTCATCAAAACTCCGGCGGGCAACCTCCGGGAAAGCTCTTTTCAAGAACTGTACGATTCGCCCCTTTTCAAACAACTTCGCGCTTTGCGCGTCGGCGACATGGATTGCCGGGACTGCGAATACTTCCCCCGCTGCAAACCATGTCCGGGAATATCCTTCAACGAAAGCGGCAGCTTCACAGCGCGCACGCGCGCTTATTGCAAGCTAACAAAAACATTCATCAACTTGCCTGGAGGCTGACATGAGCGGAATAAAGATCGCCACATTGTGCTGCAACAACGTTATGACAAGCGCGGGCCTGCTCGCCGAGCATGGCCAGAGCTTTCTTATCGAAACGCCCGAAGCTTCGATTCTTTTCGACGCGGGCCAGACCGACGTGGCGGTCCGCAACGCGGCAAAGCTTGGAAAAGACCTGAGCAAAACTGACTTCGTAGTCCTGAGCCACGGCCATTACGACCACGCGGGCGGACTGCTCGCCCTGCTCGATGTCGCAAAAAACTTCAAGCTCGTCGTCCATCCGGACGCGTTCGACGAGAAGCTGGCCATGACCCCCAACGGCATGATGCCGATCGGCATTTCAAAAGAGATTGTAGACAAGCTTGCCGCCGCCGGAGTGGAGAGGATAGAGACGACCGAGCCGTTCGAGGTCGTTCCCGGAGTGTCCACGACGGGAGAGGTCCCGTCGGCGAACGATTTCGAAAAAATAGAGCCGATGCTGATGGTTCGCAGAGCCGACGGCGCTCCCGCGCCCGACCCGCTGCGCGACGACCTATCGCTGATTGTCAAATCTGAAAAGAAGTCCGCGCTGCTTCTCGGATGCGCGCACAGGGGGATAATCAGCCACATCGAGCGCGCCGCTTCAGTCTCCGGCGTCGAGAAGTTCGACGCGGTGGTCGGGGGCATGCACCTAGAGCGCGCCGCCCAGCCTCAGATCGACGTCACCGTAGCCGCCCTTAAAAAATACGGCGTTTCATCCATAGTCCCGTCCCACTGCACAGGCCCGCGCGCAACCGCCGCCCTGATGGCCGCTTTCCCGAATTCCGCGCTCCCGAACTTTGTGGCCTATTCTTTATCTGTGTGAAACAGCGAAACCCAGCCGATTATTCTTCGGCCAACAACTTCGCCATCGCCGCCCGCGCGCGCTCCGCGTCCGGCTCTATGTGATTGCCCTCTTTAGTCTTTTTCCAATCTCCGGGCAGAGTCGCCGCGCGCGCCCCCTGCCCTGCCGCGCTCAGCGTCGTCGTCAACGTCAGAAAATCGGACGCGCCCATATTTGTTTTTATCACCGGCCTCTCGACCAGCGTCTTCACCAACTCCGGCGCTTTCTTAATCACATCCGGCGACGCCAGCCTGACCATGACCGCTGCGGCTAGCTTCTGCTGCCTGTCGACCCGCCCGCTCTCGTCCGATCCTTTTTTATAACGCGCGTATTTCACCGCGTTCTCGCCGTTCAGCCTCTGCCTGCCCTTTTTTATGTTTATATCCAGCCCCTGCTTGCTGTCAGCGTATCTAAGGTCCGCCTCCACATCGATATCAACTCCGCCCACGGCGTCGATGACTTTCTCGGCCGCTCCCAGATCAAGTATCACTCTGTTGTCTATTTTCAACCCGAGCAGCCCGCCAACCGCTTCCGCGACGCTACCGTCCACTTTAGACAGAAACCTTACTCTCTGTCGTTTTCCGGCCACGTCCAGCATCGCGTCCCTCGGTATCGACATCACTCCTATCGCCTTCTTGTTCGGAGAAACCGCCACCGCCATCAACGCGTCCGGCCTGCCGTATTTGTCCAGCCCGGCGATAAGCAACGCCGCCGCAGGCTCCGGGACGCTCTGCTCGACAACGACAGCCTCTTCCGGCTGCCGCTCTTCTTCTTGCTCGACTTGCGCGGGCGGCTCTTTAGCAGGCTCAACCTTGCCCGCCTTGGAACAACCGCCAATCGCTATGACCGCCGCCGCCAACCCCGCGATCATCCCCAGACACTTCTTCCTGTTTTCGCCTTTCATTATCCCCATCGCCTGTTTCCTCCGTTCACATTCCTTCTTTTCATTTAATATCCGTCCGCATTCGGCGCCAAAGCACATTCATTAAACATATTTTTCAACTGCTATTTTCTCTTGTTTTAATAAGCAATTTTTATGAGTGGATGAAACACAACCGGAAACCGACCCGTCATTGATAAAAAAATTGTTTCGATGGGAATGCCGAAAAATTTAGATCAAGCTTTATCGATTGTCACCGAGTCGCCCGCGCGCGTCTTCTTGAAAATCTTCGCGTCGCCCGACACGCGCCCGACGGGATTAACCGGGCTTGCCGCCCGTATTTCTCCGCCCCTGCTCGCCGGCGTCAGACCGAAAAACACGCAGAACGCGTTCCCCGGAGGCCAGTATCCCAACTCTCCAGACTCGACCACTTCGCGCGCGTCTGCCGATCCCGATTCCGACACCGGGATTGAGAAATAAATCTCGTCGCCCCACACGTTGGCCCGCGCAGAGATAGGCAGAGCATTCCAGATGCTATCGGCGG
>MWCD01000021.1 GCA_002069885.1 bacterium ADurb.Bin236 | reverse complement strand
TTTGGGGGCGGCGGCGGAGTATTTGAGGCATTTTGCGGCTCCGGGCGCGAGGGCGACGATTGTGGTTCATTATTTCGGGCGGGACTATGCGGCGGCGCTACCGTGGAGTTACCCGTTCGTGGTTTCCGCGCTGAGCGTGCCGGTAGCGATATTGGCGGCGGCGGTGACGGGGGCTGCGCAGGGGTTGCGGCGTCGCGTCCCGGAATCTGCCGACGCGCGAAAAATCGTTGTGTTTCTGCTGATAAATTCATTTTTTATGCTTGTTCTGTTTGCCCCGCCGAGGGTGTCGGTGTATGACGGGGAGAGGCTGCTGATGGCGGTATTTCCGTTCTGGGCGCTGCTTGCCGGGGCGGGGGTGTCGTGGGTGCTGGGGAGGTTTTCGGCGCCTTTGCGGGCCGCCGGGATTGTGGTGTTCGCGGTCTGGTGCGGCGTCGTTCTAGCGGATTCCCGTCCGTTTCACCTTACATATTACAACGAGCTTGCGGGGGGAGTGGCCGGGGCTGAACGCCGTGGGCTGGAGGTCATGTACTGGGGCGAGGCGTTCACGCCGGGGCTGGCGGACTTGCTGAACCGGACGCTGCCGCCGGGGGCCAGAGTAGTGACGGTGGGGTACTACAAAAACAATCTGGCAAAGTTTCAGAAGTTGGGGCTGTTGAGGGCGGACATAAAGCCGGAGACGTACGGGCGGGAGGCGGACTTCCTGTTGGCGTTCAACAGGCGGGGAGTGATGGACGCGCACACGCGGGCGTTGTGGGACAATGCGCCGCCGATGGCTGCGGTCAATTCCGGAGGGACGCGCGTCGCGGCGCTCTTCATCCTCAGGCCCGGACTCGAACTGATGTTGAAATCATCCGGCGGCGGGGCGCCGCCGCCGCGCCCGGCGCAATAAACGACTTATTATTTGGAATTACCCATGAATCGTTGCTGTTTTCGCTCATGCACAAAAGAAAAATTTTGTGCATGGCACACAAACGGGTGGGTAAAATCAATTAAGAACTGGCATAAATTTCGAACGCATATCTACCGGAGGAACGGCATGGAAGACATCTTTGAAGGCTACAAGCTTATCGTTGACACTAAGGTTGACTGGGGCGACATGGACGCGTTTCAGCATGTGAACAACTGCGTCTATTTCAAGTATTTTGAGAACGCCAGAGTGGTTTACGGCGAAAGGACGCGGATAGTGAACCGGATGTACACAGAGAAACTGGGGCCGATTCTCTCTTGGATCGACTGCAAGTTCATCCGGCCGCTGACGTATCCGGACACTGCGCGCGTGGGCATCCGGGCGGCGAGCGTGGAAGGGCCTGAACTGAAAATGGACTACAGGCTTGTGAGCGAAAGGCAGGGCATCGTGGCTGCCGCCGGATCCAGCCTCGGCGTGTTCTACGACTATGGAAACCGGAAAAAACTTGATATCCCACAGGACGTCATCGAAGCGATGGAAGAGCTTGAGGGCCGCGCGCTGCCTCGCTCTCATTCGTGATATAATAGAATGTAATGAAAAGCGGTTAATGATGTTTTAGATTTGCGGGGCAACCATTTTTTGCAAAAATAGGTTTCCCCGCGCCCCTTCCAAAAAAACTCTTGGCCGCCGATTTTGATGAACTTCGTTCAACGCAAAATCGGCTTGTTTTTCATTATTGGCAAAAGCTTATTAAGAGGAGGGATATATGTGCAAATCAGCTGTTTTGTCTAAAAAGCTTTGCTGTTGAAAGAATTTTTGATTTCCGGCGCGGATAAATTGACTTTGGCTTGCTTATGTGGTAAAATGCGGGTCATGTGTTTTAATATCATACAAATCATTATCTCAAACAAATACTATATAGGAGGACGGCATGTACAAATGCGGCGATAAGATTCTGCATCCTTTGCACGGAGTGGGCGTGGTAGAGTCCATTCAGGACCAAGAAGTGCTGGGTATGACCAAGAAATACTATATAGTAAACCTGACGATGAAAAAAATGACGGTCATGATCCCGATGGAGAATTGCGAAGAGATAGGTGTAAGGAAGATTATCAAAACGCAGGTGATAGACGAAGTGCTTGACGGGCTGAAGTGCAAAAAGACATCCGACATGCCGTCCAACTGGAACAGGAGATACAAACATAATCTGGACAAGATACGAACGGGAGATGTGCACGAGGTGGCGGACGTGCTGAGAAACCTGTACATAAAAGATAAGAGAAAAGGGTTGTCCATGGGGGAGAAGAAGATGATGGACAACGCGATGAACCTGATAGTCGGCGAGATAGTGTGCGCCAAGAAGATGACGATGGAAAAAGCGAAAGCATGCGTGATGGAAGCGCTGCACTGATAGCGACTAGGTAGAGAAAACGATATCAAAAGCCCGCGACAGCGGGCTTTTTTATTTCATCCCTGAATCATTTATACGGTTTATTATTTTGAATCACCTATGAATTGTCGCTGTTTTCGCTCATGCGCAAAAGAAAAAATTTTGTGCATGGCGCACAAACGGGTGGGTAAAATCAATTAAGAACTGGTATGAATTAAAAAAGCCCGCCGTCGCGGGCTTTTTTGTTTCCGTTAGTTTTGTCCGTCGCGCCGGAGAGCGGGTGTTATCGCATTCGGGCGGGATGGTTTCCGGCTCAGCTCTTTTTGTTGAGCATTTTGACGAGGCGGGATTTCTTGCGGTCGGCCATGTTTTTGTGGACGACGCCCTTCTGGGCGGTCTTATCGAGGGCCTTGCAGGCGTCGAGAACCGCGGTCTTCGCGGCTGCGGCGTCGCTGTCTGAGATAGCGGTCTCGGCCTTTTTGATGGCCGTGCGCATCTTGGACTTCTCGGCGCGGTTTCTCTCTCTTCTTTTCTCGTTCTGTCTCAGTCTTTTTTCTGCTGACTTTACATTCGGCATATCCATCTCCCAAAGCGTATCGCGTAATAAATCAAACAGCCGGCGTCTGTGCCGGACGATATAATATAGGACAGCTCCAAAATATAATCAATAGGGGCCGGGTATATTTGTTCGACTCTTTCTCGCGGCGCCGGCAGCGGAGGATGTGAGAAAGCGGAAAGAAGAAAGGAAGAAGGAAAAGGCGGGGAATAGCGGGCCGGTTCCGGCGGCCTTAGAGAAACTTTTTCAAAAGTTTTCCCTTAACAAATCTTTGCCTCTGCCTGTAGAGCTCTGCGCTTGTGTCAGGCCGACGCGGAAGCGGACGACGGTTGCGAGGAGCCGAGGAGTTCGGCGGCGTTGTCATAGAGCAGTTTCCGGGTAAGCGATTCGTCTCCGCGGACGCCGATGAAGACTTTGGCAAGGGCGAGGGCCATCGGGAAGAACGGCCAGTCCGTGCCGAACAGCAGGCGGCTGTGGTCAACGCTGTCGCAGATGCGTTCGAGGTTGGCGGGGGGCTGGCCGTCTATCTCAAGATACACGTTGTCGTATTTGTGGGCGTACTCGATGGCCTTCTCGAAGAAGTCCATGCCGGCGTGGCCGAGGACGAACTTAATGTTGGGAAATCTGCGGAGGGCTTTTTCGTAGGTTTCCATGCGGGCGAGGAGTTGGAGGAATCCAGGAGCGATGCTGTTGAAAGCGGTGTGAAAGAGGACGGGCAGGCCGTAGCGTTCCCAGCGGCGGAGCATCCTGATTACGAACGGGTGGTCGCTGGTCATGAATTCTGAGTACGGATGGACTTTGAGGCCGCGCGCGCCGTTGGCGATGTGGCGGTCCATGCGCTCTTCCCATCCGGGGCGCAGGGGGTTGACGGCGACGAACGGAACTAGGCTGTCCTCGCCGCGCATGGCGTCTAGGTAGGCTTCGGAGTTCTGTGCGCCGAACGGGAAATCAATGGCCATGACGATGGCGCGCTCGATATTCATGTCAGCCATTTCTTCCTTAATATTGGGGACGGTGTGGGTGGCTTGGTCGCCCTTGTTGGTGAACATGGACTGGATGTACTGTTTGACGACGCGGCCGGGCTGGTTGAGTTCGAGGTTGAGGCCGGATTCGAGGTCGAGGTCCACTTCTACGCCGCGCATCGGGAAGTTGTGGAGCGTTTCCGGAGCGCGCCTGCGCAGGTCGAGGGGGGGCGAGAAGAAGATGGCGAACCCGAGGTGGGAGTGGAAGTCGATTATCGGGCCGACCTTTTCCGGCTCTGCGAGAACCAGTCGTCCGGCGTCGTTTATTTTAAACCACGGCAGTTCGGACAGCGAACGGCAGTCTTTGAATTTGTGAGTATACATGCGAATCTCCGCAAGGGGGGCGCGCGCGCGGCGCGGGTTCGCCCCGTTTGGGATATTGTGGCCGCGCCGGGGGGAAATGACCAGTGTTTTTTTTAATCGGTGGCGAGCGCCGCGTTCCGACTCGAAGCTTGACACGCCGCCGCAAGGCGGGGTTAAATTGATATCCGGCCGCCAAAGGCCGGACGCCCGCGCGCAGCCCGGCGGGCCGGGGAGGCCCACACATGAGAACGCTGCTGGAAACGCCCGACAGGATAGTGGAAAACGGCAAGTTCAACCTCGGCGTGTTCAAGTCGCCGTTTCGCAATCTGAACATGCTTGACGCCGACCCGCTGATGGGAGGGGCCGCGCCCCGCGCTCTCAGGCGGCTCCGGCTCAAGGACTGGCAGCACTACGCCGTCATTCATCCCGACTTCTATTTCGGCACGGTTATCTTCGACGCGGGGATAACGGCGAAAACATTTTTCTTCGCGTACGACCGCCGGACGGGGAAACTGCACGAGCAGCGCAGGATGCTGCCCCCGGGAGCGGCAAAGGTGGCGGAGTCGCTCTTCGACGGTCGCTCAAGCGCGAAACTCCCCGGATACAAGCTCGAATATGAAAACCACATAGACAAGGGGCGGCACGAGATACGGGCGGATATAGCCGCGTCGAAAGGAATCCCGGCTCTGTCCGGGCGGTTCCGCGCGCTGGAAGACCTCTCGAAAGTGCAGCCGCTCATAGTCAGCCTGCCGCTCGGCGACGCGAGCGCGATGTATTCGCACAAGGTGGTGTGCCCGGCGGAGGGAGAGTTGAAGGTCGGCGGGGAGAGCGTAAGGCTGGACCCGACGCGGGACATCGCACTCATCGACGTGCATAAGGCGTACTACCCGCGCCGGTTCTGGTGGAAGTGGGCGAACTTCGCAGCGTTCGACTCGAAAGGGCGGGTGATAGGGGCGAACCTTACGGACAACCTTATCGAAGACCAGCGCTCGTGGAACGAGTGCGCCATCTGGCACGGCCCGGAAATCTCTCTGCTTGGGCCGATCAAGTTCGAGTTCGACGAAGCCGACACGAAGAAGCCGTGGCGCATCAGCGACCACGATGGAAGGGTCGAACTGGATTTCGCGCCGCAGGGGCTGAAAGTGGAAGACCTCAACCTCGGCGTCTTCAAGACCCACTACCGGCAGCCTCTCGGACTCTTCAACGGGTTCCTCGTGGACGACTCCGGCGAGAAACACCCCGTCAAAGACGTCTTCGGCGTCGCCGAACACATGGACTCCCTGCTGTAACCCGCATGCAGCGGTTGGCGAAAAACCCTTTGAAAATGGTTCTTTCCCCAAACCTCATTTGCCAATCTTCTCGCATCATATTGTTTGGTATAAGTCATGAATATGATGATGGACGCAGATGAAATTAAATAACTGTATTGAAGAATCCGGCACTCTAACATAACCAATTCCGGGTGCCACCCCCCAAACTCGTTTGGGGGTGTTTTATCATTGCCATCATAATGTTGCGTAAAGTCATTATTCGAAGTTTTTATGTGTTGCTCTTGCGCGAGTAATGCAAACAAAAGACACTTCGGAAAAGCGTTTCATCGCAAAACTTGTGCCTGTTTTCGCAATTAGCAGCGTTTTCTAAGCAGGTTATTGCGTTAGTATTATTCTATCATGACAAGCATTCTATTTATGTAACCAATTGTCAGTATATGCTAGTTTTGTCAAAGAAAACATGATATTATATCAAGAAATAAATGTAGAATACGAAAAATCAACAGCTAGAGTTGTACTTTGCAAATATCATGACGCCCTGAATCGGGATGCCAAGTATTAAAGAGGTTTATGCGATGAGCAAAAGAAATTGGGGAATGATTAGCAGTCACGTTTTTCAAGGTTTTTGTGGAACGATAATTTACTTTGAGGACAGCAATGCGACGATTTTTGATCGCCCGGGAAAAGATGGGGGACAAGATATACTTTCCGGTGATAAGCAAACGGTGTATCAAGCTAAATACATTGGAGATGAATCGGCCTCGAAAGCGATAAGTGAAGCAAAGAAGGAAGCGACAAAAATCAAAGAGTACAGAGAATCCGGCCACACCAGACATAATCAATGGCGAGACGTTAACAACTGGGTGTTGATGACAAATGCGGTGTTTAACCCTCCCGATGATGAAACTTGGAATAAACAAGTTGTCCCGCTGTTTAGAGAAATGGGTTTGACTGCAACATATTGGAACCAAGGCATACTTGACGCAAAGCTTGATGAACATCCTGAGATAGAACGATCTTATTTCCAAAATCAAACGAGAGTATTCCTTACCCTTCCAGAAGCAAGAGAGCGATTTGAATACTATACGCCGTTCTTATCACGGGCAACAAATGCTGAATTGATTGGTAGAGATACCGAACTTGATAATTTTGATGCTTTCTTGTCCTCTGACAAATTATTCTGTGTGATTTGTGGCCCCGGAGGAATAGGAAAAACCAAGTTTCTAATAGAAGCAGGGGCAGAAAAAGCCGCTACAAAAGGATGGCAGGTATTGTGGGCTAATATTGCTGCCATGACAGACGGTTCGTGGTACGAAGCGATTGTTCCTGAGCGCACTACTCTTCTTCTTGTTGATGAACCTGAAGATGAACAAATACTTCAAAAGCTTATGGAGCAAATTGGTGGAAGAACTGGCAGATCAAGAAACTGGAAAGTTGCGCTGACTGTGCGTTCTCCCAAAGACCCCATATTCAGATATCTTGAAAGTTCAAGAATGAAAAGCAACTGCGAATTCATAGATTTGAAGCCAATTACTGACAATGCAACAGAATTCTGTCTCGGCTTAATTAATAGTAGTAACAGCTTTTCCGAGCATCCAGATGATTGGAAACAAAATGCTGCGGAAATAATCTCAAGCAAATACGATGGCTTCCCCATTTGGATTTCATTAGCAATACACATCCTTGAAAAGAAAGGGCGCGTAGGAGATTTTCCAGATACGGCAGATGAATTAGCCGAAGAGTATCTTAGAGAGATATACAGCGAACAGGATGATTTCCCCAAAGAACATGTTCAAGGGCTTCTCAGATGGACAGCGCTAATTAGAACAGTGAATCGTGAAGATGATGCATTGCTGAAAATCATCCTCAACGAAACTGGCATAGGCGATATAACGAAGCTGAGAGAACTCATAAAACGACTCATCGAAAGACGTGTGATTATTAAGAGGGGAGCTTATGACAGACTTATTGAAATAAAGCCCGATGTGATTAGGGATTATATTCTTCAAGAATGGTTGATATATGATCCTGACACAGCATCACGGCCATTAGAGCCATCCGAAGACGCAAAGAGGATTGTTCAAGCTGTTATCAATAACATTAAACAGGGTTTTCTCAGAAGAATAGATAATACCATATTGATATCCCTTGCCCGTACAGAATGGCAATTAAGAATACTCAATGATGAAAGGGGTAGGGAAGTCTCGCTGATAGGCCATTTCTTTAGAGAGTTGCATAGCATAACAAAAGATTTGACTGCAAGCGCACGTATTTTAGCGGCTGGCACAATTGCTGATATTGCCCCGGTACGCCCCATGGATGTCATTGAATTCTCAAAAATAGTGAGGATGAACCGTTGTAACAAGGAAGAAGTCTATGAACTGACAGAGAAAAGAATAATTGGACAGGATGATGTCATACTTGAGCTTGCATGGCCTGTCATGCACGCAGCAACTGGAGCGCGTGGAGAGGCTGAAAAAATTAAGGTATTGAGCGAGCTTTGTGAGCTTGTAGATGCAGAAGAAATAATCTCAAAAAACAGCCCCGCAGGACTCCCCAATGACGGAAAAAGAGCGATGCAGATGTTGAAGAGGGTTTTAGAGGGAGGACAGCGTTTCCTTGAGCAATATGACGAGCAGGCGAAAGACATAGTAATGGAAAGACTGGAGCAGATTGAACAGGGAACTTTGCAGTCTGATAAATTGAAGAGCCTAGAAATTATGCTCAAATCAATCACTGCGGTCGAAAGGCAACAAAGTTCTTTAGATGGCTACAAGATTACCATCCAAAAATACATCGTTCTACCCAGAGATCACGTATGGCGCATACGCGATAAAGTCAAAACCAAAGTTAAGCAACTATTAGAAAAAGACATGGAAGACTACGAAATCATCAACATGTTATGGGCCTCTTTTAGATCTATGCACAGCAATATGCTGTCATCTTTAAGAATACTTGTTGACAAAGATGATGAGGATAAGGACATAAAGACAATAAGTTTATTCAAATCAGAATTGAAGGACAACTTAAAATGGGCTTATGAAACTCTGTCAAAAAAAGAGAATATGAATCACAAGGAAATCACCGCCGCGCGCAAAGTCTGGGAGTGGCATTATCGATACGACAAAGACCACGAATTCAAGGAAGCTGCTGATAGCTTAGAGAAACTATACATGAGAAATGAACTGGTAAAAGAATTTGACCCTCTAGTTAATGATGCTAACTGGAGCGAACGGCGCCGTATCGCAAACGAAAAAGCGACCGAACTTGCCAGCAAAGATGAAAACGCAATATCTGAATTTGTTGATCGAGCATTAGAGTTCTTCGGGGATGCCAATAAGTTGGCCAATATATACAGCATCGCATATGCCTTAGGACAAATGGCGCCAGAAAAAGATTGCATCACCACACATTTGAAAAATGCTTTTAAAAAACCCGGAGACGATCCTCATTTCGTGTTTGCAACATACATTGCTGGAAGTTGGGTATATGCGTTGCGTGAAAGAAAAGAAGACGCGCTATCTGTATTAAAAATGCTTTACGAGTTGCCAGCTTCTGCAGAAGAAAAAGTACCATTTATTCGCGAGGCTTATCGGCCATACTATTCAGACAACTACAAACTGATATCTGATGAAGAAGTGACATTTCTAATATCTGCATATGATGCATTTAAAAGCGCGGACAAGCTAGTTGAATACTTACAGATTATTGGATGGACGTTTACATACAATTGGGAAGACTATAAACGTGTTGTTGGGGCTGTTCTGAATGATATGAATGCTTCTGAAATTGAAAATGGCTTTAAGACGCTTGCGAACTCGATATATCACGGAGTCAGACAACTAATTGATGATAATAAAAAGGAGTTAATACCTGATAACATTGGCGAATGGCTTCTTGATTTAATGCTGGAAATGCCCATGCCTGATGTTGTTGGTGATGTAACACTGCCGCATATTGAAATGATTCTTGATCATAGCAGTAGGCCCTCTATAAAGTGGTTGGTTGATGCTCTGAATTACCGGTTGACTTTAGTGGGTGAAGGGGAGACCGAGAAGAGCAGGGTCATTCCGTTAAGGCTTCATTTGAGTAAATATGTTCAACCAATAAACAGTCATGATCTATCTAATGATGCTGCCCGTAAAGATATTGAAGCGTTATTGGGATTTATTGATAATAAGGGTTGGCTGGGCTATGTTCTTCCTGAATACCTCTTTGATGTAGATCCTGATGGCTTGCTTATTCCTGACATTGTGAAGGAACGCCTTGACGGGTTTCAGTCTAAAGATGCAGATGCCGTTTGGAAATGGTCAAGAATAGCTGGGCAATATCCAATGAATTCAGACGCATGGCGCAAAATGGCTATTTCAGCGTGTAGATTTGCTGATAGGGCAGATGAAAAAACACGACTAGATATATTTGTGTCTTTAATTGAAAGAAAAATTGAGGGATGGTCAAGTTCTCCCGGAGAAGTCCCTCCCCATTTTTATGAGAAAGTGGAAAAGGCACGTCAAATGCTTGAGAGCGAAACAGATGTGTTTCTCAAAAGCTTTTGGGAATGGAACCACGAGAATGCGCAGTCAGAATTGCAACACCACATCGAGATAGCCAAGGAGATGAGTGAAGAATGAGTGGAATATCGTTAGTAGCCAGACTCAGTGAATGTGAAACTGTGCTTAAAAATACGCACGCTCATATCGAAAAACACGACTCCAAAATACTTACTAGAATGACGGCGTCACAAATTAAAAATAAGCTCGTTGAAATATCAGGAAAACACAGTCGCATAGAAGAAATCATAAAGCTAATTGGTTCAAGAGATTCCATCATGAAAATAATGCAAAACCTGCATAAATCAGCCATTCCCATGCCTGCCGATCATGTAAAATTATGTGACAACGTCATTCATTACAAGGATGCACGGTTGCTTGTTGTTCAAGGATATATGAATACGGTCTGGGCCATAGCTGACAATATTACAGATATTGCTGGAAGAATAGCATGTTCGTATTCACTTGATAGAACTAATCCATGGTCTGCAAAGCTTGTTTCAACCTTCGTGGCGAAAACAAAAGAAAAAGACGGCTCACAAACGGCATACCCTACTTCTGCGCTCCTTAATGCATCCTTGAAGGACGGATTCGGATGGCCGATTGTATTGTCATACGTGATTAGGAATATATTTGCCCATGAAGGAGGAATGACGCCCAAGGGTTGTTTTTTTGACGAAGACACGATAAGTTCGGGATTCAGGATTAAAGATTTAGCTTGGGAACATATATTAGAACAAGCAAATAATAAGGGGTTTGATAAATCAATGACGAGAGCCCCGGAAGATTGGCCTTGGCCTAAAGCGCAGGATGATCTTCGAGAGTTGTTATTAATATGCAACAGGGAAATGGATGACGCGCTTGGAATACTATTGAGAAGTGCTTGCGATGCTTTTAAATCTCATGTGGCATATTTATACGGAGCCAAATAGAGTTGTTTAATAACAACTCTCTTGCGAAAACAACTACCTAGTCTCTTCAGTTCAGAATTTGGTATTCTTTAATGAGGGAACAGGCATCCACAAAAGATGCGTTGCCATTCACCGTATTTCGATAATGCTCACAACGGTGTTGTTCTTGTCGCACGGGGATGCTTTTTCTTTATATGTGCTATTTTGACAACACCCCCAAACGAGTTTGGGGGTGGCACCCAGCTACTTATATTCTTTTCAATAAATCGCGACCCGGTGAAAACTGTTTCAAAACGGTTTTTCCGGATTATTGCTCCGCTGGGAAGCCGACGGATTGGGCGAGTATGATTTTCTGGTCTTTGCGGAGGCGCATTGTTTTTGAGAGCGCGGGTTTGTCGACGAAGCCTCTGACGAATGTGGAAAGTCCTTCGGAGGCGCAGAACAGGTAGACGTTCTGGCTGATGAAGCCTGTGTCGGTGGCGGAGTAAAGGATTTTGTCGTCTTTGGTTCCCTGTTTCATTTTGGCAAAGTCGGCGACGAAGACGAGGTTGACGGGGGCGTCTTTAACCATCTGCTGCATGCCTGTGGCGGCGCGGACGTCTTCATCGAGGATGGGCGCGAGGGAATGGGTTTCTGCGGCGTAGAGGTAGAGGCCGCCGGGGAGGGCGACGTAGATGTCGATTTCCTGCCAGTTCATGGCGGAGGGGGCGGTGCGTTTGCCGCTGTCGGGGCGGTTGACGCCGAAAGCGGCCCAAAGGAGGTTTGAGAGTGTTTGAGCGGGGAGTTCTTTTGGGCTGAACGCGCGGGCGGTGCTCCTGAGTTTGAGGGCCTGCATAAGGGGGATTCCGCCGTCCGTCTGCGGGGGCGGCAGCTTGATGTTTTCCGCTGCGGCTGAGATAGAGGCTGCGGCAATCGTCATGGCCACAGCCAGAATCGCGGCGAGGCATTTTTTATTGATTGCGGAAGAGGCATGTTTCATCGTCTGATTCGTGTTCATTATGGGCGTCTCCTTTTTATCCTTAAATATTGCGGCAGAGCGTTGGTGAAAAATGCGGGCTAACACTCCTTTAGCCATTTGTGGCAAGGGTCGTCTCGCATCAGGATTTCACGGCTTTCTCCGGCGAGTATCCAGAGGTAGTATCCTTTGTAGCCGGGGCCGGCGGCGACGGGATGGTATCCCCGGTCGATGACGACGGTGTCGTTGTTTTCGACGACATGGGCGACGTCGAGGGAGCGGTCGTCGGTGTAGAGGCGGATGAGTTGGAAGCCCTGAGAGGGGTGGCATTTGAAGAAATAGATTTCCTCGTGGTCGGACTCGAAGGGCGGGTTGTCGATGTCATGGCAGTGGGGTGGAGCGCTGGACCAGTTGCCGGCGGGGCTGTGGGTTTCGCCGACGAGCATGCGGGAGGCGGGGATGTCGCGGTCGACGATGTCGTGCACGCGGCGCAGCCAGTTGCCTTTGCCCCGGTCGTTTTGTTTGACGCTCTCCGGCGGGATGAAGAGGGGGTCGCCGGACGCGCCGCCTTCGCAGCGGAGCAGGGCGACTTCGGCTGTGGAGCCGCCGGAGGCGGAGACGCTGAAGGTGTTGCCCGCCGGGATGAAAAGGGATGTTGCGGGGCCGCTGAAGACGTCGGGGCGTGAGCCTGCGTTTTTCCATTCGCGTCCGGCGGCGGCGAGGTCGCATTGTCCGCCGAGTATGACCGCGCAAACTTCGCGTGTCCCGGCGTCCTCGGTGTGCGACATTCCTTTTTCAAGAGATAGGAGGTCGAAAGATATGAGTTTGAGTCCGTCGAGGCCGGGTTTGACGATTTCGGCGCGGCCATTGAAGGGTTTGTGTTTGATGAGCATGCTCATGATGAGTTCCTCCGGCGGGGAGCGGCTCCCGTCGCTTGGGATATTATAGCGCAAACGTGTTTTCAGGGGGAGGATTCGGCGCGCGGGGGATATGGTATAATCGTGGCATCCGGCGATGTTGCGCAAGAGGGGTTGCGCCGGGAGCGCGAGCGTAAAAGGCGGAGGGCGGATGTTTCCGATACCGTATGCGGTGACGAATCCGACGCGGCGGCTGCCGTTCATGTTGTTCTGCCTGATAGCGGCGAATGTGGCTATCCACTTCGGGGCGGTTCACGGCGGGGACTATATTCATTTCCACGAACAGTTGGCGTTTAAAACGGACGAGGTGAGGTTGACGACGCTGCTGGCGAGCGAGTTCATGCACGGTGGCTGGATGCATCTGATCGGCAACATGTGGTTTTTGTGGCTGTTCGGGGCGAACATAGAGGACATGATGGGGCGTCCGGGTTTTGTGGCGTTCTATCTGGCGGGGGGGATAGTGGCGACGCTGGCGTTCAAGCTGGCGCAGGATTTGGCGGGCGCGCCGTCGGTGTCGCTGGTGGGGGCGTCGGGCGCAATATCGGCGGTGATGGGCGGCTACTTCGTGTTGTTTCCGCGTTCAAAGGTAAAAACTTTTTTCCTGCTGCTGATTTTTCCGGTTCCGTTTTTTCCGATACCGGCGTGGTTTTTTCTAGGTTTGTACATGGTTATGCAGTTCGTGTCCATGAGGATGATGGAGTATTCGAATGTTGCGTACATGGCGCACGTGGGAGGGTTCGCGTTCGGGGCGGGAGTGGTGTATTTGCTGACGGCGACGAGGGCGGTGATAGTGCCGAACTTCGACGCGGTGAAGAGGGGGCAGGCGGCGCTGCTGGGGCCGCAGGAGGCGTTTCTGGGGAGGCTGGAGGCGGCGTATGAAAAGAAGCAGTTCGGCTCGATTCCGGAGTTGTACCGCGCGCTGATGGACCAAGTGCCGGACGCGATGTTCGAGCCGTGCGAACAATTGAAGGTTGCCGGGGCGATACACGCGGCGAAGGAGTACGCGATGGCGGTGGAGGCATACAGGCGTCTGATGGAGTTTTTTCCTGAGACGCCGGAGGCGCACCGGGCGGGATTGCAGTCGGCGAAGATATTGGGCGGGGCGCTCCGCAGCCCGGCGTCTGAAAAGGCGTACCTCGAATGGGTGGTGCGAGCGGCAAAAGGGCAGGGGCCTGCCGCCGAAGAGGCAAAGGCGCTTCTCGCGGCAAGATAGGCGCTGTTGCTGAATAAGGAATTAAAAAGCGAAGAAGAAATGAAAAGATGGTTTTGCGGGGAAACCATTTTTTAGCAAAAATAGGGTTCCCCGCGCCCCTTCCAAAAAAACTCTCGATGTGCCGGTTTTGATGAACTTCGTTCATTACAAAACCGGCTCTTGGCAGAATGGGGTATTATCTAATTCAAAAAGTTTTTTCCAATCGCCGAAGACGAAAACCTTTTTCATCGGTTTTTCGGGTTTATGATGGTTTTGCGGGGAAACCATTTTTTAGCAAAAATAGGTTTCTCCGCGCCCCTTCCAAAAAAACTCTCGATGCGCCGGTTTTGATGAACTTCGTTCATTACAAAACCGGCTCTTGGCAGAATGGGTATTGCATAGTCGCGATGTGGAGTATGCGGAATAAGCTGCGGACGGGAGAGGCGAGGGTGATTTTTTCGGATATTAATATATAATGACTGAATTGCGTGTATGGAGGAGCGAGATGTTGAAAGTTTACGACTGGAACAAAATGAGCCGCGAGGAAAAGCGCAGATTGCTGCGCCGCGCGGAGTTGGATATCGACAGGTTTGTCGAACAGGTGAGGCCGGTGGTGGAGGGCGTGCGGGAGAGGGGAGACAAGGCGGTGGCGGAGTTCACCGAGAAGTTCGACAAGGTGAAGTTGAAGCCGTCCGACTTCAAGGTGAGGAAGTGCGAGTTCGACGAGGCGCGCAAAAAAGTGGACGCCAAGGTTGTGGCGGCGATAGAGGAAGCGGTAGGGAACATAAGGACGTATCACGAGAGGCAGATGCCGCAGGCGCTGTGGATAACGCCTGTGAGGGAAGGGGTGTTCGCGGGAGAGAAGATAACGCCGATAGCGTCGTGCGGTTTATACGTGCCGAGGGGGAAGGGGTCGTTTCCGTCGGTGATGGCGATGTTGGGGGCGCCTGCGGTGGCGGCGGGGGTGGAGAATCTGATAGTGTGCACGCCTCCGGGGCCGGGAGGGGAATGCGACGCGGCGACGCTTGTGGCGGCGCGGGCGTGCGGAGTGGAGAATGTGTATCGCGTGGGCGGGGCGCAGTCGATAGCGGCGATGGCGTACGGGACGGCGAAGATACCTAAGATGGACAAGGTGATAGGGCCGGGCAGCTCTTATGTGGCGGCGGCTAAAAGGATATTGTTCGGAGTGGTGGACGTGGGAGTGCCGGCTGGGCCGAGCGAGTCGATAATACTGGCGGACAAGACGACGGACCCGGATATAGCGGCGGCGGACTTGTTGATAGAGCAGGAGCACGGGCCGGATTCCACCGCGCTGCTGGTGACGGACAGCGAGGCGCTTATCCGGGAAGTGTCGAAGCGGATGCCCGCGCTGGTGAAGAGGCTGCCGGAGCCGAGGCGGACGTTTGCGACGCGCGGTCTTGGGGCGGAAGGTTTCGGGGGCGCGGTGCTGACGCGCAACCTAGCTCAGTCGATAGCGTTTGTGAACGAGTTCGCGCCGGAACACCTTGAGGTTCTGGTGTTCGACCCGGTCGAGGCGGTGAACGGGATAAAGAACGCGGGAGAGATACTTATCGGGCCGGACACGCCGATAACGCTGGGGAATTTCAATCTGGGGATAGACGCGATATTGCCGACGGGCGGATTCGCGAGGACTTTTTCGTGCGTGTCGGTGTTTGATTTCCTGAAGAGGACGTCGATCGGATACGCGACGCCGTCGGGTTTCGACGCGCTGGCGCCGGGGGCGCTGACGCTGGCGAATTACGAAGGGTTCCCGGCGCACGCGCAGGCGGTGAAGATAAGGATGGAAGCGCGCAAGGCGGAGAAGGCGCGGGCGAAAGCCGCGAAGAAAATGGCGTCGCCAAAGAAAACTGGAAAGAAAAAATAACTCGCGGGCGGCGAGGCCCTGCGGGGATCGCCCGGACGGAGGCGGATGATGGCCGGAAAAACGAATATGATAACTGTGAAGCGGGAGACCAACGAGTCCAAGATAGTCTTGAAGCTTGGGCGCGGCGAGCGGGACGCCGACTTCAAAAAGAAGATAAACACGCCGTTGCAGTTCTTCAACCACATGTTGGAGACGATATCGTGGCGGGGGTGCGTGAACCTCGAAGTGGAAGTGGACATGCCGGACTTCAAGCTGACGCACGTGATATGCGAGGATGTGGGGCTGTCGCTGGGAGAGGCGTACAGGGAACTGTTCATGAGGGAGTTGGAGGGCGGAATAAACGGGAGCGGGAGCGCGGTGGCGTGCATAGACGAGGCGATGTGCCGGGCGGTGGTGAGTTTCGAGGACCGCGCGCTGTTCGTGGCTGGGGACGCGCTGAGGGAGAGAGGGGAACTGGTGGAGGACATGCAGCAGGCGGACCTGTTGACGTTCATCGACGGGTTCGCGCAGGGCGCGAGGGCGACGGCGCATATCGACCTGCTGCGCGGGGACAATCCGCACCATGTGTGGGAGAGCGCGTTCAGGGCGTTCGCGGAAGCCCTGCGGGCGGCGTTCGAGCCGTGCCCGTGGCGCGCGGGGACGACTCCCGGCGTGAAGGGAAAGGTTTCGCTCAAGAAAGATTGAGGCGGGAGCGGGGAGCGGACGGGCGTATCCATGGCGACTCAGGCCGACAGGGACAAATTTCATAAGATAGACACCGTGATATTCGATATGGACGGAGTGATAACGGGCGAGGCCGAATACTGGTCAGCCGCCGATCACACCGTCCTTGAATTGCTATACAGCAAACAGTTCACAGGGCTGATCGACGACACGATGCTGAGCGTGCTGCACAAATCGGGCGCGCCGGTGGCGTTCGAGCATTTCGTGTCGCCCGCTTTCATAGCGCTGCTGAGGAACAACGGGATAAACACGAATTGGGATCTGGCGTATTTTTCGTTCGCGCTGTATCTGATTGAATTGATGGCGGAGGCGCAGCCGAGGAGGGACGCCGGGGCGCTTTTCGAGAAGCCGTTCGCGCCGGAAACGCTCTCTGTTTTCGGCGCTATGCTGCCGGAGCGAAGGATGTCGCTTGAGAAGATGGACTCGCTGGGCGCGTATTTCATGTCGTTCGTCAGGAAGAGGATGAAAGAGGCGGCGGCGAACGGAGGGGCGGACGATCCGGCTAAAAGGGCGGTGGCGTTCGTCGGGCATGTCAACGCGTGGAGGCTGGAGAGGACGGGCCTGAGCGCGCCGGAGTTCGAGAGGCGAGGCCCGATGTGGGACTTGGTAGTCGCGCTGTTCCAAGAGCGGTACCTCGGAGACCTTCTGTACCTGAAGGACAACGACAGCCGGATAAGCGCTATTCCGAAACTTGGGACGATACAGTACGAGGTTCCGGTGATTCCCCTGGGGGGGATACTGTCGGGGCTGTCATTGTTGAAGGAAGCGGGGATGAAGTTCGGCATAGCCACCGGGCGGCCGTACGACGAAATAATGATACCTTTGAAAAGCTGGGGGCTGTATCATTTTTTCGACCCGCGCCACATATCGACGCACAGGGAGATACACGAGGCGGAGAAGCATCTTTCCGGGCAGGGGCGGCCGGCGTCTATCGCCAAACCGCATCCTTACGTGTATCTGCGCGCGATACATCCGGACGCCTCGATGGACGAGCTTTTGGAGATGCCGTTGCCGCTGCCGAAGGAACTTGGAGAGCGTACGCTCATAGTGGGGGATTCGTTGAGCGACCTGATAGCCGCGAGGACGATGGGCGCGAGGTCCGCGGTGGTTCTCACAGGGATAAAGAGCCTTGAGGCGGTCGAACAGATGCGCGCGCTCGACCCCGATTTCATATTGGAAGATGTGTCCCGCTTCGAAGACCTGTTTTAATATCTGACACAATCAATTTAACTATATAAGTTTCTAGCGCGGGGATTTTTTAAGTAGGGGGGCGAGGAAGGCTCCTGTGACGGAGTCCGGGCAGGCTGCGATGTCCGCCGGGGTTCCGGCGGCCACCACGCGACCACCGGCGTCTCCGCCTTCTGGGCCGAGGTCGATGACGTGGTCGGCTTGGGCGATTACGTCCAGATTGTGCTCTATGACAACGACGGTGTGGCCGCCGCTAACGAGTTTGTCCACGCAGGAAAGGAACTTGGCGACTTCGTAGCAGTGCAGCCCCATAGTAGGCTCGTCGAAGATGTAGAGTCCGGTTTCGCCGCGCGCCGCGCCGAGTTCGCGGGATATCTTCAGGCGCTGCAGTTCGCCGCCGGACATTGTGTTGAGGGGCTGGCCGATGCGGATGTATCCGAGACCGACCTCTTCGAGAGCGACGAGTTTTCTGATGAGCGGTTTTGTCCCGGCAAAGAACTCGATGGCTTCGGACGCGGTGAGCGACAGGATGTCGTTGATGTTTTTGTCCTTGTAGCGGACTGAGAGGACATTTGGAAGGAAGCGGGAGCCGTCGCAGGCGTCGCAGGCGACCAATATGTCGGCTAGGAACTGCATGTCGATTTGAACGAAGCCGGCGCCTTCGCATTTGGGGCAGCGGCCTTCTGGGGTGTTGAAAGAGAAAGCGCCGGGGCCGAGGCCGCGGCGGCGGGCGTCGTCGGTGTCGGCAAAGAGTTGTCTGACGTTTGAGAAGACGCCCAGATAGGTGAGGCAGTTTGCTCGCGGGGAGAGAGCGGGCGGGTCCTGTCCGGTCATCTCGACGAAAGAGATGGAGGCTTCGCCGGACACGCCGCCGCAAGCGTCTTCGGGAGGCCCGTCTCCGGAGTCTAGCGAGGAAGCGACGAGAGGGTGAAGAAGGTCGCACACCAGAGTGCTTTTGCCTGAGCCGCTGACGCCGGTGACGCAAGTGAACAATCCGACTGGGAACGCGACGTCGATATTTTTGAGGTTGTGGAGGCGGGCGTTTTTGACTATGACCGCGCCGCGTTTTTTCGCCGCCGCCGGGCGTTGCCGTTTGAAGTCGGAAACTTTTTTTCTGCCAGTCAGGTAGTCTGCGGTCAAGGTTTTTGCGGAAGATTTGAAATCGCTGAGCGGGCCGGAGAAAACGATTTCGCCGCCGCGTTCGCCGGGGCCGGGGCCGATGTCTACGATGTCGTCCGCGGCGTTCATCACCTGAAGGTCGTGTTCGACCACGACGACGGTGTTGCCGAGGTCGCGGATATCTTTTAGGACGCGGATGAGGCGGTCGGTGTCCCTCGGATGAAGGCCGACGGTCGGCTCGTCGAGAGCGTAGAGGGTTCCGGTGAGGCGGGAGCCGAGGTGTCCGGCGAGGTGGATGCGCTGCATTTCTCCGCCGGAGAGCGTGCGCGAAAGCCGCCAGAGAGTCAGGTATCCGAGGCCGATGTCGCGAAGGTATTTCGTCCGCGACGCCACTTCGTCGAGGGGGAGTTTCACCGCCTCGCGTTCGGAGGCCGACAGGTCGAGCGCGCGGAAGAAATCGTGCAGATCGGATACGGGCATGGAGCCTAGCTCGGCGATGTCTTTGCCGCCGATAAGCGCGCTGAGAGCGACGGGGTTGAGGCGGGTTCCGCCGCATTCGCGGCACTTGCGAAGCGTCCTGTATCTCGAAAGGAAAAACCTGTTTGAGGCCTTGTAGCTTTTCTGTCTCATTTCGTCGAAGAACTGCTCAATGCCGTAGAGTTCGCCTTTGCCCTTCATGAGGCGGTCAAGCTCTTCTTCGGAGAGGTCTTCGAAGGGCACGTCGGGGCGGACGCCTAGCTCGTCCTCATCTTTATTGAACATTTTATGGGCGTATTTTCTTATGCCGCGCGTTTCCCAGCATTCGATGGCCCCGTCGCGCAGAGATTTAGTTTTATCTGGCACGACGGCGTCCATGTCGATTTCATAAGTGTCGCCGAAGCCTTTGCAGGCAGGGCAAGCGCCAAGAGCGCTGTTGAAGGACAACTGTTGCGGAGAGGGTCGGACGGCGGTGGTTCCGCATTTGAGGCATTGAGGGCGGGATGTGAGGAAAAGCCGTTCGCCGCCGTCTGCGGGTTGGACGGCGAACACGCCGTCGCCCTCGCGGACAGCCGTCTCGATGGAGTCGGCGATGCGTTTGCGTTTATGCGGCGAGACCGTCAACCTGTCCACCACGATGAAAAGTGAGCGGGATTCCGGAGAGCCGGAGCGATTTTTTTTAGCGGATTTCTGGGCGGGAGCGGAGAGCGCGGCGGAGAGGGTTTTTTCGTCGGCGGATTCCAAGTCTATCGCCGGGCCGTCTCCGGCCAAGATGTAGGAGTACCCGCGCGCCCGGGCGGCTTCACGCAATAGTTCGGGGGTCATTTTTTCGGAAAAATCGAGGGGGGCCAGCACGTAGACCTTGCCGCCGGAGAATTTTTCTAGCGCCGCGTCAATCATCTCGTCTGTGGTCGCCGCGGAAACCGGGTTTCCGCAGTCGGGGCAGATAAGCTTGCCGATTTTCGAATAAATCAGGCGCAGGTAGTCGTAGATTTCGGTGACCGTTCCGACGGTGGAGCGGGAAGTTCTGTAGGTGTTCTTGGAGCGGACGGCGATGGCGGGGCGAAGGCCCTCGATTGAATCGACTTCTGGCTTGTCCAGCCGCTGGAGGAATTGTCTGGCGTAAGTGGACTGGGATTCGACGAACAGCCGCTGTCCTTCTGCGAAAAGAGTGTCGAACGCGAGAGAAGATTTGCCGGAGCCGCTGACGCCGGTGAAGACGGTCAGCCGCTCATGGGCGATCTCCAGAGAGACGTCCTTGAGGTTGTTCTGCCTCGCGCCGCGTATGGTTATCTTTTCGCCGGACATTTTTATGATGGGCGCCGCGCGCCTGCTCAGATTCAGATTTTGGTTTGCCGCCGCGTCAGACAAACGCGGGGGAGATAAGCTCGAACAGGGGCCGCCAGTCGGAGCCGAAGACAGCGGCGTCAAGAAGCGGATAGTTCTCCGGGACGGGCCTGAAACCGATGGCTACTCCGCTGCGCCGCCGCGCCTCCTCGAACATCTTGAGGTCGTCCCTGTCGTGTCCGACGACGACGCACATGCCGGCCTTGTACATCTCGCACCGCGCTGATAGCAGCCGCCGCTTGGCGTCGTTTTCAGTATATGTTTTTTCCGGCAGATATCCCGCGAATCTTCCTTTTGAATCGGCCCGGACGTGCGTGCAGTCGAAGAACTCGAAGTTGAGGCCCTTGGCGGTTTCAAGGTGAGAGAGCAGCCGCCGGATTACGATGTCTAGGCCGAGGCTGATGACACCGCACCGGACGCCCCGGTTCATGAACAGGGAGAACGTCTCCGGAACCGAGTCGAAATAGGTGTCGCGGAGTTCGTCTGCGGCATCCTCGAAGTAAGAGATGGGGACGCCGCGAGCGAGGTTCTCGAAGCTTCTGATGAGGCGGGAGTTCTGGATGTCGCCGGTGATTTCCTGAATCCGCTGCTGGATGAGGATGGCTCCGGCGTGGAAGAGCATGTTGAAGAGCAGGGGGACGCGGTTGGGGACGCCGGGGCGGGAGGCGACGCGGTGGATGACTGAGCGGGCGGCCTCGCCCTGAGTGATGGCCGGGAACATGCATTCGTCGAGGTCGGACACGAAGATGTCGGCGCGGGCGACGCGTTCGAGGATGTTTTCCGCCGCGCCTCTTGTCCAGACGCCGGGGGCGGACTGGGAAAGTCCCGCGCTCTGAAGAAGTTTCTCGTCAGGATTCACAGTTGCGTCACCGTGACGCCCTTTCCGGCGATGCCGCAGTCGAACACTGGGACGCCTTCGGAGCGGAGGGCGGAGGATACGGAATCTTTAGCGCCGGGAGAACAGAAGCTTATCATGGCGCCGCCGCCGCCGGCTCCGCAGATTTTGCTGGCCTCGGCGCCCGCGCGAGCCGCCACCGCCATCTGGCGCTCGATCCTGTCGTTGGTCACGCCGGGGGCAAGCTCGCGGCGGTTTTTCCACTCCTCGTCGAGAAGCGCGCCGAAGTCGTCGAGCCGGCCTTCTCTGAGGCATTCGAGCATCTTCATCGCGGTTTTTTTGATGTTCATTATGTTGGACACCGCGCGTTTGTCTCCGTCTACGTAGGCGCGGAACATGCTCCAGTTGCCGACCGCCGAATCGCGCGGTTCTCCGGCGAAGGAGACCACGAGGCGGTCTTCGAGGGCTTGGAGCATGGCCGGCGAATCGAACGCGGATTCTCTGCGGGCGCCGAGCACGTTGAACCAGATGACGCTGGCGCCGCCGTAAGTTGCGGAATAGTAATCCTGTTTGCCGGTCGGAATCCGGATGCACTGGGCCTCGATGTTGGCGCCGTAGTTGATGATTTCCTCTTCAGCGAACTGGTTGCCGCAGAGCCGGTTGAGAGCGTGGCTGAGGGCGATGAGCAGGGAGGAGGAGGCGCCGAGGCCGGAGCCTTTCGGGACGTTGTTTTTCGTTCGGACGGTCAAACCGCAGCCGGGCCGGAAGAATTTCACCAGACGCACGAGCAGGTCCAGCCTGCCGCCGGTCGAAAGCGCGTCTATGCTGTCGGCTTCGATTTCTTCGCCGAGGTCTTCGGCGGAGATGAGGACGCGCCCGTCGTCGCGCGACTCGACCACCGCCTCGCTCATGAGAGTGACGGCGGCGTTCAGAGTGAGGCCGCCCTCGGTGAAGAGGTAAAGCGGATAGATGTCGAGAGTGCCGCCCGCGAGGTCTACCCGCATAGGAGCTTCGGAACGAATTATCATGACGCCTCCCCGCCGCTCCGCTGAACCGCAGGCCGGAGCGAACCCTGACGAATTATACTACCGCTAAAATGTTTTTTTCTATGAGTTTGCGGCGAAACCATTTTTTGTAGAAACAGGATTCCCCGCGCCACTTCCGAAAAAACTTTTGGCGCGCCGATTTTTGATAAACATTGCTCAAGCCCAAATCGGCTTGCTAATTGGCGGCGGGGCTAATATGACGGTTGATTTCAGGCGAGCGGCGATGTCCGGTTGAACGGGTCTGCGGGGGAGTTTATAATGGAAAAAGGAGAACGCGGCCGGGATGAAGATTGATGATTTTTGTTTGAAAGGCGAACCTGCGGGCGGGGAGATGACGCGGAGGGAGTTCGCGTTGCGCGCCGCGAGGGCGTGCGCGGGCGCATGCGCCGGAGCGACGGCGTTTTCGGGAGCGTTCGCGTCCATCGCGGCCGCGCAGGCTCCGGCGCGCGAGGTTCTGTTCTATGAGAAGCTGAAAGGCAACAGCGTCCGGTGCGGGATATGTCCGCGCAAATGTCTTGTGGCGGACGGGGCGCGCGGGTTCTGCGGCAACAAAGTCAACAGGGGGGGGAAGTTCATCGCGCTGGCGCACAGCGGGCCGTGCGCGGTCAACAACGACCCGGTGGAAAAGAAGCCGTTCTCCCACGTGATGCCCGGAACGACCACGTTCTCCATAGCCGAGGCCGGATGCAACTTCACCTGCAAGTTTTGCCAGAACTGGGAACTGTCGCAGGCGAAACCCGAAGAGGTGAGAAGGATCGACATGCCGCCCGCGCAGGTCGCGAAACTGGCGGCGCAGGCGGGCAGCCCATCAATTTCTTTCACTTACGGCGAACCGACTGTCTTCTGCGAATACGTTTACGACACCGCCAAGCAGGCCCGCGAAAAAGGCCTCCGCTGCTTTATGATTTCAAACGGCTATATCAATCCCGAGCCGATGAAGAAGCTGCTGACTGTCCTCGACGCGGTGAAGATAGACTTCAAGGCGTATTCGGACGACTTCTACCGCGAAGTGTGTTCCGGGCGGCTTCAACCCGTGCTGGACACGATAAAACTGCTGAAAAAAGAGAAGAAATGGTTCGAGCTTGTGAACCTGATGATACCCACGCTGAACGACGCGCCTGAGATGATAGAGGGCATGGCGAAATGGATAATGGACAACCTAGGCCCGCACACGCCGCTGCATTTAACGCGGTTCGCGCCGAAATACAAGCTGACGAACCTGCCGCCCACGCCCCCGGCGACGCTCGAGAGGGCGAAGGAAATCTGCGACAAGGCTGGGATGAAGTATGTTTACATCGGCAACATACCCGGACATGCGGCGGAGAGCACGTACTGCCACGGATGCGGCAAGAAGGTGGTGGATAGGCACGGATACGTCGTAAGGGCGAACCTGCTGAAAAACGGCAAGTGTCCGGTCTGTGGAACTGCGATTCCCGGCCTGTGGGCGTGAGCTTCCGGCGCGCCGCAGTTTGCTTAGAATTCAAAAATATCGATGATACGCCGATAATAACAGTGAGTCATGATGTGGAACATTGATGACAACACATAAATGGCGATAGAGAATAAAAAGAATGATAATAGAGAAGAATCATTCAACGGCGTTCGCAACTTCGGAGTTATTAATTTTTCTGGTTCGGTGAAAGCTTTCAACGTTTCATTATTTCTATTCTATATGAAACATATTCTTAACTGATTGATGATGACTTTTATAATAATCCAAACTGCAATTAAAATCATCTATATAGTCCCAATATTTCACTTTATCATCGTAATAATCAATTTCGTCGCCGTAATCGCGAATCAAGTTTCTCACATCATTCGCCTGAACTGAGTACAATCCTATATTCTTTGATTGTTCAATCAAATAATAATAAGCTTTGAGTCTGAAGTAAGCACAACCGCACATTCCTTCTCCGATACAGTAAAGAGGCCCCTGCATAGCATCTTTGTCAAAGCCAATAATTTCTCTCAGATTATCTTTTGCCTTTTTGTAGTTGTTTGACCCCTTGTGTTTATCAATCAACGTAAACCATAGCTCATACTTTGATTCTTCGTCATTTGTGTTGTTAATCATGTATTTAAGATTGTTTTCCCAATCCTCGGAATGTTTTGATTCCAACGTTTTCACAATATAACCATTTGCGATATCTCTAATAAAGCTGCAGTCGTCTGGGCCACATTCGTGCGTATCATCTCCGAAGTCTTTCAGCAACTGTTTTGAAACTAAGATTTGAGACGCATAGTCTCTCGCTGGAATCCATTTATTCTCTGTTTCACTATATCTGTAATTTTCATAAACCTCATATTGATTCATGAGTCCTTTTGCGCCTGCGGGCATAGTTCCCCAATGACAGTTTTGGATGTCGCAATAGTCGGTTTCATGGCCGAATAACGCCATTTTCTCAAAATCATCCATAGAACCTTGAATATTGCCCGCCCGCATTTTGAAAGAACCTATGATATCCAACAATATCGTAGTCGCATCAAGCTTAATACAATACCCAAACCAACCGTCGCTTGGAACATATAAGTGTTTCCCTTTTGCTCTTCTGAGAAGTTCTTGAAAAGGGAAATCATGAAAAGCAATATCGGCATTATTACTTAAAGCTAAAAAATCATATAACATATCGTTGTAGTTAGTATGTTGAGATATATCATCTAATATGTTTTTATCTGCGTCCTTATTAATTAAGACTCTATTATAAAAGTCACATATCGATTTGACTGCTATCTGCCGATCATCATATTCGCTTCGTGCTACAAGCGCTTCCTGCCTTTCTATTTCCCTAATAAAACTTAAGAGAAGATACTCACGGTAGTAATCAGGCGCATCCTCATCTAAATAACCGTCTAAATTCAGCAATATTGCTTTTAAGTCATATAAACCATCTCCACTCAAATTGTTCAGAGATTCTGAAATATCATATTCGCGCGGCATGTTTTCTTCGTTAAAAAAATTGACTTTGAGACCACACGATTTGAAGTCGTATATGGATTCATAATGACTAAAGTTGCCTTGTAATATGCCATCTATTTCAACAATATCCTTTCCATTGACAATCACCATTGTTTTATTGTTGTCATAACCTAAAATATCAACTGTTTTGCCGAGTAAAACTTCTGGCATATTCACGTCATTGTTCTGTGAAAGCCATTGTTCAGATATGACTAATTTTGGATAAGGAACTGTGACAAAATCTTTAATATTTACATCGGCATTTACTGTGGCAATATAGAAAGTTAGAAACAAAAAACAGTTAAAACATATAAATAGACACGTGATTTTTTCTGTCTTATACAAAGCGGAATCCCCCCTGCGCATGTGTAATGAACCGATATCGCCCAAATAAGAATTAAACTATCATATTCCTTGTCTGAAACCGACCCAACGGGAGGCTTCTTTAATCTGACTGCATAAGTATCAGAAACCAGAACAGATTTTACCATAAAACAACCTGAAAAGGCGCTTTGATTATTATTTCAAAGCGAAGGATGCCGATGTTGATGCGTCGATTGTTTTGAAAAAGCCATTTTTATTGTTTCATTGCAAGGATATTCGAAATCTGAGGAGACAATTTTTAGAATCTATAGGCAATATTTGAGCCGGGGAGACAAAACTGCAAATGCCAATGGCGTTTTCTTCGTGGCAATACGGCGGGCAGGCGGCAACCGGAAGCCGTCGGCGTGTTTTTATCCTTGATAAATATGAATATGTAAACTATCATTATTAGTCGCGCGCATCGTTGCGACAGCGTGTTTTTAACTGCGGCAAAGGAGTTTTACGGCAAGGTGAGCGACGAAGAAAAAACAATCCTCGTAATCGACGCGGATGAGCATATTCAGGAAAAACTGGTCGAGGTGATGTCCGACAAGCCTTGCCGGTTCGTGTTTGAGGACAAGGCGACCGAGGCGATAGTTCAGCTCGCGATGGAGTTCCCGAACTTCCTTATCGTGTCGATGGAAATGCCGGACGGGGAAGGGGCGGAACTGCTGGAAAATATCCGCGAGTTCGACCCCGACATCCCGATGATAGTCCTGACTGCGGCCCCGACGAAAGAAAAGCTCATCGCCGCCAAAAGGGCCAAGGCGGTGGATATACTGATGAAGCCGCCCGACTACGGGCGAATAAAGAGTCGGCTAGCCGCGCATTTGTGGGTGAGCGAGGAGCTTCTGGCGGCGCGGGCGGCGGGTGGAGCGGCGGCGGCGGCCCCCGGCGGCCCGGATCAGAAAAAACCGGTCAAGGAAGAAGATAAGACTTTCGAACAGCTTGCCGCCGAGGCAATGGGAAAAATCGCCGCCGACTCGCCCCGCGAGGACTTTGTCGAGGCTATCCCGAAGGGAGCGGAGCTTCTTAACATAAACGACGCCATAGCCGGAATGAAAGTGGCGAAAACGCTGATATTCAACGATGTGGTGTACGCCGACAAAGGCGAGATATTGACGGACAAGAAACTCGAACAGTTGTCCCGGATGGGCGCGCCGGAAGTGGTCGTGTACATCAACGAGGAACTGAAAAAGAAAGTCGAAGCGCGAAAGAAGGCGATGGCGGCGAAGGCGGCCATCGGAACGAAGACGCCGACGGGGGAAAAGACATTCGCGAAGGTGAAGCGGGCGCAGGTGCGAGTGAAGACGGAGGAGCCTGCGAAGGTGAAGCGCAAGCTGATGGACGGCAGCGAGATGACGGTGGATGGACAGGTGGCGGACATGAGCGGGGGCGGCTGCGCGCTGCTGACGGCCGAGCCGCTGACGAAGGACGAAGAGATAGCGCTGACGTTCTCTCTGGACGGCGGCTCTTTCCCGATGGAGAACGTAAGAGGTCTGGTGCGCCACTCGATGCGCCGATTCGGAACTGACGAGTTGCCATACCGCTCCGGCATTTTTTTCAACAGCATCACCGAGCGGTTCAGAGAAAATCTCATAACCAAACTTTTTAAGATAGAGCGCGACAACAAAAAGAAGGAAGACGAAATGCGCGCGCGATTCGGATACGGCCCCAAGAAATTCCGAAAGAGAGACTGAAAACTCCATGAAGAAAACGCACAGCGTCACAAGCCGCATATTGAGCGGACATCTGGTGGAAGGCGGCCTCGAACCGGGGACGGAGATGGCGATAAGAATCGACCAGACTCTAACGCAGGACGCCACCGGGACTATGGCCTGCCTGCAGTTCGAGGCGATGGGCGCGCCGCGCGTCCGGACCGAATTGTCCGTCAGTTACGTGGATCACAACACGCTGCAGAACGGGTTCGAAAACGCGGACGACCACAGGTTTCTGAGGACGATCGCGGCGAAATACGGGATGTGGTTTTCGCCTCCCGGAAACGGGGTGTGCCATCAGGCGCACCTCGAACGGTTCGGGGTTCCCGGCAAGACGCTGCTCGGCTCGGACAGCCACACGCCGACAGGCGGCGGGATAGGGATGATAGCCATCGGGGCTGGCGGTCTGGACGTTGCGGTGGCGATGGCGGGCGGCCCATTCAACCTGCCCGCGCCGGCCATAACTCTCGTGTGGCTGAAAGGCAAACTCAGGCCGTGGTCGTCGGCGAAGGACGTCATACTGGAGATACTCAGGCGGAAGACGGTCAGGGGAGGAGTGGGGCGCGTGTTCGAGTACGGCGGCCCCGGCGTGAAAACTCTGTCCGTCCCCGAACGGGCGACAATAACCAACATGGGCGCGGAACTGGGCTGCACCACATCGGTATTCCCCAGCGACGAGCGGACTCTCGAATTCATGAAGGCTCAGGGCCGCGCGTCAAGCTGGAAACCCCTCGAAGCCGACTCTGTAGCCTGCTACCACGACGCCTTCGAAATAGACCTGTCTAAGATAGAACCGATGATAGCGATGCCCCACAGCCCGGACAACGTGGCGGGTGTGGCGAGCATATCCGGAATGCCTGTCGATCAGGTCTGCATAGGAAGCTGCACCAATGCCTCTCTCAAAGACATGACGACGGTCGCTAAGATGCTGAAAGGCAAACAGGTGGCGCGGGGCGTGGACCTCGTGATACTGCCGGGGTCGAGGCAGACGCTTCAGGCGCTGGCGGAGAGCGGGGATTTGGCGGCGATGATAGCGGCTGGGGCGCGGGTCGCCGAGTGCGTCTGCGGCCCTTGCATCGGCATGGGCATGGCTCCCCCGTCGGGCGGAGTCACGCTTCGCACGTTCAACCGCAACTTCGAAGGGCGGAGCGGCACGGCGGACGCGGGCGTGTATCTGTGCGGCCCGGAAACCGCCGCGGCCTCCGCTCTCGCAGGCGCGATAACGGACCCGCGCGGCCTCGGCAGGCCGCCCCGGTTCGTTATGCCGGAAAAGTTCATTCCCGGCGGAGCCTCCTTGATTCCTCCGACGAAAAACCCGGAATCAGTCAAAATAATCAGAGGGCCGAACATCAAACCGCTGCCCCGCCGCAAGGCTATGCCAGCGTCGCTCGGCGGGAAAGTTTTGCTAAAAGTGGGTGACAACATAACCACGGACCACATAATGCCCGCCGGAGGCAAGGTGTTGCCGCTGAGGTCGAACATCCCGGCTATCTCCGAGCATGTGTTTGCGGCGGTCGATCCCGGATTCCCGGCACGCGCGAAAGCGGAAGGCGGCGGGTTTATCGTCGGCGGAGTCAACTACGGTCAAGGCTCCAGCAGGGAACACGCGGCGCTGGCTCCGTCATATCTCGGCGTGAAGGCAGTCCTTGCGGTTTCGTTCGCCAGAATCCACCGCGCCAACCTAGTGAATTTCGGCATACTTCCGCTGATTTTCGAGGACGCCAAGGATTACGCGCGCGTCAAGCAGGGGGACGTCGTGGAGATAAAAAATGTGGCGTCGCAACTGAAGTCTGGGGGAGGCAAGGTCGAAGTTTCCATAGGGGCGGGACGCTCTTCGGCGGTTCGCTTCGCGCACGACCTTTCGCCGAGGGAGATCGACATCCTTCTGGCCGGCGGACTTCTCAATTACGCGGGAAAGAAAACGACGAAGAAGAAGAGCTAACTCCCGGCAGAGCCGGAGCGCGACTTTCCGCGATAAGCCTGCAATCGCAGAGCAGACGGCATTAACATCAAGCATAAATCAAACCGAATCGCGCGGGCGCGCCTTGCGCTGAATCCGCATTATCGTTTATCATATAGTTAAAAGAAAGGTTCTCCGTATCATGGTAGTAGGCATTGACTTTCAGATGCCCGGAGGCTCGTATCAGAGCGACCCTGACTATGTGCTGCCCGAAAACTACCCTGCGAAATATGTGAAGAAAGTTGTGGCGCGGGGCAGGGAGATGACGTTCAGGCCGGTGCATCCGGGCGACAACGACCTGATGATACGCCTCTACAGCGCGTTCTCCAAACAGACGATATTCCACAGGTTTTTCACATCCGCGAGAATCCCTCCCTCCAAGCTTAGCCGCTTCACCAATATCGATTACGTCCGCCACATGGCCATAGTGTCCGAGGAAACCAAAGACGGCGCGCCCATGATAACAGGCTCGGCCAGATACAACACGCCCAAAGACGAGGAGGGAACCGCCGAGATGGCGATAGTCATCGGAGACCCGTGGCAGGGGAACGGCATCGGGACGGCGCTTCTCAATTATCTGCTCATCGTGGCGCGGGACTGCGGCTTCAAATCCGTCTACGGTCTTGTTCATTACGACAATTCCGCGATGGTAAAAACCTTCGAGGCCGTCCGGGCCGGGGGCGTCCCTTACCACACGGCGGACACGGGAACGGAATTGAAATTTATCCTTAACCTTGAGAATCCAGTCCCTGTGTTCGCATTTAATTACGTGGAATAACCATCTTTATCACTTATTTGTCACATTTAATCTATATTAAAAACTTGTTGTGTTTTAACACTGTATGGTAAAATAAGGTCGAAAGTTGAAAGTCGGGAAATATGATATTTAGCGGTCGGACAACAACGCCGATGGTTGTTAGGCTTGCCATTATTTTAGGGATGGCGGCGGTATTGGCGTTTTGGACGTCGGGCGCGCAAGCCGCTGTGTCGAAGGCTAGCAGACCGATTGGCAGCGATGTGTCTTATGTCGAGTTTCAAGCCGACGCGTCACAAGCAATACCCGGCCCGATCATGAGGATTAAAGGCGTCGAGGGATTCACCGACGGCGACAGTCTTGCGTACAATTCGATGTACCTGATGTGCGGAGCGACGAGAGTGAACATGACGCATCAGTCAGCCACATTTCAGACTGATGACACCAACAATGTTACATTCCCATACATAAATATAACTGAATTCGACGAAGCTGCCGTGGCGACGCTCGATCTGGTCAACAATGAGATTTGGTGCGAGTTGTACTTGCCGGAGACCAACAGCGGCAAGTTGTGGAGATATCCGAACGGGATACGATTGGACAGGAAGAAGCCGAGAACGGACGGGGGCAAGCTCAGGACGCTGCCTATAGTCCCGATGTCCGGGGGCGGCTCATTGTGGAAATTCATTGTCAACGATACTAGCGGCGAGTTCGGCGGAGACCCGGACGGAGCCAATGGAAAGAGTTGTCCTTCCTGCGGTCCGGACGGCGAGACATGCTGGCAGTGCAATAAAAGCATGACATGGAATCTGGTGCAGTCCATAAGGCGGCAGTGGCCGACCCCTTACGCCTCCACGGGAAACATAGCAGGCTCGGTTTTTCCCGGAGATCAGGACTATATCCTCGAAACAATACCTTCTCTCAATGTAGATAGATTCAAAAATCCACCGACCACTTATTGTTACGTGATGAGGTATATTGATACCGCAGGCAACGCAAGCGCCCTTATGGAGGAGCTGAACAATCCGTCCGTGACCGCATTCGAAAAATGCGTGGCTCCGGACAGCAAGCCGCCTCAGTTCCTGTCCGTCGAATATTTCACCCAATATGACGAAGCGACAGGTTTTGCAGATAAGTTTCCTCTCGACACTTTCGGCAATCCGGTGGTCACCAGCAACGCCTGCCGGTTTAGTCCTTCCGACTGCAGTCTGGCGCAGCGCCGGTATATACATTTGAAGATAACGGCAAGCGAACCTCTGTTCGCGCCTGAAAATCAATACGGCGTCCCGTTCGTCTATAACAGGTACGGCGCGCCTGTGATGGCCGGAGACGGGGATGTCTGGAACGTCGCCGCAGCGCCGTTTGTGGACAGGGATGTCGATGGCTCGACGGACGAAGAAGCGTGCGGGTTTGACAACGTGGACAACGACGCGGACGGGCAGATCGACGAGGATGTGGACTGGTGCGCGGGAGTGACCCGCCCGCCGTACAATGTAAACGACCGCATCGACAACGACGGCAACGGCTATGTTGACGAGATAGCCAACGGAGCCGCCGGGAAAGACTCGGCGTCGTACTTCTGTTCGCCCAACTACTACTACAGTTTCCACCAGACGTACAACACCGCGTCGCCCAGATGCGTGCCGCATCCGAGGATATTCATCACAGGCCCCGACCCGCGCGCGAGAGTCCCCGGCGTGGCCCATACAGACAATAAAATGACGGTCGTGTGCACTCAGGACGGGTTGACGACGCATCCGGAATGCGTCGGGCTTCCCTTCGGGCAGACCGTTTTCAGATACAGATGGGACGTGTCCGGCGCGCCGACTCTCCCCGGCATAGAAGACGAAGGGATTTACGCCGTCACTTTCACAGCCTCTGACGGCGTGGGAAACGAAGTCGAAGCTGCGGCTCCGGCGGCCGGCGGCTCGGTCTCCTTCGACAACAGCCCGCCGACTCTGCGCGCCAGATACTACTCGAACATATCATACTCTTCGACTTTTAACATTGTGGATCACGACAACGACGGCGGCGTCACAACTCAGACTATGCCGATCACTCCGGAGGGAACCGTCTATTTCGAAGTGGAATCGACGGACGACTTCCTCGGCGCCACGCCTTCCGTTTACATCTTTAAACCCGATTCGAGAGCCCCGGTGTATATGGGAAAACCCCAGCCGAACGTGTGGGTTCAGGAACAGGTGTACGCCACCTGCAATCAAAGTCCGACCTGCAATTACTGCACAGGCTCAGGTTGCAACGCGTATGACGACTCCACAAACAGATGCAAAACATTCAGAGGCTGCCACTCGGTGGCTCCCGCCACGCACAATGACGGGTACGCGGCTATAACCGTCGATGCGCGCGACCAGATGCACAACCGCAAATGGCATCAATACGACTATCAGGCCGCCGCCGACCAGTACGACAGCGGAAAACTGAGCGACGACACATATCCCGCCGGTTTGCCGGACGGGATTCCCAACTGGGTGATTCCTGAATTCGGGACCGCCGAGCCTGACACGGCCATCAGCAGCGGGCAGTTCTTCGCGATTCGCATGACGCCGCCGGGCGTTCCCTCGGCGTCCCTGCCGGTCGCGCCATGCGACGGCATAATCGCCCGCTCCGCCATGTCTTGCTCTCCTTCCGCGCCTACCGTGAACAACCCGACTCTCAAATGGACCATGCTTTTAGACGGAACGGACAACGATTTCGATGGACGCACGGACGAGGAATGCTATAACGGGATTGACGACGACGGCGACGGAACCGTCGACGAGGACGTGAGCGTAACGCAGAACTACCTCGGTGTCCCGTGCGCCGCGGGAGCCACCGCCGGATGGGAAGTATCCAAATGGTGGCTTCAGGTCTCGACCACTTCCGGCTTCGACGACGGCACGCTGGTGATAAACAATAATTCGGTCAATCAGGTGTCCATCAATCTGCCGACTCTGCCGCAGAGAACGCTTGCCGAGCCGTATTACTGGCGTGTGGCCGCGTTTGACAAAGCGGGCAACCTCGGCCCGTGGAATCCATTGCCGATGACCGCCACCGCTACGCCTTATTTTACTTTCGGAATCGACACTATCCCGCCGCAGCTCTCGGTATCGTATTTCAGCGACATCGACTGCACCGAGCCTATGCCCACTCTGCCGGACGGCACGCCCGTCACCAGCGACACCACAAGCAATCCAAATCAGGCCGTCTGCCTAATAATCACTTCGAATGAGCCGATACCAAGCTCATATGAGCCGAGCTTCGAAACATGGCAGCAGGGACAGAAGAAAGCCGGCCCGTTTACCGCCATCCCGTGGCCTCCGGGCTCGAACACCACTTTCAAAGCGGATTTTCAGGTCGACGCAATAGGAGCCGGACAAGTCTATTCGGACGGTTTGGCATATGTATATTTCACCACGCGCGACCTTTATGGAAACATTCTGAACAAACAACTGCCGGCGTCGGGAGACAAGTTCATGGTGGACTCCCAGCCGCCGCAAATTCAGTGCGCGGCCACACCTTTGCTCGCGGGGCTGGACAGCAACAACAACGGCGTTGAGGGCGAACTGGAGATGATTCCGGACGGCGACGGCGTTCGAGTAGCCTGCTCGGTGTCGAAATATGTCGGCGACTCCTTCCGCGCCCGCGTCAAACAGGCGAACTTCCACTCCTCTCCCGTTATCAACGAAGGGCTGGACAACGACTGCGACGGGCAGATCGACGAGGAATACCTAAACGGCATAGACGACGACGGCGACGGACACATTGACGAGGACGTCGGCTCGTTCGGCCCGCAGCCCGGCAGCGGTTGCTATATCGAACTCGAATTACAAACAGGCTCTCAATACGATTACGCTGGCGCTTACAACATCGTGTCAGGCGCGGCGTACAACGGGGCCGCTTCGATAACGGTCGGAGACCTTGATCCCAACAGCCCGTATTTCGTAAGAGACCTCGCAGGCAACGTCATCTACACGACAGGCAGCTTCACGGTGGACACCGTTCCGCCCGCCGCCCCGGCGCCGATAGAGCCGACCCACAACCAGATAGTCAGCGACTCGACGCCGAACCTGCGCTGGAGGATTTCGCCGCGCGCGGCAGATATGTTCAAATACAAAGTCCAGATATCGCAGCAATCCAACTTCTCTTCGGTAATCGTGGACAAAGACACTCAGGACGACAACTATTCGACCACGTTCAGCATGACTGTGTTGCCGGCTGATATTCTTCTGCCCGGCAGATGCGCGAACTATTCCAATCAGACAGCGTGCGTGGCCGACACGAAATGCTCATGGGACGGAACGGCTTCATCCTGTTACGCACATGAGCTTCAGGACGGAAAATATTACTGGCGAGTTTACGCTTACGACAAGGCGTACAATAGAAGCGCGTCGAGCGTGGTGTACGCGTTCAACGTGGACACCGAGCCGCCCGGCCCCCCGATTTTCAACGGCGTCACAACGCCCACCACTCTGACCACTTCGCCGCTGACCGGCTTTACGGCCAACCCTGCGGAAGCCAACTCTCGAGTTAACATATATGTCAATAACACATACGTCGGGACTGTCTTAACTAACGCCGCCGGTCAGTTCTCTTTGGGAATCGATTACGACAGCGACGGAACCGCCGACGAAGACCCGGTGGATAGCATAGACAACGACTTCGACGGCCTGATTGATGAAGACCCGCCGGGGATTTTCCTCGCGGAAGGGGCGAATATAATCGAAGGGCTGATTATAGACGCCGGAGGCAACTCCGGGACGCGCGGATGCTCGCCTCTAACCCCGTTCTACAACGCCGGCCTAGGCAAATGCATGATAGTGCGCGACTCCGGCCCGCCACAGTTCCAAGTGACTTATTTCAGCGACACAAACCTGACCGTGCCGCTGCCGACGGTGACGCCGACGTCAACCAAGCAGACGGCGAAAGCCGGGATGGTCTATATGCTCATCTCAGCGTCAGAAGACCTAGAGTTGAGCGGCAATCCCAACCCGCCGAAATTCAGCGTGGACACACAAGGCAGCTTCGGAGTAACCAACGCCACCACCACTTCGATAGGCGGCTCGTTCACCCAGTTCAAAGGTTCGTTCTTGGTAAGCGCGGAAAGCTCGCCGACTTATGTGGACGGAGACGCAAAAATCGTCGTCATAGGCACGGACAAACAGGGCAACACCACCCCCGCCGGAACTATTCCCTCCATCGGCGGCTATCTCGCAATTGACACCAAGCCTCCCAAGTTTGAAATCACTTATTGGAAGGACTCGGGGCTTTCGATAAAAGCTGATCAGGATATAAATCTTCTGCCGATAACAAAAGCGGGCAGTCTATACATGAGAATCCGCTCCTATGAGTTGCTAGACGAGGCTCCCACGATTAATGTCGAGCAGCAGGGAACGGGCGATGTGGTTTCAGCGGCGGTGACGACAGTTTCCGGCAGCGATGTCCTTTATTCATACGCCTATAACGCCATGACGGACAACGGTTCGACGCACGAGGACGGCATTGCTTACATTTCGATGAACGCGACAGATGTCGCCGGAAACCAAGCCTCGGCTTCCGCTCCTCTGATCGGAGACAGGTTCGTAATCGACACCAAGCCTCCGCGCGCGCCATCGCTCGCGCTTCAGGATGTCGAAACATACTTCACCCAGACGACCGGTTCAGGCATAGTTCTGGATCAGGGAGGATTGCCGGAGGTTTACGCGACGGTCGAGGCGTTCGCCGCCTTGCGCATATCCCCGCTGACCGCAGGCGACGGCATAGACAACGACGGCGACGGGCGAATCGACGAGGAGCCCAACGGCTTGGATGGCATAGACAACGACCGCGACGGCCTCATAGACGAAGACTACACAAGCCAATCCTGCGGAACTCTTCAGATATGGTCATACGTCAATTCGGTATGCGTGAACATCCCGGACTCCAAACCGATACCGGACGGCAAAGCGATAACCGCCTCGAACGGCTCTTACTCTCTGTACATCTCCGGCCTGAAACCCGGAGTCAACTATGTTTACGCGCGCGCTACCGACTTGGCGGGCAACGTCAGCGATTTCAGCCCTGCGGCGATAATCATCGGACTTCAGGCCGTCAGCGTTGTTATGAACCATGATTTTGAGCCCGGATGGAACTTGGTGGGGATACCGATGCAACCCTCCATATACGCGCCGGCGCTGGCCCTCGGCGTGCCCGACCTCCAGTTCTTCCAGCTCAAGAACAACTCTTATATATATAACGTCGGAATGGATCCCGCCGCTCCCGGAATGGCGTACTGGGTATTTTTCCCCATCGCCCGCACTATCACCGCAAGGGGCGTCAATTCAACCACAAATCTGGTTCCGATAAGAGAAGGATGGAACATCGTCGGCGTGCCATACGACAAATCAATGACATGGAGCGCGTCGATAGCGGTTGACTACTACGGGCAGGTGTCATCTCTCGGCTCCGCCGAGGCAGCCGCATGCACTGACGCCGACATATGGCTGTTCGATCCCGCCGACAATGAGTTTGACGGTCCGTACGGCATTACGGATGGCGTCACTATCGAACCGTGGCGCGGTTTCGCAATAAAAGCGAATCGCGACGGTTGCGTGCTTGTTTTCCCGAGCATGTACATCATCGAAGAATGATTCCTGAACCCTGTTTTTTATTCCCTTGGCGAAGAAATCTATTTCTGCTTTTTCCATTGCCGACAACAGTTATTCCATTATGATTAATTTTGAATTATTTAATAATCGGGATTATGATTAAAGAATGAAGAATGCTGTGACACAACAGGTAAAAAAAGCGGCGCTCATAAAAAGAGCCTTTGCGGCGGTTATATTCGCGGTTGCGGTCGTTTCGCAAACGGTCTTCGCAGAAACGCCTTTTTCCGAAGCCGACATTGTCAATGATTTCAGATACTATTACGAAGAGGGAGCGCAGGCGGAGCTTCAAGGGGCGGAGGCGGCCAGAATCGGCGTTTCCGAGCCTCACAGGCCCGGCGTCAACGCGACTCTTGCGGGCCTTCGTCTCGTTCGCAACTGGGACAAACTTTCGCCGCAGACCCGCGAGTCTCTTTCCTCGGTAATTCAGGTCACCGACTGGGAAGGAAATCAGCGGATGTGGCTGAACTTCGGCTCGTCGACGACCTGCCAGAGCGCTCTTTCAAGCTCGACGCTTTCAACACGAGTCACTACCAATTTTAAAATAATTTATACGGCTACAGGCTCTCACGCGGCAGCGGCGGACTATATAAACATGCTGGCGGCGATTTATGAAAAAGTGTGGGACGTACAGATAAACGAACTCGGCCTTCCGGCTCCTCCCAGAACTTCCACAGGCGGAAAATACGAGGTTTACGTCTGCGACCTGATGGGACAGATAGACGCGGGAATAGTGGGCCGCACCGTAACCACGACAGAATACAGCAATCCTTCTTACGCGGAGTCTTTTATAGAAGTTGACAACGATTACGCCGGATACGGTTTCGGCGGCAATACTCTCGAACAGTTCAGCCAAGTGCTGGCTGCCCACGAGTTCTTCCACTCCGTCCAGTTCGGCATGAACCACATTTCCCCTTCTACTTGGCTCATGGAGATGTCCGCCGTGTGGATGGAGGAGAAGATATATCCCGATGTGAACGACTATCTCGGCTTTGTAGAAAACTACAGGGCGAACCGGACATACGAATCCATAGACAAGGCCAACGGCGGTCTCGAATACGGCTCGGCGGTTTTTTTAAGATATATCACTGAACGGGTGACGGGCGACAAGTTCGTAATGGACCTGTGGAAAGCCCTTCAGCAGAACTGCCTTTCGCTGACAGCCCAGACGTGGTGCGCGGAAACCGTCACCGAAGTCCCGCTTATCGATTCTCTGCTTTCCGGGTACGGGACGGACGTAGAGACTGTATACAGGGACTACTCGACGGCGTTTTACACGAAAGATTTCGTTGACGGCTCGCATCCGGATTTTCCGGACGTGACTGTGACCGCGCTGTCATCGACGTTCCCGGTGTCGCGCACGCAAACGCTGGCGCATCTGGCCGCAAGGTATTACTCCGTGACCGCGCCGGACACGACAGCCCGAAGGGTGACGATAAATTTCACCGGGCCTTCTTCCGCCACATGGAAACTGGCGGCAATAGCGGTGAACACTGGAGGCGGGTTCTCCGTAAGCAATCTGGACATCGCGGCGGCAGGAACAGGCTCGACCACGCTCGAAGGCTTCGGCTCGTCATATTCGAAAATAGTTATAGTGGTGAACAACACAAGCCCGCTGGCCGTTTCGGGAGAGCCTCTCAGCTTTACGCTCAGCCTGACGGCGGTCGCAGGATGCTCGAATGCATTCACATCCGGAAACCTCGCGGCGGGCTGGCATCTCGTTTCTCTGCCTTTCGTGCCGAACGCGTCCGCGCCCGCGACAGCTTTGAGCTATACAGGCTCTCTCATAGCGTATTCTCCCGCGACACAGCTTTTCTACGCCGACACTGACGCGGGATTTCCCGGAGTCGGCCAGACGGGCAGGGGATTCTGGTTCAACAACACGGCTTCCGCTCCCATAACCGCAAACGGTTGCCCCCGGTCTTCCGGCTCAACCGCGTCAGTTCCCCTCGGTTCAGGATGGAACATGTTCGGAAATCCATTCAACGCCGCCGTGCCGTGGGCGGATTCCAGTATCAGGGTGGCGCTGGCGGACAATCCGGCTGAAGTCCCCCTATCAGAAGCGGAAGCCATCGGATGGGTGTCCCGATATATTTACGACTATTCTTCCGGCTCATACACCGCCCGGTTGAGCAACAGTTCGTTCAATCTTTCTCCATGGAAAGGTTATTGGGTTAAGACAAATAGAGGCGTGACATTAAAAATCACATCTCCATGAATAAGACATTATTTTTTAAAAGAATGTTGAAAAACGCCGATTGTGGTAAAATAAAAGTGAATCATATCGGCGCGGATGCCGTTGTTCGGCGTTATAGAAAAACGTTGGGCGGCTTTGCGCCTGTATCGCTAAGGCAAACCTAAAGAGGTGCACAATGAGCAGAGTGAAGACAGCGCTGGCGTCGGCGTTCTTAGCTATGGCCCTCCCCGCGTTCGCGTTCGCGGCGGGCACGGTAGACAACTGGCACGCCGAACTGACGTTTTCTACCACAAACAAAACAGATATGTTCCCAATTCGGGTGGGAGAAGGTTCAGCGGCGACCGAACTGCTTAAGCCGCCGCCCATGCCCGGCATGAGCCTCACCGGCAATTCCGAGGACGCGGTGGTCAACGGCTATGTGTTGACGACCGACTCGAAAATCGCCGCCAGAAGCATTCAAATCAAAGACGCAACCGAACCCGGCAGAATATGGCCTGTTCGCATCGAGGTCGAGGAACCCGGCGCTGTTTTCATGACCGCCGACCTCTCTCAGTTCCATCCCACTTACGACCTTTCGATTATCGTTCCTTCCACTAAAGAATTGATATCCTTTTCCACCCACAACGAACGCAAACAGATTTTTACCGCGGCCGAAGCCGGAGAAAACACGATTTTCGTTATGGCCGGACGGACCAAGACCTTCTTCGCCTCCGACGGCAACGACGCTTTCGGCGCGGTCAGACTTGCCAAAATCAACGTGATGAAGGAAGGCATAGAAATATATGTGAACGGCTCGCCTAAAGGAGCCACTGACGCAAGCGGCATGTTCGAACTGACAGACCTTTCCTCCGGCAACCACACAGTAAGGCTCGACGCAGAATACGTTATCGGTTCTGAGTTCACTGTGACTGTGTCCAATACCGGCACTTACGCTAGGATGGTAGACGATCTTTACGCCGGCGACTTCAACAACGACGGAAAGATTTCCATCCATGACCTGCACCCGTTCAAGAAATGTTACGGCACAAGGACGGGGACCGTCGAATGGAATGATAATCATTGCGAGAACTCTGATGTGAACGGCGACGGCGAAATCACCATACACGATTTTTCTGTGCTCAAGGCGGGGTTTGAAAAAGAAGAAACTTGGTAAGCTTTTCATTTTCATCAGGCAAACATAACGCGCAAAAAAAGCCGCCTTGCAAGGCGGCTTTTTTGTTGGCGCGCTTTTTTTACGGGCAAATCGAATGCAGACAGGATTTTCAGTTTGTGTCTCGTGAGAAAAAAGGGGGAGTATGGCAGTTCGCGCTGTGACAAATACGGGTTAGTCGCCGCAGAATCTGGATGCGGTTTCCTCGACAAGTTTGAGGCTTGCCGGAACTATGTTGTCGAGTTCCTCTCTGGGGTCGACGGGGTTGAACCAGAAGAACGGATTGATCCAAGATTCAGGCCTGTCCGCTTTAACTCCTAATTTTCCTATTTCCATGACAAGAGCAAGGATGCCCTGTTCGTCATAAAGCCAGTCGGCGGAGCTTCCGTTAGTCAGATAGAGCTTATGACCGGGCTTGACGGAGTAAGGCGAACGCTGCGCGAAAGATATCTTTCCTGCCAGAGCGGCTAATGTGTCGTGCGCGCCGCATTTGCTCTTCTTGTAAAAATACGGGTACAGAATGCTTGCGCCGAAGCAATGAAAAGCCAAGCTGATTTTGAAATTTCTTCCGAGAATAAAGTCCCTGAAGACGCGTGTTTCCTGCTCGGAGCAAGGCTCGGCGCCCCGATAATGTGGAGAAAACTTCAGGGGGCTGCCCGCGAAGACTGAACCCGGAAAGTGATAGAAGGCGACGGGGAAGTTCCTGTTAAGGTCTACCCCGGAGGCATTTTTACGCGCGAAGGCAAGGCCCAGTCCGCTGGAAAGCTGTTTCTCAACTCTCGCATATCCGTCGGGATTAAAAACTGGAAGAACCCAGGCATTCATCTTATCTAAAAACTCGGAGCATTCGCCGTCCGCCAGCCGCCGGGCGGCGTCAAGAGCGGCCTCTGCGCCGATATATTCCATCGAGTGTTCAAGCGCGTAATAAAGCAGCTCAGGTTTGCGGTAGTCTCCGCCGCCGAAGCAGAGGGCGCGAATGGGTCTGCCTTCGGTCGATTCGCCAAGCAGCGCTATTTCCGCTCCCGAACGCGCCGCCAAGGCGTCTATCTCCGCCTCCACCCCGCGCAGCGTCTTGTAAGCTGTGTCCCTTATAAACAAGTTGTTTTGCCTCTCAATACCCTTCGCTCTGGGATTCAGCCTCGGCTGCTTTTTTCATGTCCTTCTTTGTGGCGCACAAGCCTTCCGCGAAAACGCCGCTTCTGTTTGCGGTCAGAAAACATTGGTTTTCCCATTCCCCGGCGACAGTCACGCTGATTTCCCAGAAGTTCGCGTCGTCGCGAGGGCCTCTTAAATATTCAAGTTCCTGTCCCGTTCTGATGCAGGACGGCTCAAGTTCGGGATAGTTTTTCATCGCCTTGAGGTCGTCCGGATGCTCGGCATAGTAGCCGTTCGTCGAGAAAAACTTCTCCTGCAAAGTTCTGATAACAGATAGTTTCTGTCTGCACATCTGAGCGTTGACCCGGTTTTTGACGGGATTGAAAAGAAAGAACCCGGCGACGCCTAAGACTAGAACAATGACGAGAATCTGTATGATGCCCGCGCCTCTCTCCCGCTGTAGTTTCCGGTTATATGTCGCTTTTGATTCCGAAGACATCGCAACCTCCTAAGCCCTCGATCGGACTGTGGTTCTGATAAAATTTAGTCTATCTCCGCTCGCCTGCAGTTGTCAATTCGGAGCGCGTTGTTTCTATGCTCAACCTTCGCGGGTCAGGCGAAAAACAGCCTGAACGTTTTGATTTTGAACGGCACTATATCGAAAGAGAGGGCGCCGCGCGATACTGCCGCCGGGCCTGTTTTGTTTTCCATCAAATCGCATTCGACGGCGCGCCGGACAGGCCGAAAGAATTCCACTTTGGTTTTTCCGCGCTTGTTCTCGATTTCGCAGAAGCGGGCGATATACCCGTCGCCGTCCTCCGCCGCTTTGAAGGCCATGAGAATGACGTGAGAGCGGTCGACGGAAAGGAAAGACGCCTGAGGGGGCAGGGCGGGTCCGCGCCGCCGCCGCGCCGCCGCCGCGCCGCCGAGAGCGACCGCCGTCGCCGGATCGTTCAGTTCCCAAGCGCGCCGGGGCGTTTCCGCCTCCCGCCATCCGCCCGCGTGCGGATACAGACTGTATGTGAACTCGTGTTTGCCCAAGTCTGATGTCGGGTCCGGCGACTGCGCGCCTTTAAGCAGCGTAAGCCTTATGACGTTTCCGAATATGTCATGCCCGTACTTGCAGTCGTTGAGCAGGCTGACCCCATAGTCTCCTTCCGAGATGTCCGCCCACTGGTGACCGCAGACCTCGAACTTCGCGCGGTCCCAAGAAGTGTTGTAGTGGGTCGGCCTTTCGATGTGGCCGCAGGAAAGGTCGTAAGTGGCGCGCATGGAGTTGACCGCCGCGGGGAACTCGACCTTCAGCAACCTGTCTCTTTCGCGCCAGTCGATTTCCGTCTGAAAATCAATTCTCGGAATGTCCCTATGAAGGATAATTCGCTGAGTGAGTTTTGAGCGATAAAAAAAGCGCGTCTGGCGGACGACCATGCGGACGGGGCCGGATTCCTCGATCTCTGAGCTCTCCGCGCCGGGCATAGCCATTTCGAGGTCTTTATACATCGGCACGATATCCCAAGCCGCATAGCGTCCGGGCTTGTCCTGAAAAATCCTGAACCGGTTGCCGCCGCCTGGGGCGAGCGCCTCGCGGCCATTCAGAATGTCGAAAACGCTGTCGAGAGAGCCGTCGTCCGCGAACGTGATTTTGAAGAAAGAATTGGAGGCGGAGCGACCGTCGAAGCTGAACGGGGAAGACGGCTCATCGCCCGGTTCCGGGGAGAGCGTGAACGTTGCGTATCCCATCGGCGGCAGCCCGCGCGCGCATATTAGAACCCGCGTTTTGTCTTTTCCGCGCGAAAGGACTTGGAAGGGGACTTCCACGCCTTCAGAGTCTAGGACGGAGAATTTTTTCATCCGCGCGGCGAACTCGATTTCCACGGAATCGGCGCGTTCCCACGGTCTGCAGTTGAAGACCGCCGCAGCGGGCGCGGAAGGCGACGGCGGTTCGATATTCGAGGCTATCGCCGACACCGCTTTGTCGAAAGCGGCGCGGCAGATGGCGGCGGCCTGAGCGCATTCCTCTACCGCCTCCTCCCGCGCTTCCGTCACGTGGGACCCCGGAAGTATGTCGTGGAATTGGTTTTTAAGAACGATCTTCCATCCATCGTTCAGATCCGCTTTCGGGCCGCCGCAACCGGCAAGCGCGGCAGCGCACGACATCGCTTCCGCAGCGCAGAAGTTTATCTCGTTTTTCCTGTTGAACTTTTTCAGTATCGCCTGCGTGGTGTATGTTCCCCTGTGGGTTTCAAGGTATATTTCATCCTTCCAGACAGGCAGGTCTCCGGCGGCCGTTTCCATTCTCTTTAAAACATCTTCAGCGGTGGAGAAAACGGAGCGTGGGACTCCGGGGAACTCGGCGAACCTGCGCCCGGCGAGAACATCGTCCCGCATCGGGCCGCCGCGCCCGTCGCCTTTGCCGTAGTTGTACATTGCTATTCCGCAATGCGCCTGCTGCTTGTATTCCTTCCAGTTCTTCATCAGGGTGTCAGGCTCGACCACCGCGCCGAAGTGGGTGGAGGGCAGGTGCGCGAAAACTCGCGAGCCGTCCGGCCCTTCCCACCAGAAAGTGTTGTGCGGAAACTCGTTTGTGTCGTTCCATGTCACCGGTTTGTTTGTGATGAAGAAACGGACGCCGCAACCCAGAAGTATCTGGGGCATGATCCAAGAATTGCCGAACACATCCGGAAGCCAGCATATCGGGGATTCCGCGCCGAACTCGGAGGAAGCGAACGCGCGCCCGTGAAGGAATTGGCGGATCAGCGACTCGCCCGATATCAGGTTGCAGTCAGGCTCCACCCACATCCCGCCCAAAACTTCCCATGCCCCTTCCCGGACGCGTTGTTTTATTCCGTCATATATTTCCGGGTATAAAGTTTTCAGGTCTTCGTAGAGTTTCATCTGGCTCTGACTGAAGATGTAGTCAGGAAACTCGCGGGTCATGTTGAGAGCGGTGGAATGGGTGCGGCCTATTTTTCGCAGGAATTCTCTGTAGCCCCACTGGTAAACGAGGTCGATGTGGCTGTGGCCGACCATGCCGAGGCTGCCCGCGCCGGGAAACGCGCCCGAATCAATAACGGCTTTTCGCAGAGCGGCGCGCGCCGCCGACAGCGATTCCCTGAACGCTCCCCTGTCCGCCGCGTGAAAGTCCGCGAGAGCGACCGCCGCGCTGATTTCCTTGAACAGAAAAGCCTTTAAGTCCGCAGCCGAATATTCAGACAAGAGCGTGGCGTATGCGCATTTGAAATCGATATACGCGTCCTCGACCTCCCTGTCCAGAAGGACGGCCTCGCAAAGCTCGAATTTATGCTCGAACCCGGCGATTTCCATCTCTGTGGAGTTCTGTTCGATCTCAAGCTTGAACAGGTCTCCGGCCCGCGCCCGCTCGGTCGCGTACACCGTGTCGTGGTTTATGTCCAATCCGGCCAGAGGCGCGCCGTTGAGTTTCAGCAATCCTTCTCCGCCGGGTTTCAGCCGCAGCATGACGCGCGCGCCGCTCCACGATTTCGGGACGCGGAACCCGCATCTGAAAAAAGCGGTTAACCCGGCCCCTCCCCAAATTTCTCCCGGCGAGTACGAGCGCCATTTCCCGTCTATCCACTTGTAGTCTCCGGGCCTGTTGTAAATGGCCGTTCTGATCTGCCAACCGGAAATAGGAGTTTTGTCATAAAACCTCTCCGCTCCCATCGCCTCTATCTGGACCCCGAGCCACTGTTCGGGCGTGTATGCGCTCCTGAATTTATCTTTGACTCTTACGCCGCCGTTCATGTTTTTACGTTCCTTTTCCGATGCATGGATTAGACATCTCCCCGCCCGCTGCCCGGCAGGGGCGCGGGGCTGCTGTTCTTCCCGCGCAAGATGAAAGCATAGCACACAACTTTCGCGCGGTGAATATGAGGGCATATCGAACATGCAAAACGATAGGAAGGAGGCAAATATGAACGGCCAAGAAGCGGATTCTAAGGGGAAACGCTCAGAAAAAGCGATTTCCTTGAAGATCCGGGTTATTTCAGCAGTCCGTTTACGATTATCTCGGTGGCCTGATCCGGGGAAAGCCCGCGAGACATCAGAAGGTTGAGCTGGTCGGAATCGATGCTGCCGATGGCGGCCTCGTGGGTGATTTTCGCTTTGTCGTTCACGACGACGACCACGGGAGTGGCTTTTGCGTAGGCGGTCTTGCCGGAGATGATTTCGGTGCAGTCCATGTGGCCGCGCGCGCCGTCGCCTTCGCCGATTATCTCCGTATAGATATCGGTGCGGGCGTTGTCGCGGATAACCATGCGGGCTTCCAATATGGCGTGGGAGTTTGCCCCTTTGAGCCGCGCCCGTTCGCGGATTGTGATGTCGTCGTCGAACTTGCCGTACACTTTGGCGAGCATGTGGCACACCGAGTTGTCGAGACAATCGATGTCGTAGTCGAACTTCATGTTGCCGACCGCGCCCTGAATGAGGCTGAAGCTGTTATAGAGGCGCGCGCCGTCTTCGAGCGTTATCTTGGCGTTGGGGACCACGCGCACTTGGCCTCTCTCTCCGTGGTAATGGGTCTCGTCGTATGAATATTCGGAGTTCGGCCCGATATTGATGCGGGCTTCCATCGCGTGCAGCACGTCAACCGCGTTCGGAAACACGCAGTGCGCGCGCAGGGACACCTTGGAATTCTCTTCGGTGTTGATGTTGATATTGATTCTCTGAGTGGCCTCTGGGGACATCACGCCGAAACAGAGGTGGAGAGGGTCGTCGAACCTGTAGCCCGCTTTCACGGTCAGGTTCACGAACAGCTCGCCGTCGCGCGCGTCGGTCTCGATGACCGCGCCCTCGATCGCGTTCGCGCTTAAAATCTTGTTTTCGTCAATCACGAGGCTGCCGATATTTTTGCTGTGCAGCGAATGGATGTTTCCGCCCGCGATGGAATACGCTTCGTCTATCGTTCCTATGGTCACGGATTGACGCTCCCGGTTATGATCTCGTCCAGTCTCGGAGTGTTCACGGTTTCGCAGTAGTCACAGTGGTTTTTGAAATACTGGACGGCCGCGTCGGGTTTCGCCTCGCGGATGACTCGCGCGCCGCAGAGGATTCCCGCCCTTGTGCTGATGCCGAGTATGTCTTCAGTGTGGGTTATTAGAAGCACGGCTCCGTCCTGCGCCATCCTGCGTATCGCCGATTCCACCATGACGAGGGACACCGCGTCTATGCCGGAGTCAGGCTCGTCGAGGATGGCAAGTTTCGGTTTCGCCGCCAGCACGCTGGCAAGCTCGATGCGTTTGCGTTCGCCCCCGCTAAGCTTGCCGTCTATCACTCTGTCAAGATATTCTCCGCAGGACAGCCCGACGGCTTCGAGATGTCCCTCGACTTCCGCGTCGGATATGCCGTTCGGCGCGCTCACCCGAACATAGTCGCGCACGGTCAGACCCTGCACTGTAATATTCTTCTGCCAAGCGAGTATTATCCCGCGTTTCGCCCTCTCGGTCAGCGAGAGATCGTTAATCAACTCGTCCTCGAAATAGATGTCGCCTTTTTCAGGTTTGATGAGGCCGAGAATGACCGCCGCGAGGGTGGATTTCCCCGTTCCGTTGCGGCCGAGCAACGCGTATATCTCTCCTCGAGTCACTTCGAGAGACACGTCGTCGAATATCTTTTTTTCTCCGAGAGTCAGAGTAAGGTTGCGGATTTTCAGCAATAGCGTCACATCCCTTCAGCGCGCATTAATATAGCGCCGGAGCGGTCAAAAAACAAACCGGCGGTTCCGTCGCCGCGCTCCCGGCGGCGGGCGTATGGCGTGTTTTGTAAATGTGTGTTATAAATTATATCTATATTACCCGGAGGCGGCCTGCGCCCCCCGGCAAAGAGGCGTTCGAATGAAACCGGAAAAGACCAGCTACGATTTTCATCAGCTTGAAGTGTTCTGCGGAGTTGTGGAGACAGGCAGTTTCAGCGCGGCGGCCGCGCGGCTGGGGCTGACTCAGCCGACCGTCAGCGCCCATATAATGGCGGTCGAGAAAAACACGGGCGTTTCCCTCATAGACCGAAAGGGCAGAAACGTTCAGCCGACGGCGGCGGGAAGGGTCTTCTACAACCACGCCCTGAAAATGCTGGCCATGAAGAACGAAGCCGACCGGTCCATCGGGATGCTCGCGGACATAGTCACAGGAAGCGTCGTCATAGGAGGCAGCAACATTCCCGGCACATATTTTCTGCCGCGCTCGATAGCGGCTTTCAGAAAAGAGCGGCCCGGAGTCGCCGTCAGCCTCAAGGTGGGCGGATCTCAGGAAGTGATAGAAATGGCCGACTCCGGCGAAGTGGATCTGGCGGTGGTCGGGAAAGTTCCCACGGGCAAAAATTTCGAATGTCACGAGATATGGGGAGACGAGCTTGTGCTGGTCGCGCATCAGGGACATCCGCGAGCGGCGGACGTCGCAGTTTCAATAAGGGCTCTTGCGGTCGAGCCTTTCATCATGCGAGAAAAAGGCTCAGCCATGCGCGAGTTCATGGAAAAAACTCTCGCGGACAAAGGCGTGAAACTGAAAGACCTCAATATTGTGTGCGAGCTTGGCGGAACGGAATCGGTGAAACAGGCGGTAATCGCCGGGGCCGGAGTGGCGATTCTATCGTCAAGAGCCATTGAGGCTGAAGAGCGCGCCGGATTTCTTAAAGGCGTTCCCATCAGGGGCGCGAACATGCGCCGCAGATTCATGCTCATCAGGGACAAGCGCCGCGCCCTGTCCGCAGCCGCCGAAGCGTTCCACTCATTCGTCCTCGGAGACAACCCGTACTGAGAGCAAAAGCAAAGCTCTACCCGGCTTGCTGCCATGCTTGCCACAGTATCAGCTTTTCAGAATAACGCCGCGTTAGACGGCGAAACGGCTGTTGTGTCCGCCGAAGGGATTAGGCACGCAGTCTTTGCACGCGGGGTCCAGCCACCACTCGCGGTCTACCAGAAACTTGTACTCGTATTGTCCGGGCGCGAGCATGACGGTCTTTTTCCAGACGCCTTTGGCGTCTTTCTTCATTTCATGCTTCTCGTTGTCCCAACTATTGAATGTGCCCACCACGGCTACCCGCGAAGCGTGCGGGGCGTCAAGCGAGAACGTCACCCTCTTGGTTTCAACTTTCTTTTTAGCGGCGGGTTTCTTCGCCGCCGTCTTTTTCGCCGCTGCTTTTTTTTCCATTTTCTCTCACTCCCTCTCGATTGTCTCGAAAAACCCGGAGAGAATCATAAGTGTGTTTTGATTTGAGATATATCATAGCATGAAAGCGGTTTCAAATCGACACCGGGCGAGCAAAATATGCGGAGAGGGGCGCCAGAGGCAGTGGCGCGCGCGCCCTGAACTCGAAACAAGGTCGGCGGCCCCGGAGAGTTTATGGGCTTTATTTTCAAACCGGAGGTCATTCCCCTATAATAACTTTGGATTGTAATATTGGGCGCGAATTTTTGCGGCATGTGGAAAGAGGAGGCGCTGAAATGAAAGGCAACGACACGATGAAGCTGTTTCTGGGGTGCGGGGGGATTCTGCTGGTCGGACTGCTGATTGTGGCTATGATTGGAGTCCGCTCGTACAACCGGATGGTGACGATGAACGAGGGCATAGACGCGCAGTGGGCTGAGGTGGAAAACCAGCTCAAGCGAAGAAACGACCTGATCCCGAACTTGGTGGAGACGGTGAAGGGATACGCGGCGCACGAGAAGGAGATATTCACGGACATAGCCGAGGCGAGATCGAAGCTGGCGGGGGCAGGTTCCGTGCGCGAGACGGCGGCGGCTGACGGGGCGATGCAGAGCGCGCTGTCACGGCTGCTTGTGATCGTTGAGCGGTATCCGGATCTGAAAGCGGACAGGCAGTTCATCGCGCTTCAAAGCCAGCTCGAAGGAACGGAAAACAGGATAACGGTGGCGCGCGGCAGATATAACGAGAGCGTGCGCGCTTTCAACGTGATTGTGAAACGTATTCCGGGCAGGTTCTTCGCCGCGATTTTCGGGTTCGGTCCTCGCGAATTCTTCGAGGTCCCGGAAGCAGAGCAGGCGGTTCCCAAAGTTGACTTCGGAACGAACAAGTAGAAAAGAATCGGATGCCTGAATTCAGACAGAACAGGATTACCGGCGAGTGGGTGATAATCGCGTCCGAGCGGGCGAGCCGTCCGGAGGACTTTCATCGCGATGTCTCCAAGCCGAAACCGCCGACGCACAACCCGGCATGCCCGTTCTGTCCGGGCAACGAGAGGATGACTCCGACCGAGATTATCGCCGACAGGCCGCCCGACACTGCGCCGGACTCCGAAGGCTGGAACGTCCGCGTGGTCCCCAACAAGTACCCCGCGCTCGACCCGTCGAGCGAGGTGGACTGGTTCGAGGAAGCAAATCTCTTCAACGGCATAGCGGGGTTCGGCGTGCATGACGTTTTCATAGACACTCCCCGGCACGACCTCACCATTGCGACAATGAGCCGCCGCGCGGTCGAAAAGCTGTTCTTCGTATATCGCGCGCGTTACAACCAGCTCGAAAAAAACGAAAAGATTCTGATGATAAACATCTTCAGAAACTACGGGGTGAAGGCTGGCGCTTCGCTCGAACATCCTCACTCTCAGGTTCTCGCCACTCCGATAATTCCCACCCGGACGCAGATTCGGCTGAATGTGGCGAAGGAATATTACGACATCCATAAAAGATGTATTGTTTGCGACACGATAGAGGCGACGCTGAAAGCGAAGGAGCGTGTCGTGCTGGAGACGGAGCGCTTCATAGTGTTTGAGCCGTTCGCGTCGCAAAGCCCGTTCGAGACGTGGGTCGCGCCGAAGCGCCATTGCGCGTCTTTCGGGGAGACGCTCGACGCCGAAATCGTCGAACTCGCCCAGATTATGCGCGACATCCTTCACCGCATCTACGTCGGCCTCGGCGACCCCGACTACAACTATTTCATTCAGGCCAATCCAGCGCGGACGAAACACCGCGACAAATATCACTGGTTCGTTCAGATAATGCCCCGCGTCGTTCCCTCCGTCGGGTTCGAGCTTTCGTCCGGCATTTATATCTGCACGTCGAAGCCGGAAGACACCGCGAGATTTCTCAGAAGCATTTCTTCCCCAAGATAGACATTCCGAACGCGCTTCTTGCGAAGGCGAGCCGGCTGTCCGATGCGATTTTGACAAAGGCGGCTGGCGGCGTTAACATTTATTAAAGCGGAGCAGGACGGACGGCCGCGGGCAGAGATGCCTGAGGAAAGTCGGGACACCGCAGGGCAGGGCGCCGGCTAACAGCCGGGGGGGGCGACCCCACGGAAAGTGCAACAGAAAGTATACCGCCGATGGCCGGACGGCGAGAGCCGGAAGGCACAGGCAAGGGTGAAAAGGCGCGGTAAGAGCGCACCGGCGTCGTGGCGACACGGCGGCCCGGCAAACCCCGCCCGGTGCAAGGACAAGCAGGGGCTGACAGGTTGCCCGCCTAGGCGGGGATTCTGAACTCGATCCCCGCGCGGCGCGCTTCGAGCGCGTCGCAGCCCCGGGTAGTCCGCACGAGACGCGCGGCAACGCGCGCCCCAGATAAATGGCCGTCACGGTTCGCGCAATCCTCCTTCGCGGAGGCGAGCGCGGGCTTGGACAGAATCCCGCTTACAGTCCTGCTTCGCGCAAATTGAGAGCCTCCGCTCGAGGGCGGAGGCTCTCTCCTTTTTTGGAGCCTCGGCGCCCGCTCTCTTCAGGCGGGTTGACTTTGCGGCTCTTTAATTTTATTGTGATTGCATAATATGTTCGCGGAGGAATACATCTGATGAGATTATTGACGGCGCTGACGGTTATGTGCGTTGCGGCAGCCGGATTTCTGTCAGGGGTTTCGGCCCCGGTTTCGGCGGAGCCTTGTCCTGCGTTCGTGGCGGGCGTGGTGGGAGATGTCCAGTTCAGGGAGGCGGATGAAAACGAGTGGGAGCCGGTCGAACTGGACATGTGCCTTTATGTGGGCGATCAGATAAGGACGATGAAGGACAGCCTCGCGGCGCTCAAGATGGAAGAGAATGTGGAGGTCAGGGTAAACGCGTTTTCTGTGTTCAAGGTCGGAAGCATCGACAAAGACAAAAAAAGGCCCAATCAGCTCGACATGAAAAAGGGCGAGGCGTGGGCGAAAGTAAGCAAGATCGAAAACAAGGAAACGGCCTTCGAAATCAGAACGCCGACCGCGCAGGCGGGTGTCAGAGGAACTGAGTTCAACGTAGAAGTGGACGAGGAGGGCGGCACCAAAGTCAACGTGCTTGAAGGCGCGGTCCGCATATTCAACGAACTGGGGGAAGTCCTCGCCGAAGCGGGCATGTTCACCGAAGTCCTCAAGGGAAAAATCCCTCTCGACCCCGCTGAATTCGACATCGAGGCGTTCAAGGGCAAACTCGACGCATGGAAAGGACAGATTTCCATCGGCGAGGTGAAGGAAGCGATGAAACAGAAGATCGAGGAGAAAAAGGACGAGGTCAAAAACAATATTAAAGGAAAATTCAAATTCTGACGCCGGGCGGGAACAATGGCGCGCCGGCGCAGGTTTGATGATAGACGACAATGTCCGCTCCGAGGGGGCGGACGCGACGAAAGGCGGAGAGCTATGGGAGCCACGAAGGTTGACGGAAACGACAAAGGAAAAGTCAGGATTTTCACGTTGAGCACGTGCATCTGGTGCAAGAAGACGAAAGAGTTTTTAGCGCAGAACAACGTGGCATACGAGTACATCGACATGGACATGCTTGACGCGGATGAGAAGGACGCGGCGCTGGTCGAGCTAAAAAAATGGAACGAGAAATGTTCGATGCCTACGGTTGTCGTGAACGACAGCGTCTGCATAGTCGGGTTCAAGGAACAGGAGATACGGGAGGCGTTGTCTCTATGAGCGGCGCGGGGACTGAAGGCGAAAGGGCGGCGCGGGTCGAGGCGAAATACGAGAAGCTGAAGAAAGAGGCTGCGGCGGGAGGATACTTCCTGAATCCCGACGAGCCGTTCGCCAAGGACTTGGCCGAGAGTCTGCTGGTGAATGAGGAAAGATACGGATACGCGGCCTGCCCATGCCGGTTGTCCGGCGGCAAGCGCGAACTGGATTTGGACATAATATGTCCCTGCGACTACAGGGACGCCGATGTTGAAGAACACGGAGCGTGTTACTGCGCGCTATATGTGTCCGGCGAGGTGGCAAGAAGCGAAAGGGAAGTAGAGCCTGTGCCGGAAAGAAGGCCGGACGCTTTGATAGAGGCGGCCGCCAAGGGCGAGCTGCCTGTTGCTGAGTCGCAACCGATTGAGCGCGCGCCCTCCCAACGGGCAGCTTTCGGCGGCTCGTCCGCCATACCAGTCTGGCGCTGCAAAGTGTGCGGCTACCTCTGCGCCCGCGACAATCCTCCCGGCGTTTGCCCCATCTGCAAAGTAACCAAAGACAGGTTCGAAAGATTTTAGTATAAGTTAATTAAGGGAAAACTTTTGAAAAAGTTTTCCCTTAAAATCCCTTTCAAAACATTTCACGCTAGCGCCGAATGCGGAGCTTCGCTTCCGCATTCGGCGCGTATCATGTGAAAAGATATTGGGAAAGGAATTTCAGAGGAATCTTATTCATAAATGATTCACATGGGGCGTCGGGGAGAGGCGCGTTTTGCGCGCATCTTCCCGACGCCCCATGTGAAACGTTTTGAAGAGATTCCAAAGAGAAACTTTTTCAAAAGTTTCTCTTTGGCCGCCGGAGGCATCTCTTTGGCCTTTTTGTCTTTACTGCCGCTTTTACCTCCGTTTTTGCGACAAAAAAGTCGCAGGCGTGGTGACAAAAAAGTCACAGTTTGGCCTTTAATCTGGAATACCGAAAGAGCGGCGAAAAAAATATCGGCTTTAATAAAAGGTTTCTTTTTAGGGGTGTTTGTCGCAAGTTGGCAACAATTTTGATATATATTTATCGGGCAGCCTTGTTTTCTTTTGTCAATCCGACGTCGCCGAACGGTTCTCAGCGCTGTTCGCGGGCCGGTGGGGGAAGAGTCTGAACAGACGGAGCCGCGCGGGGAGTTAAAGAATCCCGTCGCCGCAATACGGAGGACATGACTGATGAATAGACAATCGAAAACAAGCCGGAAAGCGCGATTCATGACGGTTGCCGTTATAGCTGCTGCAGCAATGATATTGTGCGGCGCGCGCGCGGCGTTTGCTGACGAATTCAAGTTCGAGTTAGGCATACCATCGATGCCACGAACGCCTGTCATAAAAGATATAGTCAATTCATCGGCGCTTCCGGGCGCCATAATGACGGTGTACGCGACTATTGAAGGGCGGGAACAGATGCAGGTCTGCTGCGGCGACAACTGCGACCGGACAGACTGCGAGATGGCGGAATGGTGGAACAGGCCCGACCCGGCCATCTCTCCCAATCCCCCTTGCATACCCAACCCGAACGGAACAGGGGACTGTTTGAAACAAGGCAATCCCAAACTCTACTACTATGTAAACGATATAGCCAACACCGGGCCGCCTGTAACGATGAGTTATAATTCAGCTTCCGGCAAGTTCAAAGGAGAAATTAATCTAGCAGGGACAGATCCCGGAGATATCATCACATATTACATCGTGGCGGCGGACAGCAGAGGCAACGTGGCTTCCCAACTGCCAAGCATTAATAACGTGTCTTGCTCAAGCGTGACTTCATGGAACAACTTTTACGAAACAGCGGCGACGAACAACTGCACAATGATGTCAAGTTATGAGCGCTGTTCAGTAAACCAGTCTGGAACACCCTTGTGTGGAACGACATATTCCGTCAACGACCCCACGGGAGACACCTGCGGAGAGCCGGACGAAAATGGAGTTCAGTCCGTCGTTTCAGGCTGGCAGATAGTTGACACGCGTGGATTTTCCGCCAGCGCCGGAAAGGGATACGGAGAACTGCCGACGGACGATGTGGTTTGCGCGAAAATCAGGCTTGGCGGTCAACCGCCTCAATCGGGTTCGGGAGCGATTGAAATGTATAGCATGCATTTCTTCAATCCCGACATCGATGATATGAATATTGCGGACACGCATTATCCGAATGCGTTCACGCTGTCTTTCGCTCCGAAAGCGGAAGCTATAGACCCGAACCTCGCAAAAGTTCTCTGGAACGGCGACTGCGTCACCAACCCGAACACGCCGGACCCGATGGCTTGCAAGATTTTCGTGGGAACCGACACAGAGACTAAGTTGAAAATAGGATTCACAAACAGCGAGCTGAGATTCATAGCTAAGAATGCCCTGCCCAACGGAAAGACGTTGCTCGGCTCGACGAGCAAAAGCGCGCGGATGTTGTTTGCGACAAGCAAGCTTCAGTTAACGGGGGGCGTCCCGTATTTCAGGACAGACATCACCCCAAGCCTTGAAATGATCAAAGACAACAGAAGCGTAACCGCAGCATCTCCGAATAGGCCGGCTCCGCCGATTGTGAAATCCTCCATCTGCAAGACGGGCGGCGCGGGGTCAACCTCGACCTGCGCCAAACAGGGGACGACCATTCCGGCGGCCGGAAACAACTGCGTTTTTGATATTTTTCCTTCGCCTGACAAATCTTTTGTAAGCTATTACAACGTCTATTACAACACCGTCAACGACAGGAACACGGCGACCCTTGTGGAGTCTTTGTCCGGCCCTGACAACTTTCCTGAAAACGGCTCAGTTGCGTATTCGAAAACATTTAACATCCCGGACTCTGAACTCAACGGACATCCGAGATATTTTTATTTTTCTGCGGTGAACTCCTACGCGCCTCCAATATTTTACGAAACTATGCCTTCGCAATGGACATCCGCAGTCTGCGTGCCGGAAGACTGGGTGGCCCCGGTTGCTCCCGCCGCGTTCACCTGCTCCACCCCGATAGAGCAGGAAGAAAAATGTTACTGCACGTGGGTTGCGGATAAGGTGTCCGACCCGTCTCTTTACGGTTTCGACATCAAACGAGACGGAGTTCTGTTGAACGCCACCTCTATTCTTCCCAACTCTTTTGACGATACGAACCTCATCAACGCTACTACATACAGTTATGAAGTCAGGGCTATCGATGTCGGCGACAACAAATCAGGATGGACATCCGCCACCTGCGCGACTCAAGACCTGAAACCTCCGGCGAAGATAGAGCCAATAATCTCTCTTAAGTTCGGTAGCAAATTAGGCGTAAACATAAACTGGAATCCGGGAGAAGATGAGGATTTAGCGGGAGGCGGCGGATACAATATCTATTATTGCAAGAAAACAATGCCTTATTCATGCGGCGCGGATGAGCAGGGCCTCCCTGTCGGCTATTCAAAATTGAACGCTTCTCTCATACCCCATCCGGCGGGTCCGGATACTATGACTTATTCCAACGACAGCGCGTTCGGCTCCGAACTAAACGACTGGTGCTTCTGGATAGAGGCGTGTGACAACTGCAAAGCCGCCGGAACATGTCCCGAAAGCCAGACAGCAAATTGCGGTTTGTTTGACGCGACGTTTCGGTATCGTAAATGCATATACATTTCTGTGCCCCCGCCGTACCCACCAGCGCCCCTCTGGCCTGAAAACCAGAAGGCGACCGCTGAACCTGAAGGCCAGTCCTGCAAAATAGAATGGAACAGGGTTTGCGCTGCTGATGATGGCTATAATTTTACTAACTGCTACGATCCGTCGCCCTACGATCTTTTAGGATATAAAATAATGCGAGCGCCTGCGGTCAATGGCGGCTGCGCCCAACTGCCGAATCCCGACGGGGCAACTCCCATAAGAACGGTAATGGCCGGAGGAGAGACAAGCTATACGGACTCCGGCGCGCTTCTCGAAAACGGCGTCGCCTATTGTTACAGAGTTTACGCTTACAACATGTTTGACGCGTTCTCCCGGCAGACGCCCGCGCCCGCGACTTCCGGGCCGGTCGTATGTGTTCCTCAGGATATCACGCCGCCCGAAAAACCGCGAATGAATGCTCCTATGGAATTCGATGTGTTCTCTTGTTCTCCGGCTTGGAGCGCGGTGTCGGATAAGAACCCCGTCACTTACGACGTCCATAGATGCGAAGGAGACTTGGCGACATGCAACTCGGCGGCAAAATTCTCAAAAATCAACTCTTCGCCTCTGACGGTTCTGAATTATATGGATGAATCCGTGACGTCTGATGCGCAGTATGTGTACTGTGTGACGGCAAAGGATCCGTCGGGCAACCAAAGCGCAGTTTACGACGCGCAGAATGCGCCTAACTGTGGTTACTGCGACGGACCGGGCGAAAAATGCCTGCCTCCCGTTGCGGTGGAAGGGTTTGAAATACCGCCGACTTACTACGGAGCGCGCGCGGGCTGGACGAACTCGGCGGATGACGACGGAATGGGCGCGGGATATCATGTGTATCTGTGCACCAGTTCGAACCCCGCATCCTGCTTGACGCCTTACGGCAGGCTGACGGCAAGCCCAGCGCCCGGCGCGCATGACAGACAACTAGGACAGGAACCGCTTTCTTTATACAGCATTCCTGTCGCTGTTTCCGGCGATTACTACCTCGGTGTTAGCTACACCGGGGTCTCATGCGGCGAATCGATGATAGCTGTTTCACCGTCGCCGGTCAGGCTGGAAACTCAAGACCCGTGCGCGATTGACCCTGATGTGTGTCCGGTGTCGATCGAGTTCATCAAACCTTTCACGAGGTATGAGATAGAGGCATGCGCGGGGGGAGAGTCGGGATGTCTCGTGGCGGCGGGGGCGGCGACGGGGTTCAAAAAAGTCGAAACGCCTCTGCCCGGTGTAAGAGTCGAAGTGGTAGATGCCGCGACGAAAACGGTGGTCGTCAAATCCATGCAGACGAATGCGATAGGGAATATACCGTTCTTCAAAATGAGAACGGGAACATGCGCCGAATGTGTTGACGCGTCGAAACAGTACATCATCCGGGCGGTGTTTCCGGCGGGGACGTGGGATCCGGCAATGTCGGCAATGATGGGGTGCGCGGCGGATTCAGCGCCCGGCGAATGCGCGGTGACTGTGAAGTCCGCAGGAAGTCTCAGCGCGACAACCGCGACGACTGTGTCGCCATCCTCAATCCCCGTCGGAAATTCCGGCGGCGGTGGCGATGTGGGCAACCCCACTTGCCGCCCGACAGTGCATGTGGCCAATTTGCAACCTCTTAGACACAGGTTCGGCTCTTTCGCGGGCGATGCTCTGTATCACCCCGCTGCCGACTTCAACATGGACGGAAAGGTTTCTATCCACGACCTTGAGATTCTCAGGAAAAACTTCGGCAAATCTGTCCCGGTGTCCGCAAACACGCTTCTCTGCGACCCTCTGTTCGACGCAAGATAACGCGCGCCGAGTTTAGGAAAAAATTGAAAGAGAAAAAGAAAAGTAAGAGGAAGAGTTAAGGGAAAACTTTTGAAACGTTTCGTCGCGAGTATGTATAGACGAAGCTGCTAACGATTATTGGCTTTATTATAAAGCTTATTTATTCCACAGACAGCTTGATTAATATTACAGAATCCATTACTATTCATGGCATGAAATCGGTCTTTCGGGAGCGCAAATGAGCGAGAAGGCAATCGTTGCGGCGGGATACTGCAGAGTGAGCACGCCGACGCAGGTTGACGGGCTGTCGCTCGACATTCAGCAGGA
>MWCD01000020.1 GCA_002069885.1 bacterium ADurb.Bin236 | reverse complement strand
GGCGCGCGAGGGCGCGCGCCCCGCCGTTCTAATTTTATGAATATTGTTTTTATCGACAATTACGACTCGTTCACGTTCAATCTGTTCCAGTATTTCGGCGAACAGGGAGCGGAAATGAGCGTGTTCAGAAACGACGCCGTCTCGACCGCGGAAATAGCCGGGATGAGGCCTGACGCAATTGTGATATCGCCGGGGCCGGGGACGCCGGACGACGCGGGCGTCTCGCGCGCGGTCATCAGGGAACTGGGCCGCGATATCCCAATTCTCGGAGTGTGTCTGGGCATGCAGTGCGTGGCAGAGGTTTTCGGAGGCCGCGTGAAGCGCGCTGAAAAGGTCATGCACGGGAAAACGTCGCTTGTTCATCACGACGGCTCAGGAATCTTTGAAGGGCTTCCCAACCCGGTCGTCTGCGCCCGTTATCATTCTCTGATTGTCGACGCGTTGCCGGATTGTCTCCGGATAACGGCATGGACTGAGGATGGAGTCGCGATGGGAATAAGACACAATGAGTTGCCAATTTGGGGTGTTCAGTTCCATCCCGAATCTTTTCTGACGGATAAAGGCAAAAGCATGATAAAAAACTTCATGCTGATGGCGGAAAGGCATGAGAGGAATGTTTCAGTCCGGGGCGCGTGAGCCGCTAATAAGAGAAATAGAACTGCCGGCGTCTTTCGAAGAATGTTACGGACGCATAGGTTTTAGCTCTCCTTATTCAGCGCTTTTGAGCGGCGGATCGGACTATTCGTTCGGCAGGTTCTCATATATCGGCTGCGACCCCTATCTCGTCTTCCGCTGTTCAGGCTCTCACCAGACCATCGAGTTTCCGGACAGGGTGGAGTCTGCGAGCGGGGACCCGTTTGACACACTGAAGAAAATTATCGAAGGCTGCGAAGTTAGAAGCGACTGGAACGAGGCTCCGTTTTACGCGGGAGGAATAGGGGCGTTCGGGTTCGACCTCGGACAGTTCATCGAGCGCCTGCCGCGTCGCGCGGCGGTTAATCTGCCTCTTCCCGATTTGATTTTTGCCGTTTACAGGACAATCCTAATACACGACCGGCTCGCCGGAAGGACGCATCTTTCGTCGGTGGAATACTCTGCGGAGGGCGGCGGCGCAGGCGCGGCGGAGAAATGCGCAGACAGGGCAAGAAGATGGATTGAGGAGCCTGTCGTCGAGGTTCCCGCGCCTTACATAGCAAAAACCCGCGCGCCGGTTTCCAATTTTACAAGAGAACAATACTTGCGGGCGGTGGAAAAGACGCTGGAGCACATCCGCGCGGGGGACATTTATCAGGTGAACCTTTCCCAACAGTTCCGCGCCGGATTGTCCTCTTCGCCGCAAGCCTATTTCAAAAAATTGAGAGATATCAACCCGGCTCCGTTCGGCGCGTATCTGGATTACGGGGATTTCAAGATAATCAGCTCGTCGCCGGAGAGATTTCTGAAGAAGAACGGACGGCAAGTCGAGACGCGCCCGATTAAGGGGACGCGTCCGCGAGGCGCGGACGCCGCAGGCGACGCCGCGCTCGCCCGCGAGTTGATCCTCAGCGAAAAGGACAACGCGGAACTTGCCATGATAGTGGACCTCGAGAGGAACGACCTAGGCAGGGTGTGCGAGTTCGGCTCCGTTGCGGTTACGGAGGAAAAAACGCTCGAATCATACGCCACGGTGCATCATCTTGTGGCTACTGTGAAAGGGGTTTTGAGGGAAGGCTGCGGGCCTGTGGAACTGTTGAGGGCGGCATTCCCCGGAGGCTCGATAACCGGATGCCCTAAGATACGCTCAATCGAGATAATCGACGAGCTTGAGCCGACGAGGCGCGGTTTTTACACAGGATCGATAGGATGGATCGGTTTCAACGGGGACATGGACACGAACATCGTCATAAGAACGCTAGTGGCGAAAGGCGGCGAAGTGTGGTTTAATGTTGGGGGCGGAATCGTGGCGGATTCAGATCCGGCGGCGGAGTATCAGGAGACTCTGGACAAGGGGAGGGCTCTTGTGGAGGCTCTCGCAGCGGGGGACGGTTCCCGCGATTCTTCGGCGGCTAAACGCGCGCGCGCGGAATAAACACGGGACAGGCGGAATATGGAGAAGAAAAACAAAAAGAAAATCGAAAAAGCAATTAGAGATATCCTTGAAGCAATAGGAGAGGATCCGGATAGAGGGGAACTTGTGGAAACCCCGGCCCGCGTCGCAGCGATGTATGAGGAAATTTTCGCCGGCATGAACTGTGATCCCAAAGAGGTTCTGAAAGTGTTGCCCGACGATTTTTTTGATGAGATAATTATGGTCAGGGATATACCGATTTACTCGATGTGCGAACACCATATGCTGCCTTTTTTCGGGAAAGCGCACATCGCATACATACCGTCTGACGGAAGGATTACAGGTCTCAGCAAACTGGTAAGAGTCACGCATATGTATTCGAGAAGGCTTCAGCTTCAGGAAAGGTTGACAAACCAGATAGCGACAGCCATAAACGAGATACTTCAACCTAAGGGGGTGATGGTTGTAATTGAAGCGGAGCATTTGTGCATGGCGATGAGAGGCGTCAGGGAGGCGGGGACGATGACTGTAACGTCGTCCGTCAAAGGCGCGTTCAGGACTCATCAGAAGACTAGAATGGAAACGCTCGCGCTGCTGCGGGACAAAAAATGATTAATAAAATTATTAAAAAATAATCAACCGGAGGGTGAAATGGACATCAGCAAGATCGATCCGACGAAGATGGCTGACTGGCAGATCGCGGAAGCCTGCGAGAGCGACATGAAGCCGGTCAAGCAACTTGCCGACGAGTTGGGACTGCTCGACGAAGAGCTTATCCCTATGGGCCACTATGTCGGCAAGGTAGATTTTACGAAAGCTTACAACAGGCTCAAGAAAAGGCCCAACGCGAAATACATTGAGGTGACGGCTATAACGCCGACGCCGCTGGGCGAAGGAAAGACGACGACGAGCATGGGGCTGGTTCCCGGACTGGCGCTTCGCGGCAAGCGAGTGTGCGGAGCCATCAGGCAGCCGTCGGGCGGGCCGACTTTCAACATCAAGGGCAGCGCGGCGGGCGGCGGCCTCGCACAGTGCATCCCCCTCACGGAGTTCTCTCTGGGCCTCACCGGCGACATTGACTCCGTCACAAACGCTCACAATCTTGCGATGGTGGCTCTCACCTCGCGCATGCAGCACGAGCGCAACTATACTGACGCCATCCTGAGAGGCAAAGGGCTTAAGCGCCTCGACATCGATCCCAAACGGGTAGAGATGAAGTGGATCATCGACTTCTGCGCGCAGGCGCTCCGCAACATCGTCATAGGCATCGGCGGAAAGATGGACGGGTTCCTGATGGAGAGCGGATTCGCCATATCGGTCAGCTCCGAAGTCATGGCAATACTGTCTGTCGCCACCAGCCTTGCGGACCTGCGCAAACGAATCGGCCAGATAGTGGTCGCGTACAGCAGGGACGGCAAGCCCGTCACCACAGAGGACCTCGATGTGGCCGGAGCCATGACCGCTTGGATGGTCAAGGCGTTCAATCCGAACATAATGCAGACTATCGAAGGGCAGCCGGTGTTCGTGCATGCCGGGCCGTTCGCGAATATCGCTGTGGGCCAAAGCTCGATTGTGGCGGACATGATAGCCACCAAACTGGCCGACTACCACGTGACGGAGTCCGGATTCGGAGCCGACATCGGGTTCGAGAAATTCTGGAACATCAAGTGCAGGCTAAGCGGAGTGATTCCGAACTGCTCGGTGGTAGTGGCGACGATACGCGCGCTTAAGATGCACGGCGGAGGGCCGAGGGTCGCTCCCGGACAGCCGCTAGACAAGGCATACACTCAGGAAGACCTCAAACTGCTGAACGCCGGGCTGGGAAATCTGATCGCCCACATTGAGACCGTCAAGAAGGCGGGAATCAACCCTGTGGTCGCCATCAACAGCTTCTACACCGACACGCCGAAGGAAATCAAAGCGGTGAAGAAGGCGGCTGAAGCTGCCGGCGCAAGATGCGCGGTTTCCAGACACTGGCAGTTCGGCGGAGCCGGCGCTCTGGAACTTGCGGACGCCGTCATCGACGCCTGCGAGGAAAAGAACAAGTTCAAACTTCTTTATGAAGACAAAACGCCGTTGAGAAAACGCATCGAGCTTATCGCCAAAGAAGTCTACGGAGCCGACGGAGTCGAGTTCTCCCCGACGGCAAATGAAAAGGCCAAAAAGTTCGAGGCGGACAAGAAGTTCGACAAGTTCGCCACCTGCATGGTGAAAACGCACTTGAGCCTGTCCCACAACCCGACATTGAAGGGACGACCGAAAGGCTTTATTCTTCCCATAAGGGACATTCTCATATATGGCGGCGCGCAGTTCCTAGTGCCGCTGGCAGGAGACATTACCTTGATGCCCGGAACCGCGTCGGACCCGGCGTACCGCCGAATCGACGTCGACACGAAGACAGGCAAAGTCAAGGGGATGTTTTAACAGAATCGAGGGAAAACGCGCGGAGCGCGCTTCGCCCTGCGCGTGCTTTCCTTTTTTGCCTTATGAAACGCGCGAGAGGAATTTGAGATGAAGATTGCGGTGACAGGAAAAGGCGGAGTCGGAAAGACCACGTTCACGGCCATGCTCTGCAACTCCCTCGAAAAAGAGGGCATAAAGGTTCTGGCAGTGGACGCGGACCCGGACGCGAATCTGGCCGCGACTCTCGGTTTCCCGGAGGACAGGCATCCCACGCCTGTTTCAGAACTCAAAGACCTCATCGCCGAGCGCACTGGAGCGCAGCCCGGTACTTGGGGCGGCATATTCAAGCTGAACCCCAAAGTGGACGACATACCGGACAAGTACTGCCTCCGGCGCGGAAGTCTTTCTCTGCTGGTAATGGGAACGGTGGAGAAAGGCGGCTCCGGCTGCGTATGCCCGGAGAGCGCGTTCATCAAGGCTCTCATCTCTCATATGGTCTTTCAGGGCGATCAGCATTTAATCATGGACATGGAGGCGGGGCTGGAACATCTGGGCAGAGGAACCACGCGCATGATGGACGCGCTGGTGGTTGTCGTGCGCCCGGACGCGAAAAGCTCTTCGACCGCCCGCCGCATCATTCCGCTCTGGGAAGACCTTGGAAATAAAAAGATTCTCTTCGTAGGCAACGAAGCCAGAACTCCCGCCGACGTCGAGTATCTGAAGAAGGAACTGAAAGATCATCCGCTGCTGGGCGTCATCCCGGAGAGCGAGAAAATCCGCAACTCCGGCAGAGAGAACATGACGCCGTTCGAGGATGAGAGGGTGAACGAAGTAATCAAAGAAATCCGCGCGAGGCTTGAACAGGAATTAGCTGGAAACTGAAAACCCGACGCGGAAACAAGGCGCGGACCCCGCGCCGAAGCGCATTTAGAGGCATAGCTAAAGGAGGCATTTAAATGGCGGAAGAAAAAGCCAAGAAAAAAGAAAAGAAACAGCCGCAAGAACAGTCCGCTTGCGAAGCGACCTGCGAAATGCTCGGAACGAACACCGGCGGAGAATATGTTACGGTGTTCGATAGATCGGATTCAATGGAGCCGCGCTGCAAGTTCGGCACAGACGGCGTATGCTGCAGGATATGCGCAATGGGCCCCTGCAGGATAATCCCCGACAAGCCCGGAAAAGACAGGGGCGTATGCGGCGCGACGGTTGACACTATAGCCGCGCGCAATTTCATCAGGATGGTGGCTGGCGGAACCGCAGCTCACTCCGACCACGGCCGCGCGGTTTGCGAGGCCCTTCTCGAAGTCGCCGAAGGTAAGAGCAAAGACTATTCCATTAAAGACGAGCAGAAAGCGATTAAAGTGGCGCTGGACCTCGGAATCGAAGTCGGAGAACGGCCGATCAACGAAATAGCAGCCGATATCGCTAGAACGGCTCTCGCCCAGTTCGGCAATCAGCACGGAGAGTTGAAATATCTCAGCAAAGCTCCTCTGAAAAGGCAGAAGATATGGCGCGACCTCGGCGTCGCTCCGCGCGGAATCGACCGCGAAGTGGTGGAGATTATGCACAGAACGACAATGGGTGTCGACCATGAAGTGGAAAGCCTGCTCATGCAGGGAGCGCGCTGCTCTCTCGCCGACGGATGGGGCGGCTCCATGCTCGCCACTGATTTGCAGGACATTCTGTTCGGCACTCCGGAACCGATCATAAGCAAAACCAACCTCGGATGCATCGACCCGAACATGGTGAACGTGATTGTTCACGGACACGAACCTCTTTTGTCCGAGATGATAGTGGCGGCCTCTCAGTCCGAGGACATGATAAACGCCGCGAAAGCTGTAGGCGCGGAAGGCATCAACATCGGCGGAATATGCTGCACCGCCAACGAAATTCTGATGAGGCACGGAATTCCGCCGATCGGCAATTTCATCACTCAGGAACTAGCCGTTTCAACAGGAGCGGTGGACGCGATGATTGTGGACGTCCAGTGCGTGTTCCCGTCTTTGCCGACTGTGGCGAAGTGCTTCAACACGGCGGTAATCACCACATCCAAGATAGCGAAGATGGAAGGCGCGCGCCACATCCAGTTCGACGAGCATAACGCGTTGGCGACCGCGAAGAAGATTATCATGGCGGGCATTGAGATGTTCAAGAAGCGGCCTGCAAACGTGCATATTCCCCAGATGACCGAAGACTTCGTGGGCGGGTTCAGCCACGAGTCCATTAACTATCTTCTGGGTGGAACTTTCAGAGCTTCGTACAAGCCGCTCAACGACAACATCATCAACGGCTTGATACGGGGAGTGGCCGGGGTCGTCGGATGCAACAACCCCAAGGTGAAACACGACTGGGCGCACTTGGAGATGATAAAAGAGTTGCTCAAGAACGACGTGCTCGTTCTTACCACCGGATGCGGAGCCATAGCGGCGGCGAAAGCCGGCCTGTGCTCCCCGGAGGCGGCCGCGAAATACTGCGGCGAGGGTTTAAGACAGGTGTGCGAAACCGTCGGCCTGCCGCCGGTCATTCACATGGGGTCTTGCGTGGACAACTCGCGCATTCTCATTGCCGCCACGGCTATGGTAAAGGAAGGCGGACTCGGAGACGATCTGTCCGACCTGCCCGCAGTCGGCGCCGCCCCAGAATGGATGTCTGAAAAAGCGATTGCGATCGGCCAGTACTTCGTCGCTTCGGGCGTTTACACCGTCTTCGGGACGACTTTCCCGACGCTTGGCGCGCAGGAAACCACGAAATATCTGTTCGAGACTATGGACGAGAAATTCGGCGGATGCTGGGCGTTCGAGCCGGACCCGATTAAGGCCGCTCAACTTATGATTGCGCGCATCGACGCCGCGCGCAAAAAACTCGGAATCGACAAAGCCAGAGAACGCGTGCTCTTCGACATGGAGAAGCGCAGAGAGCTGGCCTGAGCGGATGAATATCGAGCCGAAAGAAAGGAGATATTGACAAATGTCAAAAATTATCGCGGCTGCGGCGATACGCGGCGCCCACAAGATAGTCGATGAAGCCGAAGAAAAGTTCAAACAGGCGATGGATAAATACGGCCCAAATCAGGATGTGGCCTTCCCCAACACCGCCTACTATTTGCCGATTATCTACGGAATACTAGGGGAAAAAGTTGAGAAACTCAAAGACATGGAGCGCATTTTTAAGAAGTGCAGGCTCCTGTTGCCCGAACACGTGAGGGAGAAATGCCACCTTCCGTACCTCGGCCCGGTGTTAGACGCCGGAATGGCGACATTCTTCGCCGAAGAAATGTTCGAGGCGATACGCTACATAGACGATCCGACATTTTACGTCAGGGGCGAGGATCCATCCGAGAGCAATATATGGCTCGGAGCCGCTGACGACGTTATTCTTAGAAAAAGAGGCGTTGAGTTCGTTGACGGAACCGCGCCCGGATTCGCGGCCATTCTAGGAGCCGCCCCGGACCCGAAAACCGCAGCCGACCTCGCTCTCGAAATCCAGAAGAAAAACCTTTACATCTTCATGGCCGGCGAGAACGAGGGAAAACGCTTCTCCGAACAACTCGTCGAGGCGGGAGTGCAGATAGGCTGGCCCACTAGGCTCGCCTCCTTCGGCCCCACCCACCACGCCACTGTCTTCGCCATCGGTTTCGCCACCCGCGCCGCCATGTCCTTCGGCGGCATCAATCCCGGCGAATACCGCAAGATTCTCATCTATAACAAAGACCGTTGCTTCGCTTTCGCGATGACGATGGGATTCGTCACCGACGAGTGGTACGCGAACGGCGCGGGAGCAATCAACTGGGGGTTCCCGGTAATTGCGGACACCCCGATACCGGAAATCCTTCCCACCGGCGTCTGCACTTACGAGCACGTCGTTTCCAATCAGCCCCACGACAAAATCGTCTCCAAGGCCGTCGAAGTCAGAGGCCTTCAGATAACCGTCACCGAAATACCCGTGCCGGTGGCTTACGGCCCGGCTTTCGAGGGCGAGCGCGTCAGAGGAGACGACATTCATCTCGAATGCGGCGGCGGAAGGACTGACATGGTCGAGGTCGTCACTAGCGTCAACATGGACGAGATCGAGGACGGCAAAGTCATCGTGGTCGGCCCCGAACTGACGGACGTGCCGGTCGGCTCCAAACTCCCTCTCGCCATACACGTGCAGGTGGCGGGCCGCAAGATGGAGTCCGACTATGAGCCTATCCTCGAACGCCAGATCCACCACCTCATCAACTACGCTCAGGGAATAATGCACATCGGGCAGAGAGACATCGCATGGCTTCGCGTCAGCAAGAAAGCTGTCGAGAAAGGCTTTAAGCTAGAACATCTCGGCAGCATTCTGCACGCCAAGCTGCACACCGATTTCGGCGCCATTTTCGACAAATTGCAGGTGACTCTCTACACCGAATCCGACCAAGTCAAGATGATGTTGGAGAAGGCTAGGGCGATATACAAAGAGCGCGACGCGCGCGTCGAAGGCATGACGGACGAAACGACTCCCACGTACTATTCATGTCTGCTATGCCAGTCGTTCGCGCCTAATCACGTCTGCGTGGTCAGCCCGGAGAGGACTGGACTTTGCGGCTCTTACAACTGGCTCGACTGCAAAGCGTCCTATGAAATCAACCCCACAGGCCCCAATCAGCCCATCGAGAAGGGCGAAACTATAGACCCGAAGCTCGGCCAGTGGAAGGGCGTCAACGAATTCGTGGAGAAGGCGTCCCGCGGAAACGTGACTCACTACAATTTCTACAGCATCATGCAAGACCCCATGACCACATGCGGATGCTGCGAATGCATAGCGGCCGTATTGCCGATGTGCAACGCGGTCATGACGGTCAACAGGGATTACACCGGGGACACTCCCTGCGGAATGAAGTTCACCACTCTGGCCGGCACGGCCGGAGGCGGTCAGACCACCCCGGGTTTCGTCGGCCACTCGAAATACAACGTCTGCCAGCGCAAGTATCTGGCGGGCGAAGGCGGACTCCTCAGAATGGCTTGGATGCCCAAAAGCCTGAAAGAAGAGCTTGGCGACAAACTTAAAAAACGCGCCGAGGAACTCGGCTACCCGAACCTTGTCGACATGATAGCCGACGAGACCGTGGGAACCACCGAGGAGGAAGTGCTCGCGCATTTGGAGAAAGTCGGGCATCCCTGCCTTACGCTCGATTCGATTCTTTAAGAATGAAATCAGGCGGCTCAGGAAGCCGTCTGGTCGGTTTTATGATATAAATAACGCATAGGATATCGGAGGTGTGATTGAATGGCTCTTACAGGAATTGAAATCTTCAAGCAGTTGCCCAAAACCAACTGCAAGGACTGCGGGTTTCCCACATGCCTTGCTTTTGCGATGAATCTGGCGGCTGGAAAAGGGGAACTTGCCGATTGTCCGCACGTGTCGGACGCCGCCAAGGAAACGCTTTCTGCGGCCTCGGCTCCGCCCATAAGACCGGTGAAAATCGGCGCGGGCGACTACACAGTAACCGTCGGCGGAGAGACCGTCGAATTCAGGCACGAAAAAACTTTCGTCAACCCGACTCCGATCGCTGTCATGGTGTCGACTGATATGAGCGACGCCGACGTCGAAGCGAAAATCAAAATGCTCGACACGCTGGTTTTCGACAGAGTCGGCTTGAAACTCAAACCCGAAATGGTCGCCGTGAAGGACGCCGGCGGAGACGCCGCGAAGTTTTCGGCCCTCGTCTCGAAAATCCTTTCCATCAAAGCTTGTCCTTTGATACTCGTAAGCGCAAGCGCGGACTCTCTGAAAGCGGGAGCCGAAGCGTGCGGGGACAACAAGCCGCTGCTCCACGCCGCGACGGCGGAGAACGCCGACGCGGTGGCGGCTATCGCCAAAGAGAAAGGATGCCCGGTGGTCGCCAAGGCTGACAGCCTCGACGCTCTGGCGCAGCTCACCGAGAAACTCTCCGCCGCCGGGCTCAAGGACATCGTGCTGGACACCGGAACGACGGACATCAAGAAGGCGTTCGAGGAGCAGATTATCATCCGCCGCGCGGCTCTGCGAAAACTGTTCCGCCCGCTCGGATTCCCGACCATCACATTCCCTTGCGAAATGTTCGACGACCCGATGATGGAGACCCTAGCGGCCGCCACCATGATAGCCAAATACTCCGGCATCGTCGTCCTTTCCGACCTCAAAGGCGAAACAGTGTTCCCGTTGCTCCTGCAGCGCATGAACATCTTCACCGACCCGCAGAGACCGATGGCCACGGAGCAGGGCATATACCCGATCGGCAATCCGGACGAAAATTCTCCGGTGCTCATCACCACGAACTTCTCCCTCACATACTTCATCGTGGCCGGAGAGATCGAGGCGAGCAGAGTCCCGTCGTGGTTGCTGATAATCGACAGCGAAGGGCTTTCCGTGCTTACCGCTTGGGCGGCCGGCAAGTTCGTGGCCGACGCCATCGCTCCCTTCGTCAAGAAGTCCGGCATAGAGGATAAAATCAAGCATCGCAAGATAGTCATACCCGGATACGCCTCGCAGATAAGCGGAGAACTCGAAGAAGAACTGGCCGGATGGGAGATTCAAATCGGGCCGAGAGAGGCTTCCCACCTGTCGGCGTTCCTGAAAAACTGGTCGGCGGCTTAACGCGCGCCGTTCTCGAACTGGAAAGAAAACAACTTTTAATGGAGGGTGTAACTGTGAAACTTGTCGGAGAAAACATGAATGTGATGTCAAAAACGCTGGGGCCGGCTATGAGAGAAAGAGACGCTGGGCCGATCAGAAAGATGGCCGAGAATATCGCGTCTAAAAATGTCGATTTCATCGACATCAACCTCGGCCCCGCCCGCAAACAGGGCGCGGAGATGATGGAATGGGTCGTCAAGACCGTCAACGAAGTCACCGACATTCCGCTCTTCCTCGACACCAGCAACGTGGAAGCGATGGAAGCCGGGCTGAAAGTCGTCAAGCGCGACAAAGGCAAACCCGTCATCAATTCGGTGTCCGCCCGCCCGGAACGCATGGAAGCCCTTTTCCCGCTCGCCAAAACCTATGAAGCCGGCGTGGTGGCTCTTTTGCTAGGCGTCGACGGGATTCCCCGCGACGAAAACGAACGCGGCATTCTCTGGTCCGAACTGATGGTCAAATGCACAGAGTTCGAACTGGCTCCTCAGGATGTTTACGTGGACCCGATAGTGCTTCCCGTCAACACGCAGCAGAATCAGGTGCAAGGATGCACGAATTTCATGATGATGTTCAGAGACATCGCGCCCGGATACAGCAGCACGTGCGGGCTGTCCAACATCTCCAACGGCGCTCCCGAACACCTGCGCCCCATCCTCAACCAGACCTACTCCGTCATCCTAAACCACTTGGGAATGGAATCGGCGATTGTGGATGCGTTCGACGCCGACCTTACGGCGTTCGCCCGCGGCGGCAAGGCTGAAATCCGCGACCTGATTCTCAAAGCGGTAAACGGCGAAGACATTGACACGGCTTCTCTTTCTAAAGACATGCTCGACTATGTCAAAACCGCGAAACTGCTGCTGGGCCAGTCGCTTTATTCCGATTCTTGGCTCGAGCTTTAAAAGCGCGTTTGAATCCGAGACGCGCTCGCGCGCAAGAAAGGCGGAGAAATGAGCTACACTATAGCGGTCGCCGGAAAAGGCGGAACGGGCAAAACGACAGTCGCCTCTCTGATTGTCAAACGGATAATCGACAGAGGGGCCGGGCCTGTGCTCGCCGTTGACGCCGATCCAAACTCCAACCTAGCCGAAGCATTCGGCTCGGATATTCCCGTGACCGTCGGGAAGATTATGCACGATTTTCTCGAAACGAAAATCGACATCCCGATGGGAATGACGAAGGAGTCCTTCCTCGACCTCAAGTTGAACACGGCGCTCATCGAGACCAAAAACCTCGATTTCATCGTGATGGGCAGAAAACACGGGCCGGGCTGTTACTGCTACCCTAACGTTCTACTCAAGAACTTCGTGTCGAAACTCTCCGGCAACTACCCATACATCGTCATAGACAACGAAGCGGGAATGGAGCATCTAAGCCGAAAGAACACCGAGGTCATAGACCTTCTGGCGCTCGTGGCGGACCATTCGGTGAGAGGATTGCGCGCGGTCAAGCGCGTTCTTGAACTGGCGGACGAACTGGACATCAGAATCAAAAACCGGATACTTGTCGTGAACAGGTTCCGGCAGGAGAACGCGGAGCTTCTGGCTCCCAACATCCGGGAAGTCGGCGTGGATAATGTGTTCACGATAGCGGAAGACCCGTTGCTCGCGAGGGCGGACGCCGAACAGGTTCCCGTGATGCTGATGTCCGAAGATCTAGAAGCCGTCAGAACCGTTGCCCAGATGACAGACGAAGTGGCGCTGGGCGCCTCGGGCGGCTCCTGATTCTTTTTTGACGAACCACAAAGGAGGCGGTCATGGACTGCAAACTCGAAAAGAAAGACGACTGGAAAGGCGATAAAGTCGATGTCATAGGCGAATGCTACGAGCCCGGCTTGCCGAAAGGCAAACTAGCGTGGAAAAACAAGGTTGAGTCGCGCGCCGAATACATCGAGTTCCTCAAACAGTCGGAAAGATATTGGTACAGCAAACCCGAAGACTGGTTCGGAAGCGAAAAGCGGAAGAACCCAGCCTGATGGATTTTTCTAGGAGGAGGCCGCGAGCGATCCAGCCCGGATTCCGGCGGCCTGACTGTGTTTTACATTAAACCGGAGGTGACATTGAAATGGCATTCGAAACGCCGAAGATCAATTATTCAGGAAAAATAAGAGAAGTGAAGCTCGGCAAAAGCAAGAACGTTTCAGTGGGCGGAGAAAGCGCATATCCGCTCTACCTGTTCGAAGGCGAAAACCCAAACCCGCCCAAGATTGCTATGGAAGTGTTCGATCTTGCTCCCGAAGAATGGGCGGACGCGGTAATAGCTCCTTTCAAAGATGTGGCCGGAGACCCGGTCGCTTGGGCAAAGCTCAACGTCGAACAACACGGCGCGGACATGATTGCTCTATATCTCGTCAGCACCGACCCGAACGATAAGAATATGGACGCCGCTCAGGCCGCCGAAACAGCGAAAAAAGTCGCTCAGGCTGTTGACGTTCCAGTTATCGTTTACGGAACCGGAAGCGAAGAAAAGGACGCCGAAGTTCTGGCCAAAGTGGCGGAAGCCTGCGAAGGGCTTAACGTCATTATCGGCCCGGTTCAGGAAGCGGGACACAAAAAAATAGGCGCTCCCTGCATCGGCTACAAGCACACCGTTTCCGCCAATACTCCCATAGACGTCAATTTGGCCAAGCAGCTCAACATCCTGCTCGGAAACCTCGGAGTCAACGCCGACAACATCATCATTGATCCCACCACCGGCGGTCTCGGCTATGGCATCGAATACACTTATTCAGTGATAGAGCGCATACGGATGGCTGCGCTCACTCAGCAGGACGCTCAACTTCAGCAGCCCATCATCTCGGTGCTCGGCAGGGAAGTATGGAAATGCAAAGAAGCAAAGATGGGCGCGGAAGACGAAAAATACGGAGACCCCACAAAACGCGGCATCCTCATGGAAGCTGTGTCCGCGGTGTCAATGATAATTTCCGGCGCGGACATCGTAGTCCTCAGGCATCCGGAAACAGTAAAGCTCATCAAGCAGTATTTGAAAGCGTTTTTCAACTAGAAGAGAGCGCGGCGCGCGCGGTCCGGCAAGGATCGCGCGCGAACATGCGCAGACCGGCGGCGGCTTCGCCCGAGAGCCGGACAACTATTTCATAGAGGGGGTTTTTTATGGCTCAGATTATCGATGGAAAAGCCGTCTCCGAGCAGTTGAAAGCGGAAATCGGCGCTGCTGTGCTCAAACTCAAGGAAGAAACCGGCGTTCAGGCCGGGCTTGCTGTCATTCTCGTAGGCGAAGACCCCGCGTCTCAGGTCTACGTCAAGAACAAAGGCATCTCCTGCAAACAGTGCAATATCAACTCGATCGAGCACAGGCTTCCCGCCGACGCCAAACAGGAAGACTTGATGGCTCTGATTGATAAGCTCAATAACGATCCTGCGATTCACGGCATACTCTGTCAGCTTCCTCTGCCGAAGCATCTAGACGAGAATCAGGTGCTTCTCGCCATCGACCCGGCCAAAGACGTCGATGGATTCCATCCGATGAACGTCGGCAAGTTCATGACGCTGAAAAAGTTCAGCGACATGGCGGACGCCGGAGTGTTCCTGCCTTGCACGCCGTACGGCTGCATCGAGTTGCTCCAGCGTTCCGGAGTGAAACTCGACGGAGCCAACGCGGTCGTCATTGGCCGCAGCAACATCGTCGGAAAACCCGTCGCTATGATGCTGATGAGCCTCAACTGCACTGTCACCATCTGCCACTCGCGCACGAAGAACTTGGCGGACGTGGTCAGGGCCGCCGACATTGTGGTGGCCGCCATCGGAAGCCCGGAATTCGTCAAAGGCGACTGGATAGGCAAAGGCGCGACGGTCATCGACGTCGGCGTGAACAGAATCAGCGATCCCGCCGCCAAGAGCGGAACGAGGCTTGTAGGGGACGTCGAATACGCCGCGGCTTCTGAAAACGCGGCCTTCATCACGCCCGTTCCCGGCGGAGTAGGCCCGATGACAATCGCCATGCTGATGAAAAACACTCTGATGTCAGCGCAACGCGCCGCAAAAAAATAACGCGGCTCAGCCTCGCAACATAGGCGATTAACAGATTTTTATATTTCCATTTGCGAAAAAGCGTGGAAGAAAGCTTCCGCGTTTTTGCGCGCCAGCAAAAACGCCTAGCGGACGATATTGCGGCAATTTTCGTTGAGAAGTTGCGGGGAATTTGAGAAGGGCGCTAAAACAGCCTGAGAGCGGTTTCCACCGCCGCCCGGCCAATGAGTAGCACAAGATAATATCTGACCACTTTCCCGGCGAATGAGACGGCGTAATATCTCGCAAAATTGAAACGGATCATGCCCGATGCGATAGCCGTCGCTGAGACCGGGGGAATGCTGACAACGCCTGAAACGAAGATGACGGCCTCCCGGCCTTTGCCTAAACGTTCAAAGTCGAAGCTTTCTATCTTCTTTCTCAATTTGTCGCTGATATTCAACGAGCCTTTTCCCATCAGATAGTAAAGCCAGCTTCCGAAGTTGCTTCCGAAAGCCGCCGCGAACGGAAGCAGCCACGGGAAATCCGTGCTGTATCGGGCGACCTCAAGCGTTCTCCCGAACGCTTCAATCGGCGGGACTTTGTCGATGTTTGCCAGAGTGAGCAAGATGGCTTCGCTTGGCAAAAATATGAAGACGCTCGACATGAACGCCAGAACCATCATCAGAGCGTAAGCCGTCAAAAATAGCCTCCGGCGCGTTATAGCGCGCGCCGATAATTATAACGGGAAAAACGTGAATTAAAAGGCAGATTATTAATCCGGTCCGGCTGGCGGAAAAATGTCCGAAATCCTTTACGGCGATCGGAATCAGATTTCTTTCACATGCCAGTTCCTGTCAATCCACACTGATTGAACTGAAGCGGGCAATCCCCAAGAACGGACGACTTCGACAGCCTTGTGAACCATATCCGCATGCTCTTTTTTGCATACCGGATTTCCCGCACAGTCATGGTGAGCGACGATAACGATGTTGCGGCTGCCGTGTTTGTAAACGGATATCATAGCGCGGGCTTTTATCGAGTCGAGGTTGGGCTGTATTCCCTGCGCAAGAATCTTGTCAGGCCCCGGTTCGGTTATGTTATCAACGTAATCAACGCCGAATTTCTCTTTAATCCATTTCAGCGCCGGTTCCTGAGTCCTGCCGTCCATGCAGTTGATTTGAGTCGCAAATGTTCCGTGAGACATATTTTCCTCCATAACAACCATCATGACATGTAACTTTGAATTAATGCTACAATACGGATTGAAAAAATACGACAAGCAACGAAAAACAAAACTTTCATGATTTCTGAGATTTTTATAGCCATTTTAATGTGAAAAACGAAAGCATAATGCCAATGTCTCGGATTCGTCCAGTATAAATCCGTGATGCGGACGGGCAGATTTGACCGAAAATCCAGATAAAAATCGCCTGATAGGGATGTTTGTGATTAATATCATTTAATTGCAGTAAAAAACAAGTTGCAGTAGATGGTTTGTTTCTAAGAAAACTTAAAATAACACTGCAACCAAAGCAATAATTTGTGATTGTATAGGGAATGGAACCTGTGGCTCAAGTTGATGATTTGTCGGAAAGCCCGGAATGCGCGCATTTTTCCTGTTTAATGAAGAAAATTTGGGGTATAATAAGGATGGTTTTATATTTATTATATTAATGGGATAATTATTAAACAATATGATGATAGTTAAACACATTATTAGTAGTCACAGACAAAGTTGCAAAAATCATCGGAGCAAAACAATGAGAAAACCATCAAGTGCCGCGAAGTTTTTAATTTTTGTCGCGATAGCGTCGGCTATGGTTATGACGCTAAGGCCGGGAAAGGCGCTTGGCGGCCCCACATATGTGCATCTCTACGGAACGATAACTCCGACAGTTGCGGGGACGTGGACGACTGTAAATTTAAATGCTTTGTATGGTATTCCGGGAAATGCGGTTGTTGAGGCGGCATTTGTGGTGACTCAGGGAAACGCAGACAGGACTGGCGGCGTAAGAGCCGTAGGATCGGCGCTCAACAGATATGTCACAATAAACAGATCGTCGACAAATGATTTGATGAATGTGATGGTAATGCATGTTCAGTCGAACGCGACTGGGCAGATTCAATATTACGTGGACAATGTCACAAGGACAAGCTTTGTCATATTGGGATATTGGACGGCTGGAACGTATGTGGAAAGGTTTGCCACAGTAAGCACGACGGCGGACGGCACATGGCAGACAGTGAATGTGGGGGCAGGCGCTGGACTGGTCGGTGAATTCGTGCTGTCGAACCGAACCAACTCTGACAAGTATCTGGGAGTTAGAGAAGTCGGATCTTCAATTGACAGACGCGCATATTCCAGAAGACCGACAAATACAACCGCAAATACCGTAACGATGCATTCTAAAGTGAACGCGTCGAATCAGGTGCAGTTGTACCTGAGCGACAGGGCGAACAGCACGGTTTATTATGTCGGGTATTGGAGCGCGTCGCCTGAGGAGCAGTTCACGGAGCTGTTTTCAAACATCGGCAAACCGACGGCGGACGCCACATGGCAGGATTACAATCTCAGCGGTTGCTGCGGGACTGGGTCTCCGACGGCGCAATCGGTGGCGGAGGTCGCGTTCGAGAACGACGCGACGTCCTCCAATAATATCGGAGTGAGGGAAACAGGAACAACGACTCCTGCGAGGATGTTCAATCTCAGAATTTCAGGAGGAACGGCAAATATCGGCATCTTTGGAAAGATGCACGCGCAGGCGGATTTCAGTTCGGGAGCCGCGATTCAGAGATATCATCAACGGGCGACTAATAACAATGCCGCTGGAGGAAGAGGAAGCTTTCTGGTTACTGGCAACTGGTGGACCCCGCCTAATGCCACATCATACACGAACAATGCCGAGTCGGCTCTGAACAATCTTGGAGCGAGACCCGGCCAGTCCGCCACAGTGACAGGCTCAAAATTCGGCTCTTCCTGCCTTTCGGCTGTCAGTTCGGTTAACTTAGGAACTTATGAAGTCGCGTGCGCCGATGTATCAGCATGGAGCGACACGTCGATAACATTCACCGTCAACGACGCGGTCAGCGACTACGGAGGCGCCAGCGCGCTGGTGGTCAAGGCGCGGGGGAACAATGACCTCACTCCTCTCAACTTCTACGTGTACCCCAAAATCGACAGCATTACGACTCCGTCTGTGGAGAACGCCGCGAGAGAGTATGACGCCGGTGACGCGCACGGAGTGATAACGATAAACGGAAAGAGGTTCGGAACAGGCGGGACGGTAACGATACTAGGCCAAACGGCGACAGTGAACTCGTGGACGGACACTGCGATCGAGGTCAGAGTCCCAGCGACAATCCCGGACGACTCCTATACGGGCGATATCGTGGTGACCCGCACTACGCCTGCGGACAACAGAACGGCGACTTTCACCGGATTCAGGATACTGCCGAGGATAACAGAAATAGCTCCGCAGTGCGGCGGCGCCGGGCTGGCTGTGACAATCACGGGAAATCACTTGTGCCAGTCTGGAACGTGCCCGGCGGCTGGCAACAGGTCGAATGCGACCAACAATGTGGCGAACAGTTTAGACCAGATGGTTCCCGACGGGAATATATCGGGGTGGACGCACGCTTCGATATCACTGACAGTTCCGGTTGGAGCGACGACCGACGACGTCTTCGTCACCAGCGGAACGTACAAGAGCAACGGAGTAGGCTTCGTATATGACGACGCTGCTCCGGCGCAGAGCGGTCACGCGCCTGCGAGCGGTTCATACGTGGAATCATCAGCGATATCAGTTGACCTCGCGCTGGACGCCGAGGGCGTGTGTAGATGGTCGACCGCGAACCAGACGTATTGGGACATGCCGTCCGCCAACGAGTGCTCCGGCGGAGGAACCACGGCGATATCATGCGCGGTTTCCGGGCTGGCCGAGGGGGACAACAACATATATATCGCCTGCGCGGACGGATGCTCTAACTCGGTTACTCAGCAACTTGTTTACAAAATCGACTCAGCGGCTCCGACCCAATTGACTTGGAATCCCGATAAGGGCGCGATTGTATGTTCGACGAGTCCCGCCGTACAGGTGACGGTCAATGAAAACGCATGGTGCAGATGGTCTCTGACGGACAAAGACTACTCGAACATGACTGCTCCGGGAGACGGGACCTGCGGTGGCGGAGGCACACAGAATCTCACTTGCGCCACATCGGGGCTTATTCCCGTAAACGAATATCTCTACATATCTTGCCGTGACGCCAAAGGCAACGAGCAATATTGGCATAACAACGAGGATATCAACTACGTCGTTGACATAGTCGCCCCGATCGGATTGACCAATAGTTCTCCTGCGAACGGCGCGACGAACGTGGCTTTCAATCCGACGCTGAAAGCGGCGGGCGCGGTGGATGCGGGCGCAATCTCTTACTATTTCCAGATAGCTTCCAACTCCGGGTTCACGGCAGGGTTGCAGGAAAGCGGATGGATAAGCGGCTCGGATGAATGGGTCGTGCCGGTTTCGCTTCCCGCGGACACTGTTTACTACTGGAGAGTCAAAGCGAAAGACACGTGCGACAGGGAGTCCGCTTACACCACGGCGTTCTCGTTCAGAACGATACCCATGACGCCGGTTATAACATTTGCCGGGTTCTCTCAGGCGGCGGACGCTTCCGGGGAACTGACTGTCACATATAATCTGACGGATTTGAACAACGACACGGCGAGGCTGCTCATTGAGTTTTCCGCTGACGGAACGAACTGGAATCAAGCGAGAATAAAAAGTCCCGCAAGCGCCGGGACGGTGAACAATACGGGTGTGAGTTCAGGGACATCCACAGGGCAGATAACTGGAGTTCCCACGCCGCAGGCCGGAGCGACGTTCGTGTGGCTGACTTTGAGCGCGGAAAACGAGGGGGGAGCGTTCCTCGAAGAAGACGACACTGTGTACATGCGAGTTACCACGTTCGACGCGGCGCAGGGAGAGACTAAAGTTTCCGGGCCGTTCAAGGTGGACAATCAGGCTCCCAAGAACTACAACTGCTCCACGCCTCCGAACGGCACGACAGGGGTTTCTCCAAATCCGACGCTAACAGCGGCGGGCGCGACTGACATCTCCAACGTCGAATACTACATCCAATTGGCGGAAGACGAGGCGTTCACGACCGGAGTTCAGGCGAGCGGATGGCAGTCTTCAATTTCTTGGATCCCGGCGGCGTTGTCTCAGAGCCAAATGTATTATTGGCATGTAAAAGCAAGGGATCAATTCGGAAATGAAGGCGATTTTTCCGCGCCGACATGGGATTTTCTGGTGGCGGACGACGAGCCTGACGCGAGCATAACTTCAGCATCGCAGACGTCGACGGACGGCTCCGGGGTCGTGACGATCACGTACAATGTGTCCGATCCGCAGAACGACACAGTGTCCCTTCTCGTGTTGTTCTCGGTTGACGGAGGATCGACATGGAGGCAGGCGCATATACAATCGTCGTCTGCCGGGGCAGTAAACAATTCGGGAGTAAACGCCGGAACATCCACAGGACAGATAACAGGAATAACCACTCCGAGGACGGGAGCCACGCTGACTTGGCACACGCAAAATGCGAACAACGAAGGCGGCGCATATCTCGGCGAAAGCTCGAACGTGTATGTCAAATTGACTCCCAACGACGGTGTAAACTCAGGTGCCACGAGGTACTCTACTTTTTTCGCGGTAGACAATGTCGCTCCTTCGGGAGTAGGCCTTCAGTATCCTGAAATCAACGGAACCTACGTAGGGGTGAACGTGACGCTTACGGCTCAGCCGCCGAGCGACATAAGCACGGTTCAGTATAAGTTCCAAGTGGACGCCGCGAATGCAGACTGGTCGGCCCCCGGACTTCAGGAAAGCGGATGGGAGCCGTCGAACTCTTGGGCGGTCTCGTCTCAATTGAATTATGCGACGGAATATGATTATAGGGTCAAGGCAAAAGACCAATACGGCAACGAGGGGACATGGGTTGCGGTTCCATGGAGATTTACCACGGCGCCGGCTCCAGACGCTTCCGCATGGCCGTTCGACACTCCGGGCGATTATTCTTTCAACGCAGCGCAGATAGCTGTGGAGTCGGGAATGGCGAAGTTGAAACCCAACGCCGACCCAGTATGGATGAACGACAGTTGGCTCTATCGAAAAGCCGTGACGGTGAACAATTCAGGCAATCCATTCCTGCTGACGGATCAGCAGGTCAAAGTCGATCTTAACAGCGTTGTGTTCAACTTCGCAAAGGCGAGGGCTAACGGAGAGGACATAAGGTTTACGGACAGCGACGGAGTGACGGCGCTCGATTACTGGGTCTCTTCATATAACAGCGGAGCGCAGACGGCGACTATGTGGGTTAAGGTTCCGAGCGTGCCGCAAAGCTCTACGAAAACCATATACATGTATTACGGGAACGCTTCCGCTCCTGACGCGTCGAGTTTGAGCGCGACGATGGACGCGCAGGCGTTTACGGATGGAGCCACTGCATGGACGAATCTGGCTTCTTCGACGAATGTCAACCTGACATACAACAGCAACGATGTAATACTGGGGTCCCCGCTGATAGTGGACGGCGCGGTGGTGGAACTGAACTGCGACGCGGGTTGCTATTTTCCGTACATCAGAGTGGTTAACGGCGGAATTATTAAGACGACCGCGCAGAAGGCGTTGAAGCTATACGCAAAAGAGATATATGTGGACGCCACATCCAAGATAGACGCGAACCGGATGGGGTATCCGGGAGGCCCGCAGAACACGATAAGATACGGAAGGAACGACGGGACGAGTCCGAGCGGGACGCCCGGCACGGCGGGAGGATACGGCGGACAGAGCGCGGGCACGACAGACGGCCCCGGCGGTGGCGGCGGAGCGCACGGGGGTTTGGGAGGCTCAGGCGGCGGAGCCAACGGAACAGGCGAGATTGCGGGCGCGGGAGGCGGAACGGCTTATGGAAACAATTCGAATCAAACGGCGTTTTTCGGCGGAGGCGGCGGCGCTGGAGGTAAGTCGGCGAGAGGAGCGGACACAGATAGAGGCATAGGCGGCGCGGGCGGCGCGGGCGGCGGAATCGCGCTGCTGGACGCTGAAACGATAACAATACTTGGAACGGTCAGCGCGAACGGAGAGGCCGGACGGCAGGGCACGTGTTATTCGGACACTAACAGCGGCGGCGGAGGCGGCGGAAGGGTGAAGGTCTTCTGCGCGACATGTTCGATCGCCGGGGCCATGTCAGCTTCCGCAGGCACAAGCGGCGGCGCTTCATACGCAGCTCCGGTTTCTACAAACGGTACGGCCGGCACAACTTACCTGTCGCCCGGCGGCTCTTTCGTTTACACATACGATTTCGCCAACTCGGTTTCAGGTTCGATTGTGTCCAACAATATCTCATCATTCTTCCTCGGCGGGACATTCCACGCTCAGAACACGCTTCCATCCGACCCGTCTGCGGGTTCTCTTGCTTTCCAGATACAGAGAGCTTCGGATTCTTCCACATTGTGTTCCATAACTCCGGCGCAGGCGGCTGCGGGATTCGATGCTTCGGGATGCACGCTGGCGGATGTTCCGGTGAAACTCCGCGCAAACCTAGGCATGACTATGGCTCCGGGATCGCCCACTGTCAGAAACTGGACTTTTAACTATTACACTAGGAACCGCGCGGACCTGACCATCCCGACATCCGTGGGGTCCGAACTGGCGTTCACTTACTTTTCAAACACCCCGACTATATCTCCCGCCGCCTCAATGGGGCAGGTGTTTTCGGAAGTCACCGAGTTCGTAGCTTCCGTTATAACGGGAACAGTGGAATTTCAGATAAGCAACAACGGAACGAACTGGTATTATCACAACGGAACAATTTGGGCGCAGCAGACGGGCGGCGGTTATCCATTGCAGACAAACACATCCGCCGAAATTAACGCGAAGGTCAGTTTGTTCGACAACGAGGTAGGAGACGGCACGTTCTTCTTCAGAGCGTTTCTGGCGTCGGACGGAACCCAGAAAGCGGAATTGGACAATGTTAATATCGTGTACACTCTTCCTGCGAGGCCGGTGGTGACGGGGCTTGCGCCGTCGAGCGGAGTGGCGGGGCAGGAAATAACGATAAACGGTTCCGACTTCGGATTGTCTCAATCCTCTTCGACAGTGACATTCAACGGAATCGCAGCCGGAACAGCAAACTATTGGAGCGCCACACAAATAAAAATAAACGCGCCCGCCGATGTCGCCACAGGGCATGTGGTCGTCACCGTCAGGAGCGTTCTTTCGGAGCAATCCGGCAACTCTCTGTTTACTGTCAGCGCGCCGTCGATTTCAACAGTCACGCCGTCTCAGGGCTACGGCGGGGATATTGTGCTGATAGAAGGAAATAATTTCGGATTAGTCAAAGGGCCGTCCACGGTGAAATTCCATTCAGGAGTGACTGCGACTTGCGACACTTGGGGTAACGCCGCGTTGATATGCCGCGTGCCGTCGGGCGCTCAAACAGGAAACATTACCGTGACCACAAGCGGCGGAACGGCGACGTCGATGTTCACAATTACAACAGACACGTCGATGTGGCCGTTCGTGGTTCCCGGCGACTACACGAAATCTAGCGCGAGCATACTGATAGACGGCGGAGCGGCTTATCTTGACGTGGTTAACTCGCCTGCATGGTTCAACAAAAGTTGGACGACGAGGCGCGCGCTGACTGTTTCCAACTCAAGCGGCGTCGCGCAGACCGACTTCCAACTCCCGGTATATCTTAGCGTTTCAAATTTCAACTTCGACATCGCGCAGCCGGATGGCGCGGACATAAGATTCACAACCACCGACGGAACTACTCTAATTAACAACTACTGGATACAGAGTTATGATAGCGTTGGAAAAACGGCGGTTATTTGGGTGAAGGTTCCGAATGTGCCGACGGGGGAAACCACCTTGTATCTTTATTACGGCAACCCGTCCGCCGGGCCTCTCTCGAACAAGGCGAACACTTTCATAGCCGAATCTTTCACGGACGGCGCGGCGGCGTGGACTCAGACTAATGTCTTGTCCGATATCGAGATAACGCCGATTCCGGCGCACATAGCCTTCCAAACCAGCTCAATCCCCAGAACATGCGACGAGAACTGGGGCAATTCCTGTTTCGGCTGCACCAACTACAACAATGACTGCACCGCCTGCGCTCCGCCTTGCATACTCTGTACAGGAGCGAGCTGCGTGGGTTCCGAGGCGATAGACTCGCTCAGGGTGAACGAAGGAACATATTTCAGGCCCGGTTCAAACTTCACTGTGACCGTGGATTACCACGCGTACGGCAGCAACAGGTTCTCCATAAGCTATCAGCCTCCGGGAGGGGGGTGGACTCAGCTGTCATGTTCCGGTCTGATCGCCGCAGGAAGCTACACCTACACCAGCCCGACATACGCGCTCAACTCCACGCCCGGCGTCCACAGGGTGAGGGCGGCAATGAACTACAACGTGAACTGTCCGTTCACTTGCGCCACCCAGTATTGCGACACGGACGAGCTTGAGATTTACGTCAGCTACAAACCAAGCGGATACTTTACGTCGGTCGCTCTGCCCGGTTTTATGGGGGCCACATCGTTCACTTCTCCGAACGCGCAACCTGCGGGCACGACCTTGGGGTATAAAATAGTCAAGGTTTCAGACAATAATGAATTATGCTCGATAACAAGGGCGCAGGCTAACGGCGGATACACGATTCCGGCGGGCACGGACTGCGCCGACCAGACGGTTCCCGTTTACATAAGAGCGGATATGCAATCCGCCGACCCCCTGCAATCTCCCACAGTAAATTCTTGGACGCTGAATTATTTCAGACGCAAGATCGCGAGCGTTTCCGTTTCTGCTTACGGAGCTTCTCAAGCTAAACAGTATCCCACAAGCCGTCCTACAGTCCAAAACAACACCGGTTTGAGCTTCGAGGAGATAATTTCGTTCACAGATATCCTTTATCCCGACGGGAGCGATGTCACATTCCAGATCAGCAACAACGGGTCGAACTGGTATTACCACAACGGGACTGCGTGGGTTCCAGCGTCGGGGTACGCGCAGTCGAATTCCGGAACGGCGGTTTCTCAGAAAATCAATGCTTTCCACAACGACGTTGGTCCCGGAACATTTTTCTTCAAGGCATACCTGAACTCTAACGGGTCGCAACCGTCCGGGTTGGACGGTGTAAGCGTCAACAAAGCGCAACTGACTTTCTCGCAGATAGTAAACAACGGCGCGGGCGACAGATATGTGCAGATTTATAATCCGTTCAGTTCCGACTACAACCTCGCCGGGCACGTCATCGGAATCGGACCGGGCATGGAATACACCATCCCGGCAGGTCAGAGCATTCCGTCGAAAGGCCACTACATAATCGCAAAAAACCAAGCCGATTTTATAAGCAGGTTCGGTTGCGAAGCTGCGCACGTGAAAGAATGGAGCGGGCTGGATATGTCAGCCGCCGGCGACGAAGTGTACCTGAAAGCAAACTCCGGCGCCTCAAGCTCTATAGACCTTGTAGTGTGGGGAGCTTACAACGGAGCGCAACTGCCCGAAGGCCAATTCACCGCGCCTCCCGGTTCTCCCGCGTCGACGCATGCCGCAGGGAAAGCGATTCGAAGGGTAGTCGAGGGGTACGAGGGCAACGAGAGGGACTCAGGCTCGGACGCGGATTCATCGCCGGAAAACGAGGAAGACCTAGCGGCGACTTTCATGGTGGATGAGCCTTCGCCTTTCTGCGCGCCTCCTATGAACGGCTCAGTAGTCATCAATGACAGCGACGGATACACGAAGATAGCCACTCCGGTCATCACTCTAACCTGTGAAGACCCGGTCGGAGTGGATTGCGACGCGCAGGACTCCATGAGAATGGCCTGTTCGGAGGCTGCTCTGTCGTCGGCAACTTGGGTTCCGTTTGAAAAGAAATGCAACGAGCCGGGATACAACTGCGCGTTCAATATAACAACAAGCCCCGGCTGTTCTTCAAGCGAAGGAGAAAAGACGGTATATGTGGAGTTCCGCAACGACATGGGCAACATTCAGCCGACTCACCCTTCGGACTCCACCATCTACGATTTGACGCCTCCTTCGGTATCTCAGATTCTCGTTTATTCCGACAAGGAGGCTTATCTGTGCGGAACAGCGGATGGATGTGCGGCTCTTTCTCCAGCGACAGGCGGGACAGTCTATTACAACAATCTGGGCGGTCAGGGACACGGACAGAAGATGACTGTCGAGCTTGTCTGGGACGACCCCGGAGGGGCTAAATACGAATATCGCGGGCAGTACGCCTTCGGCGCAAGCCCGACTTATGACGGCGCTAATACCGGACCTGACATCGACGGCGCGGACGGCTGGAAACAGATATTCACGATTGATTCCGGCGAAACGGATGAAATAGGAATCAAATTCACCGTTTATGACAAAGCCGGAAACTCTTCATTCGTTGTTCTTGATTTCGTAATGGACAATGTGTCTCCGTCGTTAATGTACGTATGGCCGGCAGCCGGCGGAAGAACCAACTGGTACAAGGACAATCCCGGCAATGTCGTCAATATCGATTTCGGCTGGGTAAACAAGTGTCCTCTGCAATCGGCGCAATACAGAATCGGAACCGGCTCATGGACGAATATTTTCTCGTCTTTCATGACTTCTAATTACACCAACAACTGGGGATTGAGTTGGGCGGCGGTTCCCGAAGGCTCAAACTCCATCAGCGTCAGGGCTTCCGACGGCTGCGGCAACACCGCCGAACATTCCTATATCGAAAACATTCAAGGATTCATTTTTAGAAAAGACGGAACGGCGCCATCAATAACCGGCGTTATGCTGACATCGAACGCGGAGGACTATTTCTACGGCACATCGGACGGTCTTGACTGCGCGAACGTAGGCGCGTATCCCGGAGTTACCTGCGCGGCGTGGTTCAACAGCGCGACAGGAGAGGGCGCAGGGCAGACTATCGACGTTTCAGTGTCATGGACGGACACAGCCTCTTATAACAGGGCGCAAGGCTCCGTCGCGTTCGGTTCGAATCCGCCGCCGGACTATTTTGGCCCTCCATGGAACATCTATTACACGGCTGCGGCCGGGGTCGGCAACCAACTCGGAACGGAAGTTAGCGTCTATGACGAAGCGGGCAACAAATCGTCCGTGAAGATAGATTACAGACAGGACAACGTCAAACCGGTTTCGACTATAACTAATCCGGCGGTCGGCTCATGGCAAACGGCCGACTTTAATTTAACTGTCTCAAACAGCGATGCCGCGCCAAGCTCCGGATTGGCTCTGTGTTATTACAGGGTGTTAAGCAATTCCATCGAGACGGTGGCATGGACGACATACGCGTGCGCCGGGAATCCTCCGGCGATAACCGTAGGCTCCGGAAAGAACTGCAACGTAGAAGGCGCAAACATTTGCGAAGTCCAGATTTACAGCCGGGACAAGGTGAATTCCAGCGTTGTCGCCTCGCGCGTATTCTCCGTGGCATGGCAGGGGCCTGTTATCACGAACAACATCGCCGGATGCCCGGCTTGCGACGATACGTGGCGCGCGGCGGCAGGAACCGTTTACGACATCGATTTCTCTGACAACGGAGTTCTCGATGCCGGAGAATACACGATTTGGACGGGTCCGAACCGAACCGGCTCAATACTGAAGGATTGGACAGCCGTATTCGGGCCGGGTCTAGGCGCAGGCTCGTTTGCGACTGACTTCCAGATCGATTTCGATTCGGCGCAGAACGGAATCAACTATGTTTCGGTCCGCGCTTCCAATATAGCGGCTCTTTCGACCACATTGACCGACGCGTTTTATCTCAGAAAAGACACGCAGGCTCCATCCACGCCGGTTGTGACGGGCTACGACAGTTCGGCGATGAATGTCGTTTTGACGGACGGCGAGTGGGGCGCTTACGCGAATCCGTATTTCGCGTGGTCTGCCGACATAGACAATCCAGCATCTCCCGCGCCGAATTCGGGCGTCAAGCAATTCAATATCTATTTCGGAAACAATCCCGCGGGAGTTCCGGACACGGTCGCTGCCTCTGCCTTCTATGAGGTCGCTCAGGTTCTCGTAAGCGGAGAAACATATTATTTGCGGATCGGCGTCGAGGACAACGCGGGGAACGCCGCGGCGGCCCAGACTGTCTTTGTCTATAAGTATGACGACACTGGGCTTAGCGTCGTCGCCACGGACTCCGCGGCGTTGTTGACCAACAATGTCACTAAGGGCCAGCAGAACGTCGTGTTTGCGCGGCTCGACTTAAGTTCCGCTAACAGGACGGTGGACTTGCTTTCGTTAAAAGTAGAACTCATCGGGGTCGACGCCGACATATCCGCCGCGAGACTCGCTCACGATGTCAACGACAACGGCGAGTACGATTCGGGCGTGGACCCGCTCCTCGGCTCTGACAAGACCTTTGCTTCGGGAGCGTTGACCTTCGACGGGTTCACGCTGTCAGTCAACACGACCGACACGGAAAGTTTGCTCATTCTGCTGGATATTTCCGGCTCAGCCACGCAAGCAAACACAGTTGGAATCCGGATTCTTGAGTCAAACATAACAGCGGACGGGGCGGTGGCGAGTTTCGCTCAATCGCCATTCTCCACAAGCTTGGCGACGATAATGAATCCGGCGGCTTTAACTTCCGCGTTCGATTACATCACGACTCCCATAAACACGGAACATGACTTCACTGTGAGGGTGACGGTGACCAACGCGGCAGGCTCTTCCCGCGCCGACACTGTGGCTCCCGTTCCCGTCGAGTTGTCAAAGAACTATTCGGACGGAGCTACGGTGTCTCTCGTCAGCGGTCCTGTTCCAGCGTCGGCAAATCTTTCCGCCGGACAGTCTCAGACGTTCGTCTACGCCTTCCGCGCTCTGACGAACGGCTCCGTCGCGTTCGAAATGGAGTCATTGGGAACTGAATCCAACCTTAAGACGCCCGCTGCTTCAAATCTTGCTCAATCCAACCTAGTTGTGATCACGAATCAAGGCCCGTTGCTGTGGACATTCGACGACGGCGGCTCGACGGACAGCTTTTACGGTTCCGCCGCTCCCGCCAGAAATCCGATTAACGAACAGGTCATTTATATCGGCAACGACAACAATAAGCTTTATGCGATTAGAATCGCTGACGGAGCCAAGAAGTGGGAGTACACAGCCGGCAGCCCGATTAAGAGCACGCCTTATGTGAGAGACTACGTGGTGTACTTCGGCGACGAATCAGGCAATTTCTACGCCGTAAGGGACAACACCGGGTCCGCTTCCCTCGAGTGGAGCAGGTCGGTGGCGTCGGCGGCAATAAGGACAAGTTCCACAAGATGGGTGAACGGAGCCTCCGAAGGCCGGTTGTACTTCGCCTCTCTCGACGGAAAAATGTATTGCAGAAAAACGTCGGATGGAAATCCCTGCACGGACTGGTCGGATGTGAACCTCGGTTCGCCTATATATTCGACGCCAGCCAACGCCAACGACGGCTATATTTATGTGGGAGCCTCAAACGGAACCATCGCAAAAGTTGATCGAACCAGCGGAAACGTGATAGCAATATACGCTGGATACGGCGGAATATCTGCGTCCCCGTTCATGTATCCGAAGAATCCCGCCGTTCCTCTCGACGGCGCTTGGCTCTGGATAGGCGCTCTCAATGGGTCCGTGTACAAGATAGACTCCACATTGCCTCCCGGAAGCGAACAGGTCTGGTCTTTCTCGCCGTCTTCCCCTATACCGGCGCAGGAATTTAGAAACTCAATTTTCGTGGATGTGTTCAGCGGCGGAGCGGGCAGCTTGGCTGTTTACGCCGGGAACGACAACGGATGCGTTTACGCCATATCAAACAGCGGAGAACAGATGTGGAAGTTCCCTCCGGGCGCTGAAGCGATAAACGGAGCGGTGTCAGGATGCATTCTTCTCGATTTTACCACCAACAAGCTCTATTTCGGCGCGGAGAACCACCACTACTACGCCTTGCAGAACAACACTACGGCGCCGACTGTCATCAGCGGGTGGCCGTACTACACCGGCGGCCCCATCGTCGCATGTCCGTCGCTGTTCGGCAGCGTGGTGATGATCCCGTCGACCAACGGCAAAATCTACGCGTTTACGAGGTAGGTGACTTATGACGAATAGAATCAAATGTCTGCTCTTCTTCGCGCTAGCGGCGGCATTGACCGCGTCGGGCGCGGCGCGCGCTTCGGACTGGCCCATGTTCATGAACGATGCAGCCAACTCCGGATGCGCATCCGCTCCCGTAAACCTGCCTTTGGCTCCCAAGTGGTCATTTAATGCGGGCGCGAAGATTGTCGCTTCCCCGGTCAAGTCGGCGGACAAGGTTTTTATAGCCACGCGCGACGGCGTTCTTTTCTCCCTGAACGCGTACACAGGAGAGTTGATTTGGCGTTTCGAAGCGGGGGCCAGAATCAGCGCCGCTCCGGCGGCGGCGGACGGGCGCGTTTTCATCAGCTCTCTCGACGGCGTGGCGCAAGGCATTGACGCGGCGACGGGCAATGTCGTCTGGCGTCATTCAACCGGCGGAATGAACGCAGGCTCTCCCACGGTTGCCCTCGGCAAGGTGTTCCTCGGCTCCGGGCATCCTCATAACAGCGTAATAGCTCTAGACGCCGCGACAGGCTCTCTCTTGTGGCGCTATGCTGTGGGACAGCCTGTTCTTTCCACTCCCGCCGTCACTGACGCCGCTCTCTGGGTGGGCGCAGGCGACGGAGCCTTCCACGGTTTGAACCCCGACACTGGCGCGCCGTTTGCCGTCGTCCGCACTAGAGGCCTGATTTATTCGGCCTCTCCTTCCATACTCGCGGGAATCGCTTTCGGGGCGGCCGGCGAGTTCGACAAAAATGTGTACGCTTTCTCCACCGGCGACGGCGCTCATAAGTGGACGGCCTCGCCCGTCCCCGGCGACAGCCAAGTGAAAGTGTCATCCGTCTCTTCATGCGGCGGTCGCGCTTTTATTTCAATCGGATACCCGGACCAGAAAATCGCCGCTTTCGACGCCGCTTCCGGCGGCATTCTGTGGACGCAGAACGCAGGCTCCGCTGAGGGCAAAAACTTTCATCCGTCGCCAGTGGTCGCCGGGAACATAGTGTTCGCCGCTTCCGCCGAAGGAACGGTGCGCGCGTTCGACGCGGCTTCCGGCTCCGCGCTCGCATCGCTTTCAATCGGCTCTTCGATATCCGCGACTCCAGCCGTCGCCGACGGCATGATTTTCGTCGCTTCTTATGACGGCGTGGTGAGCGCTTTTTTCGGCGCGGACGCCGCTCCTCCGGTCGTTTCGCTCTCCGGCCCGGCGCCGAACCAGTTGACAGGCGGAGAAATCCTCGTTTCAGGAACTGTCTCCGATTCCAATCTTGAAAGATATTCGATAGAAGTGGGAGAGGGCGCGGCGCCCGAATCTTGGACGGCGCTTGATACAGTTTACGGAAAAAATGTATCCAACGGCGCTATTGGCGTTTGGAGTCCGGCTTCCGACATTGATTCCGGCGTTTATTCTTTCAGGATAACAGCTTACGATGTCGCCGGAAATTCGGCTTCCAAGACGGTCTCGTTCAGGCTTGACAACGATCCCCCTCAATTCGCCGGGCTTCAGTCTATTTCGCTGTCGGAAGACGGCGGTTCGATTATACTTTCATGGAGTCCCGCGGCGGATGAAAGCGCTCCCCTGACATATCCGATCTATATGAGCGAAGGGCCGGGAGGTCAGAATTTTTCCTCGCCGGTAAGGGTTGCCGCCGGGCTTTCTTATGAACTCTCCGGGCTTGCCAGCGGCACGACGTATTACTTCGTCGTCAGAGCGTCCGATGCGTTCGGCAACGAAGATTCGAACACGGTCGAGTTGAGCGCTGTTCCCACAAAAGACACTCAGTCGTCAGGTTCCCTTGTCGCCGCCAGACTGTACATCCCTCGCTCCGGCGAACTTGTGGAAGTTCCCGGCGGCGAAGGCGCTTTGGACTCCGAGGGACGAAAAACGATTCTTTTAGTCGATTCTCAAAACAGGACATTGTTATCCTACACGGACACCTTTTTGACGTCCCTGAAAGCGGACGGGAAGGATTTTGTCGAAATCTCCGTTAATGTTTACGATGTGAACGGCGCTCAGGCTCCGGGCATTGCGGTGTCGGTCTCAGGAGAGACAAGGATCATGTCCGGCGCAGCCGCGGCATCCCGCGCCGCTCTTTCATCCCCGCCTCCGAGGACGACCAACAGACTTGGAAGAAGCGTTTTCCAAATCTCGTCCGCGCAGGCCGGTGATTTCCTAATTCAAGCCGACGTTGACGGACACGACTACGGCCCGGCTTTCAGGGTGGCGTATCAGGCTCCGCCACTATCGATAAGCGAGGCCCACGCGTATCCCAATCCGTGGAGGCCCTCTGTTTCGTCGAAACTCTGCTTTGCCGGACTCATGGCGGGCGCGCCATCCTCCGTGATAATCAGGTTGTTCGACATTCGAGGCTCTCTCGTCAGGGAAATTTTTGCGCCGGACGCGGACACCGGTTCTCTTACGCCGAACGGCTCTTATTCAAATCTTGCTTGCTGGGACGGAACGAACAACGCCGGAAAGCCTCTCGCAAGCGGGGTGTATCTGTACAACATCTTGGCTTCGGACGGAACTGAAAGGATAAATATCACAGGAAAATTCTCAGTCGCGAGGTAAAACCCCCGCGCGGGCCGGGGCAGGGCTGAGAATGGGGTTTAGTATTTTCTCCGCTTCCCGCCGCGCTTGAATTATATTAATATGATACGTCGAGGTTTTCACGCGCCGGATATGACCGAGTCGAATTTTTCTCGTGAAAAATCCGGACTAGCAATAGAAATTGAGACTCCGCTTGCATGGCGCGAATGGCCCGCTTGAAAAAAATACTGCTCGCTGTTAAAAAAACATTTCGGACATTAAAGAGCGCGGCGCGCGCGCTGACGCTCGCCGTCGCAATGTTTCTTGCCGCATCCGTCGCGGCCTCCTCTGAAGATAATCCCCCGGCGGACTCCGCAGGCGTTTCTCCCGGCGCATCCGCCCGGTTTTCGGAACCGATGGAGCCTTCCGCCGCAACTTCTACCGTTCAGACGATTCAACTCCCCGGCGAGGACTCCGCAAAAAACGACAAGCCCCAAATGGAGTTGGATATCAACGGGTTCAGATATTTGAAATTCAGGGGATACGAATCGTCCGGCAATTCCGAAGAGTTCCAGTCCCGCGAAGGCCTGATAAACTTCGGTGAAAGAATCGAACAGGGAACCAATCTGACAATAGACGCGAAAATGGGAGATGGTTTTACGCTCGAAGGCAAATTCGACGAGATGCCCTCTCAGGACCGCCATATGATGTTTCGTTTGGAACGCGGCGACTACGGAGCCACATTCGGCGATTTCACAGCCGACCTCAAAGGCGGCGCGTTTTCGCCTCTGTCTAAAAGCATCGAGGGATTCCAAATCGACTACAATACGGACCGCGACAGCGTAACCGCCGTCACTTCCCGCGCTAAAAGCTCCACCAAGAGCGTGGTAGTGACAGGCCGCAATATTAAAGGCCCTTACGACTTGAACGCCCGCGATCTGGTTCCGGACAAAATTGAAGTGAGACTCAATGAGATTGTGCTTTCCCCGGATGAATACGTTCTGGACGCATTCCTCGGCGAAATAACTTTTAACCGCATACTTGGCCCCAACGACATCGCGACGATTTCGTTTGAGCAGAAGCTTCCGGGCAGCCTGACCGAAGGCGCGATTGTCGGTTTTTCAGCGGAAAGGAAGTCCGCGAACGGCAAGTTCGTTTACGGCTTCACCCGGCTGGAACAACAGGCGAACAGAGAGTCGCGCAGGTTGACTGAATCAGTCTCTTCCGAAGTTCCCGTCGTCAATGGACGGTATCTCGAAGTCGGCAAAGGCTATATCGTCCACTGGGACTCCGTGAGAGGCTCGGAGACAATCGTCAAAAACGGCGTCGAAACTCTTGAGCCTAACGTTCATTACAACTGGCAGGGAGAGCTTCAGGCGCATGAGATAGACATCCTCTTCGCTCAGGGCAGGTTCCTTCTGCGCGACGAGCCTCTGCCGACGGACACGTTCGCCGTCAGCTACTCGTATTATCCCCTGCAGACGTCGCTGCGAGAGGCGCTGAAGGAAGAGTTGTCTCTGGACATAACCGGAACCATAGGCTATCCCGCGAGGAGCTACATCTATTCCGGCTCGGAGAATATTTACATCTGTTCGGACGCCGAGTTGTCCATCTGCCCGACGCTCCTCGTCAGAGGAGACGACTACACGGTGGACGAAAGGCTTAACAGGGTGGTATTCACGACGCCGAGGAACTCTCCGAACGAGCGAGTCAGGATCGACTACCGCTACTATCCGGACGCCTCGGCTTTTCAGTCGGAGTACGATCACACAATGAACGATTTCAGGCTAGCCTACAAGGACGACGGCCTCTCGCTAGAGTATGAACGCGCGATGAGCGAGGCGGACGTCTCCTCCCGCCCGATACCCTCCCTCAACGAAATAATCCTTTCTCCTCCCGCCGCCGACATCGAATGTTTCAGGCCGGATATGAATAGGCAATGCACATTCCCGACCGCGAACAAAAACATCGTGGCGGGCACGATGGTCGTTTATTTCAACGACAGGATATCTCAGGAAGGCGTGTTGAAGAATTATGCGGACTACACAGTCGACACAGAGCGCGGCGAGATAACGATAAAAATCCTCATCCCCGCCGGAACGACCATCATCGCGGACTATCAACATAATCCCGACATGGAAGACGGCCTGAAAACGGGAACGCGCGACCGGCTCGCCGCTCGCTTCGACAAAGGCGCGACGGCAGCCATGTTCTCGCTCGATACCGGAGACACCTTTTTCACTCCTATCGGCGGCGCTCCCAACATGGAGACTAAGCGCCTTTCATACGGCGTTTCGCAGAGGGTTTCCGACAACATTCAGCTTTCAGCCGACTGGATGAACACATTCACCGCTCTGGACATCCTCGACACTCACTCGCGAAAAAACAGCTCCTCGAAATATTCGCTTTCGATGTCCTCGAAGATGTTCTCTCAGTTGAGAGTCGATTTCGACCAGCGCAAGTTGACGGACGATTACAGCCCTTCGCGCGTGGACAATCAGGAGGACAAGATTACGGCCTCGTTGGCCATGCCCGCGCCATATCTGAAAAACGCGGATATCTCGGCTGGGTATTCGACAGCCGACTTCAACGACAACGCGCCCGACGGCTCGGACACCGGAACGGTCAGCATGAGGCTCGGCTTCAACTGGCGCAGTTCGGAAACCCTTTCCTTCAACGCCGAGCTTGCTTCCAACGACGTGGACACGGACGGCCCTCAGGCGCAGTTCACTTCAGGAAACAGGTCTCGCAAACTCGGTCTTAAATGGGACCCGATTCCGCTCATATCCATAGGCGCGGACATAGATTCTCAGACGACCACGGACTCGCGCGACACCGTCGCCGACCGCGAGATTCAGCGCTCCAGCCTGTCGATTTCCTCCCGCCAGTTCGGCAGGGTGAAAAACATTCAAATCAGGCTCATGCAGAACGATTCTCCGAGCGTCTCCGGGCCTTCTTCCGGCGCCAAGAGCCTCATGGTTTCCTCCGGCATAATAATAACGGACGCTCTTTCGTACAATCCGTCCTTCTCCAGATCCGATTCCTATTCGGGAGAAACATCTTCGTCTAAGAACACCACATCGCGGCATGAATTCGACTTCTCCCCGGCAGAGAAACCGTATCGGGCGAGATTCTCAATTAAAAATTCGGTGGCGGATTCTAACAACTCTTCAGGCGCTTCATCCACTGAATCCGACAACTGGAACCTCACTCTCGACTATGTTCCCTCGCAGGTCTGGAGCTATTCGGTCTCATACCAGATGGACACATATTCTGCGACATCCTCGGAAGGATACGACACGTCGGTTTTTCAAGCGCGCGCCGCCCGCAAACCGAACCCGACTCTCAACCAGTGGCTACAATGGCGGTTACAGTCCCGCACAGGCTCTTCCGGCGAATCATACAACTCTCTGGATTTCGGAATGGAAAAGGAACTGACAAAAATAATGTCTTTCAAGTTGACTTACCGGATGTCCGATTTTGAGAGCGAAAGAGACCTTCTGCGCGGCTACTCCGGGCACGTGCTCGAAAGCGTCCTGCAGGCCAATTTCTAACCCTCATGCGAAAACTCCTGATGCAGGAACATACCCGTTTCGGCGCTTTAGCGCCTGTCTTGCATGCGAATCCGAAATGACGCGGAAGGATGAGTTTGATTGAAAAATAAATTGGTCGGATACGGTCGGGTGGCGGCGTCCGCCGCCACAGGCATCAACCTCGTCCTCGGCTCTCTCTACGCGTGGAGCATTATCAAGAGCGCGCTCGAAACCGAGCTTGGGATGGATGCCGCGTCCGCCGCTCTCCCTTACACTATTGAATGTCTGGTCTTCGCGCTTCTAATGGCTCCCGCAGGGAAGTTTCAGGACAGGTTCGGACCCCGAGCCGCCGCCTCCCTCGGCGGGTTGCTTTTCGGCTCCGGTTTTATCGTCAGCAGTTTCTGCCCTTCGAGCGCCAACCCCCTTCTTGTCCTTCTTCTCGGTTTCGGCGTTTTAACAGGAGCGGGCACGGCTCTCGGTTACGCGTCCACCACGCCCGCCGCCGTCAAATGGTTCCCGCCTGAAAAACACGGTTTTGTCATCGGCATAGTAGTCGGCGGAGTCGGCATGGCCGCCGTCTATGTGGCCCCCCTGACGGAATTCCTTCTGAATTCGGAATCCTTCGGTTTGCAGGGAACATTCCGGACTTTGGGAATAGCATTTTCCGTGGCGATTATACTCTTCGCGCAACTATTAAAGAACCCGCCCGCTCAGGACACTGCAAAACGCCGGGCATCGAACGAAGCTTTCCGCGAAAAAGAATCATGCGACGATTTCTGTTGGAAAGACATGTTGAAAACCCCTCAGTTCTATCTGCTTTGGACGATGTTTTTCTTCGGAGCCGGCGCCGGACTGATGGTGATATCATTCGCAAAGAGCATGGCTGTCGGAAGCATCAAGGAAATCGGATTTGCGCTGGTAATCGCGCTCTCGGCGGGCAATGCGGGCGGCAGGGTGGTTTCCGGCTTGGTGTCGGACAAGATTGGCCGCATCCGCGCGATGCTCATAGTTTTTGTTTTTCAGGCTGCAACGCTCGCCGCGATGTCGGAGCTGTCTTCTTCGCCTGCGGCGGTCATGGCTGGCGTCGTCTTGGTCGGCTTCAACTACGGCTCGTGCCTTTCGCTTTTTCCGGCGATAACCGCCGACTATTTCGGGCTTAAGAATCTCGGCGCGAACTATGGAGCTCTTTACACCGCTTGGGGAGTGGGGGCGATCTTCGCCACTGTCGCCGGAAAGATAAAAGTAGCCACAGGCAGTTACACGCCCGCGATGGCGCTCGCAGCCGTTTTGTGCCTTGCCGCCGCCGCAATGTCGCTCGCAGTGAAGCCGTTATCTAAACCGAACGTCCCGTAACCTAAACGAAGAACCGATTAGGATTTTATCAATCCCGGATGCGCCGGTAGGGAATACGACTTTAAACATTTATCGGGTTAATACAAGAGATATGTTTTTCGCAGCCTGCGGAAATATTCTTCGCCCTGACGCCAAGAGGCGGCGATGTCGCGCGGGTCGCGCCCGGCCTCGATATCTTTGCGAACCGAGTCGGAGCCGAATATCAAATCGATGGGCAGTCTGATATGCTCGTATTCGTAAGGCGGTTGTTTCCATGCGAATTCTGAAGGGGACTGCGCCCTGATATCGGAGAGAAGGCAGAGAGCGGCTTCAAGAGGGCGGAACACGGCTGCGTCGATAATATGCGTCTGAACGCCTCCGCAACGCTTGCCTGCCCATTTGTGAAAAGTCGGCTCGAACCAGCATTCGCGGAACAGCGCTCCGGAAAGCCCGCGGTCGTTGAGTCCTTCCGCAAGCGCGCGGGCGTCCGCCCACGGCGCTCCCACAAGCTCGAATGGCCGCGTCGTCCCTCTGCCTTCGGACACATTCGTCCCTTCGAATATGACCCCGCCCGGATACACCCTAGCCGTGTCCGGCGTCGGCATATTGGGGGAGGGGAGAACCCACGGCAGACCAGTCTGCTCGAAGGTCATGTTCCGCAGCCATCCTTCCATTTTTACGATTTCCAACTCGCAGCCGATTCCAAATTCAGCGTTGAACATAAGCGCCAGTTCTGCAGTGGTCATGCCGTGCCGCATCGGGATGGGTAGAAGCCCGACGAACGATGAAAATTCTGAATCGAGAGGAGCGCCCTCGACTTCAAGCCCTCCTATCGGATTCGGCCTGTCGAGAATTACGAACTTCTTTCCGAGACGAGCGCATGAGCGCATCGCCAGCGCCATCGTCCAGATAAACGTGTAAACTCTCGTGCCGACGTCCTGAACGTCGAAAACCAGAACGTCCACGTCAGAAAGCATTTCATCCGTCGGCTCGCGGGTCTCTCCGTACAAGCTGTGGGCGGGGATTCCAAGCTTGGGATCAATGAACCCCGACCACTCGATCATGTTGTCCTGAGTTTCGCCTCTTATGCCGTGCTGAGGGCCGAATAGAGCGGTCAGCCTGAATCCGAACTCGGTGGCGCGTCCGGCAAACACGTCCGCCGCGTGGATGTAACCGGAGTCAATGGAAGCGGGGTTGACAATAAGCGCTACCCGCGCTCCGGCTAGCTTTTTCGCCGCGCCTTCGTTTCTAAAAAAGGTATCAAGACCGGTTCTCATCATTTGAGCGTCTCCGCGTTTTACTTCGGCCTCATTCGAGCCGCGCAATAAAGAATAACACTTAAAAGGCCTTGAAATAAAGCGTTTTTATTATTCGAGTCTCTTCAATCGATATGATAGCAAAACCTGCGCTGAAATCCGGAAGCGATGACAAAGAATATATATTTGCGTCTTGTCTAAAGTAAACGTGGTTTTTTGTCGATTATGTAATGGTTATCGGACAAGTTCAGGAATACGCATTAGTCAACGCAGTTGTATTGCCGGATGGCAATGGATTGAGCAGAAAACGAGCGGGATGGAAATCAGATAGTGGTTATCAACACGAACATAGGCGCGATGGGAGCGCTGGAGGCGAGCAGGTCATGTTTCATATCCTCCGGGCTGGCGATGGAGCGTCTCTCATCCGGTCTGAAGATAAACCGCGGCGCTGACGACCCATCCGGTTTGGCAATATCCAAGGGGATAGAAGCGCAGATACGAGGCGGCAACGTCGCCGCGACCAATATTCAGGACGGCATCAATCTGATGAGGACGCAGGAAGGCGCATTGCTTGAAATCCTCGATATGCTGAAGCGTGCGCGGGACTTATCGGTGAGGGCGGCTAACGAGGCCACTCTTTCGGCGGTTGACCTTGCCAGAATCGATTCTGAAATCAAATCGATTATCGACGGAGTCGACCAGATTGCGGAAACGACGACATTTAACACCAAACATGTGCTGCTTGGCAACCCAGTCACGACAAGCTCCGACCTCGAATTCGAAGTGGTGTGGTGGGTGGCCAATGTGGATCTGGACATACATATTATTCAGCCTGACGGAGCGCACGCGTGGTGGGCCAACCAGAACCCGACGGGAAACGGAGTAATAGACGTTGACGATACTAACGGTTCATCAGGTCCGGCGGACCCGGCGGTGGAACACTATAACGTGGCTTCTGGAGCGGCTTTGACCGGCGATTACGAACTCTGGATCAACTATTACTCCGGCGGGGTAATGCACCCGAACGTAACTGCGACAGTCACTGTGTCAATGTATAGAGGAACCGCATACGAGGACATCCAAACATTCAATGTGAACGTCCCTTATCAGGCAGGCGACGCCCCGTGGGGATATGACGACGCCGTAGGGCCTTACGGGGAGGTTTTTGCGGGCTCTTACTCGTGGTCTCCTTTGTCCACAGCCTCTACGGCCAATATGCACATAGGCGCAGACAATAAAGAATGTTATGTGTTTGAGCACGAGTTTTTCGAGTCGCGCCGCGGCGCGCTCGGAGTCGCGACCGTAAGCGCCGCGTCTTCGGCAGCGGCAGCGGCTTCTATCGACTCATTGGACTCCGGCATCCAAACAGTGTTGAACTATCTGGCGACGATCGGGGAGCGCGAGAGGCGGCTGAATCATGCTCTCGACGACCTAAAAACGTCCGTCATAAACTTGTCGGCGGCCAATTCCCGCATTGAGGACGCGGACATAGCTTCCGAGGCTTCGAGACTGGCTGTCGCAAATATATTAAGCCAGATGAGCGTAAAAGCTTTGGATTACAATTCTAATGTGTCAAAAAGCGCTTTAGAACTGCTTAACCGGTCATTAGGCAACTAATTAGGCAACGCCCGGCGCCCGCCGGGGTCGGCCCGATCAGAGTCCGAGAGCTTTTTTCAGAGCCGCGGCCTTGTCCGTTTTTTCCCAAGTGAAATCCGCGTCGTCCCTCCCGAAGTGACCGTATGAGGCGGTCTTCGAGTATACCGGCCTTCGCAGGTTCAGCTTGTCTATTATCGCGGCGGGCCTGAAATCGAGCGTCGCGAGAACCGCTTTCTCTATCTTCTCGACAGCGACTTTTTCAGTTCCGAATGTTTCGATGTGAACTGACACGGGCTTTGCCACGCCGATGGAGTAGGCGACCTGAATTTCACATTTGTCTGCGGCGCCCGCCGCGACGATATTCTTGGCGGCGTATCTGGCCATATAAGCCCCGGAGCGGTCCACTTTCGACGGGTCCTTGCCTGAGAACGCGCCACCGCCGTGCCTTCCGTATCCGCCGTATGTGTCCACGATTATCTTTCGGCCTGTCAGCCCCGTGTCTCCCATCGGGCCGCCCACGACGAACCTTCCCGTCGGGTTTACCAAGAGGCGCGTCCCGGACGTCATCATCTTTTTGGGTATTATTTTATCCAGCACGAACTTCTTCATGTCGGCTTCGATCTTCGACAGCGAAACAGCCGGGCTGTGCTGTGAAGAAAGTATCACTGTATCCACCGCGACAGGTTTGCCGTTTTCGTAAACGACTGTGACTTGGCTTTTGCCGTCCGGGCGCAGGTATCCCATTGTGCCGTTGCGGCGGACTTGCGACATTCTCAGGCAAAGCTTCTGCGCCAGAGATATCGGCAGCGGCATCAGTTCATTGGTTTCATTGCAGGCGTATCCGAACATCATGCCCTGATCGCCTGCTCCCTGAAGGTTGTATTGGTCTTCTTTCGAGAGCGTCTTTTTTCTGCGCACTTCAAGGGCTTTGCTCACGCCCATGTCGATGTCGGGCGACTGTTTGTCAACGGCGACTATCACGCCGCACGTGTCGCAGTCAAACCCGTAGTCCGCGTTGTCGTAACCGATTTTCCGGATGGTTTCGCGCGCGATGCTCGGAATGTCCAACTGGGCTTTAGTGGTGATTTCGCCCGCAACAAGGACAAGTCCGGTCGTTATGGCGGTCTCGCACGCCACGCGGCTGGATTTGTCGGCGGCAAGAGCCGCGTCCAGCACCGCGTCGGAAATATGATCGCATATTTTGTCCGGGTGGCCTTCCGTTACCGATTCCGACGAAAAAAGATGTCTCATCACAGTTGTTCAGCTCCTTATTTTTATTTATCGCTCATATCCCTAAGTCGGGCGATGGATTTCTCAAGCTTTCCGTGCGGCCCATCAGTATTTGCCATGGCGTAACATTATAAATATCCCAAGCGATTGAAGTGCCGGGAACTATCATCATCGCGAACGAAGACTCCGGCAGATAGTACAAAAATACCGACAGGACGAATCTCGCGATCCCCCATCCGGCCGCGCCCGCGATGATAAAACCGAAGACGCCCTCCATAGATTCTATAAAAGTTATTCTGGAATAGCCGTATAGGAGAAAGCCGCCAACGGTAAACGCGGCTGTTATTCCTATGAAAGTCCACACGTACGCGCCCTGAGTGGCTCCCTGATCGACCATTCGTTCAACGAATGAAGTAGCAAATATCATGCCGAGCAAAAGCATGATGCTTCGTACGGCGCCCAAGAAAATGCCGCACGCGCAGAACGCCACTATGATGCCGATAGACACATAATCAGCCGCGCTCATACCCTGCCTCCGTGAAGCGTCGCCAGATAAAGGCTCCGGCGATACGCCGCATTATGAAACATATCCGTCACGGCGATATTCTAGCATAATTAAACAGGACAATCCAAATAAACTACCGCGCTCCCGATGGGAGCGAGCCTGAATCAAGCTTGTTTTGCCGGAAAGGATGGAGCAAGGCGGCGCGCCTTAGCGACGCGCCGCCCGGAACTTTCCAGCTTACGCGCCGCCCAGTATGGGCTGCAGCTTCATGGCCATCGCCATGTCGCCTTCGATCCGCAGTTTGCCGGTCATGAACGCTGTGGTGGCGTCCATCTCGCCGTTCAGGATCCCCGTCCAGTCTTCAGCTTGAACGATGATCTTGCAGGCTGCGTCGTCGCACTCGCCAGCGGCCACGTCCATCGCGCCTCCGCCCGGGAAATCGACGCTCCACGCGCCTCCGCCTTCGCCTTCGATCACGAACAGGTATTTCCCGCTCATGCTCTCAGCTTTGCTCGGATCCGCGCTGAACTTCGCCGGCAGCTTTTCCTCGAAAAAACTTTTGATTTCTGACATCGGCAACTTCCTCCCGTTGTTTTTTTAGGATTACATTCTATCCAAACCCGGCCTGAAATGGAAATATCCTTTAATTTTTTTTCAAAGAGCCTTTTTCCGGTTTGCCGCAGTCGTCCCCGATGTTCCATGTTTGCTTTCCATTATCTATAATATACATCGCGCGGCGCGGCCGCCGAGAATTGGAGAACCGGGATGATCGAGACTCTCAAGTCAGGTTCGCTTTCCATTGAATGCGATGTCGCCAAGGGAGAATATTCCCTAAGAGACGAATCGCGGGGCGAGTATGTTTTCGAGCGCGCCACGTGCGGAGCGGCTTTCGGAAGCGGTTCCGGCGCTCTCCGCTCATCCGACTCCGTTTCCCGTGTCGTTGACCGTTCGGACGGCTCGCTTTCCGTCGTTTACCGTTTTTCGGACCGAAGAATCGAGTTGGCGATTGAATTCGAGCCTCTTGAAGGAGTTTCAGGTTTCGCCGTGCGCGTATCTCTGCGCAATTGCGGCGATTCCGACATAATAGGGGCGGATTTGTATCCTTTAGATCTTGACCGGGGCAGGGGAGGATCGCTGTTCAGCTCGGCGCAGGCGCGACCTGACTTCAGATTCCTGCGCAACGGGTTTCTCACATGGAGCGGCAGCGACGTAAGGAAGTGGGACGAGAAACTGCCACCAGCGATTCACGACCTTATTCACGACGGCTGCGCCAACCCTGAGGTGAAGCCCCCCGGCGCGCGCGGCCATTTTATCAGCGAATGGCACGGCTTGGCTGCCGACATCGTTTCAGGCCGCTCGCTCGCCGTCGGGTTCATCACGGTTTGCGACAAACTCTCTCAGGTGGAGTTTAAATCACGCGACGGACAGTTCCATTTCATGCGCGCGGTCTCGAGAGGCGAGAAGGCTCCGGCTCGCGCCGGCGGCGAACTCCGCTCTGAAAAACTGGCGATTATTCCCGCGCGGGCCGCCGAAGGCGCCGGACGCGATTCGGGAGCCGCCACTGCCGCCGCCAACGCTTCTCTGCGTTCATACGCCTCGCTCGCCGCAAAGGCGGCTCCGCCTCCCGTGTCTTCCAAGTTCCCGTCTCCCCCCGTCGGGTGGTGCTCTTGGTATTTCTATTACCATCGCATGACAGAGCGGGTCATTTTGGAGAACCTAGAAGCCGCGGTTTCCCTTCGAGACAGGTTGCCTATAGACATCTTTCAAATTGACGACGGCTATGAGCCGGCTCCCGGAGACTGGTTCGACTCCAACAAGAAATTCCCGCATGGGCTGGCATGGCTCAACGGCAGAATCAAAGAGGCCGGTTTCCGTCCCGGCCTTTGGCTGGCTCCTTTTTTCGCCACAAACAGGAGCTTGCTGTTCCGCAATCACAGGGACTGGTTCGTCCGGGAGTCCGCAAACAAGGTCAGGCGGGTTTCGATATGGCCCAACACGGACACGTTCGGATGGATGCTGCCGCTCGACACGACCCATCCGGATGTTCTCAAATGGCTCGGCGTTCTCTTCTCAACGATTGTGAACGAGTGGGGATATGATTATCTCAAACTGGACTTCCTGCACAACGGGGCGACCAACGGGATTCGATACGACCCGGAGGCGACGAGGGCGCAGGCTTTCAGGCGCGGACTTCAGGCGATAAGAGACGCCGCCGGGCCGGAAACCTACATCCTCGGTTGCGGCATCCCTATTGCTCTCGGTTTGGGCATTGTGAACGCCATGAGGGTTTCCGGCGACACAGGCCCGGAATGGCACAACAAATTCCTTGCGGATTTCGTCGGACATCCGGCTCCACCCAGCGCGTTCGATGTCGCCTCGTCGAATTTCTCCCGGCATTTCCTCGGCGGAACATGGGGATGGAACGATCCCGACTGCCTCATGTGCAGGTTCGAGGACACCAAACTTACGCGCGACGAGGTGTACACCCACGCGGCGATAGTCGCCTTCTGCGGCGGCCCGCTGTTCATCAGCGACAATCTTTCCAAACTAACCTCCGAATCCATTAGGCTGGCCTCCATGTTGATACCGCCGATGCCTCAACCCGCCGTCCCTGTCGACCTGTTCGACTCGCCCGCAAACACGACTCCGACCACTTTGGTTTATAAATTCGACCGGGAGTTCGACCCTGCCGTCGTAGCGGGCGTTTTCAACTGGTCGGACGCCCCGGCGGACGTTTCCGTGTCATTCGAGCGGCTAGGTCTCTCCGCGTCCGACGAGTTTCACGTTTTTGAATTGTGGGAGCAGAAGTATTACGGAACGGCGAAAGGGGAGATTGCGCTGTCGAAAGTTCCCGCGCACGGCTCAAGGATTCTCGCCGCGCGCCCGGCGCGCCCGGAACCTTGCCTCGTCGCCGCCACTCACCACTTCACTCAGGGCGGCGCCGACCTCGTCTCGCAGAAGTTCGACCCGGCTTCGGGCGTTCTGGAAATGGAATTCAGCGCGCCTGCGGCCCGGGAAGGGCGCGTTTTAATTTCTTGCCCCGCCCCCTTCGTTCCCGACTCGTGCCTTATCAACGGCGAGAAGCGCGAACTGACACGCGTTTCCGGCGGGGTTTTCTCCGTCGATATGCAATATCGGGATTCAGCGCGCTTGGAATTAAGAGTGAGAAAGAATTCTTGATCGCGATTCTGAATCGCGCGTCATCATATTTTTAAGTTGTTGACGAATAGCCACAACTTTAATGTTTTTTTGACGCGATTGCGACAATCGCAGGATTATTTCCCATATCACTTTCTGGAAACCATTGCTCTGCTGACAATTTCTCTCATGGTGGCGGAGTGGCCGCTTTCGCCTTTGAGTTTTTCCGCCATTATATTGGTGACTATATCGTCAGTAGCGCGGATTCGGTTGATAAGGACCCTCAGAAGAGATTCAAGCATTTTGTTGGAAAGTGCGTCGCCGGCGTTCATGAGCATCTTGAAGTCGCGCCCGTAAAGCTCAAGCACGGTAGAATTAACTAGCGCGACCGCGCTGGCGGTTCTCGGACTCCCGTCCACAAGGGCTACCTCGCCGAAAAAATCCCCGTGCCTGAGCGACGTTATGTCCCAGACCGTTTCCGTGTCGAGCTTCTTGACTATTTTAACCTCTCCTTGCCCGATGATGTACATCGAGTCGCCCCATGCGCCCTCGCGGCAGATGAAATCGCCTTTCCTATGATGATGCTCTTCCACCTTTGTGGCTATCAGCCCCAACTCGTCGTCAGACAAAAACTCGAAGAGCCGACAATGCTTTAGGGTTTCCATGACGGTCATGACAAAGTCTCCGCCGTTCTCATTTTAACTACTAATATATTATCCTAATCTGAAACGGCAATTTTGTAACTGCTGAAAAAGAAATGACATGTCGCGGGGCGCGCAAGCCATCTTCCGATTATTCTCTCTAAAAACCGGTTAGACAAAAAGGCGTCTGATGAATAGAATGAGTGAGCGACTCGTCAGTCGATGGAGGAATGGTAATTTGAACCGCGCTTGTTCATTGTTTGCGATAACATCGACAATAATCGCCGTCGCTTTCTTCTGCGCGAAATTAGCGGATGGGGCGGAGGCCGCTCCCAGTAAATCGTCCGCGCTCTCCCAGCGCCGCATGATTGTCGTTGTCGCCGACCGCACCGGCCTTGCCGACTGGTCTGCCCCGGAGCTTGTAAATTTTCGTTCCCTCGTCGAAAAAGGCTCTTTCGGCCTGATGGTGACGAGGACCGACTCTTACCTTTCTCGCGGTGAATCTCGCTCGGCTGAAGTTTCCTCTTTCCTTACATTGAACGCCGGACTGCCCGCGGGCGGCAACAACAACGGACGTCTGGCGTATGGAATGACCGGGATTTATGAGGGCAGACCCGCCGCTCCGTTGTATTCACATCTTACGGGCGCTCCCGTTCCTGAAGACGGCATCATGAATTTGGGGATAATATCTCTGCTCAGAATGAATCAGGATGGAAGATGGAACGCGCAACCGGGAGCGCTCGGCGATGCTTTGCGCTCCTCCGGCCTCAGAACCGCCGCAATAGGGAATTCAGACCGTTTCGGCGTTCAGGAGCGTTCGGCATCCATCATCGCTGTGGACTCCAAAGGCTTTATCGACCACGGCGACGTGTCGGCGGCGATGGTGGAAATAGACCTGCTTTCTGCCACGCACTATAAAACGAACTATAAGGCTTTGTTCGATGAACTGGATAAAGCTCTCGTAACAAGCCATTTCATTGTTGTAGATCTCGGAGACGCCGCCCGCCTCGGAAGATTAAGAGACATGATGAGCGACGAGGCTTTTATCGGCGCAAACAGGAAAATTCTTCTTGAATACGACGTCGCCCTTGGAGAGATATCCAAAAGAATCGATCCCCGAACGGCCCAGTTGATTCTGATATCTCCGACGCCTCCGGCGAACGCGGCCAAACTCAAGCAGACCCTGACGCCTCTGCTTTTATACGGGGCAGGCGTCGAAGCGGGGACGGCGCTGACATCCTCTTCGACTCGAAGACCGGGCTTGGCGCGCAACACCGATTTCGCTCCTCATGTTTGCGAATTCTTCGGAATCGAGGCTCCTGTCGAGTTCATTGGTTCGCCGATTTCCTTCGCTGAAGTCGGCGACGTTTTTGATTTCATCTCCGAATTCCACGCGCGCAATTCTTTCGTCGAGTCGAGGTTCGACCTTCTTAAGGGCATTGTCGTCTGGCATCTGATCGTGTTGGTTATGGGTTTTCTGACTGTTCTCAGGCTGGATAAAGCGGGAAAATTCTGGCGTTCGGCAATGACCGCAGTAATCCTGTGGACGGCGTCAATGTTTTTCGTGTTTCTCATTCTTGGAGCTTTTCCGCAATTAAGCGAAGCGGCGGATTTCAGCGTCGCGTTTTTTGCCGGAGCCGGGATTGTGGCTGCGCTCGTCTGGCTGGCTCCGGGAGCCGACGGCAAAATGATGGCTCTCTCCGCTCTTTACATGGTCGCTTTGCTCGCCGACCAGCTCACGGGAGCCTCTCTAATAAAGAACTCCGTTCTGGGCTACTATCCCCAAATGGGGGCCAGATTCTACGGCGTCGGCAACGAATACATGGGAATAATGATAGGAGCGCCGCTGGCGTTTTTCGGGCTTCTTCTGGACAGAGCGAAGTCCGCTCAAGGATTTATCAAATGGGCGATGGCGGTGGTTCTCGCTGTGTCCGCTTTTGTAATCGGCGCGCCTTTTATCGGCGCAAACTTCGGCGGATTGATATCGTCGGTGTTCGCGTTCGCTCTCATGGCTATGCTGGCATGGAATCTTAAACTGTCGTGGAAGACCGTCATCGCGGCGGGGCTGTGCGTGGCGGCGCTCGCCGGGCTGGCGCTTTCGGCGGACTATCTTCTGTCGCGGGACGCGTCGCACGTCGGCAGCCTTGTCGGCAGAATTGTGGAAGGCGGCGGCCCTCAGGAGTTTTTCATCGTGGCCGGACGAAAACTGGCGGTGAACTTCAGACTGTTGCGCGTCAGCTTCTGGAGCGCTCTATTCATCGGCTCTGTGGCTGTCGCTCTCTCTGCCCACTACTTCCCGGCGGAACGCGTCAAATCCCTCTTCTCCCGTCAGGACTTCTTCAGAAAAGCGTATCTTGCGGCTCTCGGCGGCGCTCTCGCCGCTTTCGCGGCCAACGATTCCGGCATCGTTCCCGGAGCCACCACGCTCATGCTTCCGACCGCCGCTCTTTTCATCATGCTTTTCAACTGCGAATCACGCAAGGATATTAAACCTCGAAAGCTGGAATCATGACAATCGGCGAATTTCAGGAAACGATTAGAAACATTTATTTCAACAAGGACGACGCGCGCGGGCTTGACGGAACGTTTTCGTGGTTTATAGAGGAAGTGGGCGAACTGTCCCGCGCGATGAGAAACAAAGACCTGCCCGCGATGAAAGAAGAGTTCGCGGACGTTCTGGCATGGCTGGTCAGCATGGCCTCAATCTGCGGAGTCGATATCGAGTCGGCGGCGATGGAAAAATATTCCGCCGGATGCCCCAAATGCGGCTTTTCCCCTTGCGCCTGCCCCGCAGACAGACGCGGCTGATTATCATCATTCTGATTTTTTACACATTGGCGAGCGAGGACCCTATCGTAGGGGCAACCCTTGCGGTTGCCCGAAACAACAAGGCGGGGGCAAGCCCCGCCCCTACGATTGGCGCTGTTATTGGTTCATTTGAATCCCTTTGTTTTAGAAGATACAAAAAAAATGTTGAGATAAATATTTATTCTGTAATGCCAAACCATATTCATTTAATCGTTTCCATATTGGCGAGCGAAGACCCTATCGTAGGGGCAACCCTTGCGGTTGCCCGAAATAACAGGGCGGGGGCAAGCCCCGCCCCTACGATTGGCGCTGTTATTGGTGCGTTCAAATTCCTTTGTTTTAGAAGATACAAAAAATATGTTGAGAATGAAATATTAATGGTGAAACTGTGTTTTGACATTGTTGCGAAATGACCCTAGGTTTGACCCCAGCCTCCCCATGACCATTTCTCGGAAAATGTCAAAGGTATTTTTGATATCACTCTCTGTAAAGGCGGCGATCTGATAAAATAGCGTAAAGGCGAACGCCTGCCCGCCGAATTGGAGGGGCTGGTTCGCCAGCCGAATCCAATGCAAAATCAAAAACCAAAACGTAAATCCATCCGCCTAAGAGGATTTGACTACTCCGAGCCAAGAGAATACTTTGTTACCATTTGTTCTCACAATAGAGAGTGTAATTTTGGCGAAATAATAAACCAAGAGATGGCGTTGAATGAATTAGGAAAGATTGTGGAGGAAGAGATATTAAATATTCCAAATAGATTTAAAAATGTCGAGATAAAAATTTATACTGTAATGCCAAACCATATTCATTTGATCGTTTCCATATTGGCGAGCGAAGACCCTATCGTAGGGGCAACCCTTGCGGTTGCCCGAAATATCAAGGCGGGGGCAAGCCCCGCCCCTACGGTTGGCGCTATTATTGGTTCATTTAAATCTCTTTGTTTTAAAAAATATAAAGAATATGTTGAGAATAATAATTGCAATATTGAAACAAAGTTTTGGCAACGCAACTACTACGAACACATCATCCGCAACGAAAAATCTTATGACAATATTTATGCTTACATAGAATCCAACACCCAAACATGGGAGCGGGACAGGAATCATCCGGAAAACGCAAAAATCAAAAAATCCTAGTTCAGATAAATATGCCAGTTCTTATATTTGTTCTTATTGGTTTTGCTCATCGCACACCCACAACAGGGTTGTGGGTGGCGCCCGGCACAATGGGGAAATCAAATAATTCATCGAATAATTGATTTTGCCCACCTCTTTGTGTGCCATGCACAAAACTTTTTCTTTTGTGCATGAGCGAAAACAGCCATGACAGCAATGCTGTCACGTTTCGAGGCGGAAAGACAAACCAAACGGTTAGGGAAATATTTCAATAAATACTTGAAAAGGCTGGGAGTGGATGTATAATATGGCTGAACCAACCAACCGGTTGGTTAGTGGGAGGTCTCGATGGCTTCTTCCAAATCTCAGAAAATATTGGATAAACCCGAAGCTCGCGACAAGTTGCGCGTGGCCGCCGCCCGTCTTTTCGCCGAGCAGGGTTTCAGCGCGACCGGCGTTCAGCAGATTACTGACGCCGCAGGCGTCAACAAGGCGATGCTTTACTACTATTTCGACAATAAAGACAAACTTTACGAAGCCCTGATCAACGAAGGCGTTTGGCTTATTGAAAGCTCTCTTTCTCCGGCGGTGGTCAGCAAACAGGACATATCGGACAGGCTGAGAAGCTTTCTCAATTCATACCTGACACTGGCGTTGGATCATCCTGAGATAGCGGCGATTATTTTCAGAGAAGCTTTCGGAGGGGTGGAGCCGGGGAGAAGAAAAGTCGCTGAGCACATCCGGAAGACTATTGAGCAGATGGCCGGGATGATGGAGGACGCGGCGGCGGCGGGCCGCATCAGGGCGGATATCGACCCGCTAATGGCGGCCTATTCCCTGCTCGGCATCGCCAATATGTTCATTTCAAGGCTGATCGTGTCAAAAGCCGCGTTCGAGACCGGCTCTCTGGTGGAAAATATCATGGATTTATTCATGAGAGGAGTAGAGGCGAGGAAGGAATGACGAGATGGGGGTGAAAGCGGATGTTTGCAAGGAGCGTTGTGGCAGTTGCATTCATGGGGCTTGCGCTTGTGTTCGGAGCGCGGGCGGGCGGACTTACGCTCGAAGAGGCGGTTCTCTCCGCTGTGGCGAACAATCCTCGAACCGAGGCGGCTGAACGAGAGGCGGACGCGGCTCGCGCCATGAAGGGCGAAGTCGCCGCCAACAGGCTGCCGAGGATAGATTACGAGTTCAGTTTTATTCATCTGGACGACCCGCCCAGTCTTAAAGTCCCTGACATAAACATTAATCTATCCGACTTGGGGACCGCTTTGAACGGATACTTCAGCGGGGCGAGCCAGCAGTTGCAGGCCCTCGGAATGCCGGGTTTGCCTGCGTTTCCCACTCAACTTGGCAAAACTCTATCTCTCCCGGCTTTTGAACTGGCCGCGCCGGACACCCGGCGGCACACTCTGTCCTTCCGTCTGCCTCTTTACACAGGCGGCAGGGTGCGCCATGCAATGTCTCAGGTCAAGAACGGGGCTGCCGCTTTGGACGCGGCGGCGGAATCAGAGCGCAGGCGGCTGGCGTTCGAAGTCGTTCAGGCGTATCTTTCCGCCGTTCTAGCAGAAAGGGCGGCGCTCGTGAACGACAAGGCTCTCGCAACCATCGAAGAGCATGTCAAACACGCCGAGGCCCTTCACGACAGGGGAATGATTCCCAAATACGACCTGATGCGCGCCCTCACCGAACGCGCCAATCAGGAGCGCAGGTCTCTTGACGCAAAAAATCAGGCCGACCTCGCGATGGCGTTCCTGCTCGACCTCATGGGAGAGCCGGACGCCGATTTTGAAAAACTCGAAACTCCTCTCGGCATCGGCGGAGAGGTGGCTTTTGAGTTTGACGAAGCGGCGGCCGCCGCGCTTGAAGCGTCGAGCGACATGAAGGCTCTGCGGCACAAGGAAACGATGTACGCGGCGGGCATAAAAGCCGCGCGCTCGGAGCTTAAACCGGCGGCGGCCTTTGTGGCTTCCAAAGAGCTTCGCGACGAAGACCTATCGGCGCTCACTCCAGAAGAGTTCGTAGGCGTGGTCGTCCGCCTTCCGGTCTTCGAGGGCGGGGCGGCCAGAGCGAAAGCGTCTCGACAGCGCGCTTTGCTGCGCCGCAACGATTCAGACATCAAACGTCTCGAAAACGGCGTCAGGCTCGAGACGCGCAAATACTGGCTCGACCTCAAATCGGCGGAAAAGGCTCTTGAAGCTTCCGCTATGGCGGTCGAACTGGCCGAGGAAAGCTCCCGGCTCGCTTCGCGCAAATACGAGGTGGGCGAAGGAACAAGCATCGAGGTGACGGACGCCGCTCTCGCGCTGTCCGTCGCCGAAGTTAATCTCGACAGGGCGAAGTATCAGCGGGACGCCGCGTATTTCGGCCTTAAGAAAGCTATGGGGTTGATCCTAGAGGAATTCTCGCATCGGGGAGGCGGCATACAATGAAAAGGATGAGACCTGTTGTAAGCGGAGTTTTGGCGGTAATTTTATTCGGGGCCGGATTCGCGGCGATCCTGCTGTCAGGCAGGGGCGATTCGCGCGGCTCGGCGGCTCCTTATGTGGTGGACGGATTCATCGAGGCCGACGAAGCGGACGTCTCTTCGAAGCTTCCCGGCAGAGTGGAGTCGTTGCTGGCTCGCGAAGGCGATTACGTCGAGGCCGGGCAGACTCTCGCCATACTGTCGAGCGAAGAGATAGACGCGAAGGCGGAGCAGGCTCTTGCCGGATTGAGGGCGGCGGAGGCGACTTATGAAAAAGGCCGCATAGCCGCAGAGCTTGAGCGGCAGAGCGTAGAATCGAAAATCAAACAGGCCGACGCCGGTCTCAAGGCGGCGCGCGCCGCTCTCGGCATGGCGTCTGAAAAGCTGTCCGCGCTGGAAAGCGGCGCTAGGCCTCAGGAACTTGAGATGGCCGCTCAGGCGGTAGCCGCCGCAGAGGCCGCTTACGACACCGCAACTAAAACGTGGAACCGGGTGCGGAGCCTTGCAGGCGAGGGCGTTCTTGCCGCTCAGAAAGCCGATGAAGTTGAGATGAAGTACCGCGAAGCCACCGCCCAGTTGACGGCGGCTCGCCAGCGGCACGACATGGTGCGGCAGGGCGCAAGAATCGAGGAAGTCGAGGCCGCGCGCCATCAGGTCAGACAGGCCGAAGCCGGCGTCGAAGCCGCCGAACTCACTCTTCAACTTGCCAAGGACGCCCGCCTAATGGTCGATATCCGCAACAGGGATGTGGACGCCGCGCGTCAGGGCGTCGCAGCCGGCGAAGGCGTTTTTAACGAAGCCTCCGCCTATAAGAAAAACACGAAAATCGTCAGCCCCATCTCCGGCAGGATAAACAAGCGCATGGTCAACGAAGGCGAGATTGTCGCTCCCGGATACGCGATGATGACGGTGACTGCAACTCGCGGTTTCAGGGTTGACGTGTATGTGGACGAATCGAAATTCTCAGGCGTCAAACTGGGCGACGCCGTAAAGGTGGAGATACCCGCCGCCGGACGGACTTTCGAAGGGAAAGTGGCTCAGACGATGCCGATGGCGGAGTTCGCCACCCGGCGCGCCACCAATGAGAACGGCGGGTTCGACGAGCGCGCCCTTCGCCTGCGGATCGATATCTCCGACGCTCCGGCAGACCTTGTCGCGGGCATGACCGCCAGAGTCGCTTTCAACCATTAACGGGAGGCTCGCCATGTTCGCCATCAGAATTTTGCGCCTGATCAAACGAGAGCTGACCGACGTCGTTCTTTCAGACTGGCGGCTCACCATAATGATTTTCATCATGCCGGTCGCATACACGGCGCTCCTCGGTTTCCTGTACATGGAAAAACGCGTTTCCGAAGTGCCTGTGATGATAATCGACCACGACAACGGGGCGCTTAGCCGCTCCATCGCCACCGCCGTCGACCGTAGCGACGGCATGAGAGTCGTCGGCATGGCCTCCGGCATGGACGAGGTGAGGGAAGCCGTTCTAGCCCGCAAAGCTTATGCCGCTATTTGGATTCCCCCGGATTTCGAGCGGGATATCAAAAAGGGCAAACAGGCCAAGCTGCTCACCGTCGCGGACGGAAGCAACATGATGCTCAGCAACACGGTGGTCGCCGCAATGGCGCGCGTCGCAGGCACATTCTCGGCGGCCGTCGAAATGAAGACGTTGAACATGAAAGGCGCGCCGTCGGATCACCTTCAGGGCAAAGCCATGCCCATCGACGGAGCCACGCGCGTCTGGTACAACCCCACTTACAACTACAACACCTTTGTAATGGTCGGTCTCATCAGCGTCATAGTTCAACAGATAACGCTTGTCGGCTGCGCCCTTGCTTTCGCTCGCGAGCGCCAGCACGGCCTTCTCCCGCAGATTCTCAAAATCACGGACAGTCCCCTTGAAGTCCTCGCCGCAAAGGGCATCTTCTATACCGTCGTCAATTTGATTACCGCTCTGGCCGCGTTCTGGATGTCGCTGAAATATTTCGGCATCAATTTCTACGGCTCCGCGTGGCTGTTCTTCATGATGCTTACCGTGTTCATAATCGCGATTGTTGGCTTGGGAATATGCGCCAGCGCGATTCTGGGCGACGAGCTTTTCGCCACCGAGGCGCTCATGCTCGTCTCCCTGCCGTCATTCCTGCTCAGCGGTTTCACATGGCCAGATTTCGCCATGCTTCCCGGCATAAAGTTCATAAGCTGGATACTCCCGCTGACCCATTTCATAATGCCGCTCAGAACGGTTTTCATGCAGGGCGGCGGGTTCGAGCACATCCGTTCAGACATGCTTTGGCTCTGGACTCTCGCGGCGGCGTCCTATCTTATCGCATACATCGTGATTTGGCGCTCTATGGCAAACGCCCGCGTCAAACTCGAAAAAGAGCCGTCCGTCAGATACGCTCTCGTGCCTAACTGACGGCCTATAGATTTTCAGCGCGTTTTGTTCTATAAATCTACATAGATATATGCGAACACGATTAAGATGTGATAACGAAGGCGCGACGATATGGAACTTAAGAATCCGGCAACGGGAATAAAGCATTACTATGAAATCAAGGGGGAGGGGAACCCGCCGGTCGTGCTGCTACACGGCTGGACAGGGAATGTATCCCGGTGGGGCAGGGTTCCTTCCTTGTTGTCCGCGAAAAACAGGGTCATCGCTTACGAACTTAGAGGCCACTCTCTAAGCGACAAAGGGAATGATATGGATTATTCTCTGGACGCGCACGTCAAAGACCTCGAAGGCTTTCTCGACGCGCTTGGCATAGAGCGCGCGGTCATCGGCGGACATTCGATGGGCGGAATGGTCTCCCTGATGTTCGCTCTTAAAAGGCCGGAGAGAGTGGAAAAACTTGTCCTAGCGGCGACGGCGGCGGGGCTTGCCTCAGATGAAAAAGTGGTCAATCGCCTCATGTTCGGAGTCCGCATGTTTTCCTTGATGTTTAATTTCACTCTTTGGATGAAGAACCGAAAGAAAAGAAAAGCGCCCGACCTGTATCCCGACGCGTTCGACAAAAAGATGAAACCGTCAAAGGCGGCCACGATAAAATCCCTTATTGAGATGTCGCAACTCGATCTGCGGGACAGGCTAAACGAAATCAAAGTCCCGGCGCTGGTGATAGCCACCGAGACGGACGAAACGATTCCCGTTCATTTGTCCAAGCAACTTGCCGATCTTCTGCCGGATTCAAGATTGATAATGATAGAGAACGCCAGTCACCAGATACCCGTCGAGAAGTCCGACGAAGTCGCCGCAGCAGTACGCAAGTTTTTGGATGAATAATAGAAAATTTCGTTCGGAGCGAAATATTTAACAGTATGCGCCGCTTGTGTCGTAAGGTATTGACAGTAGGGCGGGGCGACGCTAGTATATTCATCTTGTGCGGCTTATGTCCGCGACATGAATATTAAAGGATGTGCGAGAAATGGCGTACAAATGCGAGATTTGCGGGAAAGCCACGACCACTGGCAATCTGGTCAGCCACTCCAACAAGAGATCCAGACGGACGATTAAACCGAACATTCAGACGGTGAACGCTGTTGTGGACGGGAAAAAGCAGAAAGTTAAAATCTGTTCCCGCTGTCTGAGATCAAACAAAGTTCAGAAAGCTATTTAAGCTCTGAAGCGCAGGAGCCTTCACGAGGTTCCGGGCCGAGCCAAGCTTTGAATCTTCCGCAGCCGTAACTTTCCGAAACTTTCACAGTCAACGCGCATAGAATGCCGGCGGCTACCGCCACTATCACTATGTCCATCCTGTGCGCGGCGTCCGAGCGCAACGGCATCACGTTTGAAGCCGCAACGAAAAAGCCCCCGATAGAGCCGATAACAGCGCCGAGCAACAGTCCGAGGTCGCTTCTGCCTATGCCGACGGCGACCGCCAGCAACGCCCCGATGACCAGTCCGACGAGAATCTTTTTCACAATGAGCAAAACCAGAGCGCCGGCGGCGGCCTCGCCTAAGGTTCCGCCGACCAACAGCCGGATAATGAAAAACAACGGAGCCCAGACCGCGCAGATGACAAGCGCGGCAGGCAGCGCCGCCATTCCTATCTTGACGGCGCGCGCCGCCACATAGTCGTCGTAATCCTTCAGCGCCCCGCCGCACGCGGGACATGTTCCCGTATTCGTTTCGTCTTTTCCCATCGTCATCTCCAGACAACGCCCCGGATGAGCCTGCGCTTCCGGCGTATTCCGTCAGTTACGATTTCGCTTGTATATTATCTAGGATTTTTCTCAAAGTTTCCAGTTCGACGCCAGATATCCTGATTTTTTTTCTTCGCGACGCCGATCCGGATGAAATCTCGATATCGGACGCGCTAGCGCCGGTGAGTTTCGAGAGGAGCCGGATCAGTTCGGCGTTGGCTTTGCCGCCTTCCGGCGGAGCTTTGATTTCGACCTTCAGCGCGCCGTCAACCGTTCCGCTCGCCTTGCTTTCCCTAGCTCCCGGCCTGACCTTGACGTCGAAGCCGAGTCCGGAGCGGGTCTGCCGAATCTCGATTTCAGGCATCTTCGAAACCTTGAGACGCGATGTCTTCCGGCTCCCTCAACTCGCCGAGCCTGTGCCTGAAAGATTCGAGCAGGGTCTCGAACTCGATCTGAAACTGTTTTTTTGCGGCGCGCGTCTGGGCGAACCTTTCGGCTATCTTGTTGCTCTTGTGATGCGCCTCTTCGATTATCAGTTCGCTCTTCTTCTTTGCCGTCTCCATCAGGTCGTCTTTAGTGCGTTGCGCCAGCAGAAGCGTTTCCTTTATGCTGTCCTCAAGCTCGTGATACTTCGCCAAGCTGTCCTTGGCGGCGTCAAGCTCGCGTTCGACCATTGCCTTCGCCGACATCAGTTCGCCCATCTCGCGGGAGACGTTTTCAAGGAATTCCCTGACCTCGTCCGGGTCGTATCCCCTAAACTTCTTCTTAAATTCTCTGCTGGAAATCTCAATCGGTATTATCCCCATCGTATCCGCCTCCCGATATCATAAAAAGTGAAAGATGACAGTGAAAAACGCTTTCCTGAAGGTCTCGACAAGGAGAATTGCTAGAATGGGAGAGAAGTCGAGAGGGAAGGCGTTAGCGTCTATGCGGAGCAGTCCGAAGAATGCCCGCAGCAACTCCCGGCACGGCGCGAGAACAGGCTCGGTGAGTTTTTCCAGAAGGTCAGTCAGCGCGCTTCTCTGAGGCCGCACCCAAGACAGTATCACTGACGCGATAAGCAGAAAACCATACAGCCTGAACAGCATATTTATTATTTCGAGAACGATATTTATCATCAGCCGCACCATCCGCGACCGCCGATGACAGCCGAAGCTTGCGCCCGGCCGCGCCCCCGGCGGCGTTCGTTGTTATTATAATGTCCTGATTTCAGGCTTCAGAGTTAACACATTTCGGTCACATATAGAATCCGTTGTCCATGAGGGCTTTCAATTGGTCGAAATCGAACTTCAGGTCGTCAAGCTGTGAACGGCGGTAAAGCGCCGCCGCCGGATGGTACATCGGAAGGCACAGAATGCCTTTCCATTTCATGGGTTTGCCGTGAACGCGGGATATGGGCAGGTCGGGCTGCACCAGCGTGTGAAGAGAGTGGCGTCCCAGCGTGCAGATGACTTTCGGGCTGATGAAGGATATCTGTGCGAAGAGGAAATCCTTGCATGCCTCGATTTCCTCCGGCCTAGGGTCCCTGTTCTCCGGGGGGCGGCACTTGATGATGTTGCCGATGAAGACATCCGCGCGGGCCAGCCCGATTCCTTCTATCATCTTGTCCAGAAGTTTGCCTGCGGCTCCGACGAAGGGTCTGCCCTTAGCGTCTTCATCCTTGCCGGGGGCTTCTCCGACGAACATTATTTCAGCGTCAGGGTTGCCCTCGCCGAAAACCGTGTTCGTCCGCGTCCGCGACAGTTCGCACTTGTCGCATACGGACACCATGCCTTTCAGGTCTTCCCATGCGCCCATCTGTTGTTTCTCCATTTTTCCAATTATATCACACAACCGGGGGCGCAGTCACGCTATGGAGCAAGCCGCTTCGCTCTATTGCAACCGGAGTCTCTACGGCGTACAATATTCGGACAAATGAAGACCGGTCTCGCGCCGGACGAACGGAGGAAGAATCATGTTGAAGAGTGTTGAAGAACTGAAGGGGCTGCTTGCCGGGAAGGCTGACATAAAAGACGGGGCGATAAAGATTTCTGATGAAAAAGGGTTCAGGGCGCTCGCCAGAACGCTGGCGGAGAACTCGGCTATGAACGACAACGCCGAAGTTCGCGACGCCGTAAGATGGGTGATCATCGAAGGCGGTCAGGAGCTTGGCGTTATCCTCGCCTCAATCAACGATTTGTACATGGCCGCAGGCAAGGGCGAGTGCGAGGGGCTTACCGTCCCGGCGATCAATGTCCGGGGGTTCACGTTCGACACCGCGCTGGCAATTTTCGCAAGCTGCCGCAACAAGAACAACACTGCGGTCATCTTCGAGATAGCCCGCAGCGAGATGGAATACACCGAGCAGAGGCCCGCAGAATACACCAGTTCGATTATGGCCGCCGCCATCGCGGACGGCTACAAAGGCCCGCTGTTCGTTCAGGGCGACCACTTTCAGGTCCGCAACCGCTTGTGGAGGGAAAACAGGGAAGGCGAGAAGCAGAACCTTCGCGACCTCATCAAGGAGGCGGTGGACGGCGGATATCTGAACATCGACATCGACACATCCACTCTCGTGGACTTGAGCAAGGAAACGCTTGAAGAACAGCAGAGGCTCAATTTCGAAGTGGCGGCTGAACTGACGAAATACATCCG
>MWCD01000019.1 GCA_002069885.1 bacterium ADurb.Bin236 | reverse complement strand
GAAAGACCAACTCCAAGCAGACTCTCAACATTGTCGGCAGAAACACCATGATTCAGGACACCGTCAACCGCCTCGTTCCAATAAACGGCGCGGAAAAAGTTCTGGTCGTCACTAACTCCCTGCTCGAAGGCAAAATACGCGCCCAACTCCCGATGCTGCCGGACGGCAATATAATTGTCGAGCCTGAAAGCAGAGGGACCGCCCCCTGCATAGGACTTGCCGCGGTCGTCATTCAACATATTTCTCCCGGCGCGACAATGGCGTGCTTCGCGGCGGATCACCTCATAACCGACCTGCCCCGCTTCCATTCCGACGTCATTTTCGCGGCTCAGGTGGCCTCCGAGCTTAATGTTCTTGTCGCATTCGGAGTCCCGATCAAACGCGCCGACCCCGGCCTCGGCTACATCCAAGCTGGCGATATACTAAAGACATCCGACGACAACCCGGCCAGAAAAGTCGCAAGGTTTATCGAGAAACCGGACATGGAAACCGCTATACGGTTTGCTCAGGACCCCGATTACTTCGCCAACAGCGGAATGTTCGTATGGAAAGCCGACACATTCCTGATAGAGGTTGAAAAGCATCTGCCTGATATGCACGCGGGCCTCATGCGCATCGCTTCGTCAATAGGCTCTCCGACGGAGATCAAAACGATTGCCGAAGAATTCAGAATTTTCGAGACGATATCCGTCGATCATGGAGTGATGGAAAAGTCCGACAGGGTCGCTATGATTCCGGCGGGCTTCGGCTGGAACGACATCGGAAGCTGGGACTCGCTGTACGACGTATGGCCGAAAGACGAAAGCGGCAACGCGGCGATAGGCAGAACATTGACCATTGACTCTAATAACAGCCTGATATACAGCCCCAAGAAACTCGTCACGACCATAGGCGTGGAAGATTTGATAATCGTGGAGACGGACGACGCCCTGCTCGTCTGCAAAAGAAGCGACGCTCAGAAAGTAAGCGGCGTGGTTGAAATCCTTCGCGGTAAAAAATGGGAAGAATATCTGTAACCGATAAAAATCCGTTAAGCGGATATACATCAGATGGGAGAGGCGAAATGATAGTAGGACTACCCAAAGAAATCAAAGAAAATGAAAACAGAGTGGGACTGACGCCGGCAGGCGTAATTGCTCTCAGGCAAGCCGGCCACAAAGTCATCGCTCAGAAGAACGCCGGAGTGGGAAGCGGCTTTGAAGATTCGGAATATCACAAAGCCGGAGCTGAAATCGTCGATTCTATCGACGCGGTATATAAGCGCTCGGAAATGATAGTGAAAGTCAAAGAACCTATCGAGCGTGAATATCCACTGCTTCGAAAAGGCCTTGTTTTGTTCACGTATCTTCATCTAGCTGCCAACAAAAAGCTCACATCCCGCTTGATGGAAAGCGGAGTGTCCGCAATCGGATATGAAACGGTTGAGACGGAGGAAGGATATCTGCCGCTATTGGCGCCGATGAGCGATGTCGCGGGGCGCATGGCCGTCCAGATCGGCTGCAACTGCCTCGAAAAGCACAATGGCGGGCGCGGCGTGCTGCTGAGCGGCGTCCCCGGCGTTCCCCCTGCTGATGTCGTAATTGTCGGCGGCGGAATAGTCGGCATATCCGCAGCGCGCCTTGCTATCGGAGCGGGCGCTCAAGTCACAGTTCTCGACATCTGCACCACAAGGCTAAAATACATTAACGACCTCCTTAGCAATCAGGTTATCACCATCAAATCCAATCCCATATCTATAGCAAGATCGGTTCAGTACGCCGACCTGCTTATCGGAGCGGTGCTCATCACCGGAGCGAAGGCCCCTAAGCTTGTTACCCGCGAAATGGTCAAAACAATGAAAAAAGGCTCCGTCATCGTCGATGTCGCCATTGATCAGGGCGGTTGCGTCGAGACCAGCAAAGTCACCAGCCACAACAACCCCACCTTCATTTACAACGGCGTCGTTCACTACTGCGTCGGAAATATGCCCGGCTCCGTTCCCAGAACTTCCACTCTGGCTCTGACGAATGAAACGCTGCCTTACGTTCTAGAAATCGCCCAAAAAGGCTTTTCTGCAGCAGTCAATGAAAACGCCGCTCTTCGCAAAGGAGTTAATTTCCACAACGGTTGCTGCGTCTGCCACGGCGTAGCGGACGCCTTTAACCTTAAATGCCACGAAAACGACATCATGTATTAAGAATAAGGAGAACATAATGTCCGAACCGAAAAATCCCGTGTCAGCAAACGAACAAGGCCCGCCGGAACGCCGACAGACAATCGTCAGAGGAAGAATAACCAAGATAAACGCCGAGAAAGTCAAAGACGCCCCGATTTCAGGCATCGAACTCGGCGTTGAATTCGACGACGTGAAAGCAAACGGCTCCAACCTCGAAATCTGGTTCACTTACCACGCGGTTTACAAACAGGACGTCGGCAGAATCAGTATGTCCGGGTTCCTGATGTTCGAGATGGACGAGCCTAACGTAAAACGGATTGTTGAAAAATTCCAGAAAGAGAAGGAATTCGACGCGCCGCTCGCCGAAAACATTGTGAACAGCATCAATTACAAGTGCGGGACAGAGGCCATCCTTCCGGCGAAAGTTCTCGACCTGACCGCGCCGATAGTTCCTCCGAGAATCGGTTTGCGCATTTTGAGAGGCGACGGCGCGGAGGCAAACGCCGGAAAACCGGCGTCCGCGCCTCAACAGCCTTCCGCTCCCAGAAAGCCGGAGCCGGCGGCGACGCCCCCGAAATCAGCCCCTTCTTCTCCTTTCGGCGCAAAAGTCCCGCCGCCTTTTAAATAGGCGTCCTGCGTATGTTTCATCCTGCGCAAGCGGAACGGTCGATTATTAAAAATGATTTCTTCAGAACTTGAAAAAGCTCCCTGCGCGCTCTGCGGCGGAATCGAGTTCGCCGAGCTTTTTAAAACAAGAGATTATCTTTACGGCGTTCCCGGCGAGTTCTCAATATCCAGATGCAAAAGTTGTTCGCTAGTTTCCCTTAACCCCAGAATCCCTGAGGAACATATCGCCTCCCTGTATCCCGACAACTATGAGCCATATTCAATGTCTTTCAGTCAGGAAATGCTTTCGAAACTTGTGGCGGAACAGGAAGGCCGAAGGATGCTCCTTGAGCGCCATGCGCATAAAGGATTCGCCCTAGATGTCGGCTCTGGAGACGGGAGATTTCTTCTTTGCCTCAAACAGACCGGTTGGCGCGTCGCCGGATGCGAGCTTTCTGAAAAATCAGCGGCTTTTCAAAGGGATTCCCTAGGTCTGGATGTAAAGGCAGGCTCTCTGCTTTCCTCTCGCTTCGATTCGGAAATTTTCGACGCCGTAACTTTCTGGAGCGTATTTGAACATCTTTACGATCCGGTGGAGACTCTCGCCGAGGCTAAAAGAGTCTTGAAACCCGGCGGCGTAATCGCTATGTCCATGCCGAACTTTGATTCTTTAGAGCGCATGCTTTTTCGCACGAAATGGTTCTGTCTTCAACCTCCTTTCCACATCTATCACTATTCGCCGAAAGTCATGAAAAGAATCGTCGCCGAAACCGGGATGAACATCGAAAAAGTTTACTATTCAACCACTGCCACAAGTTTGATCAATAGCATGAGAATTGCTAAAGGCAGTTCCATATCGGTTCAAAGCGCTGAAAACGCCAATGACGCGACACCGATCCGAATCTCCGCTCCAGAAAGTCGCATAAAACAATTTGCGAAAAATACTGTGTTTGATTGCGCGATAGTCCCTGCCCTCCGGTTCGCTGATTCACTGCGACTCGGAGCGTACACGAACTATGTCTTAAGAAAAACATAGTCGGAACCGACTCGCTTTTTGTGTTACAATAGGCTGACAACGACGCCGGGAGGATGCTGATTGTGAATAAATTGAGAACATGGATATGCGCTGTTGCCGTTTTTGTAGTATTCGGAGCAGTCGCGCTCGCATATGAACCGATTGAAACGAAACGTCCTAACATAGATGTCATTAGAGTCGCGCATCGCGGGGCCTCAAAGTTCGCTCCCGAAAACACTGTCCCGGCGATTCAAAAAGCTCTGGAAATTGGAATGAATTATATCGAGCTTGACGTGCGCTACACGACCGACGGGGTTCCGGTGCTGATGCACGACGACACGGTAAACAGGACTACCACAGGCTCAGGCCCGATAAACCAAATGTCTCTTGCGGAAGTCAAAAAGTTGAGAGCCGTGTTCGGCATGTCCCGCGACGCTTCTTCGGATGTCGAAGTGCCGACTCTGGAAGAGGCTCTTATCGCTATGGGGCCCGGAGTCGGCGCTTATATCGACCAGAAAGAGACTCCGCAACCGATTCTTCTAGAGTTGCTGAAGAAATACGATAAATATCCGCATCTCACCGTCATAGTCGGCGGGGGTCAATTCACGGCGGACTTCGCCAAGCTCGACCCTCTTGCTCCCGCCATGCCCGGCATCGGCAGCGTGGAGGACATTCAACCGACGCTAGAAAAATTCCCTAACGCCAGAGCTTTCAACACAAGCGCGGCCATCATCACTAACGAACTGGTGGACGCCGCACACGCGCGCGGAATCATGGTCTTCACCAACACGCTCGGCTGGGACGACCGCGATACTGCCATGAAAAAAGCCATTTTCGCCGGAGTCGACGCGATTCAGACCGACCATCCGGATGTCCTAGTTTCAACTGTGAAAAAATTCAAAGCCAAAGCCGAATCAATGAATAAACCATAAAACGAACCAACGCTGTTCAATCATCAAATAGCAAAAGCAATCATTTGGATATTGATTGTTGAAACTAATATGCGAAGTATTGCCCAGAATCCGCAAATAAAAAGCGAATTAAACTTTGGAGAGCGCGCGGTCTAGATCGCGGACAAGGTCTCGGACGTCTTCAAGTCCGACGGAGAGCCGGATTAGATTGTCCGTGATGCCGAGCCGTTTCCTTCTTTCTTCATCGACAGTGATATGGGTCATTGTCGCGGGATGCTCTATTAGCGTGCAGGCGTCGCCGAGGCTGACCGCCACATTGCAGACTTTAACATTGGCGAGTAGCTTTGAAGCCGCCTCGTACCCGCCCTTCAGCCAGAAAGCTATCATGCCGGAGTAATCGGACATTGTTTTCTTCGCCACATCATGCTGCGGATGGCTCTTGAGGCCGGGATAATTCACTTTCATAATTTTGGGATGGTTTTCGAGGAATTTGGCGACTTCCAAAGCGTTCGAGCAATGTCTGTCCATGCGGACGTGAAGAGTGCGTATTCCCCGCCAAGAAAAGAAAGCGTGCAACGGACTCATCGAGCCGCCGAGAACGAGCATATAGTTGTCGACAGCCGCGACCAGTTCGGCGCCACCGGCGACATAGCCGCCGAGCGCGTCGTCGTGTCCGCTGATGTATTTAGTAGAACTGGACGCGACGAGGTCCGCCCCAAGCTCAAGCGGGCGCATGAGATAAGGAGACGCCCATGTGCTGTCCACAACCGTGACGCAGCCGGAAGCGCGCGCGAGTTTCGCCGCCGCCGGGATATCTATTATCTCGACCATCGGGTTTGCCGGGGTCTCTATGAAAAGGACTTTCGCGGGCCGCGATAGCGCCTTTTTCATCTTTGCGTAATCCGTCAAATCCGTCATATCGACCTCTATTCCGAGGCCCGGAAGATACTGTCCGAAAAGCGTGTCGGACGCGCTGTACATCTTGCTGTGAGCGACCACTCTGTCGCCCGCTCTCAGAAGAGAGAGCAAGGCGGTTGATATGGCGGCCATGCCGCTGGCGAAAGCGACGGCGCGCTCGCCCCCTTCAAGTTCCGCGATTTTCTCTTCGAACATCGCGTTCGTGGGATTGCCCGTTCTGGTGTAAAAGTACCGCCCTCCCTCGCCGAGCATCTGTTCAGAGCCGGCCTCCATGAAGTCTTCAAGAGAGTCGTAAACGTAAGTCGTGCTCTGGTAGATTGGAGGATTGACCGGTCTCGGCTCGCGTGACGGCGATTTCCATCCGGATACGACGCGGCTGCCGAATCTTAGCTTGGAGTCCATACGAGAGTCCTTTCGAGCGCAACGCCGAAGCGGCGGCGCAAGAGTTCATGTCTAAAGAGCCGTAGTCCGGGACGGCAGGGTCGTTTGCATATAATCAACTCGCCAACAGGCTTTTGACGAGGTCGACGGCTTCGCCCGCGTCTTCGCCGTATCCGTCTGCGCCTATCTCTTTGGCGAAATCGGCGGAAACGGGAGCGCCGCCGACGATTATCTTCAGGGAATCCCTCAGTCCAGCTTCTTTCAGCGCGGACACGGTGTCTCTCATAAACGCCATAGTCGTCGTCAACAGAGCGGACATCCCGACGACGTTGGGTTTAATTTCCCTGACCATATCGACGAATCTCTCCGGAGGAGCGTCCACGCCTGCGTCGTGAACTTCGTAGCCGTTGCCCTGCAACAGGGCGATGACGATGTTTTTGCCGATGTCGTGGATGTCGCCTTTCACCGAGCCGATGAGGACGCGGCCCTTAGGCTCGTAACCGGAATCTTTCAGTTTCGGCGAGACCGCCGCGAACCCGTCTTTGAAGGCTTTAGCGCTCATCATGACCTCGGGCAGAAACACCTCGTCGTTCTTGAATTTCACGCCGACGATTTCAATTCCGGAGATGAGGCCGCCCGCGACGATTTCCATCGGGGCTATTCCTTCCGCCAGAGCCGATTGCGTCAGTTCGACCGTAAGTTCCGGCTCCATCTCGATAATAGAATCCTTGATTTTCTCCAACAGCGACATTATGAGACCTCCAGATTTTTATTCATTTATAAACGACTATCCGCGACAGGCGGGAGTCTTATTGCAGACCTGCCGCTTTCACTCTTCGCGACACAATCCTGTCGATCTCCGCCGCGACATCTTCGGAGACCTGAAGCTCTAGGCTGTTTTCTGAGAGAATCTTTTCTACCCGCTCGCGCGCCCTCTGCTCGATAGGCTTGGGTTCGGACCAGTATTTGTCGAAGGTGTCCTGAGTGAAGACGCCCGGCTGCCAGAAATCTCGCGCGTGCCGCATGGTATGTTTTTCCATCAGGTAGTTGCCGCCGATTCCGACCTTTTCAATGACATCGAGCGCGAGAGTGTCGTCGTTGACGAGGATGCCCTCGGATAGGACTCTGAGCATGCCGCCCATTTCATTTTCGACAACGAGCGATTCGAGGCAAAAGCCTTCGCCGCCGCCGATTTCGCCGCGCATGCCGATGCTTTCGGAGCCGGCCGCCCATAGGAGCATCATGCTCAGCCCGCGGTCCCATCCGCTCTGAAAATCCATGCAGTTGGAATCGGTCAGACCGGACGTGCAGCCGGACATGAAACCGAGATGATGAGCGCAGGCGACCAGAGCGAGATGAATGAGTGATAGTTCCGGTGCGGCGTAGAGGCATCTGCCGGTGCGCATGTCGCTGGTCTGCATCGGACCGCCGAGAGCCATCGGCGAGTTCGAGCCTAAACAATAAAGATATACGAGACCCGCAAGATTTTCTGCCATCTGCAGAGCCACCGATCCCGCGAGAGTCGCCGGGCCGGTCGTTCCCACCTGCACCATCGGCCCCATGTTTATCGGCTGATCCAGTTCTCCGTACACTTTCATTATTTCTAGCGAATGCTTGGAAAGTTTCAGCGGACTGACCGGTTCGGCAAGATAGTTTATCATGCGCGAGCCGCGAAGCTCGTCTTCTCCGCCTGTAACCGCCTTCGCCATCTCCACCAGATCGTGGGCCGACTCTATAGTGTATGTCCACGTCGTTACTATCTTCTCGGAATACTTGAACAGCAACTCCGCCATGTAGATGTCGGATATCTCTATAGGCACATCCTGAGGAACCACGCCGGTCGAGGACACGGATATGTTCTCGAGGTGATTGACCAGATTTATCACATTCCGGCAGTCGTTGAGAGTTCCCGCGCGCTTGGTTTTCGTCTCGAAATCGATGATGTTCATGCCGATCCATGGAGCCCAGAATATTTTCGGATAGTCCTGCGGCGACGCGAGCGGTTTCATATTGGCGACGGCTTCGAGAGTGAGCGAGCGCGGGACGCAGGCGATTTGTTTCGCCATGTCAACCTTGCAGCCGCGTTTCTCAAGCAGTTCCAAAGCCCAGTCCCATTCGTATTTGAACCCGACTTCCTCCAGTATCCTGTAAGAGGTGTCGAGAATCCTTTCGATTTCCTGAGTTGAAACGACGTCGAGTTTATTGAAAATCATGTCAGCAAGCTCCCTTCTCGGCGACGGCCGCGACTCTTCGCGCGACAATCTCGTCAATCGCCTTGGCTTGGTCTTCAGGTATCTGCAGCGATAGCTCTTTTGAGGAAAGGATTTCGTTCACTTTGTCGTGGGCGTGGGCGATAATGCGCATCCCGCCGCTCTTGGCCCAATGCTCGAAGCTGACTCTCTGGAAAATGGAGGGCCGCCATGCGTCCCTCGCGTGAGCCATCGTGTGTTTCTCGCCTAGGAAGTTGCCTCCCGGCCCGACGCTCTTAATCACATCGAGCGCCAGAGTGTCGTCGTTCACCAGAACGCCCTCGCCAACCTTGCTGAGCATGCCGAGCGCCTCGTTGTCCAGCACAAGCTGCTCCATCGAGAAACCGTCGAAGAGAAATCCGGCCTGACCGAACATGTCGCATCCTGCCGCCCAGCACATCACGCCCGACAGCGCCTTTTCCCAGCCGTTCTGCATGTCGAAGTCGCAGGAATCCGTCTCGAAGCTGGTGTTCCCGCTGCAGTATCCGAAATAGCGGATTATCTGGTGCGCTCCGAGGAACATCAGGGTTTGTTCCGGTGAAGCGTACAACTGCCTCCCGGTGCGCATCTGCATCACCTGTGTCAAAGCGCCGAGAGCCACTTCCGTTTTCGTCCGCAGAGACCTGACCCACACCAGCCCGGCGAGCAACTCGGCGGCGCACAATACTAGGCATCCGGCGGGAGTTGCCGGAGACACGCTTCCCGCCTGCGTCATTGACGCGACAGCTATCGGCAAATCCCTTTCGGCGTACATGCGGGATATCGCTAGCTGTTTCGGCGGAAACCTCAGAGGAGAAACCGAATTGAGCATGTAACTGAGGAACTTCGAGCCGCGCAGTTCCTCCGAGCCTCCCGTTATCACTTCCGCCATCTCCATTACGACAGGCACGTTTTCCGTCTCATAAATCCATTGGTTGAAAAGTTTCTCGGAATATTTCATGAGCAGGCCGATATTAAAAACTTCGACCGCCTGCACGGGCACGTCGGACGAGACTATTCCTGCCGAAGCGAGAGTGATGTTGTCCAGCGAGTTGCACAGCTTAATCACGTTGCGCGCGTCCTCGGTCGTGCCCGGTCTCATCTTCTTCGTTTTGCAGTCGAGAATCATTCCCTTGTTGGCGCTGGCCACGCGGACTTTGGGAAGGTCGTCCGGCGGTGTCACCGACGGCACGTTGTCCAGCGCGTCGAAAATCACATCCTCGCTGAACTTTACGACCATAGTCGCGCGGTCAACGTCGCAGCCTGCGGATTCCAACTCGTCCATGCACTTCTCGTCCTCGAACCGGCAGCCCGTCGTCCTCAGTATCCGGAACGCTCCCTCGACTATCTTTACCACTTCGTCGTCCGATAGAACCTTAAGTTTTCTGAATATCATTTTCGCCTCCCAGTCCGGTCAAGCGGAAAGTTCTTCTTCATAATCGACATCCATCCCTCCAAGCCCAACCATATCCACTCCTAGAGATATCTTGTGTCTGCCCGGAGTTATCCCCCCGGCGCGTTTCACCCTGATTGTCAACTCGTCTCCGAAAGAGACCGACAACGGGGCCTTGTCGGACACTTCGGAAGCGGCTACCTTCCGCGAGCCTTTCGCGATTTCTATCAAATCAAGACCAAAAGATTCTCCGTCCACTTTCACATCCGTGAATCCGATGACAGTGGCCACCCCAAGCTTGTTTTTCAGTTTTACCTCAAAACCGGCGACCTCGCCGTCCGCAACAAAATTTTTAAAACTCCCGGGAACGACTAAGCGTTTGACAAGGTAGCCCGACACCGAACTGCGAGACATTTCTATGACTGCGGTTTCAATGACGGAAGAGATTCTATCCCTGAGTCTGTCTTGCAGCGATTTTGCCGGAGCGGAGGAAGACGCGGATTTTTTTGCGGCTGGCGCGGCGGCACGCGGTTTGGGGGCTTTCGGCTCTTCTTCCGCTTCCTCCCGACCGAATGAAAGCATCCTTCTCATTTCCTTATCGAGCGCGTCCCATACGAGTTCTATCCTGTTTAAGGATTTTTCATAGAAATATTTCATGCCGAACGCGCCAAGCGCCTTGTCCAGCCCCTTGAGAACCTCGTCGAACACCGAGAAAGCCACGCCGAGAGCCTGTTCCAGAATCCCGCCTTCAATGCTTTCGGGAACCGAATCGAATTCCACTCCGTCCGACGCCGCCCTGTAGCCTCTGAATATTGCGGTTATCAGCTTGTCCATCCCGCGCAGTTTCAAAAGAGGAATCCCTTCGAGCTTGATGTCCCCTCTGGCATACGCGATTCCGGCGTTCAGTTTGCCGTGCGCCATGTCGTGGAACGCCGTCTTGGTGGTTTTGATTACCAGTATGGAACCGCCGGACGCTGCGCCTTCGACGAATTCCGCGCGCCCGTCGGATGTCAATTTTACAGAATACTTCTCGTCCGCGTCTTTCATATCAAGAACAATGACATCGAGAGTCTTAGCGCACTCGGCCAGAGACGCGGCTCCGATATGCCCGGCGGCCATTTCCACCGTCCGGCGCAACATTTCGGAGTAAGAGCCGCCCTCCCCGGCCGATTCGGCGAAGGCGGTTTTCTTTTTCACCCTCGGAGCCGCTGCGCCGTCGCCTGTCAGCTTGTCCTTATATTTCGCTTGCACAAGGCCCAGCCCGACCATCTTCAGAGCAAGCTCGATATCATGCTCGCCGGACTCCAGTCCCTGCGCGTCCTGTACCGTTATCGTCAGTTCGTCGCCGAAAGAAACTCCCAGAGGAAGAGTCTCAGATAACTCAGCCGCGCAATAAGATTTCCTGTTCTTTTCTATCGTTATCACGCCCGGATCAAAAATCTCTCCGTCGATTTTCAAAGGGTCGCATCCCACGATAGTCGCCACGCCCAGCCTGTTTTTTACTTTAACCCTGAAACCAGTCGTCGCGCCGTCGACGTCCTTCACATTTGTGAAAGAGCCCTCCTGAATAAGCCTTTTCACAAGATACCCTGAAACCGCCTGCGTCGATACGCTTTCAGCCGCCTGCGCGACAGCCTCCGCAAGCCTCGACCTCAGCCTTTCTTCCAACGACTGCGCCATTGTAATATCCTCCCTAGACGGACGCCAGATTCCCGCCGCTCACGCTAACTCCTCGGATCCGGCGTCGGACGTATTCCTATGTTCTGCATTTCTGATATCTCTTTTATCACGTGTTCAACATCGACATCTTCGACTCTGTCTATCAGTTCAAACACCACGCTCTCGATCATCCCCACCAACGCGACGCCCGCTATTCGCGCGTCCATCTCCCTGACCACTCCGAGTCTCATGCCCAGAAGAAGCGCCAACTCGGCTTGTCTATATAAATAATTGTGGAATTCTTTTATTAGCAACCTGATTTCCGGGTCGGGATTGTTCGTTTCATTCCTGATTATCTGGCCGAGACAGGTGTTTTTTCTGAGCAAGTCCGCCACGTTCCGGGAAAACACTAGCGCCATATCGGCGCTCGTGTCCGTTGTGGCGGCCCAATTCGCGACAAGCTTCTTCATGGCGTCAAAAAAACTGTTCAGCAATTCGACAAGCGCCGTTTTCTTGTCTTTGAAGTGATAGTAGAAAGTGCCCTGCGCGACTCCAACCTCGCGCACGATATCGGACACATTGGCCTTGTCGTAACCCTTCTGGGAGAAGACAATTAGCGCGGCGTCCAGTATTTTCTTTCTTGTCATCTCTTTCTTCGACAACTTCTCGGCTATGTCCGCTATTTCATTTTTCGGTTTTTTGCTTAGAGAAATAGAGGATGCCGGGATATCCGACGATGACGCAAAAGTATCCATTGAAGCATTTTTCAAGTTTATCTGTTTCATAGTTATCGCGCCTCCAAACCGACTGACTAGTCAGTCAATACTACCGCGACTCTTCTTCGGTTGTCAATACGATTTCTCGCTTTTTTGGCCTGAACATATCCGATAAATCCATTTTGAAGCGCATTATATCTTTGACAGCGCGTTCATATCCGGTATTTCGCGCTTGATTTAGGGTTGGTTTGCAGATAGAATTAATGACAACTAAACAGTGTTCGGAGAGACTCTTTTATGAAATTAGGAATGACCCACGAGTACGACCACCCGCTCGATCTAGTATTAAAGGTTACGCATTACGACATCATCGAAAACCCGTCCATATACGAGGATATGCCGAATGTGACTAGCATAAAAAGGTCTCACTTCACGCAGCATCCGGATGGAAGACAAGATATCGAGTACACATATTGCGCTCACGGACAGATCCCGAAGATAGCGCAGAAGATACTGACGCCGGACATGCTTTCATGGCGTGAAGTAAGCCGCTGGGACCCTTCTACGATGGTTTATCACTATGAGATTATCCCCTTTCACCTGCGGAACGTTTTTCACTGCAAAGGGAAATGGACGTATGCCGCGAAGAACGGCCGGGTATTCCAAACACTGGACGGAACAATAAGCGTAAAGATACCGCTTATAGGGCCGATAATCGAGCAACGCATCGCCGAGGAGTTGTATAAGAACCAGAAAGACATGTACAAGGTGAACCTTAAGAAACTGGCGGGGATGGCCAAGAGCTAACCCGGCGTTCTCGCCAACGCGGGCTAAAGCCAGCCGGGATTCTGTCCGGCGCTCCGCGACGGGACGGATATGAATTTTTCGCTGTATGTCATTCTCGAGTTCGGGTTGCTGGCGCTTGTGGGGGCGGCAGTCTGGGTGGCGTTGCGGGAAACGACCGGCGAAGAATCGGACGGTCCCCTCTGAATGAATCCTCTTAAAATCGGAATAACCGGAGTAAGGGGCGTGGTCGGGGAAACCTTCACGCCTCACCTTGTCGCGCAGTTTGCCGAAGCGTTCGCCACATGCGTCGGCCGGGGAAAAGTTTATATCTGCGACGACGCGCGGCGATCAGGCTCTATGGCGCGCGGGGCGGCGATATCCGGGCTTCTTGCCGCCGGTTGCAAAACATACGACTTGGGCGTCTGCCCCATACCTTCCATGCAAAGGACCATCGCGGCTTCCGGCGCGGTCGGCGGAATAGCCGTTTCAGCCGGACATAACTCGGAAGACTGGAACGCTCTGAAGTTCATCCGCGCCGACGGGTTCTACTTCAACGCGCGGGAGGCGGACGAACTGCTGGACGTGTACCACGCCGGGGAGTTCGAAAGAGCGGGATGGGACAAGATAGTTCCTCTTGAAAAGACAGGCTCTAGCGGGGCCGTATCTGAACATATCGCGGCGATAGTCGGCATGACGGATGTGCGGCGCATAAAAAAAGCCGGATTGAAGGTGGCCGTCGACACCTGCAACGGCGCATGCTCGGCGGCGGCGTTAGAACTGCTTGACGCTCTCGGCTGCAAAACGGTCGCGATAAACGCGGAGCCGGGAGAGCCTTTCCCGCACGACCCTGAACCCAACGCGGCCAATATGCGGCAGACACGGTCGATTGTCCGGGCGGTCGGCTGCGACGCGGGTTTCATGCTCGACACCGCAGGAGAAAGGCTCGGCATCGTCACGGATGATGGAACCATCCTTCCCGAAGATTACACGCTCGCTTTATGCGTTTCGATATGGCTCTCAGACAATCCCGGCGGGTTGGTCGTCACTAATCTGTCAACCACCGGAGCGATAGACGCAGTGGCTAAAAAGCACAAAGCGTCGGTGATGAGAACCCGCATCGGGCAGGCGTACGTCGCGGAGGCGGCAGCCAAACATAAAGCGGCCATAGCGGGCGAAGGCAGCGGCGGGGTCATATTCCCCCGACTGCATTACGCTTGCGACGGCATGGCGGCGATGGCTTTCATACTGGATTTCATCGCTAGGACAGGCTCGACGGTATCGGCGGCCGCGGCTGCGATTCCGAAGTTTGTGACTCTGAAAAAAAACGCGCAACTGGACTTTTCGGTGATTCACCGAGCGATTCACCACGCAAGAACAGAAGCTAAAACACGATACTCAAACGCGAACGTTGACCTGTCGGACGGAGTGAAGCTTGGCTGGGCGAATTCTTGGCTGCACATCAGGCCGTCCAACACCGAGCCGATAATCCGGGTCATGGCCGAAGCGAGGTCGGAAAAGCGGGCGCGGGAGCTTATTGCCATCGGAGAGGAGCTTATCGGGGGATGAAGGGCGTGCGCTCTCTTAAGATAAGCATTTCCGGCGTGCGGGGCGTCGTCGGAGAGTCTTTGACTCCGGGACTGCTCGTGCGTTTCGCGGAAAGTTTCGGCACATACGCCGGCGGCGGCAAGGTGGTAGTAGGACGCGACACCCGCACGAGCGGCGAAATGGCGCAACACGCCGCTCTGGCCGGCCTCACATCCGCGGGCTGCCAAGCCGTTCTGGTGGACATTAGCCCGGTCCCGACCATACAGCTTGCCGTTCGTCAACTCCGAGCCGCCGGCGGCATAGCCATTACCGCCAGCCACAATCCCGCCGAATGGAACGCTTTCAAATTCATCCGGGAAGACGGTTGTTTCCTGAATTCATTTCAGGCGCGCGAACTGCTCGACATCTACCATCAGGGAGACTACGCGAAAGCGCGCAGCGACGCGATGAAGGAGCCGAAGACGCACAGGCGCGCAGTTGAAAAACATATAGACGCGATTATAAACAGTTTCGGGCCTCTGCCCGTTTCGCGCCGCCGGCCGGTCAAAGTCGTGGTGGACTGCGTCAACGGCGCAGGCTCCGTTATGTCTCCATTCCTGCTGAAGAAGCTCGGTTGTGAGGTCGTGGCGATTAACGCGACGCCTGACGGGATATTCCCGCGTCCTCCCGAGCCGCTGCCTGAAAATCTCGCGATGCTTTCGGATGCCGTGCTTAAACACAAAGCCGACATAGGATTCGCGCAGGACGCGGACGCGGACAGACTGGCTATCGTTTCCGAACTGGGCGCGCCTATCGGCGAAGATTACACTCTCGGCGTGGCTGTCGACCACATACTGTCAAAAACGCCGGGCACGGTTGTGACGACGCTCGCCACTTCCAGCGCCGTTGACGATATCGCTATTGCGCGCGGGTGCAGGGTCGTCAAAAGCATGATCGGGGAGATAAACGTCACCGAGACCATGAAATCCGAGAACGCCGTCATCGGCGGCGAAGGCAACGGCGGTGTGATATATCCCGAAGTGAATTTCGCGCGCGACAGCTTTGTGGGGATGGCTATAGCTTTGCATTATTTTGCGAGAAAAAAGGGGCCTGTCTCCGAAGTTGTGGCCGCCCTGCCCCGCTATCACATGGCAAAAACGGCGACGCCATGCCCTGCGGGCAAAGCTCTCGAAGTCCTTGAGTTGCTCATCGAAAAAAACAAAAACCGAAAGATTGATTTAACCGAAGGCATCAAAATCAGCGACGGAAAAAAATGGACGCTCGTGCGGCCCTCTAACACCGAGCCGATTATGAGGATTATTTCCGAAGCTCCCACGGCGGACGAAGCGCGCCGCCTGAACGAAAAACTCGTCTCCCAAGTCAACAAATTCATTGACGATAACGATTGACGCGCCTGTTTCAACCGCGCATGGCGACATTCTAATCATTCCCATTTAGCATATTGTAACAGACGCTAAATTTCAGTCGAACTTTACGAGGCATTTAAGGGCGCCGGGGTTCTGCGCGGCATCGAACGCTTCCGCAATCTGATTGAAAGGGAATATTCCGTCTATAAGCGGCGACGGGTTAATTTCTCCGGACTCAAGGGCTTCCAACGCGGGATCGAAAGGCCCGCAGCGCGAGCCGACTATCGTTATTTCGTTTACCACCCATAGCGATACGTCGATTGATGGCTTTTCATGGTATGTGCTTTTCAAGACGATCCGGCCTTGTGGTCTTACGAGTCTTGTCGCAAGTTCCAGTCCGGAGGGTTTTCCGGAACACTCAACCACTACGTCGTACTGCTCGTCTCCGATAGAGTCTTCGGTTATCGCTTCGACTTTAAATTTCTTCGAGGCGATAGCCATATTGCGCTCATGTTTGCCTATCAGAGTGAGATTGAACGCTTTGTCGCGCAGAACGCGGGCGGCTAGAAGGCCGAGTTTGCCGTCTCCGATAACGCATACGAGCGCGTCAGGCGGAAACTCGACCTGTTCGATAATCTCGAAACAAGCGGCGAGCGGCTCGACGAAAACCGCCTTTTCGTCCGGCAGCGAATCAGGAACGATTCTAAGGTTGCCCGCAGGGAGCGTCAGGTATTCGGCGAACGCTCCGTCGCGTTTCAATATGCCGAGAACGTCGCGTTGAAAACAATGCCGCTCCATACCGGCGTTGCACCAGCAGCATTCCCCGCAGGCGCAATTTATCTCTCCGACTACTCTTTTGCCGATTTGCTTCTTATTGGGAGACGATTCTACGACGCCCACAAATTCATGTCCCGGAACGCCGTTGAACTTCATGTAGCCTTTTAGAATCTCGACATCCGTGTTGCAGATGCCGGCAGTGGAGACCTTGATTAAAGTCTCTCCGGAACCGGGAACAGGAACGGGAACGTCCCTTATCTCAAGTTCTCCGGCGTTGAAGCGTAGAGCCTTCATAATATTTAAACCGGCGTCCTCGAACCGAGGAGCGCGCATTAGAAGTCTATCTTCATCTCGTCTCGTCCGGCCTTCATCAGGTCTTCATACTTGCAGTCGATTCTAAGAACGCCCATGACCGCTCCGTCTTTGACAATCGGCGCTGAAACAGTGACTCCGAGCAACCCGGTCAGCTTCGACTTGAAGATGCTGGTGATGTGCATGTGTTCGTTTTCCAGAGGAATAATGAACCACGCTCTCTTGGAGTAGTTCTTGTCCAGTTTCGCTTCGTCGTCAGGAGTAATCCTTCCGGAGCGTATGAAGATGTCCGTATTCTTGTTGCCGTCTTTGTCCGCGATGACCGCGAGTTGAGCGAACGGGTTCTCCTTGAAGAGAGCTTCGAGGATTTTTTCCTGTCTGGCCGCGTCCATAGAGATAATATCTTCGTGCGCGACAAGCTTCTGAATCGTGTCGCTCATCAGGCGGCGGGCCGCTTTCTGGATGTACTCGGTGTCGATGTCGAAATATTCCGGGAGGTGGCGCACCGACTGTTCGAGAAGCTCTTCGTGGGATATCGAAGTGACGCGCCCTTCCTCGTACTCCTTCTGTATCCATTCGTTGATCTTTATGATTCCGGGATGCCTTTTGTCGATTCGCGACCGAGGCTCCAGTTCGAGATAGCTGTTGAGCCAGTGCGCGATGCCGGCCGCTCCCGACTTGTCCGTTATAGCTATCCCTACCGGCCGATTGAGAATGGACGCGGTGTCGAATATGTTGTAAATCTCCTCGTCCTTCTGAAGGCCGTCAAGGTGTATCCCCGCTCGCGTTATGTTGAAATCCTCACCGACGAACGGCTGGTGTTTAGGGATGTGGTATCCGATTTCCGTTTCATAATACTCGGCGATTTCGGATATTACGGTGGTGTCTATCTCGTCGGTGTGTCCCTTAAGCTCGATGTATTCCATGATAGCCGCTTCGATCGGCGGGTTTCCTGTCCGCTCTCCGATTCCGAGAACGGAAGTATTCACCGCCGCGCATCCGTATAGCCACGCGGCCATCGCGTTCGCGTGAACATGGCAGAAATCGTTGTGCCCGTGCCATTCCAGCATCCTGAAAGGCAGCCCCACATCAGTCAGGAACGCTGACACCAGTTTGGGAACCGATCTCGGCAGCACAGCGTTAGGATAGCTAACCCCGAACCCCATCGTGTCGCACAGCCTTATCTTCACGGGTATGCCGGATTTCCGGTAGCGTTTCACAAGTTCGATTGCGAAAGGAACGCAAAAACCATATATGTCCGCGCGGGTGACATCCTCAAAATGGCATCTGGGCCTGATCCCAAGCTCTATCGCGGCGTCCACTATCGAAAGATAGCTCTCCATAGCTTGTCGCCGGGTCATTCCCATCTTCAAAAATATGTGGTAGTCCGAAACAGATGTGAGTATTCCGGTCTCCCTCAACCCCATCGCCTTCACCAGCTTGAGGTCTTCCTTGTTCGCGCGTATCCAGCCTGTCACCTCGGGAAAGTCGTAGTTGAGCTCAAGGCATTTCTCGACGGATTCCTTGTCTTTTTTGCTGTACAGGAAAAACTCGCTCTGCCGCACAACGCCATTGGGTCCGCCGAGCCTGTGCAGCATCTTATATATGTCGACTATCTGCTTGACGGTGTACGGAGGCCTCGCCTGTTGACCGTCCCTGAATGTGGTGTCAGTGATAAAAATATCGCTCGCAGGGTTGAGTTCGGGCGTTTCTCCGTCGAAGAGAAGTTTGGGGATTTCCGTGTACGGGAATTGTTCTCTGAACAGGATAGGCTCGTCAACGTCCTGAAGCGGAAAAAACTTCTTCTTCTCAAATAAGAGTCTGCCTGTTGTCGCTTCGCTCATCTGTCTGTTCTCCCCTCCTCGCCGACATTTACATTTAAGTTATCAATTATAGGAAAAAATCCGATGTTTACAATAACGCGGACTCTTCCGGGCGATTCTTGTGACGCTTATGCCAATGCGGCAGAATCCTCTTCGGCGACGCGGCGCAAGAGACTTGACCGACATGAGATTTGAAAATTTAACCTAACGGCTTCATAATATACTCGATTCTTTGAAATAGTTGGATACGGCTGTCATAGGAGTGGCCTAATGAGCAATCCTTGTCTGTCGTGCGGCGCGTGTTGCGCCAAGTTCAGAGTGTCTTTTTATTGGAGAGACGCCGACGACGATACGCCCGGGGGCGTTCCTTTGATATTGACGGAAGATTTGTCTGAAATGAAACGGATTATGAAAAACACGGGTGGGACGAACCCGCGTTGCGCGGCTCTTGTCGGGAATATCGGCGAAAGCGTCCGCTGCGTAATATATGACAAAAGACCGGGCGTTTGCAGGGATTTTATGCCATCGTATCAATTCGGCGTCCCGGAAACGGCCTGCGACAATGCGCGGGCAAGCCATGGGCTTCCTCCGCTGAAACCCGAAGACTGGCGCTTTGAAGCCGAAACATTCCCCCCTGTTCGCTCCGCATGAAGCGATAATTTCTACTTTTTTCTCATTGTTTAGAGTATTATTACGAAGAACCTCCACAAATAAAAAGTTGACAACGCGGGGCGCTCTGGATAATATGTGCTTTAATTCACAATCAGAATCGTTATATTCATAGTTTTTTCTGATGTGTGAACGTGAATCTTGAAATATGAATAATCTCAAATGCACGGACCGGTTTTTTCTTTTTTACGCCATCAGGCGTATTAAAAATAGAAAACGGATTCAGAACATCGGGTCCCAAAAAAGGTCCGCAGCCGGGACGCGGCAAGGAACATGAATTGCCACATCCCAGACGGCGCGGAACCAAAAATCAAACAAGGTAGGTTGCGAAAAATGGAGCACATGGTATTGACGCCGACCGCTCATCCGGCATTGAAAGTCCTGTTTATTCTGTTGTTCATAGGCTCGCTGGCGATATTTGCAAAGAGGGCCTTGTTCCTATTCAACTGCATAAAGCTCGGCCAACCCGACCCTCGCCCGAGAACAAATGACGTTGTCAAACGCGTTCTCGGCGTGATTGTTCTGGTGTTCGGCCAGAAGCGCGTCGTGATGTTCCTCGGAGGATTAGGCCATTTCATTATCTTCTGGGGATTCCTCATGATAGGCTTCGCCACGATGGAACTGTGGACGAACGCCTTGTTCCCCAGCGTGACATTCTGGACGATCCCCGGCTTCAACTTCGTTGGACTCATCGTCGATCTCATCAGCCTGCTGGTGCTTGTCGCCATTGCCATCTCGATATTCAGACGGATTATCATTAAACCCGTTAGGCTCGAAGGCCCGGTCTCCGGCAAAATCGACGCTTTCATAATCCTCGGATTGATCACCGCTCTGATTCTCAGCTACTACGTGATGGGCGGCATCAGGATTCACGCCGGCGAGATTCCCGCCGCGTGGGCTCCAATTTCCAACTTATTCGCGTCATTCGTTCCCAGTCCGCATGTAAGCGACGCCGCCAGACCAGTGTTCCACATAGCATGGTGGCTTCACGTGATGGTGCTTTTTGCCTTCATATCCTACATACCTCATTCCAAACACCTGCACCTGCTCGGCTCCATCCCCAATATTTTCCTGCGGGACCTCGGCCCCTCCGGCGTCGTAAACAAGATGGATCTCGAAGACGAAAACCTCGAAACCTTCGGCGTGAACACAGTCGAACAATTCTCTTGGAAACAGATGCTCGATTTCTACGCCTGCACCGAATGCGGACGCTGCCAAGAACAATGCCCGGCTTACAACACCCAGAAGCCTCTTACGCCCAAAGGTCTCGTGCACGAGCTTAAAGAGCACCTGTTCGAGCGCGGCGAAGTCATATTAAAAGAAGGAAAGATAACCGCCGAGAACCTCGAAGAGCTTCAGAAGAAACACGAAATCCTCAACAAGAACATGATCGGCGACATTTTCAGCGAAGACATCATCTGGGCCTGCACGTCATGCCAAGCCTGCCAGACCGTTTGCCCGGTCATGATAGAGCACACACAGCTCATATTCGATATGCGCAGGTATCTGGTTCTCACAGAATCAAAGATGAGTCCCGAAGTGCAGCTCGTGCTGAAGAACATCGAAAAGAACTCCAACCCGTGGGGCATCGGCGCGCATAAGAGAGCCGAATGGGCGCAGGACATGGGCGTTAAAACGTTCGCGGAAAAACCGGACGCCGAATATCTGCTCTATCTCGGCTGCTCGGCTTCTCTCGACGAAGACAACAAGGTAATCGCGCAGAGCACGGCTAAGGCGCTCATGGCCGCCGGCGTCGATTTCGCCATCCTCGGCGAAGAAGAATGCTGCTGCGGCGACTCCGCAAGACGCATAGGCAACGAGTACCTTTTCGCCGCGATGGCTGAGGCGAACGTTGAAATATTAAAAGCCTACAACATCAAAAAAGTCATCTGCGTGTGCCCGCACGGCTACAACTGCTTTAAGAACGACTATCCTCAGTTCGGCGGCAACTACGAAGTCTGGCACCACTCTGAATTCTTTAAGAAGCTTATCGACGAAGGCAAACTGAAACTTTCCAAGAAATTCGACGGCGGCAAAATCACGTGGCACGATTCCTGTTATCTGGGCAGATACCACGACATCTATAGTCAGCCGCGCTCAGTCATACAAGCTGCCACAGGCAGCGCGCCCGTCGAAATGGCCAAACACCACAAGACCAGCTTCTGCTGCGGCGCGGGCGGCGGCAGAATGTGGATGGAAGAAGACCTCGGCAAACGCATCAACGAAGAACGCGGCAAAATGGCTGTCGAAGCCGGCGCAAACACCGTTTGCACCGCCTGCCCGTTCTGCAGAACCATGATGTTGGACGCTTTCAAGAACCTCGAAAAAGAGGAAATCAAGACTCTCGACATCAGCCAGATTGTTGAAAAAGCCATCTGACGATTTATCATTCCAGTCAAGACAAAGCCCCGCATTCCCACGAATGCGGGGCTTTTTTTATTAATACGAATTCTCCAACAGATATTTCGCTGAGAGCCGCAATATTCTCAATAATGACCAAACATAACAACGCAAATATTTGCGAAAAAGGGGTTTTAATCGCCCCTTTCAAAGATTTTCCCCAATCGCAGAAGAAAAAACAATTTAACGGTTTTTTCGGATTAGATGAATTGTCCCGCGAGTTTATTATGTCCCGCTTTCACGTAGGAATAACTTTATCCTGAAAGACGATAGAGTCGCGGACTATTGCGGATTCGCAAACTACGGAATCCTGCATGACCAGCGAGCGCGAGACGGACGCTCCGGCTCCAACCTTGCAGCCGGCGCATAACGCGGCGTCAGGCCCGATGACAGCCCCCTCCCTGATTTCCGCTCCCTGTTCCACATATACCGGATGGATGAATTGAATCTTTCCTGATTTGGTCTCCGAATTTAACCGCCGCGAGGATTCTTCTATTTTAGCGTTTGCGGTCTTTTTCATGCGAGGAGTTCCGGCTCCGTCAAACGCGTCCGTCCACGCGCGCAGATATGACGTGGGCGACCCGATATCGTTCCAGTACGTATCCGCTTCATAAGCGAAGATTTTTTCTTCGCGCTCGAACAATTCCGGAATGAACCCTTCTCTGAAATGATAGAAAGTGTCATCGGGGATATATGTTTCGACGATGCGAGGATCATAAATGAAGCAGCCGAGATTTACTTTGTCCGACAGAGATTCTCCGGGCCTTGCCGGAATTCCCCAGAGAGACCTGACGCGGAATTGAGGATCAACGCCAACCGCTCGAATATCCGGCGTGTCATGCCCGGGGCCGACGGCGATGGTGAGGGCCGCGCCGTTTGATATGTGCGCGCGCATCATGGACTTGAAATCGATTTCCATCAGCGCGTCTCCGTTGACCACAATGAAAGGCTCGCCGCCTAGGGCCGGGAGCGCTTTTCGTATCCCTCCTGTCGGGCCGAGAAGCGCAGGCTCAAAACTGTAATGAATGTTCATTCCGCGAGAGCGCGTTCCAAGCGAGGATTTCACCTTTTCCGGAAGATGGTGCAGATTGACCACTACGTCGGTTGCTCCGGCTTCGGCGAGCGATTCGAGCGCGTAATCGGCGGTCTGTCTTCCGAAGACAGGCAACATCGGTTTGGGAATATGCTCGGTCAAAGGCTTCAGCCTGACGCCCAGTCCCGCGCAAAGAAGCATCGCCCTCATGGTTGCCTCAACTCCTCGACATAGACTGAAATCGCGTCAGCCAGCGCCCCAAGTTCACTACGGGCGGACGCCGCCGCTCGCGCTTTGGCAAGACACGGCGCAAAGTATTTCAGATACCTGTTTTTCTTTTTTACGCAATCCAGAAAAGCGAATGAACCTGCGGCCTTCACGCATCTCTGAAACGCCATATAATCATAAATCATATCGAATTGTTCGCGTTCAGGCTCTTCGCCTGTTCGCTCAGTGAGTCGGATGAAGTAATATTCCTTCAGAGAATCAACCAGCCCGGCAGGCAGTTCGACATAAGAATCAAGCAGAAGAGAGACAAGATCGTATTGAAGAGGGCCGAGGCGCGCGTCCTGAAAATCGACCAACCCAAGTTCGCCGTCCGCCGCAACCATGATGTTCCGGCTGTGATAGTCGCGGTGCGTCAGATATCTCGGCTGCGCGGAAAGAGCTTCGGCGATATGCATGAATCCTTCGTTTATGGCCGCGCTTTCCGATTCGCTGAGTTTCGCGTTCTTATATCCGAGCAACGCGTGTTCCTTGAAGAAATTAAACTCGAACATGAGTTTATTCACATCGAATGCCAGCTTGAACGCGACGCATGAATCATCTTTCAACCGCGTTCCTTCCAGTTGTATATCTAGCATCAGCTCGACGGCTTTTTTATAAAGGTCTTCAACCGCAATGGGAGACGCGCCGCGAATGGCGTCTTCCAGCGTCGCGTCGCCGAAATCCTCCATGAGAATAAGTCCGGCGGACAGATCGGCGGCGAAAATATCCGGAACCGGAAGCCCCGCCCGCCGCATAAAAGACGCGACATTCAGAAAAGGCATGTCCGGGTCCGTCTCCGGGCTTCCGAGAACCATGAGCACGGCGGACGCTGGCGCGCCGGAAGAAGGTTGCGCGTTTATTCTAATCCTGTGAAAAGACCTATCGGAGGCGTCTCCGGCGAGCCTTTCAAGAGTGTAAGTCGCGGCTCCGTATTTCTCTTCAATCAGTTTTTTTATCGGCGCGTCGTCCATAGAATTTTCAATCCCCATGTATTTTGAGAGCGTCGAACACATCGCGGCAGGATTTTAGAAACGACGCCGGGGCCGAATCAGGCCTCGCTTCCAGCGTCACGCTTCCGGAATATTTAATTGCTTGCAGCGCGCCGACGACGGCCGGCCAATCCACGGAGCAGCCTTCGCTCATCGGCAACAAGTGGCGGTCCCGACTCCCGTCGTTGTCTGATATATGAACGTGTTCAATTAAACTTCCGTAATTAAGAACGGCCCGGGCGGAGTCTTCGCTTATGTGCGCGTGAGCGGCGTCGAAACAAACGCCGGCGATCCCGAATGAATTGGCCGCAAGGAATCTCGGCAGACAAACTGACGATGAAAAAGCGGAAGCGACGTTTTCAAGAGCCAGCCTGACGCCCGCCGATTTAAATGCCGCAGCGACGGAGGCGATGAACGACGCAAGGTTGGAAGCCGTTTCGCCGTTAAGCGGGTCGTTGTAAGAGCCGCAATGCGCGACGACGACCGGGGCGCGGAGAACAGCCGCCGCCTCGACGCAAGCCAGCGCCCGCGCTGTCGCTCTCTTCACATTATCAACGCCGCCTGCGGTAATCGAGACGCGCGCCGCCGCGCCGCCGCCCGCCGGGTCGATATACGGCATGTGAACGGACACCGCATTCAATCCCTCTCCGTCGAGCATCGCGGCAAGCTCGGATACGCTCCCCGAATCCATACAATCGAAATGAGGCGGAACGCCGTAAACTTCCACCGCGTCGAAACCCGATTCGCGAATCATGCGGATATCGGAAGCGATAAGATTGTCATGACCGAATATTTGAGTGGAGATCGCGGGACGCATCAGGCTTTGACTCGCCGCCCGGCCGGATATATTCCGAATTCCGACGAAGAATCCGGTTTCATTCGCGCGCCTTGTTCCGCGCGGCCTGTTCTTTGAAAAATTTCACAGTCAGCTTCATGCCTTCGTCGAGCGAGACTTGAGGCGACCAACCGAGCGTTTCACCGGCGAGAGCGTTGTTGAGCACGCTTCTTTTAAGGTCTCCCGCTCTGAAAGGGCCTCTGATTGCAGGAGAGCCGAAACCTGTCGCCGCGCTCAGCAGCGCGTAAATCTCATTCACGTCCGTAGCTTTCCCTGTTCCGATATTGAAAGCTCCGTTGTGGCCTTTATCAATAGCGGCGATATTGGCTCTGACGACGTCTCCGACAAACACATAATCTCGCAGGCAGGAGCCGTCGCCGTTTATGGTAGGAGTCTTTCCTTCCAACATCGCGCGGGCGAAAATCGCGACAACCCCGGCCTCGCCGTGAGGGTCCTGCCTCGGACCATAAACGTTGCCGTACCGCAACGATGTATACTTTAGGCCGTGCTCGACTGAGAAAAACTTCAGGTAGCTTTCCAGCGCCATCTTGCTTATGCCGTAGGGCGCGAACGGGCGCAGCGGGAACTGCTCCGTCGCCGGCTCGCCCGGCGTTTCGCCGTATATTGTGCCGCCGGAAGACGAAAATATGAATTTTCCAACTCCGAACTCCACGCAAGACTGAAGTAGGTTGAGGGAGCCTTCGAGGTTGATTCGCGCGTCCTTCACGGGATTTCGAACGGAGTCCGCTACGCTTATCTGGGCGGCGAGATGAAATACGACGTCCGGCCGAGTTTCCTCGAACGCCTCTCTGACTGTAGGGTCGACGATGTCTTTTTTGAAGAACTTCGCCGCCGGATTCAGGTTCTCCGTTTTTCCTGAAGATAAATCGTCCACCACTGAAACAGACCAGCCGAGATTTATAAGGGCATCGGCGAGATTGGAGCCGATGAACCCGGCTCCTCCCGTGACGATTGCTTTCATCTGATGATACTCCCTTCGAGGCCCGGCGACGCCGGGCTTTTTGAACGTCGTGTCCGCAACGTCTCGGCGCGGCTCACAATGAACATTCTATATCCCCTCAGCGACAGTTTCCAGTTTTCTTACGACTCTGTCTATAGATTCAGGAGGAGTCGAAGCGCCGGCGGCGACGCCGATGGAACCTGCTCCCGCGACGTGTTCAGGCAGAATCTCGTCCGCCGTCTCCACAAGAAAAGCGCGCGCGCCCGCTGCGACGCACACGTCGAACAACCGCGAAGTGTTGGCGCTCGCGCGCCCTCCGACCACTATCATCAAACCCGTTTCTCGCGCGACTTTCTCCGCGCTCTCTCTGGCTTTCCGCATCCAGTCGCACAGAGTGTCGTGGATTTCAATTTCCGGAATTCGCGCGGACAGCGCGGCTGCGATTTCGGCGAATTCCGCCCTGTCAAAAGATGTCTGAGCAATCAGGGCGGCGGGACGCCCTTCAGGCGGCTTCGCGGCGCGTGCTTCTGCGGCGGCAGCGAAAACGCCGCCTTTGTTCGCGCAAACGCTCGATTGCGTCGCCGTCTCCGAGTGCGCGGCGTCGCCCGCTATGTACACGACTGCGCCTCGCTGATTCAGAGCGCGTATCTTTTTATGAATCCCGGCGACGAACGGGCATACGGCGTCCACTATCTTGGCTTCCGCCGCCCGCAATGTCTCTATCTCGCCGGGCGTTGCCCCGTGAGCGCGCAACACAACCGTCGCCCCCGGCGGAATGTCAGAAACTCCGGCGGCGACTTTTATCTTCATCTGTTTCAGCGTTTTCAACGCTTCGGGATTGTGGAGCAGAGGGCCAAGCGTGTACACATGGCGTCCCGTTTCAGCGGCCGCGGCCGCAAGCTCCATAGCGCGTTTCGCCCCGCCGCAGAATCCTGAGTGGCCGGCGACAATTATTCTAATCTTATCTCCGCCCATAATCGCCTCCTGCGCGTACGCGGTTCAAATCAAGGCTTACGATATCTCGATACGGACAGGCTTCATTTTTTCTGGATAACCCACACAGAGAGTTTTTGTTTCAGCGATGTAGTTCCAGCCATCGTCGGGCGCTTCCGCGCCTGAAGACTCCATCCATCCCTCGTGGACCTGTTTTCCGTTGAGAAGAATCTTTGAGGGAAATCCGGGCAGCCCTCTGAGTTTGACGACCACGCGGGTCCTATCCGGCCGAATTCCGGTCACGACGGGTTCCGCTTCAAAGATCGCCGTCCCGTCTTTTTCCGCGTATGTATATTTGATTTTGTTGAAAGCTCCGGATTCGTTAGCGAACGTTTCGCCGTCGTCCTCATAGTAAAGAAGAGACGCGGGCGCGCCGTGTTCGATGTTGAGAATCAGCGGATCGGCGGGTTTCATCCCTATGTGGCTCATCTCGACAGTCGTCGGGATAATCGAACCCGACCTTATGTAAATAGGAATAACGTCCAGCGGCGCGGAAACCGTTTTTCTGCGGCTGCCCGGCATCCTCTCGCCTGTGTGGAAATCGATCCATTCACCGGGCGGGAAATAAATTACCCTGCTCTCGGCGCCCGGCTTCATCACAGGAGCGACCATAAGCGAAGAGCCGAACATAAACTGGTCGTCGAGTCCGAAGCACGGCTCGTCGTTCTGAAATTCGAGAGCGAGCGGCCGCATCGGCGGCATCCCTGTCGTGGAGCTTTCATAAAACGCGCCGTATATATAAGGCATAAGCCTGTAGCGCAGTTTGATATGCTCGCGGGCGATTTTTTCGACGCGCGGTCCGAAGCTCCACGGCTCCTGTCTTCTCGACAGCAGCATGGAGTGCGCTCGGCAGAACGGATAAAAGACCCCGATCTGTATCCATCTGGCAAACAGTTCCGGAGAGCAGTTTCCGTGGAAACCGCCGATGTCGGCCCCGACGAAAGGAACGCCGGACAATCCCAGCGAGCAGAGCATCGGAACGCTGAGCCGCAGGTGTTCCCACGAGCTTGTGTTGTCGCCCGTCCATATCGCCGCGTATCTCTGAATCCCGGCGTAACCCGCGCGCGTCAGCAGGAAAGGCCGTTTGCCGGGTCGCGCGGCCAACTGCCCCTCGCGCGTCGACATCGCCTCCGCAAACCCGTAAATATTTCTGACTTTCTTATGAGGAACTCGGCGGCCGTGCTCCACATGCGCGAGATCGTCCGTCGTCACCCTTTTAATATGCGGCTTTATATTCACGCTAGGCTCGTTCATGTCGTTCCATACGCCGGCTGCCCCGTAGGTTTTAACAAAGTCAGCCACCCTGCCCGCCCACCATTTTCTGACATCGGAGCGGATGAAATCCGGAAAAACCGTCTCGCCCGGCCAGACCACTCCCTTGAAATATTTCCCGTCGGCCCTGCGGCAGAAGAAATCTCCCTGAACGCCTTCCTCGTAAACGTCGTACCCCGGCTCGTTCTTCACTCCGGGATCGACAATCGTCACCAGCTTGAACCCGTCTTCGAGCATTGTGGCGAACATCCCCGCCGGGTCGGGAAATCTCTTCCCGTTCCAAGTGAAAACCCTGTAGCCGTTCATGTAATGAATATCGAGATGAATCACGTCGCACGGGATGTCCAAGCTTCTGAATTTCGACGCGATTCCCCTGACGCTCTGTTCGTTTTTGTAACTCCAGCGCGACTGATGAAAACCAAGAGACCACTTCGGCGGCAAAGGAGAGAGGCCCGTCAGCCATGCGTATCTCTCCACGACTTTCTTCATGTCCGGGCCTGCGATGAAGTAGTAGTTTATCGGCCCGCCTTCGACGTTGTGCGTCCAGCATTTGCCTTTCGCCGCGCCCATGTCGAAATGACATTTCCATGAGCTGTCGAAAAACATTCCATAAGCCGCGCCGCTGGAAACGCCTATGAAAAACGGAATGGACACATAAAGCGGGTCGCTTCCGGTTTTATTGAAGGGGTGGTCGGTGTTCCACATCGACATCTTCCGGCCCCTTCTGACGAGGCCGAAAGTTTTTTCGCCGAAGCCGTAAAACCTGTCGTCTTTTCCCGCGCGGCGGCGCAGCCACGAGCCGCTGTCGTCCCACCACACGCCGCCCTCGTCCTCTTCTTCCGTCAAACATCTTCCGGCTTTGTCCTGAATCCTTATTTTGAACGGGTCTTTGTTTATAACAATAGTGAGAGCCGAAGACTCAAGTGTCCATTCCAAGTCGTCGGAGGAGTAAGAGAATTCAACAGCATCGGGTTTGGGTTGAACCACCGCCCAAGACGGCTCTTCGGCGGAGTCTTCCCGCCAAATCCTGACCCTTACAATTTCGGGAGACATGAAGGAGACGCGCGCGCCGCCTGTCGAGAGCGCGACGCTTAATCCTCTCGAATCCGTCCGCGCTTTCTCGACCCTGCCGGGAACCGCTCTGTTTCTTCTTCCGCCGGATGCCATTCGCGAGACCTCCCCGCCGCCTTAGTTGCCGTTCAGCCTTGCCGACGCGACCGACGCGCCGAGGCCGCCTGAACCGATTCTAAATCCCCGCCGCGACGATAAATTATCTATTTCAAATATATCACCGCGCCGCAATACGCACAAGCCGCGAGCGGAGCGTTTCCGTTGACACGCCGGATTCGCGGTGATAGAATCCGTCTCGTTCCGCTGGAGGTTTTTCCCTATGGAATTCGAAGATGTGATATACGAAAAAAGCGAAGGCCGGGCTAGAATATCCATCAACAGGCCGAAGGCCCTCAACTCTTTCCGCTCCCGCACGCTGGATGAACTGACTGAGGCCTTCACGGACGCCTCTCAAGACGCGAGCGTCGGCGCGGCGGTTCTGACTTCGGAAGGCGGAAAAGCATTCTGCTCCGGCGGCGATATCGCGGAGATGCTCGAACTCTCTCCCGCAACCGGCCGGGTGTTCGTATTAAAACTGTTCAATCTTTTCTCTCTCATCCGCCAGTGCCCGAAACCGGTCATTGCCGCAGTCGACGGATACTGCCTCGGAGGCGGAAACGAAATAAATCTGGTTTGCGACCTGACGATAGCCACCGAGAAGTCGGTGTTCGGACAGGTCGGCCCGACCGTAGGCAGCACGCCCGTGCTCGCCGGCACACAGATTCTTCCGCGCCTCGTCGGAGACAAAAAGGCGAAAGAAATTATTTTCCTTTGCGGCAGATATACAGCGCGAGAAGCCCTCGAAATGGGCTGGATAAACAAAGTCGTCCCCGACGGCTCTCTCGAAGAGGAAACACAAGCGTGGGTGTCCCGCATCCTCGAAATGAGCCCGCAGTCGCTGAGGATATCCAAGACTTCGCTCAATTTTGAGAGCGACCTGCTGCACTCTTCATACATGCACGGCATCGAAATGTTGTCGGCCACCTACGGAAGCGAAGAGTTGAAAGAGGGAATGACGTCGTTCATGGAGAAACGGAAACCTGACTTCAACAGATTCAGGAAATAGCGGGCGCGGCCCGAAATCCGGTCTGAAAAATCTATATGGAGGAATAAAATGGCAGCGAAGGACATCAAGAAGGCGCTCGTTATGGGAGCGGGAACGATGGGCAACGGCATTGCGCACGTGATGGCGATGAGCGGCAGGGAAGTCATCCTGAAAGACGTGAGCGACGCGTTTCTGGAGCGCGGCATCTCCACCATCAGCGCGAACTTAGAGCGGATGGTAAAGAAAGACAAGCTGACGGCGGACGAAATGAAAGCCACGCTCGCGCGCATCAAAGGCGTAACGTCCTACGAGGGGGCAGATAGTTGCGATATAGCAATTGAGGCGATCAACGAGGACATCAATCTGAAGAAACGCGTGTTTGCCGAGTTGGACGGGATTCTTCCCGCCGGCGCTATCCTCGGAACCAACACGTCGTCTCAGTCAATAACAGCCATCGCCTCCGCCACGAAGAGGCCGGAAAACGTCATCGGCGTGCATTTCTTCAATCCCGTGCCGGTGATGCAGCTCATAGAGATAATCAAAGGCTTCGTGACCAGCGAAGAGACCGTTACGACCGTGCGCGACCTTTCGATTGAACTCGGCAAAACGCCGATAGTCGTCAACGATTTTCCGGGGTTCGCCACCAGCCGGTTCATCATGGTAATGATAAACGAGGCCATTCAGGCTTATTCAGAGGGAGTCGGCTCGGCTGAAGATATCGACACGGGCATGAAACTCGGAATGAACCATCCCATGGGACCGCTCGCGCTCGCCGACCTTATCGGCATCGACGTTTGCCTCAACGTGATGGAAACTCTTTATAACGGATACAACGATCCGAAATACAGGCCGGCCCTGTTGATGAAAAAGATGGTCGTCGCCGGACTCCACGGCAGAAAAACCGGACGCGGCTTCTACGATTATTCAAAATAACAATTTTTACGGCAACTAAAAAAGCGGCGCGCTTATCGGGCGCGCCGCTTTTATTTTAGTCTGAAATCAACCTAACGTCAGAGAGGATTATTGTCCGGGTCCAAAGCTCCGGGCACATCCTTCATCGTCAGGTTTACCCTGTTCATGTCGTCTATCTCGCGAACCTTCACGCGGACTTTCTGTCCGACTGAAAGAACGTCTTCCACCTGATTGATGCGGGTGGGAGCGATCTGGCTGATATGCACGAGGCCGTCGGTTCCGGGCAGCACTTCGACGAAAGCGCCGAAGTTGACGATCCGCCTCACAATGCCTTCGTAGATTTTGCCGACTTCCACTTCGGCCACGAGGTCTTCGACCATCTTGCGCGCGGCTTCGCCTGCGGCGGCGTCCGCGGTGTAGATTAGGACGCGCCCGTCGTCTTCGATATCCACCTTCACGCCTGTTTCGTCTGTGATGCGGCGGATGGTTTTGCCTCCGGGGCCTATCACTGTTCCGATCTTCTCGATGTCGATCTTGATTATGATGAGCCTCGGCGCGTACGGGGAAACATCCGGCCTCGGGCTGCTTATCGCGTCGTTCATCTTTCCGAGTATGATCATGCGGGCGACGCGCGCCTTTTCCATCGCTTCCTTCATCAGGCCCGCAGTCACGCCCTTCACTTTGATGTCCATCTGAACAGCGGTTATGCCTTTGCTTGTGCCGGCCACTTTGAAATCCATGTCGCCGAGGTGGTCTTCCACGCCCTGAATGTCCGTGAGCACATGGTGAGCGCCCGACTCCTCAATGACTAGGCCCATTGCTATGCCGGCCACCGGGCTTTTCAGCGGCACTCCGGCGTCCATCAGAGACATCGAGCTGGCGCACACGCTGGCCATCGAGCTTGAACCGTTGCTTTCCAGCACTTCCGACACCACGCGTATCGCGTACGGGAACTCTTCCTCATTGGGAATCATCCCCGCCACCGCGCGCTCGGCGAGCATGCCGTGTCCGATGTCCCTCCGGGACGGGCCGCGCATCATGCGAACTTCGCCGACGCTGAACGGCGGGAAGTTGTACTGATGCATGTACTGTTTCTCGATGTCATTGCTGATGCCGTCGATGCGCTGAGCGTCGCGTGGCGAGCCGAGCGTTACCGCGCTGAGCACTTGAGTCTGGCCTCTTGTGAACATCGCCGAGCCGTGCGTGCGGGGCAGAAGCGCCACATCGCATGATATCGGGCGGATTTCGTCCTTGCTTCGTCCGTCCGGCCTGACTCCGTCCTTGCAGATTCTCTCTCGCATAAGACGTTTCTCTAGGCCTTCCAGAACATTTTTGACCTCTTTGACCTTCGCTGAATCGACGGCCTCGCCGTCGGTGGCGAATTCCGCCACAGCCTGCTCGACCAGCGCCGCGATATCCGCCTCGCGCTCCGTCTTCATCTTTCCGTCCAGAGCGGCTCGGATTCTCGGCTCGGCGAACTCTTCCACCTTGCGGGCAAGCTCTTCGTCCGGGACCGGAGCGACGAACTCTACCTTTGCTTTGCCGATATGAGATGCGATTTCCCTCTGCAGAGCGATAAGTTTGCTTATCGGCTCCCTCGCGAATTCCAAAGCTTCGAGGAAATCCGCCTCGGAGATTTCTTTCATTTCTCCCTCGACCATCATCACGGACTGTTCGTTCCCGGCGATGACTATGTCGATGTCGCCTTCCTCCTGCTGCGCGAAAGTCGGGTTGACGATGAACTTGCCGTCCACCCTGCCCACTCGAACAGAGGCCACAGGGCCGTCGAACGGTATCTCGGAAATCGAAAGCGCGGTGGACGCTCCGACAAGCCCCAGCACGTCTATCGGATTTTCCATGTCCGACGACAGCGCGAGGCAAACCACCTGCACTTCTTTTTTGAAACCTTTGGGGAACAGAGGCCTGATGGCCCTGTCCACGAGGCGGGCGCTTATTACCGCGTGATCCGACGCGCGCCCTTCCCTTTTGATGAACCCGCCCGGAATCTTCCCTGCGGCGTACATCTTTTCCTCGAAATCAACCATCAACGGGAAGTAGTCGATGTCTCTGTCGTTCTTAGATAGTGTGGCTGTGACAAGCACGACGCTGCCCGCGTATCTGACCACGACCGCGCCGCTTGCCTGCCTTGCCATCTTTCCCGTTGATATCTGAAGCTCATGTTCTCCCAGTTGGAGTTTGGCTTCATACTGTGTGCTTTCCATTAAAAAATTCCCTTCCGGAGCTCCCGCTCCATGTCACGTTTTTCTCCCCCGTCTGTCACATGTCCGGACGGCGCGACCCGCGCCGCCCTCATCATCACAAAAAAGGATTGCTTAACCCGAATTATTCACTAATGCGGGCTAAAATTTTCGTCGCGATGCGCGGATGCCGGCAAATATCTAGGCAAATTAATAAGCCACCCTAATGCTCGGGTGGCCGCCGTCGATTGCGCCGGACTCCATGCCATAGGCCTCTCAAAAAAACGAACCGCAAGGCGACGGACGGCCCCATTGGCCGCCGCTCCCGCCTACTTGCGGAGTCCGAGTTCTTTGATGATCTTCTCGTACCGTCTGGCGTCCACCCTTGCAAGGTAATTCAGCAGCCTCCGCCTCTTGCCAACCATCTTCAGCAATCCGCGTCTCGAACTGTGATCCTTTTTGTTCTTCTTCAGGTGTTCCGTCAGAAGGGTAATCCGTTCCGACAGAAGAGCGATCTGCACTTCCGGAGAACCCGTGTCTGATTCGTGCGACCGGAACTTTGTCATGATCTCGCTCTTCCGCTCAACGCCCAGTGTCATATGTGTCACCTCCCTTCCTTATATAGTCAGCATATTGTAGATACATTAATATTTTTCCGCAAGCTCAATGTCTTTCGCCAACTGCTCCGCCAGAGCCTTCGCGTCACCGTACTTCCTCTGAGGCCTCAGCCTGCGCGTGAACTCCACTTTCAGTTCCTTCCCGTAAAGGTCGCCGTTGAAGCCAATCAGGTGCGCCTCTATAACCCTGTCCGGGTTTTTGAGCGGTATGGTCGGGCGCGAGCCGATGCTCACCGCCGCCTTCACCGTCTCCCCTCCCGTTTCGCACATCGCCGCGTAAACCCCGTCCGCAGGCACGAGCTTCTTTGGGTCAACCTTCAGGTTGGCCGTCGGAAACCCCAGCTTCTTCCCTATTCCTATCCCTTTCACGACCTCGCCTTTCATCGCGTAAGGCCTTCCAAGCATCCCCTCGGCGGCCGTCACTTCGCCTTTCAACAGCAGTTCCCTGATGGCTGTGCTGCTGACGGATTTGTTGTCCGTCCTCACCACATCTATTCTTTCGACGGTGAACCCTTTTTCCGCCCCCATCTTTTTGAGCAGTTCCACATCCCCGCGCTTCCCGCTTCCGAAACGGGTGTCGTAACCGGCTATAATCTGTTTCGCTCCAAGCCTGCGAACCAGCATCTCGTCGACAAACCTCTCTGCGGGCATCTGCGCCAACTCCGCGTTGAACGGCGCGAACAATATGTACGAAAGCTTGAAGTCCTTGAGTATCTCTATCTTTTCTTCCTTCGTCGTCAGAAGCTGAGGAACCTTGTCGGGAGCCAGAAGCTCGCTCGGATGAGGATCGAAAGTCACAAGCCCGGAAACCTGAACCCCGGGATCATAGAACATTCCGACCCTGTCCAGAATCCTGCGGTGTCCCAGATGGACGCCGTCGAAAAAACCGAGCGTCAAAGTTACGTTCATCCCTTGTTGCGACGGAACTTCTTCAAACGAATTAAAGACATGCATTTCGACAAGCCTCTCTATCGCGCAAGATAATCAATCGGCAAAAGCAGACTCGAGGCTTCCGGGCCGCAGAAAACTTCCGGCGGATGCGCCGACTCTATATCAAACGGGCCGACCGCAGTTCTGACAAGAAAGGAAAGAGTCGCCGGAGCGCCCAGCGCGGCCCCGATGTCCTCTATGAGAGTCCTCACATAAAGCCCGCCGCCGGACACCGCCTTGAATCTCGCCCTCGCCCCGCCGTCTGTCTTTTCGAATCCCAGCATCTTCAGGTCGTAAACCATAGCCTTGCGGGGCTTCCTCTCCACCGTCTCGCCTTTCCTGTGAAGTTTATACAGCCTTTCCCCGCCCACTTTCACCGCCGATGCCATAGGCGGCGTCTGTTCGATTTCGCCTGTGAAATCCGGCAGAATCCGTTCTATATCGCTTTGAGCCAAATCAATTTGTTTCTTTTCGACGACAACGCCGTCGAAGTCGCCAGAATCGGTTTTCACTCCGAAAACCGCCTCGGCGATATATGTTTTTTTCGTGTCCGCAGACACATGTTGAGACAACCGGGTTGCGGAATTGACCATGCACACGAGCACGCCGCAGGCGACCGGGTCGAGCGTTCCGCCATGCCCTATCTTTGAAGGTTTGAGTCTCCGCTTGATATAGGCGACGACATCGTGAGAAGTCATGCCGGGCGGTTTGAACACGTTCAGGAATCCGCTCTCAGTCATCGCGGCCTTCCGTGTTTTTCAGAGCGCGCGCCGCAGCGCAAACCTCTGCCACGACTTTCTGCTCCACGAGTGAAAGCGGCCCGTCCATGCGGATCCCGGCGGCGAACTTATGTCCGCCCCCTCCGAATTTCGCGCAGATTGCCCCCACGTCTATCCTGCCGGACGACCTCATGCTGACGCGCGCTCTTCCATCCTTCGATTCGCTGAACGATATGTGCGCCTCGCAACCCTTGTACGCTCCGAGCGTCTCCACTATCCCGTCCGAGTCCTCGTCTTCCGCGCCAAGTTCTTCGTATGTTTTTCTGTCCGCCACCGACCAGCTTACCGCGTTGTCCTCGGCGGTCTTCATGTTCACCAGCGAGTATCCCAGCAGCTTCAGCCTCTCGAACCGCCGCCGGTTGAACACATTCACCGCTATCTCGTGCGGATTAGCTCCACGCGCCACGAGGTCCGCGCATATCCTGAATACTTCGGGCGTTGTGTTCGAGTGCAGAAACCTTCCCGTGTCATACATGATTCCGGTGTACAGGCATTGAGCCAGTTCGAGAGGCATCCCGATGTTCTCCGCCTCGATAAACTTGGCGAGTATCTCGCACGTCGATGCCGCGTTCGAGTCTATGATGTTCAGATTTCCGAAACCGCCGTTGGTAACGTGGTGGTCTATCACCACAACAAAAGGCGAAGATTTCAGCAGAGGCAGAAGCTCGTCGCCGATTCGTTTAGGCCCGCCGCAGTCCACCAGAATCGCCACATCCGCCGGGGGGGCGCCATCAGCCGCTTTCTTTTCTATCAGTCCCGCTCCGGGCAAAAACATAAAATTATCCGGAACGCCGTCCCTTGAGTACAGCTTTATATCCTTTGCTCCGAGCGACAACGCTATGATGCGCGTCGAAAGCAACGCCCCTATGCTGTCGCCGTCCGGATTGATGTGTCCGAACACTGAGAACGATTTGGGTTCGGAAAGTATTTTTTTAAGCGATTTGAAATCCATGCTTGAAGCGCCGGACGCCTTTCGTCAGGCTTCCTCCTCTGGAGGCATCTCAGGGTCGGATTCCCTCGCGCGCCTTATCACGTCGCACACCCTGACTCCGCGCTCTATGCTGTCGTCTCTGAAAAATCGGAGAGACGGAACTCTTTTGATTGATATCTCCGGCCTTATTTGCTTGTAGATGAAACCGGCTGCGCTGTTCAGCCCGGCGACCGCCGCGTCCTTCTGCGATTCGTCTCCGAACGAAGACACGAACACCTTCGCTTGGCGCAGGTCTGACGATATCTCAACATCGGTAATGGAAACAAAACCTATGCGCGGGTCTTTCAGTTCCTTCCTTATCACTTCGCTGATGGTCTGAGTCATCAAAGCGGAAAGTCTTTTCAGTCTGTTGGGAATCATAGCCAACCGTCCGGCTTCAAATAAATTCTAGGGAGGCGTCGATCACCTCGATATCTCCCCTGCTTTCGATGTATTGGAGAGCGCGCGCCATTTCCTTTTCGATAAAAAGCCTGTCCGAGCTTACGCCCGCTATCCCTATGGCGGCCCTTTGCCACATGTCCTGATGCCCGACCTCCGACACAGCCACGTTGAACTTGTTTCGGATGTTGTCTTTCAGGCTGCGCAGGACATGCCTTTTCTCTTTCAAAGAGTTCGCGCCCGGTATCTTTATGTCGACTTCCAGCGCGCCGACTATCATGCCGCATCAGCGCCTTTCAGGCCGCTTTCGCCGCTCAGATTATCTCCCGCTCCTTCTGAACCAGCGAGTACACTTCTATCTGGTCTCCCTCTTCGTACGCCTCGAACCCTTCAAGCGTCACGCCGCACTCGTATCCCTGCGCCACGCTCTTCACGCTGTCCTTGAAACGCCTCAGCGAAGACACTTTCGTCTTTAGTATTTCGTTGCCGCCCCTGATGAGCCTCGCTATCATTCCCGTCTTCAGCTCGCCCTCTGTGACCATGCAGCCCGCGATGTTTCCGAACTTCGACGAGGCGAACGTCTGCCTCACTTCCGCCCTGCCGCTGAAATGCTCGTCGAATTCGGGAGCGAGCATGCCCGCCATCGCCAGTTTCACATCGTCGATCAGCTTGTATATGATGTCGTAGAACCTTATCTCAACTTTTTCGGAATTGGCGCGGGCGCGCGCGTCGGGTATCACGTTCACGTTGTACGCCACGACAATCGCGTTCGCCGCCGCCGCCAGCATGATGTCCGTCTCGTTCACGTCTCCCGCCGCCACGCGGATCACGTTCACCCTCACCTGTTCGTGCTTGATGCCCTCCAGCGCCTGCACTATCGCCTCGACAGAACCTTGCACGTCGCCTTTCAACACCACTTTCAATTCCTGCAGACTGTCGGATTTCATCCTGCTGAACAGGTCTTCAAGCGTTATCCGGCTTTCGTATTTCATCTTTTCTTCGCGGTTCTTGAACTCCCTCTTCGCCGCGATTTCCCTAGCCGTCTTTTCGTCCTCAATCGCAAAAAACTGATCTCCGGCCTCCGGCATTTCATGAAGCCCGTGAACCTCCACAGGCATGGACGCGAACGCGGACTGCACTCTTTCGCCGAGGTCGTTCTCCAACGCGCGCGCCTTCCCGTACGTCCTTCCGGCCACCATATAGTCCCCGACGTTCAACGTTCCGTTCTGAACCAGAACCGTCGCCACCGGGCCTTTACCCTTGTCCAGCTTCGCTTCGATGACAGTTCCTATCGCCCTTCTCTTCGGGCTGGCTTTCAGTTCCATTATGTCGGTGACGAGGAACACCATGTCCAGCAGGTCCTCGATTCCCTGTTTCTGAAGAGCGGACACCTCGACGAACACGGTGTCGCCGCCCCAGTTTTCGGGAACAAGCCCCTTGTCGGAAAGCATCTGGCGCACCCTGTCCGGGTTGGCCTGCGGTTTGTCTATCTTATTTATCGCAACGAGGATCGGCACTTTAGCGTCCCGAGCGTGGTCGATGGCCTCTATTGTCTGCGGCATCACGCCGTCGTCCGCCGCCACCACCAGCACCGCCAGATCCGTCACCTTCGCGCCCCGCGCCCTCAACTGCGTGAAAGCTGCGTGGCCGGGCGTGTCCAAGAACGTTATTTTTCTTCCATTGTGAGTTATCTGATACGCGCCTATGTGCTGCGTGATCCCGCCGAACTCCGTGGCCGTCACGTCCGTGTGCCTGATGGCGTCGAGCAACTTCGTCTTCCCGTGGTCGACGTGTCCGAGCACCGTCACCACCGGGGCGCGCTCTATCTTCTCTCCGGCCTCTTCTTCTTCATGAATGGCGGCCAACTCGTCTTCCGTTTCCGGCCCCGCGTCCTTCATGTCATGGAACACCTTGCAGTCGTAACTGTCCGCCACCAGCTTGATTATGTCCAAATCCAGACTCTGGTTCAGCGTAGTCATCAACTGCAATTCCTTCATCAAGTACATGATGATGTCGGAAGATTTCGCTCCCAACTCGTGCGCCAACTCCCGCACCGTCATCGGCCCGGAAACGCGTATCCTCTTTCTGAGAACCGGCTTCTGTTCCTCTTCCGTCTGACCCGCGCCGCGTTCTTTCTTCGAGCGTTTTTTGATAAATGTTGTTTTCGTTATCCCCCGGCGGTCCTTCTGCAATCCTTTCTGCTTGATCGCGTCCAGCCTTTTCGCCGGGCTTGCGTACATATCGACGGGTTTTTCCTTCTTCTCGCCGTCCGTCTTGGGAAATTTCGGCCCGCCGAGTTTTTTTATCTTGTCCTTCTTGTCTATTTCGAGCTTGAGCGCCGGCACAATGACTTCCGGCTCCGCCAGTTCCGGCGGTATATCCGGCGCGTCTTCAAGCTTCGGCGCTTGTTCAGAGGGAGGCTTGGCCGCCTGAACTTGAGGTTTCTGAACAGGTTTCGATTCCGGCTTCGCCTCTGCGGGAGCGGGCTTATGCTCCGGAGCTTTGGGCGCGGGAGTCGGCGGCGCTGCCGCTGGCGCGACAGGCTTTCTCTCAGGAGGCGGAACCGGACGCGGCGCGACCGGCTTCTGCCGAGGCTCTTCATAATCCGGATCATCTTCCGACCGCGGCTTCGGCGGCGAATCGATGAATTCCTCTTCCGGCTCTTCAAACAAATGAAGCCCCATCTGTCGCTTCACTTGGTTGATTGCTTCATCGTCGACAGCGTTGAATATGTTGTCAACGCGAACGCCCATGAACTTCAGCTTCCGCAAGAGATCGTTCGTCGAAAGCCCAAGCTCCTTCGCGTATTCGTAAATTCTTTTCTTTTTCGCTTTTGCCATTATTCTGTTCAGCCCCCCGAAGCCGCCCCTTGGAGCGGCCTTTCAACCTGCTTCGTCATGTCGTCATCGCGCGGTCCGCCTTCCTAGGCCCCGGCGTTCGCCACGCAGTTCTCATCCGCCGGCGCTTTATTTCCTCAAGTCCGGATTCTTCATCCGGAACAATCAATCATACTTTTGCGGCAAAACGCTCTTGCGCCGCGATCTTAGTCCTCTTCAACCGCCGATGCTCCTTCTTCCGCAGAAACTTCCACTGCGTCTGAAGTTCCTTCATCATCGGAAGCTTCGTCTTCAACATCCGATGCCTCTTCAGCCGCCTGCGGAGTTTCTTTTCTTTCAGCGGTTATTGACTCCGGAGCCTGCGGCGGAGCTTGTCCTTCCTCCAACAGCTTAACTCCGTTTTCTTTCATTTTTTCCTTAATCTCTTCAAGCGACTTGTCTCCGATTCCTGGCAGGCCTGTAACTTCGCCCTCCGTCATCTTTGCAAGATCGTAGATATATTTCAGTCCGGCTTCCGCCAGAAGGTTGGATGTTCTGGTGGACAGCCCGATGCTTTCCAGCGGCTTCGACAGCAAATCGGACACGCGAAGCTCCTGCGTCAGCCGCTCTTTTTCTGTGTCGCTCAATATGTCTATCTTCCATGTCGTCAGCTTGTTCGCGAGGCGGGCATTTTGTCCCTGCTTTCCTATCGCAAGCGAAAGCTGATTGTCCGGCACTATCACCTCCGCGCTGTGGTCGTCGAATATCTCCACCGAGATAACCTGCGCCGGGCTGAGCGCGTGCGCTATGAACTGCGCCGGCTCGTCGCTCCACGGTATGATGTCTATCTTCTCTCCGTTAAGCTCGTTTACTATGTTCTTTACCCTGCTTCCCTTGTACCCTACGCACGCCCCCACCGGGTCCACTTTCTCCTGTGTGGACACCACCGCCATCTTGGTCCGGTATCCGGCCTCTCTGACGATTTCCTTCACCTGTACTATTCCCTGCGCTATCTCCGGAACTTCTATCGAGAACAGCTTCTTGACGAATTCGGGATCGCTCCTCGAAAGTATTATCTCGTTGTCCTTCGTGCCTCTTCGAACTTCCTTCACAAGCACTTTCAGCCGCCGGCCTATGCTCGGCTTCTCTCCGGGAATCCTTTCCTCGCGGGGCAGAAGCCCGTCTATCCGGTCGAAACTCACTATTATTCCGTTGCTCGTTATCCTGCTGACGATGCCCGTTATTATCTGCCCCTCTTTGTCGGAGAACCTGTCGAGCTGCATATTGCGTTCCATGTCGCGGACGCGCTGCACGATAAGCTGCTTAACCGTCTGTATGCCGATTCTGCGGAAGTTGCGCAGCGTCGCGGCGGTCTCCACAAGCTCGCCTACCTCGACTTCGTCGTTCACTCGCTGCGCGTCTTCAAGCGATATCTCCAGCGCCGGGTTCCTCACTTCTTCCACGACTTCCCTGACGCGGTAGATGTTGAGCCGTCCGGAGTCCACGTCAAATTCGACCCGGATAGACTGCAATCCTTCCGACTCCTGCTGATACGCCTTAACGAGAGCGTCCTCGACGATTTCCTGAATCAATTCCGGCGGCAGTTCGCGCTCGCGTTCAATCTGCCTGATCGCAAGTAAAAAGTCCGATGTCACGGCCGTGCTCCTTTAATTTCTTTTTTTCGCCCGCTTCCGGGAATCCCGTTCCCGGTCCGCGTTTTTCCCCTATCAACAAAAAAAGTGGGCTGAACCCACTTTCGGCGGGTCGGCCCGCTCGCATACCGACGGGCCGTTTTGCAATATTATAGACACCTGCTCCTGTTTTGTAAACTCCGCGCTCATTATTTATTGATTACCATTTACTATATAGCGTTTTTCAAACTTTTCACTAAAAACCTTTCTATTTATTCATTCTTTATGGAATAATTTTCGTCGATGATTGTGACTTTGAGGAAAATCGCAAAAACCGCTTTCGCGTTGATCTTCGCTATCGCTTTTGCGCTGGTCCTTTTGGCTCTGTATTCCATTTATTTAGAGCCTCGATGGGTCGAAGTCAAGCGCCACGACGTTCTATTCGAAAACTATCCCGCGGACTCCCCGCCTCTGAAAATCCTCCTCATGGCGGATTTCCACTGCGGGCCTTACATGCCCGTCGAACGCTTGAGGCGCTTCATCGATATCGCTAATGAGCAGTCCGCCGACGCCGCTTTGCTCGACGGCGATTTCGTCAGCTACTCCGAAAAAAACGCCGACGCCTGCGCCCTAGAACTTTCCCGCCTGAAAACCACGCTCGGCTCCTTTGCCGCCCTCGGCAACCATGACTACTGGGAAGACGCCGACTATGTCGCTGACGCCCTCAGGAAAAACGGCATCGACGTCGTCGTCAACGGAAATCGCCGCTTGGCGGACGGCGTTTGGCTCGCCTCCATCGACGACGAGTGGACCGGCCATCCCAATCCCGACAAGGCTTTTAGAGGCATCCCGCGCGGCTCCGTCCGCATCTCCCTCACTCACAGTCCGAAGATCTTCCCGGCCCTCAGAGACCGAGACTGCCTCGCTCTCTCCGGTCACACTCACGCCGGTCAGATTGACATCCCCGGCATCCCCAGAAATCAGCTTCCCGGTCTCCTCAACTCGCGTTACCTCAGTGGATGGTACTTCGACGGGAATTCCCGGCTGTACGTCAATCGCGGCCTCGGCATGGTGAACCCTCCCATGAGATTCCGCGCCAGACCAGAAATTTCAGTCTTCACAATCAGCCGCGGAACCCCCGATGTCTCCCGCATGAAAGCAAACGAACCTTTCGACCCCGACGCCCCGATTAGAAAGTTCTCTTTCCGCTTGATGAGATTCATCACCCGCTGACGTTTTCCCTGCGTCGTTTCAAAATTCGCCGCATCAAATCAAAGCCGATTTTATTTTGAACGAAGTTCAATAAAATCGGCTATTAAGAGTTTTTTGGAAGGGGCGCGGGGAAACCTATTTTTGCAAAAAATGGTTTCCCCGCATATTCCAAAAAAACATTTATCAAGGAGCGCGGAACACTCCGAACGCATCCCTGAACACGCCGCAGATTTCGCCCAGCGTGGCGTCCGCCCGCGCCGCTTCCAGTATCGCGTCAAACAGCGGCGCGTCGGGCGTTTCAGCCAGTTTCCTGAGAGCGTCAAGAGAAGCGGCCGCCCTCCCCGCGTCTCTTCCCGCGCGCAATTTCTCCAGATTCGCCTTCTGTTCCCGTTCTGCCTGTTCGCTGACACGCAACAGTATATGCTTCTTCTCGCCTTTGGTTTGGAACTTGTTTACGCCGACCACCACCCGGCGGCCCGACTCAACATCCTTCTGCCACCTGTACGCCGCGTCTTGTATCTCTTTCTGCATCCATCCCTTTTCAATCGCTCCCACAGCCCCGCCCATCCCGTCTATCTTCTGGATATACTCCATCGAAACGCGCTCTATCTCGTCGGTTAGGCTTTCGATGAAATAGGAGCCGGCCAAGGGGTCGATGGTGTCCGCCGCCCCGCTTTCGTGAGCTATTATCTGTTGCGTGCGCAGAGCGACACGGACCGCGTCCTCGCTAGGCAGCGCCAGCGCCTCGTCCCATGAATTCGTGTGCAGCGACTGCGTCCCTCCCAGCACCGCCGCTAGCGCCTGCAGCGTCACCCGCGCCACATTGTTGTCCGCCTGTTGCGCCGTCAGCATCGACCCCGCCGTCTGCGTGTGAAACCTCATCATCATCGACGTCGGCTTCTTCGCTCCGAAACGCTCCTTCATTATCTTCGCCCACAGCCTCCGCGCCGCCCGGTACTTCGCTATCTCCTCGAAAAAATTGTTGTGCGCGTTGAAAAAGAAACTCAGCCTCCCCGCGAACTGGTCCACATCCAACCCCGCGTCGATGGCCGACTGCGCGTACGCTATCCCGTCAGCCAGCGTGAACGCGACCTCCTGCGCCGCCGTCGATCCCGCCTCCCGGATGTGATACCCGCTTATGCTTATCGTGTTCCACTTCGGCACGTTCGCCGCGCAATACTTGAACACGTCGGTTATCAGCCTCATAGACGGCTTCGGCGGGAAGATGTACATCCCCCTCGCGGTGTATTCTTTCAGAATATCATTCTGGACGGTCCCGTTGAGAGCGCCCGGAGCCACGCCTTTCCGCTCCGCCGCGACGATGTACATCGCAAGCAGAACGTTCGCCGGCGCGTTTATCGTCATCGACACGCTTATCTTTGAAAAATCCAGCCCGTCGAAAAGAGCCTCGATGTCCCTCGCCGAATCGACCGGAACGCCCGTCTTTCCGACTTCCCCTTCCGCCAGCGGATTGTCCGAATCCATTCCCAACTGCGTCGGAAGGTCGAACGCAACGCTGAAACCCGTCTGCCCCTGCTCCGCCAGATACCTGAACCGCTCGTTGGTTTCTTTCGCCGAAGAGAACCCCGCGTACTGCCGCATCGTCCAGAACCGGCCTCTGTACATCGTGGGCTGAACCCCGCGCGTGAACGGATATTCTCCCGGAAACCCCACATTGTCGATATACTCTTCATCCTTCGGCGCGTCGCTCGGACAATACAGCCTTCCCACCTCTATCCCTGATGTCGTTTCAAACCCGCTCTCCCTTTCCGGGAACTTCCCCGCCGATTTGGCCACAGTCCCGTTTTCCCATTCTTCCTTCTTCTCTCGAATCGTTTTACGGATATCGTCGCACATCTGTTTATCTCCTTTTTGCGCCCGACAAAGTTCATCGGCCAATTCCCTGTCATGCTGATTCTAATCTGATTCCTAATAATACCATATCGCGTTTGAACGATGCCCTTTATTTATTTTTTCTGTTCGAGTTCGCTTAAAATCGTTAAAATATATTGATGCCGTATTCAAGGAAACATCATCTCGAAATCGAAGCGGGCGCTGGAAAAGCCCTTCAAGGGATAGACTTGCCCGCAAGAGCGCGGACTCTCGGATTTCAAATTGTCGAAAAACCGGACGCTTCGAAAAAAATCATCGTCGACTATCTGGGCCGCAGGGTTTATCTCGACCCCGCAACCCTGAAAACAGCCGACGCCGGCGGACGCCCTCTCCCACTCCAGATGAGGACCATCCTGTTTCACTATCTGCTAAACGAGACCGCCTCGCCTCTCGCAGGCGAATTCATCCCGCTCAGAAAAATCCCGGAAATGATGAACTACGCGGAAGTCATAAGACGCCGCTCGGAAATCTTCCTGATTAGAGCTTTCGGAAAGAATCCGGAGCTTCTCTTCGACATCATTCCCGAAGTGGACGGCGCGCGTGTGGACATCGGCGACGCCGCCGTCAGGCTTTTCCCCCTTCCTCTAGTCCCGATGCTCGTGGCGATTCACGGCGAGGACGAGGGCATCCCCGCCGAAGCTTCCGTCATGTTCGACCGCTCGGCTACTTCCATGCTTCACCTAGAAGACCTTGTTGTCATCGCCGAGCTTGTTTCTCATAAACTCGTGAATATGACCGCGTCCGAGAACGCGTCGAGGCCCGTTTCATGACCCTAAAATCTGATTCGCCCGCCAGACGTATTCTTTTGCGCCCGTCAGTTTTCAACGTCTCGTTTTTCGCGGCGTTTTTTTTGCTTTTATCTCTCTCCGCTCTCTCATCCGATAAATCTGAAATACAACCGTCATTAGTGTGCGGCGTCAGGTTCAGCGACTCCGACAGGCACGATGTCTTTGTAAAATCTATGGTCTCCAATTTTTTTTCCCGCATCGCTGAAAAAAAAGGCGTCGGCGTCGAAGTAAGATGGTACACCGACGACGAGAGCCTGTTCAGGGACCTCCAATCAGGCGAACTGAATTTTTTCTATTATCATAAAAAAATAGTTCCCGGCCATCTCGAAAGCGCCTCGTTCCATCCGTGGTTGAGATATGAATTCCTCGGCTCGTTCAAGGACAAAGCGTGTTTATACGTCAGAAAAAACGGAGACATAAAAAAGCTGTCCCGCCTCGAAGGAAAAAAGCTGGCGACTCAGCCCGAACTCAACGAGTACGCTTTGCTGCGGAACATCCTCGGCAAAAAGCCTCAGGACTTCTTCTCTTCGACCCTGCTTAACGGAGACGCAGAGGAATCGCTTGTTCTTTTGCTGAACGGCGACGCGGACGCCGCTTTCGTTTTTAAGTCTAACGTCAGCTTTATGAAAATCTCAAACAATCATTCAATCAACGCAATCAGGGAATTATCGTGCTCGACGTCTCTCGAATTCCCTCCGGTTCACATCGTCGACGGAACGCCTGCGGAGATTGCCGACAGCATAAGGAAAATGGCGGTCTCCGCTCACGAAAGCGAAGACATGGCCGATTTCAGGCCCTTGTTCAAAACATACGGATTCAGATTCGCCGCAGCGGCGGAAAGCGATTTTTCAAACATCGATAGATTTATGGCCGAGGCTGAATCAAAAGGCTGGAACGCCGATTTCGAAGAGTGGTTGTCTTCGGTCGAGCATTAAATATAACGGGCCTGACGCATGTCTGGACCATCGGAGGGTGAAATGAAAGACAAACACGAACATTCGCATTGCCATGAGCACGAGCATTCCCACAGCCATGACCACACTCACGCGCACAAGCACGAACACTGCCATGAGCACGAGCATGATAGCGGCGGCGGCCATCGCCACGACCACGCCAGCGAAAACATTCATGAGGGCGGCGGCGCTCACTCTCACGAGCATTCATCCGGCAGCGCCGACGCCCCGGCGTCCTCGGACGAAAATAAAAAACTCAAGATTCGCATCGAGCGCTGGATGGAACACAACAGGGAGCATCAGGAATCTTTGGAGGAATGGGCTGCGAAAGCCCGCGGCATGGGCCTTTCGGACGCGGCAGACTCTCTGGCTAAATCAGCCGAGGCAATGGCCGCCTCGGTGTCCGAACTGAAAAAAGCTCTCGCGGCGTTCTGATTGTCGCGCGGCCTGAGTTTATCCCGCATTCGCCCGCGCGCCTCCGGCGCTATATAATTACTTTCGCGCCCGGCCGCTCATCCATAATATCAATCCGGGCGCGCGGATCGAAATGATTAAACTGTCTTTCAAAATATTCGCCGTACTCACTGTCGCCTTTTTCATCCTCGCTGCAGGCGTTTTTATCGCGGTCAAAACCAACCCGCCCGAATACATCGTCAGCGACGTCATCGTGGACGGCGTCTATCCAACCGCGCGCGAACACCTCAAAGGCAAATTCATCAGGATGCTCTTGGACCTCGAAAGCGGCAAAGACATACAAGAGTTCGAAATAACTGAAATCGAGGCGAACGCCTACATCCGCCAGATGTTCGACAACTTCATAACCCCCAGCGGAATGCCCATCGCCACCGACCCTTATCTCTTCTTGAGCCCGGGCAAGCTGAAGTTGCGTTTTGACATTCCTTTCGGAAACATGATGGAGTTCATCGGAAACAAAATGGACGACATGAATCTGGACGACAACCTCAAGGCCATAGCGACCGAAAAAGGCTCCCGCTCCAAGATGACCATAACCGTCATCGTCCGGGCCTATTGGGTCGAAAAGGAAAGCCGCCCTTTTTTCTATCTTGATAAAATTTACATCGGCGCGCTCCCGGTCGCCATCCCGCTGTCTCTCGCGGAATACCAACAGCAGTTCAACGACAATATTTGGGGCGGATACGAACGGAACATGTCCAGCATCCCCGTCTACATTAAGAGAATCGAAGCGCGCGAGAAAATCTTCCGCTTCGACCTCGAGCCGCGCGTGACTCCCGAATACTCTTTCGCCCGCCAGTCCGAAAAGTTCCTTCAGGCCAATCCGGAACTGGGGCGCGCTATGGATAGCAAAAACTGCCTCTACGGCTGCACTCAAGAGGAATGGGACGCTCTTGAGAAGTACCACTCCGAACTGAAGACTCTCGGAGCTGGGGACATCAAAATGACGGACGCCGTGCGCGCTCAGGCTATGGTAAACATGATGAAAAGAAGAGACGCCGAACGACGGGAGAACCCTTTCGAGCGCCGCAAGGAATACGAGCCTGAGACCGAACCGGACGTCATTATCTATCCTGAACGTTACGACGGAATGTGAGCCGGCCGCCCCCCGTCCGCCCTTTATTTCATTGCCCGACCCTTTATTGTGGAAATGTTGTTTGTCCTTAACTATAATTAGCGCAGGCTCGGCGTTCCGCCGGACTTATAACAACTAATGGAGATTCTCAAAATGTGGGATAAATTCACAGAGCACGCTAGGAAAGTGATAATTCTTGCGCAGGGCAAAGCCGAAGAGTTGAACCACAACTACGTGGACACCGAGCACGTGCTGTACGCCCTGATTCAGGACAGGGAGAGTTTCGCTGTCAAAGTCGCCCTCGGCCTCGGCGTCGATGTGGATTCTCTCATGAACGCGCTGACGGACATGTTCGTTCCGGAGCGCAAAGGCCGGGCGCGCGAAATCGCTTTCACTCCCAGTTCGAAAAAAGTCCTCGAACTCTCCTTCGAGGAGGCGCGGGGTCTTGGCCACGCCCACATCGGAACCGAACACCTGCTCCTCGGCCTAGTCAGAGAGGGCGAAGGCGTCGCCGCCAAGATGCTCATCGAACGCGGCATGGCTCTCGACAAGGCGCGCCAGCAGGTGATTAACCTCCTCGAAGGCGAATCCGCCCCCATGCCCGCGCAAAGCAAGAAAAGAAAATCCAAGGCCTCCTTCCTCGACGAGTTCAGCCGCGACCTCACCGAACTGGCCAGAGACACCAAGCTCGACCCCGTCGTGGGCCGCGACCTTGAAATCGAGCGCGTCATCCAGATTCTCAGCAAACGCACCAAAAACAACCCGGTGCTGATCGGCGACCCCGGCGTCGGCAAAACCGCCATCGTCGAAGGTCTCGCCCAGCAGATCGTCAAACGGGAAGTCCCTTCCATCCTTTACGACAAGAGGGTGCTCTCCCTCGACCTTGCCGGACTAGTGGCCGGCACTAAATACAGAGGGGAATTCGAAGAGCGCCTCAAACGCGTCGTCAACGAGATTTATCAGTCCAAAGGCGACATCATACTGTTCATCGACGAGCTTCACACCATAATCGGAGCCGGGGCCGCCGAGGGGGCCATCGACGCCTCCAACATCCTCAAACCCGCCCTCGCCCGCGGCGAGCTTCAGTGCATCGGCGCCACCACCTACGACGAGTTCAAAAAACACATCGAGAAAAGCGCCGCGCTCGAACGCCGCTTCCAGCCTGTCTTCGTCGAAGAACCCACCATAGAGGAGACAATCAGCATCCTTAAGGGCCTGCGCGACAGATATGAAACCCACCACCGCGTCGTCATCACCGACGAGGCTCTTGTCGCCGCGGCGCAACTCTCCAGCAGGTATATTCAGGACAGGTTCCTCCCCGACAAAGCCATCGACCTCATCGACGAGGCGTCCTCCCGCGTCAGGATTAAACACACCGCCGCCCCAGCCGACCTCAAGAGCCTCGAAGACCAGCTCGATTCCCTGCGCGTCGAGAAGAACGCCGCAGTCATGGGACAGCAGTTCGAACTAGCCGCATCCCTCAGAGACAAAGAGCGCGAGCTTGAAAATCAAATCAAAGAGAAATCAAACGACTGGCGCGCTTCCTCCGGCGTCCAACAGCTCACAATCTCCGAAAATGAAATCTCGGACATCGTTTACATGTGGACTTCCATCCCCGTCTCCAAACTCAAAGAGGAAGAGACCGCCAAGTTGCTGGAAATGGAAAACACGCTCAGGAACCGCGTCGTCGGTCAGGACCAAGCCATAATCACCGTCGCCAAAGCGATAAGGCGGCACAGGGTCGGGCTTAAAGAGCCGAAGCGCCCGATGGGCTGCTTCATTTTCGCCGGCCCGACGGGCGTAGGAAAAACCGAACTCGCCAAAGCCCTAGCAGAATTCCTCTTCGGAGACGAAAAGGCAATCGTCCGCATCGACATGTCGGAATACATGGAAAAAGCGTCCACCTCCCGCCTCGTCGGAGCGCCCCCCGGATACGTCGGCTACGACGAAGGCGGCCAGCTCTCAGACGCAATCCGCAGAAAACCGTACTCCGTCGTCCTCCTCGACGAGATTGAAAAGGCTCACCCCGAAGTGTTCAACATCCTCCTCCAGATTATGGAGGACGGCACGCTCACGGACTCGCACGGAAGAAAAGTCAGCTTCAAGAACGCCATAGTCATAATGACCTCCAACGTTGGCGCGGAGCTTATCAGCAACGCCAACCCCGTCGGCTTCAGGCGCGCTCAGCCCGACCTCATGAACCCCGCCGAACTTGAGCGCGAATACGAGCTGATGAAAGAAAACATACTCAAGGAAATGAAGAAAACATTCAGGCCCGAATTCCTCAACAGAGTGGACGAACTGATGGTGTTCCGCGCCCTGTCCAAAGAGGACATCAGAGCCATCGTCGACCTTTTCATCGGGATGCTCAGAGACCGCGTCGAATCAAAGGGGCTGAAACTCGAAGTGAGCGACGAAGCTCTTGAGTTTATTGCCAAAGAAGGATACGACCCGGTGAACGGAGCGCGCCCCGTCCGAAGGCTCGTTCAGCGATATATCGAAGACCCGCTCTCAGAGAAGCTGCTTCTGTGCAGGTACTCCGAGGGCGAGACGTTCCACGTGAGCCGCGTGAACGACGAAATCGTAATCAGCGGGTCCGTCTGCGACATCAAACTGCCAAGCTGACGCGCGCCCAGCGCCTCCGCGATGCTTTTTTGAAGCCTATCCCGGCGGGATGCTCCGCGTTGCATGTCGGCATCTGCCTTATAACGGAATGCACGATACGGAGACGAATTTCTTTCCGCTAAAACGCTCAATCTAACGGCAATGTTGCCGTTTTTTGAAGCCCCAAAAAAACGCCATCCAAATTCACCCGTATTTTTTATTATTATTGGCTTTGTTATTACATTATTTCGTTTTGCGGCGTTCCTGTCATCGTTTTTAGTCCCCAAATATTTGAGAACGGCTTATCATCGTTACAATAATCATTATTCATTGTTATTAAAGCGCTATTTTGCTTTTCACGCTTGACTTGAGTTCACATTATGCATAATATTTATGCATAGCTTATGCAGCATCATTTTTTTCGCGACATCTTTTTAGACAAAATAAATGGGGTTTAACCATGCGGACAACGATAGAAATTCCTGAAGACTTGATCAAAGAGGTCATGAAAATTTCCAGAACGAAGACAAAAACCGCCGCGGTTCGGGTCGCCCTCGAACAGTTCGTCATGAACAAGAGGATGAACAGGCTGCTTGACTACAGGGGTAGAATCCCGCTTGACTCCGGCCCCAGCGCAATAAGCAGAAAGCCGGGCGCGCGCGGATGAACCCGATCCTCGTCACCGCGTCCGCGTGGTCCAGATACTTTTCCAGAGAAAGAAGCACATTGAAAAACGCCATCGCCGAGGCTATCAGACTAGGCGTGGTGTGCGTCAACGGCCCCATCATATCTGACCTTGTATCGAGGGCGATAGACCCGATTGACGCAAGAGTTCTTGCTCGCGCAATGTCGGACGTCCCCATTTTGGAGCCGGGGATGGATACATGGGCGCGCGCCGGAACGCTCAGGCGCGATCTGTCATTGTTGCTTAACCGCGATATCGGCCCGGACGCCGCCTTCAACTCCGCCTGCTCCATCGACTTATCCGTCTCCATCCTATCCGTCAACCCGCTCTACATCGACATCTACAACAGCGCCCCCATAGACATTTTTTACATGGAATTATGATGTGTTTGAAGACATGAAAATGATGATTGGATTATTCCATGCCAAATATAAACTATACAGAAGATTCAACTAGCAACGAATCGTAGACAACATAATGCGTTTACTCTCTACGCGTTTTCTTTTGATTCTCTTCTACTTTATTTAGGAATGTTTTGAATCTTTCATCTTTTCTTATCTTATCTAACTCTTCATCCCTCAAAACAAGTTCATATTCATCAAAACCTTTTTCAGCGGCTTTATCCAGCATCTCAAACGCTTTTTCAATGTCTCCTACTTTATTCCTCACAATGTATGAACAAGCCTTGTTGTAATAAGCGTCAGTATCATCAGGAGCAATTCTTATTGCATTGTCATAATCAGCAATCGCATCATCGTAATATTTAGAATCGTCCTTAGCTAGTTCGTCGTATGCAAGCCCGCGATTGTAATAAGCAGAGGCAAATCTATGATTGATATTTATTGCTTCTGAATAATATTCTATCTGCTCGTTTACGTCTTTGCTGTTGTATGCCATTAAGAAGTAATCGCGAGCGCTTCTCTCTTCCGGCGGCTTCTCTGTTATATGTTTTACAGTGTCTTCTAGTTCTTCTTTCAAAGCCGGATTCATTTCTTTCTGCAATAACTTAAACTTTTCCTTCGCTATCATCATTTCAATTTGAAATGCTTTGATTTCTTTATCGACTTTCGCACCCGCTTCAGCGATAAATTCATCGAATAGTTTTGTCATTTCATTCTTCAATGATTTATTTTCATTCATGTATTTCATCAATATGTCCTTCATCGTATCGCTTAATTCTTTTGCTGTTGTGCAATGCTTTTCAGCATCTTTCATAATTTCTTTAAATCTGGTATCGTAGCGTTCAAGTCTCTCCTTTGAGTCCTCAAAATGTTCTTTCAGCCTTTTTTCATACTGACTAAATGTGTTATAACCAAAGACTCCAAATAAACCAATCAATGCTGTAATGATATACCATTGCATGTTTTGGCCATGCTTCATTGAATCATATGTCTGTAGGAGATTGTCTTTTATGTATTGGTATTCCTTATCTCGTGAGATTGTATTTTCGGAAGTGATGTCTGGTGAAGCGGCGGGAGTGTTTACCGGGGTGGAGAGAGAGGATGTTGTTTGCGCGGTGGGTGCAGGGGCTTTTGGGGTTTGTTCCGTCTGCGCGGATAGATGACATGCGACGATAAGGAATGCCGCAACGAATATTGTCAGTAAACGTCTGGTCATTATGATGTCTCCCGTTTTTACTCGGCGCGTTATCTTTTCAGCAAGATTATATCTGATGGCGGAAATGTGTCAATCAATTTAAAAGGGCAATGGCGGGAATCGGCGTTCCCGCCCTACAGGCCAATATTCAATTTGTTCCAGTTCTTAATTGATTTACCATCGCACACCCACAACTGGGTCGTGGGTGCCACCCAGCACAACGAGTAAATATTCATGCTTCGTATGTTTGATAATACTGCTTGTTAGCGGTAATTGAAAGGACATGCGCAAAGGTAATAACTTTGCTCATGGCACACTTGGTAGTGTGTAGAATCATTAAATAACATGTATTTTGTTAAAATGGGCGCCCGCTTTCGCGGGCATGACGGCGGTTTTTGATTTATTCTTATCTGATCTGTGGCGCGGCGAGAGGTTATTTTTCGACGATGGTCTCCTGAATTTTCATGCCGAAGTGGCGGGCGGTGTCTTCGGTGTGGGCGAGGACGAGGTCGCCGGGTTTGAGGGCGACGACGGATACGGGGGAGCCGTCGGGGCGGACGAGTCTGATGGTTTCGGCGTTCTGTAGGACGAGCGAAACGGGGCGCGTGGGCTCGCCATCGGGGGGGCATGTCTCGGCTTCTACAAGCATGAGGGGTCTGCGCTCGACTTTTGCGCGCCCTACGACGGCGGTTTCGCCGCGCCCTTCGTGATTGACGATAAGCATTTCGTCTCCGGCTTTGATTTCGGAGAGGTATTTCGTGCCGCCGCCGGCGACGCGGACGTACGCGTGGACGGCTCCGGCGTTCACCCTGAAAGGCCGGGCGGCGACGTACGGATTGTCCAAGCTTTCAGAATGGACGAGGAACATGGCGGAGCCTGAGTTGCCGACCAGCATCCCCTGCCCCGGTTTCATGTTGGTGCAGGTGTCCACGCATACGCGGTCGCCCATGCCAAGCTGGCGGACGGCGGTTATCTTCGCCTCGACGAGGCCGAGTTTCTCCGATTCCAGTTTGATGGCGCGGGCGGTCTTTTTAATCTCATTGATGTCGTCCGTTTTGAGGAGGACGCCGCGAACGCCTTTTTCGAGAATGGTCACGGCGGTTTTAGCGGCTTCGGCGCAATCGACGGCGGCGATGACGCCGTCCGCCTGCGCGATGATGTTTTCGAGAGGGATAATCGTCCAGTCGGAAGAGCTTACGATGACAGTTTTAGATTTTCCGAGGCGGGCGGCTTCCACCTCGTCGGCCTTCGTGTCGATGGAAATCTCGACCACGTCGTCGCCGAGAACGAGGTCGCCGTCCGGAGCGACGATAGTGATGAGGCCGAGTTCGCGCGCTTTGTCGGCGAAGCCCTCCGGGACGAGAACGGCGTCCGCGCCGCTTTCGAGGGCGGCGGTCATTTTCTTTTTGTCCCACGGTCTGACGTCAACCCAGAAAAGTTTCATGATGCTCTCCCTGCGGCGGAATGAGTCCGCCGCGAAATGTATCCCGCATTTTTCGCCAATGCGGGTTGGTCGCGCGCCCGGCGTTCCGTCTTATTAGTCCGGGGCCGCGTTATTACTTTTTCTTCGCGCCGCTTTTAACGATGTCCATAGCGTCCTTGACGGAGGCGTTGCGATGGACGATAGCGCTGATGGCGGCGGTGATGCGAGTGGTGTCCGCGGCTTGGAAGACATTGCGTCCGATAGAAACGCCCGCGCCGCCGGCGTCGATGGAGCCTTTCACCATGGTGAGCACCTGAGCGACGGTGGTCATCTTTTCGCCGCCCGCGATGACGACAGGGATGGAGCTGCCCTCGACGACTTCGCGGAACGTGTCCGGGCTGCCAGTGTAATTCACCTTGACGATGTCGGCTCCCAGTTCGGAGGCGACGCGCGCGGCGTGCTTGACGAATTTTACATCGTATTCGTTCTTTATTTTTTCGCCCCGGCAGTACATCATGGCGAGCAGAGGCATACCCCAGTCCATGCAGGCGAGAGAGACTTGTCCGAGAGCCTCAAGCATCTTGGACTCATGTTTGGCGCCGAGGTTGCAATGGATGGAAACGCCGTCCGCCCCCATTTTGATGCTGCGCTCGACGTTGCTGACGAGGACTTTGTCATTCGGGTCGGGGTTGAGGGAAGTGCTTGCGGACAGATGAAGAATGAGGCCGATGTCCTTGCCATAGCCCCTGTGGCCGTGAAGCGGGAGGCCGAGGTGTCCTAGCACGGCGTTGGCCCCGCCGTCCGCGACCGCGTTGACGGAAGCCCCCATATCGATAAGCCCGGCGATCGGGCCGACGGAGACGCCGTGATCCATCGGGACGATGACCGTCCTCATCTTTTCCCTGTCCATCAGTCTTTCGAGTCTTACTTTTTTGCCTATCATTTCCGCTCCTCCTGAATATGAAATATCAAAAACAAAAATTTTCGCCTGTGTTGGTGGGTGAAGGATTAAGTTGTGATTATCTGCTAAAGTAACGCATCACGCTTCAAGGATAGACGCGGAATGAAACAAAGTAAAGTGGGAATTCAAAAAAAAATGCGAAGAAGGCCGCGAGGCGTGTACAATAATATGAAACAATAACAAATAATATGGCGGGGCGGTCGGGCAACGGATAAAGGGAGACTTCGATGCGAAAAACAGCGGTTTTGACAATAGCGGCGGCGTTGGTTATTGCGGGATGGACTGCGGCGCGGGCGGACGTCCCCGTTCTGGACATTACTCAATATCAAAGCGGCGGCGCGATATCCGAGAGCGCGCCAAAGACGACTGTCTTGCTGTCCGGGAAAATCAACCACGCCGGACATCCCAGCTATCATGCGGTCGTGCCGGGAGTGACGGTTTGGGTCGCCGAGCTGCCTGACTCAGCCGAACTCGAAGTCAAATCGGATGAGGCGGGATGGTGGAAGTTAAAAGTCCTGAAGTACGCGGGAGTGGACGCGGAGCTTTCCCCGGTGTACGAGAAGACAGGCTGGATAACGACGAAATCGAACGCGATAAGAGTGGGCGATTCAGACGTGGCGGACCTGTCGATACAATATATCGACCCTGTGTTTTTCAAGCTGATAATCCGACCGCTGGTGGAGATGCTGATAATCAAGGAGAAGTCGCCGAAGGGCGCTGACAAGAGATTGAAGAACGCGATAGTGGCGACAATCGGGAAGAAATGGGCGAGCATACACGATGACAGGCTGCCGCACGGCGACCCCGGAGCGGTGTCCGAGCCGATGCCGGGAGCGATAGGCCCGGTGTATTTCGACAAGCATGTGAGGCCGGACCCCGCTCTGACGGAGACGTCTGTGGACGGAGGGGTGACATGGATAAACGCGCCGCCGGGGGAATACGTGGCGGGTGCGTCCAAGGAAGGCGTCGAGTACGAGAAGGTGAAATTCATCGTTTCGCCCGGAGACGCGAAGAATGGAATCGTGCTGTACATCGCGTCGCCGCCGCACTCGATACAGGGAACAAACGAGTCAGCTCCGGGGAAACCATAAAAGAGGATGCCGCGCGGGCGCTCATGCGCGGCAATGTGATTTTAAGCAAACGGCATCGCGGCGGGTCGGTTTTAAGCTAAAATAGACATATAGAAAAAAGCGCGGCATAAGCCGCTGATGACCGGAGTTCAAGCCGAATGAGAAAAACAACTTTGAAGGAACTGCCGGAGGAAAGACGGGAATATCTCCGAATCGAAGACGTGCTGGACGTCGAGGTGGAAAGGCCGGACGTTGACGCGCCGGCGCGCACGGCGTCCAGCCTCGACATGTCCGCCGGAGGGATAAGGCTTTCAGGAAACCAGCCGGTGAAGCGCGGGGACATGGTGTGGACGCGATTCAGCGTCCCGACCCCGGAAGGCGACAGAGTCATCGAGTCTCTGTGCGAAGTGAGGTGGGCGTCCGAGGGCGACGCTGAATCAACGAACAAGTATCTTTTCGGAGTGAGTTTCTACGACATCGAGCCGAGCGACAGAGAATTGCTGTTGAGGCACGTGTTCTCCAAGCATTACGGGATAGAAAGAAGCGCAGGCCCGTCGGTAGAAGCGACGGACCTGCGGGGAAAGAACTACGGGGTTGAATCGCTGCGGGGCGTTTCGCTGGAAGTCGCGGCTGGAGAATCCGTGGCTCTGCTGGGGCCGGCGGGAGCGGGAAAATCGACTCTCATCCGGATACTGGCCACATCCCAGAAGCCGACGTCAGGCTCCGCGAAAGTGATGGGGTTCGATCTGGCGACGCAGAAGAAGGAAGCCAGACAATCTATAGGCTATATGCCGCGCGAGGACGCGCTGTACGACAAGCTGACGGCGACGGAGAATCTGAGATTTTTCGGGCGCGCCCACAAGCTGCACGGAAGAAGACTGGCGGACAAGATAGCGGAGGCTCTGGCGTTCACGAACCTTCTGGAGAAAGCCGGGGAGCCTGTCAGAAAGCTCAGCCCCGGAATGAGAAGAAGGCTGTCTCTTGCCTGCGCGATAGTGCATCGCCCGAAGCTGCTGCTGATGGACGAGCCGGTGGACGGAGCAGGCCCGGCGCTCAGAGAAGAATTCCACAACTATCTAAGGCAACTCAAGGATATAGGCGTGTCGATAATAATGTCCACGCGGGAAGCCGCGGAAGCGCTGGAGAGCGACCGGGTGGTGTTCATGATAGACGGGCGGGCTCTTGCGGACGATTCGCCGGAGAATCTAATGAAACTCGGTTTCGCCACAGTCAAGCTGACGGTGGGCGGAGAGAGCCGGGAGTTCAGGACGCAGGACTACAGGACCGAGCTGCCAGAGGCGCTGCGCGGTCTTGGGGCCGAAATTTCGCGGCTCGAAAAGGTTGAGATTTGCGAAAACACGCTGGACGACATCATCCGGGACCACTTCCTACCGGGGGGCGACGCTGAATGACATTCAGCATTATCGACAACGCGGTCTCGATAGCGAAAAGGATTTTCAAGGAGATACCGCGGGACAGGATGTCCGTCCCGCACCTTTTCATATTTCCCGCGCTCGCGATTTATATAGTAAAAATATTCGCGGACGGGATATCATACGCGGACCCGGCGGACGGACTGGCTCCGAGGGAGACGCTGGCGGCGGGCTTCGCGTGTTTCGTCGTTCACATCAGCGCGTTCGGATTCTGCGCCAGAGTGTTCGTGAGAGAGCGGATAGGCGGAGCGCTTGAACGCGTCCAAGCGATAGGAGTATCGCCGGCGTCGGTCGTGGCCGGGTACGTGTGCGGATTCGCGCCGTTCGTTTTGGTTCAATCCCTAGCGGTGGCGGCTGCGTCGGCGCTGATTTTCGGAGTTTCATTTCGGGGAGCGGCGTGGGCGGTTCCGGCGTCCGCGTTCCTGCTCGGAGTGGTGTCGGTGGCGATGTCGATGTTCACATCCGGGGCCGCCAGACGCGGAACAGAGGCGTTCGCGGCGATACCGCTGATTCTCCCGCCCGCGCTGCTGTTGGGCGAAGTGATATTTCCGCTTGAAGCCCTGCCCGCTTGGCTGAACGCCTTGAGTTACGCGTTTCCCATGAGATACGCGATCGAGCCTTTGAACGCGGCGATAACATGCGAGATGGCGGGATGCCCGGCCCGCGATTTCTTCGGGCTAATCGTTTATGGAATAGCAATGTTCGCGCTAGCGACAGTTTTCTTCAGGCATAGAGAGGCGGCTCCGAGAGCCGTTCACAGGATGTCCCGAAAAACTGACGGAGGATAACTCGTGGCGACGACCGGCAAAGAGAATGTCGTGCTGGCTTTCGGCTCAAATTTGGGAGACGGAAAAAAGAACATCGAGTCCGCTATGGCCGCGTTGGAGGAAAACGGGATAGCAATCGTCAGCAGGTCCTCATTTTACAAAACCAGCCCCATAGGCAACCCTAACCAGCCGGATTTCATAAACGCCGCGGCTCTGGCGGCGACCGAGCTTCCGTCCCGCTCGCTGATGAAACTATGCAAGAAAATCGAGGCGTCAATGGGGAGAGAAATCGACGCGCCGAGGTGGTCCGCGCGCCCGATAGATATAGACATCTTATTATATGGAAACCACACGATAGACACGCCCGACCTGATAGTCCCTCACCCCAGAATGGGAGAGAGGATGTTCGCGCTAGCCCCGGCGGCGGAGGCGGCCCCGCACTTCATGATGCCCGGCGGAGTGACGCTCATAGACTTTTTCAACTCCCGGCTCGAACGCATAGATTTTTCAAAACAAACTGTTGAAAAACTTCCCTGCTGATGTTAATCTATGATTGAAAAACGAATTAATAATTGGTTTTAAATTGATTCGGGTTTTCAACTGCTTGGAGCGTCAAGCCCGAGACAGGAACATCAATGAAGCTGTTATTTGATGCCTTCCCATCTCGGGGAGGCATTTTTGATTAGGGAGACTGACATGAAAGTCACAGTCGGCGAACTGACGGAAATGAAGCGCAACGGCGATAAGATATGCATGTTGACCGCTTACGACACTCCGACGGCCAGACTGCTGGACGAAGCGGGCGTGGATGTGTTGCTTGTCGGCGACTCCCTCGGCAACGTGGTTCTAGGCTACAAAGACACTCTCCCGGTTACGATGGATCAGATGACACACCACGCGGCGGCGGTGGTTCGCGGAGTGGAGCGCGCGCTCGTTATTTTCGACATGCCGTTCATGAGCTATCAGGCGAGCGTCGAGGAAGCGGTCCGCAACGCCGGACGCGCCATCAAGGAAACCGGCTGCAACATGGTCAAGCTCGAAGGCGGCGGCAGATTCGCGGATGTCGTACGCGCTATGGTGGACAGCGGCATACCTGTCTGCGCCCACCTCGGACTTACTCCTCAGTCAGTAAACATCATCGGGTACAAAGCTCAGGGCAAACAATACGAAAAGGCAAAAGAGATAGAAGACGACGCGCTGGCTCTGCAAGCCGCCGGGGCCTCGATGGTTGTGCTCGAATGCGTGCCGTGGATGCTCGCAAAACATCTGACGTCCATTCTGGAAATGCCGACCATCGGCATAGGCGCAGGCCCGGACTGCGACGGACAGGTTCTGGTGCTCCACGACATGGTCGGTCTATCCGGGCGCAAGCCGCCTAAGTTCGTCAAGACTTTCGTAAACGCCAACGCCCTAATCTCAAAAGGCGTGAAGCAATACGTCAAGGAAGTTAAAACATCCGCGTACCCGACAACGGAACATTCTTTCACAATTCAGGAATCGATAGTGAAGAGGCTGAAGGCGGCGGCGAAGAACAGAAAGAAGAAATAGCGCCCCGGAACATTCGCGGGCGGGCGGAGCTGATGATTCAGAGGATAAGCTCAGTTGAGGAAATGAAGGCTGTGGCGGCCGGGCTTCGCCGCGACGGCAAATCCATAGGCCTCGTTCCCACTATGGGATATTTCCACGAAGGCCACACGTCGCTTATGCGCCGCAGCGCCGCAGATAACGACGACACCATCGTCACGTTGTTTGTGAATCCGACCCAGTTCAGCCCGTGCGAGGACTTGGAGAAATATCCCAGAAATCTCGAGCGCGACACCGAGCTGGCCGATGAAGCCGGAGCGAGTTTCCTTTTCACTCCGGACAACGCTTCAATGTACCCGGCTGGATACAAGACTTATGTAACCGTCGAGGGATGGTCGTCGCGGCTGTGCGGAATCTCGCGCCCCATCCATTTCCGGGGCGTGACCACGGTGTGCGCGAAACTGTTCAACATCTGCGCGCCGGACCGCGCGTACTTCGGAATGAAAGACGCGCAACAGTTGCTGATAATCAAAAAGATGGTCAGAGACCTGAACATGAATCTCGAAATCGTCGCGATGCCCACAATCAGGGAATCCGACGGGCTGGCCATGAGTTCGAGAAACGTCTACCTGAATCCGGAACAGAGGAAGGCAGCGACGCTAATCAGCGCCGGATTGACGGAGGCGAAAAAACTTGTCGAAGCCGGAGAGAAGCGGGCGGAAAAAGCGCTCGAAGCCGCGCGTGCGAAACTCGCCGAATCTCCGCTCATAAAAATAGATTATTTAGAGGCAGTCAGCGAGCGCACGCTTGAGCCGACGCAGGACG
>MWCD01000018.1 GCA_002069885.1 bacterium ADurb.Bin236 | reverse complement strand
CAGAACAGCTTCAGCCTCAGCCGCCCCCGCCGTTATTTTTATCTTTCGTTCTGCCATATTCGAACTCCGATTTTTCAAACTTTTTGGGATTATTCATATATCGTTTCGATACAGCGCTCTACAAAATATTTTGAATCAGTCGGCCAGATGCTTGCCGAAGAATTCGAAGGTGAGCCGGGAGCTTTCGACAGACGCGGGAGCGTCAGGATAGGTGATGAAAGCGTGTTCTTCGCCCTCGAACAGATGAAGTTCGCAGACGCGCCCCGCCTCCGCCGCCCGTTCGCATAGAGCCACCGACTGCTCGTGCTCCACCAGCGTGTCCTTCGTCCCGTGCAACAGCAATAGAGGAGCCGCGCCCGCCGCGTATGTCACCGGCGACGCCGCCGCCTGCGACTCCGCGCTCCCGCCTTTCTTCTCTCCGAGGAATCTCGGCAGCAACATCCTGAACGACGCCGTGTGCGGAGCGTCCGCGCGGATATCCGTCAAGCCGAAGTAAACGACCGCCGCATTGATCTCGGTGGACGGGTCAGCCCCGTAGTCGCAGTCAGGCTCGAAGTCCGGGTGATTCGCGGTTGCCGCCAGCATGGTAGCCAGATATCCGCCCGCCGAGCCTCCTATCGCCCCAATCTTCGATGGGTCTCCCCCGATCTGCGCCGCGTTCGCCCTCGCCCATCTCACCGCGCACTTCACGTCTTTGACGCTCTCTGGGAAAACCCCGCCGTTTTGTATCAGCCTGTAGTTGACATTGAACACCACATAGCCGCCCGCCGCCACTTCGCGCGAAATCCTCGTGTAATGCTCCATGTCCTTGTCGCCGAACATGAAGCCGCCGCCGTGAATCACGATAACTATCGGCAGAACCGCTTCTCCAGCCGGCCTGTACAAGTCGCCTTTCAGCAAAGTTTGTCCGATTTTTCGGAACGTAATATTCTTTTTTACTATCAGCCCGTCCTCGCCCGGCTGGGAAAGAGCGATTTCCGGAGCGGCGGGCGCGCTCGCGCCCGGCTCCGCGACAGCCGTCCGCCCGCATTGAAAAACAATAAGCGCCGCCGCCAGCAGCGCCGACAAGCTCAATGTCCTATTCATGGATGCCATATTGCCCTCCCGCCGCCGGCAGACCGCCCCGGCGCGATGTCTTTTCCGTGAAATTATTATAAACAATCCCGCGGGTGTCCAGTTAACAGGTTAAAACCGCGCGGCTCTCTCTGCGGCGCGCGCTTGACAAAACCTCGGCATGAAATGAAAATCACTGGGCCGGATTTTTCTCGAAAGATCCGGGATGATATTTTTCGCCGCGCCATCCCCCGGCGAAACAAGATAGTTCAAGGGCGTATAGCTCAGCGGAAGAGCGCTTGCCTTACAAGCAAGGGGTCGGCGGTTCAAATCCGTCTGCGCCCAACCCGATTTTTATGAGATAATTCTCATGCGCGTCAGAATAACAAAACGGCGCTGACGGCCGAGCGCTATTTCAAAGCTTTATATCTCTTCCGCGCGTCTGAGAACCACGAAGTAACCATCTTGTTGCGCTCGACGGGGTCGTTCCAAGAGGACCGGGCCAGCTCAAGCGCGCGCGCTTCGGACACCGGAGGCGAGAATGCCGCCGCAGGAGGAGTCTTTCCCGGCCCGGCGGCCTTTTTCCAGCCAGTCGCCAGATCAGCGTGCGTGTCTATTATCAGCGCGCCCACCATGTCGTTTAACAACTCCCACCTTGCCGCGCCCTTCTCAAAATCGTAAACGAATCCGCTCTCCATCGCGAACGGGTTCGCCGTAACATTTGTCGTCTTTTCGAAACCTTCCGGGTAAAGCTCAGGGAGGATAGACATCTTGTTGAGAGAGAACTCCGTCGGGCCGCCCGGAACGCCCTTCCTGAGCATCCACAGCTTCTGCCCTTCCGGGCTGACGCAGAAGCGGATGAACAAGCGGGCATTGTCCAAATTCGGCGCGCCTTTGAGTATCGCCACCGGGTCTGGCGTTATCACCGTCGCCCGCGCGGGAAGAACGAACCCCAGCAGGTCCGCCCCGGCCTGCTCGATGGCGGAAAACGCGTAAGTGTCTATCGACAACCCCGCAGCCACTTCCCCCGTCGCCAGATCCTTGCCTATCTGTCCTGAACTCTTCGGAAAATTCCTCACGTTGCCGCCGATGCGCGTCAGTATATCCCAACCCTTATCCCATCCGCTCGCCTGAAGTATTATCTCGTACATCATGTGAACGCTACCACTGTGCCGGGGATCGCTCGACCCCACCATATCCATGAACTTCGGGGAGGCCAAATCTTCCCAACTGTCCGGCGGCTCTAGGCTGTACATCTCCAACAGCTTCTTGTTGTAAAGAATCCCGAAACCGGCCAGAGACGCGCCGTGCCACCTGAACTGCTTGTCGTACAACGGCATGCCGTTCAGCTCCGGGGGTATCCTCGCCAGCTCCTCGTCCGGCAGACGGAACGGTTCCAACAGTCCAGCGTCCGCAAGCTCAATGTAAGGATCAAGCCCCCCCCCGTAAAACACGTCCACGTCTATCCCCTGCGGACTCCTAGAAAAACCCGCGCGGATAAACTTCATATCGTCCGACGTCCCTCCCTGATCAAGCCACGTTATCTTGACGTCCGGCAGCTTGTTTGCAGCCAGCCACTCGCTGAACCCTCTGTCGAATTCCGCCCGAATACCCTCCCAGTGAGGGGATATGACAATCAGTTTGCCTGCGGGCGCGGCGGAATTGTCCGCTGCCGGCTTAGATGAACACCCGGCTCCCGCAAGAATTGCCAGCGCCGCCAGCGCGACCGAAAAAAACTTCAATGTCGCCCCGGCCCGAATTCGCGCTGCGATAAATCCATATTTCCCTTTCATGACCTTCATTGTCGGATTCCTCCGCGCACTATTTTTCCGCGTTTTCAGTTGATTCACCGTGAATGCTGACAACCCGGATTTCACTGGTAGAAATCCTGTTTAACGCGGATAAGAATTGACGAAAAAAATAATAAATTAAAAAAGGGAAAAAGTCCATAAGCGCAAAAAATATAAATATATGCAAGTATAGGCACAAAGCTGTACGCATTGTGACTTTTTCGTGTTATCAATAAGTTTTCAACATTTAACATCCTGATTTATTGACATTTTCACAAAGTTTTCCACATTCCCCACAATCATAAATCCCCCCGGTACTCTATTGCGAAGTCCGCAGAAAAGAGGCGACAAAAAAACGCGTGGCCGCTACGAGTATATGTACATATACTCGCTTGCTGAGCTTTTTGCAAACAATTGCGCACTTTTAAATATCTTTGTCCATTTTGGCTGTTGCTCTCTGTCTTTATCCCTCTTTAAATTCAGTTTTAAACCAGTCAAAACCAAACATAAAAATGTTTCTCTTTAGAATCTCTGCAAATCTTTTCCCATGATACGCGGCGGAGCGCTGGCGCGAATGCGCCCGCTCCGCCGCGCGCATTGAAATGTTTTGAAAGGGATTTTAAGGGAAAACTTTTTCAAAAGTTTTCCCTTAACAGCATTAAAGCGCCTCCGGCGGCCAAAGAGAAACTTTTGAAAAAGTTTCTCTTCGGATTCTCTTCAAAACGTTTCACTGGTCGTCGGGAGCGCCGCGCTCTGCGCGGCACTCCCGACGACCCATGTAAAATCATTTATGAAAAAATGGCAATGAGCCATCCTATCCGGGCGACCCGACGGGTCGCCCCTATGTCTTCACAATCGCAACCGCCAAAACAAAATAGAATAGTTTGGGAAAGGGGTTTGGGGAACAACCCTTTTCAAAGGGTTTTCCCCAACCGCCGCAGGCGGCTACGCCGCTTTTATTTTTTCTTTTCCCTCACTTTTCACATGAGCGCGGCGGAGCGCTGGCGCGAATGCGCCCGCTCCGCCGCGCGCATTGAAATGTTTTGAAAGGGATTTTAAGGGAAAACTTTTTCAAAAGTTTTCCCTTAATCAAGTAGTAACGGACGAAGTCTTTCTCAATGATTTGAATCAGGTTAGAATTAGAGGCGGAGGCTCTCTGAATCGGAATGAAATCTCATGATGCCGTCCCGCAGGCGCGGGACGCCGACCCTATGAAAGTCCTGCTTATATTCCCGCCTCCGAGCGACAAATATTCGCGCGACTATAAAAACGCCATAGGCTCCGGCGTCCCTCTCGGAGTTGCGCACCTTGGTTCCTCGCTCGAGCGCGGTGGATTCAAGGTCGAGGCGTTCGACTTCCAGATTCCCGGCAACAACAATACGCGACTGCGGGAAGTATTGCGCGGCGGATTCGGGATGATAGGGCTTTCGGTATTCACGCTTTCAGCGCATTCGGCATACGACATAATAGGGAAGGCGCGCGAGGCGTCGCCCGGCTCTACGTTTGTGGTCGGGGGCCCGCACCCGACAGCTCTCGGCCCGGCGGTTCTTGATGAGTGCGGCGCGGACGTCGCGGCATTTGGAGAAGGAGAAATCACCATCGTCGAGCTTGCCCGCGCCGTCGCAGCCCGCGAGTCTTTCGACGCGGTGAAAGGAATCGCGTTCAGGCGCGGCTATTTGCCGTCGGAAATTGTCACGACAGCCCCTCAACCGCCTGTTGAAGACCTCGACACGCTCCCGCCGCCCGCGCTGCATCTTTTCGACATCAAAAAGTACGCGCAGCCCGGAGCCGCGTCGCTTTATTTCCCGTCTATCAACATGATAACCAGCAGGGGATGCCCATACGACTGCTCGTTCTGCTTTAAGAAGTTGTGGGGGCCGCGCTGCCGTTTTATGAGCGTCGGCAGAGTCATGTCCGACATCGCTGAGCTTAGGGCCAAGCACGGCGCGGGAGAGGTCGCTTTCTTCGACGACACGTTCACGCTTGACCGCGACCGGGCGCTTTCCCTGTGCGAAAAGATGCTTGAGGAAAAAAAACCACTGCCGTGGAGATGCAATTCGAGGGTGGACCGCGTGGACGCCGAATTGCTGGCGCTTATGCGCCGCGCCGGCTGTTACTCCATCGGGTTCGGCATCGAGTCCGGCAACGCCGAAGTTCTAAAAAAGTGCGGAAAAGGAATTACTCTTGAACAGGTTCGGAACGCCGTAGAGCTTGCCCGCCGTGCGGGAATCGAAAGCCGCGGATATTTCATATTCAATCTGCACGGGGACACCCGGGAAACGATGGAGGAAACCACGCGGTTCGCGCTGTCGCTTCCGCTCACTGTTGCTAACTTCACGATGGCCCTGCCCTACATCGGAACGCGGCTCAGAGAGATAGTCGAGAACGATCCCGGCTGCCGGGTGGACTCCGCCCGCTGGAACGACTGGTCCGCGTACTGCGACAAAGAACCGCTTTTCACTCAAGGAGATGTGAGAGCGGACGAACTGAAGAAAATCATCTCCCGCGCATACTCTCGCTTCTATCTGCGTCCGTCGTACATCCTGCGCGCCCTCAAGCGCGTCAACTCCTTCGAACAAGTGAAATCCTACATCTTCGCCGCCGGATGGATACTGTCCGCGACGCTCTCCTCCTTCTTCGTCAAAAAGAATCGCTGAGAGGCAAGTTTTTTGCCGCTTGTCATATCTGACTTAAAAAACGTTCTTGCGGCGCAGATGCCATGAGAACAATCGTTTATAGAGTGAAGCGCGGGCGGAGAGGGATGCCCGGCGGGATGGAGAAATCAGGGCGGCGGCTGTGAACGCGGCGACGCGAAACGCTGCGCCTGCCATGTTCAACAATGCCGCGGCGGCGGCGGCGGGCGTGCCATAATGTTTCCGGTAGAAAAAAAGCAGCGAGGAATAAAACCTGTCCATTTTGTCGTGGCCGAGGAGGCCTTCGCTTCCTCCGCCGATGTGGAGAACGTCGGCGAAAGGAGCGAACCAGACTTCCCATCCGGCGCGCCTGAAGCGCAGACACCAGTCGTGGTCCTCGAAGTACATGAAGAAGCGCTCGTCTAGGGGGCCGACATCGGAGGCGGCAGAGCGGCGCGCTATGAGGCAGGCTCCGGAGAGTGAAGGTACGCGGCGCGCGGCGTCGTGCGCCCACCGCTTGAATCCTCCGAACGTTTCGCTAGCGGGAAACATCGAGCTGATGAAAAACGCGTCCCACAGCAGCACGCTCAGAGTGGGCGCGCGGAAGCAGGACTCCTGAACCGAGCCGTCCGGGTTTAGGAGTCTCGGCCCTGCAAGCCCCGCGCGAGGGTTGGAGCGCATGAAGTCCGCCATCGCGTCCAGCGCTCCCGGCGAAAGCTCCGCGTCGTTGTTGAGAAGAAGGAAGAACTCGCCCGACGCCGCGCTCATGGCTTTGTTCTGGTTGGCGGCGAACCCCAAAGGAGCGGCGTTTTCGATGACGATCGCGGAAGGATATTTTTCGCGCGTCATCGCGGCGCTTCCGTCGCGAGACGCGTTGTCAACAACGATGACTTCGAAGGAAGCGCGGGCGGGCGGGGCGGCGTAAATCGAATTCAGACAGCGGTCGAGCATGTCCCTGCCGTTGTGGTTCGCTATGGTGATTGAGATATCGGCCGGCATTAGGAAACGGGCGCGCGGGGCGCCACGCCTTTCCCGCTTAGCGCGTCACCTGATGTTCAGGCGTTTTTTCTGCTTATTTACGAATTCTTCAGTCAAGCCGTGCCGCGCTAGGGCTTCGCGTTTGGGCGCGGGCTGTTTCTCATATAGTATGATCGCGCGGAGCGCCACTCCGGGGCTGCCCTTAAGCATCCATTCCTTCATGCGTTTCGCGAGCGTCCGGTCGTCGAAGCTGCCTTCGACTATCGAGTCCGCGAGAGTTTTTTTTCTAAAAAACAACATTTCAGCTCCGCCGTCAGCGAGTCCGCGCCCTGAGGCGCGATATGTCGATTTCGATCTTTATCCTGTCCGGGGCGTCCGGAACAGCCGACAGATAACGTTCGAGCAACTCGGCGGCGAGGGCGCGATTCATATTGTTGCGGTCGAGGAAGGCCGCGCGCTCTTTCAAGATGTCGGGGTATTCCGACGCGCCTTCCATTCCCATTTCATATTCCGCTCCCGCCTCTTTCTTCATGCCGAGCGTGTCAAAGCTTCTTGCAAGCCCGGTGCGGATGATGGCCCTCTTGCGCGGAGAGCCGCCCGCGTTCAGTTCTACGGCCATCCTCAGGTCTGCGACCGCCTGCGCGTGATCTCCGATTTTCTGGTTGAGCAGGCCGAGGTTTACATAGATGTCCGGCACGTCCGAGAAGTCGGAGGCTGGATCCTTCCGGATTAGTTCCAGATACTTATTGAAGTGCTCGATGGCGAGCGCGGGATTGTCGGCGGAGTACGCGTTGAAAACCGCGAAGTCGCGGTGGGTGTCCGCAAGGTTCGGGTTAAGCTCGAGCGAGCGCCTGTAGTTGATGTCGGCTTCCGGCAGCATTCCGAGTTTCTCGTAGCATATTCCGAGAATGGCGTGGACGGCGGCGTTTTCGACTCCGAGAGAAATCGCCGCTTCCAGTTCGTCCACCGCCTCTCTCCACATCTCCCGGCTCCAGTAAGTCTTGCCGAGGTTGACGCGTAGCACGGGTGTTTTCGGGGACAGGCGCGCGGCCGTTTTCATGTGTTCGAGCGATTTTTCATGCCGCCCGAACTTGCCGTAGATGAACGACAGGTTGCTGTGCAGCGCCAGAGTGTCGATGCTTATCTCGACGTTTTCGGGGTCGCACTCAAGCCCCTTCTCGAACTGTTTCATGGCGCGCATGAAGTCCCCTGCGGCCATGTAAACCGCGCCGAGTCCGGCTCGCAGGAACCTCGATTCTGGGTTGAACCGCTCAGCCTGTTCCAAAAAGTCGAGCGCTCGCGGCCAATCCCCCCTCTCTATGTGATGCTCCCCTCTCATCAGCAGATAGCGGGACACCACTGTCTTTTCTATCCGGTCGTATTCCTTGTCGTCTGGATTTATCGCGCTTGTGTCTATTCTGTCCCACGGGTCGGAGCGGAGCATCTTTTTTTCGTGCGGGAGCAACTGGTACATAAGTCCGTTGACGTGGACCGGCGCGCCGCCCTGCTGAACGCTCAGCCGCTTTGTGAAGTAGAGCTTGTTCTTCATGCTCGACTGGTTGACTACGAACGTTTCTAGGTCTGAAATGTCATCGACGTCGAACAGGGGTATGTCGTGCTTGCCGAATGAGAAAGCGGTCTGAGCGATATCGCCCTGCCTGCCGATGAGAACGATGTCGCGCCGCATGCCGGCCACAGCGCGCGAGGCGGATATGGGGAACGTCTCGATTTCAAGGGTGGAGAAGATTATCGCGTCCCTGTCGGCGTTGATAAGCATGTTGCGGGCATAGACGGGGGCCATAGTGTCGCGAGACGCGTCGGCGGTTTTTGAGCTTGCGGCGGCGGACCACGCGACCATCCCGGCCAAGACGGCGAACGCCGGAACCCAAACATATTTTCTTTTTCGCAACGCTCCGAGGACGGCGTCCGCTCCGATGGCTATGAACACCGCCAGCAACTGAAGAGACGCGATGTGGAACACCTTTACCACGTAAGAGGCGCGCGGGCCGTACATGAAGTTGAGCAGAAGGATGAAGCCCGCGAAGAGCGCCAGCCAGAGGGCGGCCAGAAGCGCGGCTCGCTCCCTGAGCCTGAACGCCGCCGCGACCACGCCCACCGGCAGCAGCAGCAACAGCGCCGGAGTCCTCTCCCTCCACAGCCTCCATCCGTAGTCGCGCGCGAACCTTATTTTTTCCGAGAACGCCACCCTCGGATTTTCCGTTCTGCGGTCCACGCCTTTGAGGTGACTGAAGAATCCAGAGACGGTCGTCTGGTCGTCCCAGTTGATGGCCGGGCCTGCGGCGGATCTAGCGGGCAGGTACATCGTGATGGAGAATCCTACGGCGGCGGCCATAGCGGCGGGAGCGAGCCACTTGAGGACGAATCCCAGCGAGCGGCGTCGCGTCCAGAGAATGAACAGCCCTATGACAGGCAACGCCAGCGCCATGCTGTAGTGGTTCACCATCCCCAACGCGGACACCGCGCCGAGCGCGGCGAACCGTCGCGCGTCGCCCCGCGTCCCATCCATGCCCCAGACGATGTTCAGAGAAAGAATCAGAAAGAAGAAGTTCAGCGAGTAAGCTTCCGCCTGAACCGCCTGCTCCCAGAAAAGGCGGGAAGTCGCCAGAGTCGCCGCTCCAAGCAGCGCGGTTTCCAGCCTCATGGGCATGCGGCGCAGCAGCCGGAACGACAGAGCGATTGCGCCCGCAGCCGCGAACGCCGACAGCAGGTTGACCGCGAACCCGCCCGCGCCCGGCGCGGCATACGCAAATAATTTGCCGAACAGAGATATTACCGGGTATCCCGGAGGGTGCGACACGCCGAGCAGATAGGCGCTGGAAATGAACTCAGGGTTGTCGTCGAACAGGAAATCGGGCGCGGCGGTTCTCGCGTATAGAGCGAGCGCGGCAAGGAAAACGGCCGCCGACCACGCGCCGTCGCTCGGGCCGCGCTCCGCTTTTTCCGTCGGTTTTCCGCTCACTTGCCCCCGCCTGATTCGGAGACGACGCATTCCACCGTCTCTCCGAAGAACATAAACTGGCCGCGCCACGCGTGCTCAACCTTCCCGTCTTTTCCGACGAGATAAATCGAAGGCACGCCTCTCACCTTGTAAAGCGTGTCGGCTTCTCCGCCGTAGTCGAGCGCGATTGGCTGCGTCAACTGAAGCTGCGCGGCAATCTGGTCTATCAGGCTCACATACTGAGGGGTTTCGGGATTGCTCTTTTCAGGCAGCCCCACGACTGTCATGCCCTGAACGCCGAGCCTGCGCCCGTCGCTCCTAATGAAGCTCTCCACTCTCGGCAACTGCATCTTGCAATGCGGGCAGCTTGGGGACCAGAAAGTCACAAGCAGCCGGGAGAACCCCTTGTAAAAGATAGGAGACTGGTCAAGCCCGTCCAGCCCTTTGAGCTTGAAAGCGGGAGCCTGCGTTCCTACCACGCTCGCGTAGTCCGACGCCGAAACCATCCCCGGCAACTCGCAGCGGGGGACTTCTATCCCTTTCGCCACCCGCGCCGCCATCTCGATGAACGTCATCGTCCTTATCGGCTGGCTCACGAAAAACGAGCCGGCGTATCTGAGGTTCCCCTGCTTATCTACTAGCGCGAAATACGGCACGGTAGTCATCTCGTAAGCCCGCGCCGTCCCGTTGTTGATATCGAAAACCGCCTTAGCTTTCACGCCCGAAGCGGCCAGAGTTTTCTCCTTCTCGACGTTTTTCTTTTCGCCCTCGTCGGCGGTGACCGCAAGAATGGTCACAGCCGCCTTGTCCGCCGCGAACGCTTTTTCCAACTCCTTCATCATGTCCAAACAAGGCTTGCAGGTCGGATGCCAGAAAGCGATTATGAAGGTCTTGCCCTTCATGGAGGCCACAGTGACGGACTTGCCTTGGGCGTCCCTAAGAGCCACTGCGGGCGCTGGCGCGCCGAGCTTTATCACGTTGTGCGCGGCGGCGTAGCCCTCCGCCGACAGCGTGGCCTCCGCCCCTTTCGCGTTCGGTTTCTTCGCTTCGGCCTGCTTTGTTTCCTTGCCCGAACAACTCAACGGAAACAGACACATCGCCAGCAGCAGAACAAACGCCGCCGGCGCGCTCGCGATTGATCTTCCGTTCAACATAGTCTCCGCACCTTCCCCTTCAGATGTCATAATTGTCGATAAATAATATATAACTTTTAAGCTCGGATGTCTAAACAGGTTTCATCATGCTCTTTGCGCCGTTTCGGCTGAGATTTCGCTTCACGCTCCCGCGATGTTGCGGTCTGCGCCGCGTCCGGGTAAACTTATCTGGCGGCAATAAAACCGAATCCGTCGTTAGGATTCGGGAGCGATTGTTCAGAGCGGATGAAATGCGAGGCGCAAGGCGCGTTTTTGCAGTGAATAGAACTTACGGTTCATGAACAAAAATATGCGGCGGCAACGAAGCTGTTCGCCGCTATGAAAATCGCCCCGGTTAATCGGTTCTATCGGCGAATCCGGGATAAAACGAAAAGCGGCGGCCTGAACATCAGCCGCCGGGGGCGTGGAGGGAACACTATGGCCGGCGGAGCGGAAGTAATTGTTATCGGAGCCGGACTTGGCGGGATGAGCGCGGGGGCTTTGCTTGCCCGCTCGGGCAGGGAAACCATCGTCTTCGAGCGCGCGTCGTTCATCGGTGGCCGCTTGCATGTCGTCGTGAAAGACGGTTTCACTCTCGACTACGGCATCCACATGAGCAGGTTCCACAAGCGCGGCAAGCTGGCGGAAGTTATGCGCGCGGCGGGCGGTCGCCCAAGCTTCCTTTCCCCCGGCCCTCCGGAAGTCTTTAAAGATGGCAAATTTTTTCCTTTCCCCAGCGCCCCGGCGGAACTGATTAAAACCGAGCTTCTTTCTCCTCTATCCAAACTATCCCTTCTCAAACTTCTGGCATGGACCGCCTTTAACAACCCTGACCGCGCGGGCGACGCGTCGCTTGCCGACGCTCTATCCGGCATCGACGCCCCGGACGACCTTTCCGAGTTGTGCGCCCTGCTGGCTTCCACCGCTCTTGCCAACCCCTATCCGGAACTGGCGTCGATGAAGGAACTCAAGAAATTCCTCGAACAACTTCTCAAGAACCCGTTCGAGCCTGTGGGCTACATCAAAGGCGGCTGGAACGGTTTCTTCGACCTGATGAAAAAGAACATAGAAAGCAACGGAAAGATATTGACCCGCCGGAAAGTTGAGCGGGTCATCTTCAGCAAAGGGCGCGCGGCGGGCGTCGAATCGGACGGCGAGAAGTTCGAATGCGACGCTCTGGTGTGCGCCGTCCCGTTTCAGGACGCGCTGAAAATCATCGACGCGAAACACATGTCGCCGCCTCTTGTCGAATACGCCAAGCGGGTCGAGCCGACCTGCGGCGTGGTGGTGGACTTCGCGCTCAGCCGGCCTGTGTCCGACAAAAGCGGCCTGATACTCACTCCCGACCCGGTCACAATGGGTTGCCTGATTTCTAATGTCGATCCCTCGCTTGCCCCTCAGGGAAAACAGCTCGGCACGTGGCTTCAGTTTATTCCCGCCTCGCGCGCCGACGAAAAAGAATTCGTCAAAAAAACACAAAAAGAATTGCTCGACCTCATCGGGCGCGCCCTGCCCGGCGTGTGGGACGCCTGCGAGTGGAAACGCGAACTTTTCACCCCGGTCGTTGACGGCGCGATGCTAAAGGTCGGTCAGACTTGGAACGAGCGCGCCCCGCTCGTCTCCCCGGAAGTCCACAACCTGTTTTTCGCGGGCGACACAACTTGCGGCGTCGGCGCCGGCGGCGACATCGCTCTCGACTCCGCTCTCCGCGTCTCCAAGCTTGTCAGAAAATATCTTAGAAAATAAAACAGTCGGCGCGCCATGACGCGCGCCACGCACAGGAGGATTCAAAATGCCGATCGATGTCGAAAAAGCAATGTCCGCCCCCATATCCCCTATGGAGTTTGAGTACGATCAGGACAAAGTGATACTCTACGCTCTCGGCGTCGGCGCGGGGGTTCCGTCGACTGATAAGGACGAGCTGAAGTTCACCTACGAGAGCGGGCTGAAGGCTCTTCCCACTTTCGGCGTCGTGCCCCCGTTCGCCTCTCTTATGAAAACAGTCGGCCACCCCGGCCTCAAGTTCAACCCGATGCTTCTGCTCCACGGCGAACAGTATCTGGAAATCCGCAAGACGCCTATCCCGGTAAAAGCGAAAACGATAAACAAACCCGCCATCAAAGCGATCTACGACAAAGGCAAGGGCGCGGCGCTCCTTCTGGAGTGCGTCACTGAAAACGAGAAGGGCGAAGAGCTTTTCTACAACGTGTTCACCCTGTTCCTTCGCGGCGAAGGCGGCTTCGGCGGAGACTCCGGCCCTAAGGTCGAGTTCGCTCTGCCCGACCGCGCCCCGGATAAATCCGTCTCTCTGAAAACGCTCCCCCAACAGGCGATTCTCTATAGGCTTTCTGGCGACAAAAACCCGCTTCACATCGATCCCGGCTTCGCCACCATCGGCGGATTCGAGAAACCTATCCTCCACGGCCTCTGCACTTTCGGCCACGTCGGTCGCGCCGTCCTTCTGGCCTTCTGCGGCAACGACCCCGCCAAATTCAAAAGCATCAACGTCAGATTCGCCAGCCACGTCTTCCCCGGCGAAACCATCGTCACCGAAATGTGGCAGACCGCTCCCGACACCATCCTGCTCAAAGCTAAAACCGCCGAACGCGGTCTGGACGTCATCACCAACGCTACGGTGAAACTCAACGTCTGATACAGAGGATTAAGGGAAAACTTTTGAAAAAGTTTTCCCTTAAAATCCCTTTCAAAATCTTTCATTCCAGCGCCAAAGGCAGAGTTTCGCTTCTGCCTTTGGCGCTTATCGTGTGAAAAAATCTGGGAAAGGTTTTTCAGTGGTGTCTTATTCATAAATGATTTCACATCATGCGTTGCGTAACCGCAACCGTAGGGGCGACCCTTGCGGTCGCCCGAAATGTTAAAAGGGCGAGGGCAAGCCCCGCCCCTACGATTACGATTTTACATGGGGCGTCGGGAGGAGAAGCGCGTTAGCGATTCACTCCCGACGACCATTGAAACGTTTTGATGAGATTCCAAAGAGAAACTTTTTCAAAAGTTTCTCTTTGGCCGCCGGAGGCCCACACACACCCGCTTTGCGTATATTTTTTTATGCGTTATTTAATATCGCGAAGATAGTCGTCCACATTTATCACGTGTTGTTTCAGTTGCGGGCTGCCAGAAACCACTAGAGCCCAGTCGCTTTCCCCTTCGACGCGGGCGAAGTAGCAGGCGAACACAGCAGGCCCCGTTTTCCTTTTTTCGTCAATGCCCCGGTCGAACTGATAGTGGATATGCGGGAACATCGATATCCCGCTGTTCCCCACCTTGCCAAGTTCCCCGCCCCGCTCCACCCGGTCTCCGGGCGACACCACCACCGAGCCGTTCATGAGATGATACACGAGGCTCACTTCGTCGTTTTCGTGCCTGACCGCCACGAAGTTCGCCCCTTTCATGTCCGTCGTCAGCGGACGATGATCCGGCTGGTCGTTTTTCGCTTTGACAACCGTGCCGGGGGCTGGCGACGCCGCCTGTAGCCCCCACGCGAAATAATTCTCGTTCTTGTGCGACGCCCCCTTCTGCATCTGCCCTTCCCTCATCACCACGAAATCCCATGCGTATTCGTTGGATGTCCCGACGATGTGAGAGATGCTCCCCCGGTTGCCCTGCACCACATAGTAAACCCCCCGGAACGGAAGACTCAGCGCAGTGCTTTGACCTGTCGCCGAACTGGCCTCGATCACAGGCAGAAAACCGTCCGACCCGACCTGCTGCCCCTTCTTGAACACCTCGAAGAGAGTTCTCGCGTCCTCAAGCGTCAGAGCGTCTAGAAATTCTTTAATAATCGGATACTTATTTTCCTGTAGCCATTTAGCCATTCTGTTCAGCGCCTCGCGGGACTCCAGCCTCATGAACCCCTCGCTGAACACAATCCTATCAAGATGCCTCGCGAAGCTCTTCGAGACGTTCTCGATTTCGACCATCAATTGCGAATCGTCAAACGTGTAATAAGGCCGCGCGGCGCGCGCCGGAGCCATCGCGCCCGCCGTCGCCAACACACACATCGCTATCGCTAGAAATATTCTCTTCGCGCCGAGCATCATTCCCCATCCCCGGTCGCAATCCGCCCTAGCGGCGCCCGCCGCTTTCGCTGAATATTCATATTCTCTGAAGAATTATACCACGACTGAAAGAGACGACTCTTAATTCAGCTTAGAAAAAGTTTTCAAGCTCTCATCTTAGTTTGCGAATGAAAAGAAACGCCTAGATCATGAAGAGGTCAGACGTTGAATCTGAATTGGAGGATGTCGCCGTCGTGAACGATGTAGGTTTTGCCTTCGAGGCGGAATCGTCCGGCGTCTTTGGCGCCTTGAAAGCCGCCGGCGGCTGCGAAGTCGTCGTAGGCGGTGGTTTCTGCGCGGATGAAGCCGCGGGCGATGTCGGAATGGATTTTTTCGGCGGCGGTGACGGCGTTGTCGCCGCGGCGTATGGCCCAAGCGCGGCATTCGTCGTCGCCGACGGTGAAAAAGACGATGAGGCCGAGGCGGTCCCAAGCGAGGCGAAGGATGCGGTCGCGGGCGGGTTCGGAGATGCCGAGGCCGGACATGAATTCGGCGCGTTCGGAGTCGTCCAGTCCGGCGATTTCCATTTCGAGTTTTCCGGCTAGGGCGATTACGGGTGGGGCGGGCGCAGGGAGAGCTGAGCGGACGCGGTCGGCTTCAGAGGGGTCGCCCGCCGAGTCGTCGCCGACGTTGACGGCGGCGATGATGGGTTTGAGAGTGAGGAGGCCGTAGTTGCGGACGATGGAAAGGCGCTCTTCGTCCGCGCCGTCGACGGCGAACGCGCCGTTTTCTTCGAGGGCGGTTTTGACTTCGAGGAGGAATTCTTTTTCGCGTTCGAGTTTTTTTCTTTCGTCTTTGGATGATTTTGAGAAAGACTCGTCGATGCGGGAGAGGCGGCGCTCGACGACTTCGAGGTCTGCGAAGGCGAGTTCGAGCATGAGGGATTCGATGTCGCGGGCTGGGTTGACGGTGTCTTCCGGGTTCGGGACCGATTCGTCGTCGAAGCCGCGAGCAACGAACAGGAGGGCGTCGCAGGAGCGGAGGGAGGCGATGTGCTTGGCTGGGAAGCCCTTTTCGCCTTGACCTTTGCGGAAGGGAGCGAAGTCCATGACTTTGAGTTCGACGTGAGTTTTCTTTTTCGGTTTGAATTTATCGGATAGGAAGTCGAGTCTGGGGTCTGGGACTTTGACGACAGCCATGTTGGCCTCGCCGGAGGAGCCGGAGAAAGAGGCGGTCTGAGCGGCGGCGCCGGTGAGGGCGTTGAAGACGGTGGTTTTGCCGGAATTTTCCCAGCCTACGATTCCCAGAATCATGATGAGTCTCCTTTGGCGCGGAGGGACAGCGAGCGCCCGACAACGCACTTTAGCGCCGCGACGCCGTGTTTTCAACCCGAAGAAGGCTATTGACCCCGGATAGGAGAAGAGACGCGGGCAGACGGGGAGCGGGTTGCGCGCTTGCGGCGCGGCGAATAGAATTCAGTTATGAAGCAGGCTGGGGAGAAAGAGTTCAGGTTTTCGATATACCGGCGACTGGGGTATCCGGCGGCGGGGCTGGCCGTGCTAGCGGCGGCGGCGGCGCGCGCCAAGGTGTCCGGCGACGGCGACGCGCTCCGTGCCGCCTGTGTCGTGGCGTTTTTTTCTGTGATGGCCGGGTTATACATGCAGAACATATTGTTGCGCGTGGGCGAATCGGGGGTTTTCCTCAGATGGCCGTTGATGGGCGCGCGGCGGATTTCGTGGGACGAGATAACGAGGGTGCGCAGGTCGTCCGCCCCGCCGGGCCGCGACTTTTTCATCGACCTTTACGCGTCTCCGGACGTTTCGATTCAGTTTAATCCTTTCGTGTTTGAAAAATCCGGCGAGATAATCGAAGAATTGAACAAGCATCTGAAGTTCGATCTTATTCGAGACGAGCCGGGGGATGGAAAGGTGGAGCCGGGGGAAATAGCGCTTGCGGCGGAGACGGCTCCGGCGCAACGGCCTCTGTGGGCGCTGCCGATTCTGGTATGCGTCGCGGCGGCTATCGCCCTGTATTGCCTTCTGTCATAAAAAGCAACGCGAGATAAAAACTGAAAAACGAATAGAAGAGGTTTTCGCCTTCGGCGATTGGGGAAAAACCCTTTGAAAAGGGTTCTTTCCCAAAACCCCTTTTCCCAAACTTTTAAACTTGGGTCTAAATTAAAATCGGCTCTTGAGCATTTGTGTCGCTATAGGCGTTGGGAGAAAAAGCGGCCCCTACAGGGCGTCCTCGACTTGGAAGCTTATCTCGGACGCCTGAAAAATCTGCCACAGGGGGATGGGCATGCGGCCATCGCGGACGGCGGAGGCGAACTCGTCGAGTTCTTCCTTGTGGCCTTTTGATTTTTCTTTTAGAGAGAAGCCCTGAGCTTTCGCGCCCGCGACTTCCAGACGCTCGTAGTCAAAAAGGGAAATAACTTTTCCGTCGAAATAGATGTCCATAGTTTCTTTCGGGTGGTCGTTCGAGCCGAGGGAGGTATACGTCAGGGTGGCGAGGGAGCCGTCCTCGAATGAAATGGAGGCGACGAAGTTCTCGGAGGGGGAGCAGAAGTCAGGAAGGGGGCGGACGGGGATGGCGGACACCTTAGCCGCGCGGCTGTTTGTGAGGAACGTGAAGAGGTCGTAAATGTGGCACGCCTCGCCGATGTTTCGTCCGCCGCTCTGCTCTCCGTTGGCCCAGTGGCCTTGAGGCAGGCGGCCCGCGTTCATCCTGTAGTTGATAATCATCGGGCCAGTCCTTGCGGCCAGAAGTTCGGAGCATCGGCGCGCGAACGGTGAGAACCGCCTGTTGTAGCCCGTCATCAGGATGGGCCGGGGGGAACCGTCTTCGGGGGTGTAGAATTCGCGAATTTTTTCAAGTTGCGGTCTGTCAATAGCGGTCGGTTTTTCGACGAAGACGTGTTTGCCCGCTTCGAGGGCGGCGAGGGCGAGAGGGGCGTGAGAGTCGTGGCGGGTGGCGATGACAACGGCGTCCACCGCAGGGTCGGCGAGCGTTTCGCGGCAGTCCGTGGTCGAATACTCCGCGCTGAACTGTTTTGCGACGGCGGCGGCTTCATGCCCTTTGGTCGATACTACCGCCTTGAGCGTCAGCTTGTCCGGCATGGAGCGGATAATCGGCAGATGAACGGCTTTGGCGAAAGAGCCGGAGCCGATGAGCGAGACCCGGACGGCTCCCGGCCCGGACGGCTTGTGCGACGGGTTAGGAATCTTGCGCGCGGACGCTGGTTTCGATTCTGCGCCGGGATACGAAAGCAGAACCATCATCGGGCGGTTCTCCGCCGCGCGCAGCGATTCGTACGCCGCCGCCGCGTCGTCCACCGGGAACTCGGCGGATATCAGCGGGTCGATATCGAGCGCGCCGGACTCCATGAGCCGGAGGCATTCGGACATGTTGCGGTTTTCCGTCCAGCGAACGTAGCCGATGGGATAGTCGAGGCCCTTCTCCTCGTACTGCGGGTCGTAGCGGCCGGGGCCGTAAGAGGAGGATATGAGGAAATCGATTTCCTTGCCGTAGAAATCCTCGCGGACCAAGTTGAGGCCGACGTCGCCGACAAGGACAACGCGGCCTTTTTTGCGGCACACATTGAAGGCGGTGGAAACGATGTCGTTGGAAGAAGAGGCGGCGGTAATGATGGCGCCGTCCGCGCCGTGTGCGGCAGTGAGGCGGAGAGTTTTTTCCGCGAGGTCTTCATCCGCCGGGACGACGCCGGAGAACATGCCGCAGGAGAGAGCCAGCCGGACGCGTTCTGGGGCGAAGTCTGCGCCGATGACGCGGCAGCCGGACGCTTTGAGCAATTGGGCCGTTAGCTGGCCGAGAATGCCGAGGCCGATGACGACGAAGGTTTCGCCGAGGGAAGGCGCGGCGCGGCGGACGCCTTGCATGGCGATGGAGCAGAGAGTGACAGCGCTGGCGCGCCTGATGTCGAGGCCGCCGGGAACTAGGACAGCGAGATTGCGTGGGACGCAGATGAATTCGGCGTGATGGGCGCACTGAGCGCCCGCGCACGCCACCTTGTCGCCGGGAGCGAATTCGGAGACGCCCTCGCCACGCGCGACCACCACGCCGGCGGCGGAATACCCGGCTGGGGAATCGACTGAAAGGCGGTCGGAAACGAAGCTGCGGGCCGCGCCCACGCCCTCCCGCAGAGCCATGCCGAGGACTTTGGCGGCTTTGTCAGGCTGCCTAAGCGCGCGTTTGACAAGCGGCTCGGAGGCGGTCGCCGCAAGGCCGCTCATTTCTGTTCCGGCGGAGATGCACGAATGGGAAACCCGCACGAGGACACAGCCGGGCCGCGCTTCCGGAGCCGGGACTTCCTTGACTACCGCCCCGCCCTGCGACATGAAAACCTGTTTCATTTTGCGGAACCTCCGACTTGAGAGAGTGGGCCCGGCTCTTTGCGCTCAACGCCGCGCTGAGGCGCGAGCAAGCGCCGGAGCCTGCTCACGAAAACCATTTGTGGAACGTGTAGAAAGAATGAGTCTGCGTGAACCCCATCTGCTGCCATGTCTTCAAAACAGGGATTGTGTTTATCAGAGTGGAAGCGGAGAGTTTTTTCAGGTTGTTGTCTGCTCCCCACAAAATAGCTCCGGCGGTGAGCGACTTGAAGACGCCTTTGCCCTGAGCGTCAGGAGAAACGCAGCCGAGAGTCCACTCCGCCGAATCCGGCCCGGCCATCTTAAGGGAGCTGAAGCCCATTACTTTTCCGTTTATCTCGGCGACCAAGACCTCGTCGGCCAGTTCCGCGCGGCAAGAGCGGGTGATCCAAGAACTGTACGCCTCGGAGCATTTATCGTCGTCAAGCCGTTCGTCTGCGTGGTAGTGTCCGTAATAACCGCTGAAAGACTGCCGCGCAATGAGCTGGATGTCGGGCAGGTCGTCCGGCCGGGCGGGCCTCGTTGCGGCTTCTCCGGCGTGGACGGGCAACGGCGTCGAGCCGTAAAAAAAAGACAGGTAAAGAAGCGTGTCCATCAGGAGAAACCCCCGCTTCTCCATTTCCTGAGCCGCTTTGATGTCTGTCGTGGGCGATCTGGCAATGAGAAATTCGATGTGGTTGCCGGAGCAGAATTCCATCATTTGGTCAATATTTTCGAGGGCGACCATTTCCGCGCGGGCGGTTTTGCAGCCGAACCGCTCCAGCTCCGGGGCCGACAGAAAAATCCTGTATTCTTCAGCGTTCATCCTGATTCAGGGAGTCCTCTCCTCCCGCCGTCTCGCTTATGGCGTAGGTGGGATATCCTGCGGTTCTGAAATGCACTCTGGAAATATACTCGCCGATGATGCCGAGAGCGAAAAGCTGAGCTCCTGAGAAAATGGCGATGATGGAGGCTAGGAACGGGAATCCGGGTATGCTGCCGCCGGAAATAATGTAGCGTATCAGCACATAGGCCAGCACCAGAACGCCGAACACCGTGAAAGAAAAGCCGATCATGCTTGCGATCTGGAGCGGCCAAACGCTGAATCCGGTGAGCATGTCGAGGGCGTGGTTCAGGAGTTTTCTGAAGGTGTAGTTGGATTTGCCGTCGAGCCTCGGAGCGTGCTCGACGTCCTCTGCCGCGTATTTGGAAGCCCCCCAAGTCAGGAGCATGTCCAGAGACACCGAGGGGCCGATGTAGCCCTCGAACGCGTCTCTGAGGACAGTCCGGAACGCCCTGAACGCGCTGGCCTCCGACGCCGCCCGTTCGGCGGTGGCTTTTCTCAGTATGAGCCTTATGAGCCTCGACGCCAGTTTTCTGGACGCGCTGTGCTTGGAGACGACCGGGCGGCCATACACCACGTCGAAGCCTTCATCCAGTTTGTCGATAAGCTTGCGGATTTCTTCCGGGGGATGCTGAAGGTCGTCGTCCATCGTCACTGTGACGGAGTATTGCGCTTTTCTGACGCCGCACAGGAGGGCGTTGTGCTGGCCGTAGTTGCGCATGAGGTTGATGCCGGTTATCCAGCCGTGTTCAGCGGCGGCTTCGCGGATTTTTTTCCAGCTTCCGTCCGCGCTTCCGTCGTTGACCAGTATCAGCTCATACTCGCGGCCAATCGAGTCGAGCGCCGCGCGCGCCCGCTCCACCAGCGTCCGTATCATTCCCTCGCTGTTGTAAACGGGAACGACTACGGAAACGCCTTTCCTGAATCCTTCGATTTGATTTCCGCTAGTTTTCAATGGCAGTCCGACGTCCGCAATGAATATTCTTCTATGAAAAAATAACTTAAAAACAGAAAACAGGCAACACCGAAGCCCAATTGGCCGCCGGGGCCGCGCGGCGCGCCTCCGAATTGATTTTAGCCGCCTTGAATGTTAATATCATTTCAAATCTGCTTGCGGCTTTCCGACTCGCGAAAAATCTTGCGGGTAAGAGGCCGGGACAGCCGGGATCCGGGATTGAAAACTGAAGTCGCCGACATAAACGCCCGCAGACGCGGACTAGGCGCGGGCGGATTCATCCTGCTCGCTGTCCTTTTCGCCGCAACGCGCGCTGGCGTCGTTTCCTACTACGAATCCATAGGATATTTCTACTATTACGGGATGGTGTCCAACCAGTACGCCATAGCGGAGGCGGCTTTCAACGGGCATTTCAACTCGGAGGATTTCGGGTTGAAGAAAGCGGTCAGAACGGAGGCGTTCGAGAGGGGGCGCCCGACCCCGATAGAAGAGTGGAAGAACTATCCCAAGACAGGAAAATACACCACGTTCCCCGCGCAGGACCTGCCCGGCTACGGCTACATAATCGCATACACTAGCCGGTGGTTCGGAGGGGAACTGACCTCAAGATACGCCTTCGCCGTTCAACTTGCGGCGGAGTTCGCGGCGATGATGTCGCTGGCGGCGTGCGCGGGAGCTATGCTCGGCGGCAGGGCGGCTCTGCGCTTCGGCCTTTTCTACATCTTCCTTTTTCCGTTCATCTGGCCGCTGGCGTTCCAACCGATGCGCGACATTTTCAACTTTGCTGTTGCCTCTTTCGGAGTGGCGGCGTTTTTCGTTTATTCGAGAGGGAAAGGGAGTGGAAGTTTCTGCGGCGCCGCGGCGCTGCTGATTTTGTCTTCGCTGCTTCTGTGGGTGGCCCCGAGGGACTACTATTTTATTTTCCTTCTAGCCCCCGCCGCTTTTTTTGCCGCAGACAGGACTCTCGCGTCGAAGGCCGCTTTCGCGGCTCTGTGCGTCGCCGTTCCGGCGGCCGTGTTCGGCGTCCCCTACAGAAATTTCAACATGGCTCATTACGGGACTCCGGACACTGCGACCATCGGCAGGGGCTTGTGGGAAGGCATGGGGATAGTAGACGAAAACAAATACGGCTTCAAGTTGGACGATTCCGCGATGCTGCCATTTCTCAAAGAGCGGGGATATGAAAACGTGTCATACGGCTCTCCGGAAATGAACAGGCTGCTTGGAGAGCATGCGATAAGCGTTATAAAAGAGGACCCCGGTTTTTATCTAAAAACAATCTTGGTCAGGTCGATCCAGACAGCTAGAAACCCGCTTCCAATGTTTTACCAGCAGAGAAATCCGAGGAGCGAATCCGGGCTTTCATACTCGGAATATGTCAGGAAGAATCCGTTTGACGCCGCAATGGGAATCGCGCAAAACGCGTGGGCGCTGGCTGTGTTTCATCTGGGGCTGATTTTTTCGGCGGCGATGATTTTCGCAAGGAGAGGCCGGCGGGCGGAGACTTTTGTCTTCGTGTTTCCAGTATGGTATCTGCTTGCGACGACTCTGCCTCTGCATTTCGAGGCTAGGTATATGGCGGCAGGAGCGCCGGCGCTTATAGCTCCGCTGCTGTGGGGCGCGGGAGCCGCGCTCGGAAAGCTCAAACGCGCGAAACAAAAATCCGGAGAATCTTCTTGAAGAAGTGTCTTGAATGCGGAACGGCGCATCAGGGAGCCGATTGGGGCTGCCCCTCGTGCGGAGCGCAGCCCGCCATGCGCGGCGGATTTCTTTCTTTCGCCCCGGATTCGGACGGGAGCGAAGAGGGCTTTGATCCGAGCGTGTTCGAGACGCTTGCGCGAATAGAATCAGGCAGTTTCTGGTTCGCGGCGCGCAACAGACTAATCAAGTGGGCATTGGCTAAACATTTTCCGGACGCGAAAACGGTGTTCGAGGCCGGGTGCGGCACGGGGTTCGCTCTTTCCGGGATTCAGCAGTCATTTCCCAATATAAAAGTTTCCGGAGCCGACTTGTTCGCCAGAGGCCTTGAGTTCGCCGCCGGACGCCTTTCTCCGGGGACGGAGCTTTATCAGATGGACGCGGCGCGCATCCCTTTTAAGGATGAGTTCGATGTCGTCTGCTCGCTGGATTCGCTAGAACATATCAAGGACGACGAGGGGGCGCTGAGGGGAATGTTCGAGGCGGTCAGGCCGGGCGGCGGCTTGGTGTGCTCAGTCCCTCAACATCCGTGGCTGTGGTCGGAATTCGACGAACAGAGCAGGCATGAGCGGAGATACGCGGCGAGGGAGTTGAAACAAAAAGTCGAGCGGGCCGGTTTTTCCGTCGTGTTCTCCACATCCTTCATGGCGCTGCTTTTTCCGGCGATGCTGGCTTCGCGGATGGTCTGGAAACTGAAGCCGGGGCGAGCGGCGACCAGCGAGTTCAAATCCGGCCTGTTAAACTCGGCTCTTGGAGCGGCGGCGGCGGCGGAAGCGAGCGCAATCATGGCCGGCGCGCGGTTTCCTTTCGGCGGCTCTCTTCTTGTCGTGGCGAAAAAAACGATTCCTTGCTCTTAAGCAAAAACCTCACACCAGCGGGTCCACGAATTCCTTGAGGCCGTGTTTTTCCGCGTCCAGCAGCCTGTCTCTGGCGCCCTTCAAGTACCTGTGCAACGCGCAAACTCTGTAGCTGAAAAACAACAGAGGTTTTGAGGCTGGATAAAGTTTTTCAAGGGCCGGGATGAGAGGGCGGAGAGAGTTGTGGGCGATGAAGAGCGCGGCCCTGAGAGAGCGCGCGCCCGCGCCGCCGCCGCCTGCCAGCGTGGTTCGCAGCGCGCCCGCCAGCTCCGGATGCCGGTGGACGTATGAGACCGCCGCCGCGCCGCACAGCTCCCGCCTCTCAAGGTACAGCGGGAACGGCGCGCATTCCACATGGTCCGCGGACGCCGCCGGGTTGTGTTTCAGCGCAATCCCGAACTCGGTCTTGGCTCTGTGCGCGAACACTGTGTCGGCCATGTAGTACTCGCCGGTGTATCCGCCCGTCTTGAGAAAATCTTCCCGGCGGAAAGAGATGTTGCCGTGCAGAGCGTATTTGAATTCGACATTTTCAGGGTCTTTAATTTTGTGGCAAGCCATAAGCGCGCCGGAGCGGCAAGCGTATTCCTCGAACGGCGACATTGGTTTTCCGGCGGGCCAGTCTAGACGGCCGATGACAGCCGCCGGCCCCTCTCTCCGCTCGTGCGTCTTCACGTGCTCCTCGACCATCGCCGGATGCGGGATGACGTCGTCGTCGATAAATATGACAATTTCTCCCGAAGCCAGCCGCGCGCCCGCGTTCGATGAATCTTCCTCGCGGTTCTTCTGCCACATATATTTCAATTTGTACGGAGCTTTGAATGATTCGACCATCTCGCGGGAGCCGTCCGCGCTTTCATTGTCAACCACTACGACCTCAATGAGTTCGGCGGGGTAGGTCTGGGCGGCGAGCGCGGCGAGGCATTTGCGCAGGATTTCTCTGCGGTTGTGCGTTCCGATGGCCACAGTGACGGTTTTCATTTGTTACGCGTCTCCGCCCGCCGTGTCATTCGGCGAGAACCAGAAGCGACCAGCCTCCAAGAAGCCTGACCGCCGCGTCCGGGCTGACCCTGAACGCGGTCTTTCTAGCGGCGTTGAGAAGCTTCATCTTCGCGCCCGGCGCGGGGAAATCCGTCGAGGAGCCTGTGTACACCCAATCGACCGTCCGTATCCCAGCGCGTTCGAGAGCTGCAAGCGCGGTGTCTTTGCAAAAGTAATGGATGTGACCGAACGTCCTGCGCGTTTCCGCTAGCGCCGCCGGGCGCGCCGCCGACAGCGCCGTTATGTCCAACGGGAAATGCAGGATTTTATGTCTGCCTTTTTTTCCAAGCTCTCTGAGGAATCCGAAACAGTCTTCGACATGTTCGACGATGTCTAGGGCCATGACGACGTCGAAGCCGCCGTCTGCGACGGCTTCCAGTCCGGCGTTGAAAAAGGACAGCGGACCGCCCGCTTTAGCCGCGCAGATTTCGAACGCCTGCGGGGACGGCTCGTAACCGGCGAAGCTGACGTCCGGCCCCATAAGGCGGGACATCGCGACAAGAGTTTCTCCGGAGCCGCAGCCGACGTCGCAGACCGAGCGCGGGTTGATGCTGTTGCGTTTAAGCATATCAACTACGTGGCCGGCCTTCCACGCGGCGTCCGCCGCGCCCCAGCCGGGGTTGTTCGTCAGGTATGTCCCGTCAGAATAGATGTCAGCCATTTTTTTTATGTCCGCGCCGCGCGCGGTTTCTCATATTGTATCAGCATGCGGCCTGCGGCGAAAGCGGGCGGTTTCTATCGCGCCGCGCGTCCTGTATAATACGACGGAACGCGGGTTTCTGCCCGCGCAACGCTCAGTTGCGTATTGAAGGGACAGGCAATTGGAAGAAAGCGGAGAAAACCTCGGAACCGCCGCGGCGTCCGCCCCGCGAGGGGAAATGCTCAGGAATATCGCCGAGACGTTCGGCACGAGGGCGCTTCTGTTGGGCGTGAACTTCGCCGTCTCAGTCGCCACCGCCCGGATGCTGCTGGAAGAAGGCCGGGGGCTTCTGGCGGTGGCGATGTTCATCGGCTCCGTCGGCATACAGCTTTCAGGCCTAGGCCTGCACACATCGAGCGTGTACTTTCCGGCGCGGGACCGAACGCTTATCGGGCCGGTTCTGGCGAACGCGATGGCGGTGTGCCTTGCGGCGGGTCTGATTTCTGCGGCGGGCGCGGCCGCTGTGGCGCGCTTGCAGCCCGATCTGTTTTCCATCGACGGCTCTCTGCTTTTCCTCGCACTCCTCTACATCCCCGTCGGGCAGACCATCACCGTGACTTCCAACATGTTGCTCGGCATGAAGGACGTCCGGGCATTTAACATCTCCACAATCGGGCCTCCTGTCATTCTGCTCGCGCTGCTGTGCGCGGCGTATTTCACCGGCGGAGCGACGCCCGTGTCAGCGCTCGCTATGGCGATAGTCAGCATGATCCCGCTTGCGGCGTGGGGAACCGCAAGAATCGCTAGGCAGGCTTCAGGCAGACCGGAATTTTCTCCGGCTCTTCTTAAAGATATGTTCAGCTACGGCGCGCGCGCTTATGCCGCCGCCTTCCCCGCCTTCCTTGTCTTCAGAGTGGACATCATTCTCATATTTAAATATCTGGGCGCGGCGGAGGCCGGGATATATTCAATATCGGTGGCTCTCGCCGGACTTCTTCGGATACTTCCGCAAGTGGCAGGACAGATAGTGCATCCGAAGCTGTGCGGAATGGACAGTTGGGATGAAAAACTTGCGCTGACGAAAAAAACGGCGCTAGGCATAACCGCCGCCACGCTGCCCGCGATAGCCGCCGCCGCCCTGCTCGCAAAACCCCTAATCGTTCTCTTCTACGGAAAAGCCTTCGCGACCGCGGCCGTTCCTTTCCTGCTTACATTGCCCGGCATATTCGCTTGGAACCTTCAGAGCGTTGTGGGAAAAATCCTGATTTCGGACGGATACAGCGGAAAGATAGTGGTCGCGTGGTTCGCCGCGCTGGCTGTCAACCTCGGCCTGAACATAGCTCTGATTCCGAAGATTGGGCTGCCGGGCGCAGCCATCGCGTTCAGCGCCGCCCTCATCGCTCTGAGCGCGGCCATCCTTTTTATAATCTTCTCGACAGACAGAAAAATGAAGCGCGCGGGCGCGCCCCGCGCGTCCGGCGGAGGAGCCGCCTGATGGACAGGTTTTCCCCGTCCCGCATTTTTGAATCGAACCCCCGGCTCCCGGATATCGCGGCTCTGTTCGCCCTGCTCGTTCTCACGTTCCTGTTCTACTATCCTTCCGCCGGTCCTCTCGAATCCAGATACATGTACTATTCCGACCCGGTTGAGAGAAGCCTTTCCGTCTGCAACCCTGAATACGACAACAGTTTTCAACGGAACAAGTGGGAGATATTTTCTCCGTTGGCCACTCTGATAATGAATATGTCGATGCGGCTTCTTCACGAGCGACCGGACGCCGCTGTAATGGCGGCGCACATGGGGATGATAGTTGTTTCGGCGGTCGCGCTCTATCTGCTGAGCAGGCTGTTCATGTCCGCGCTCGCTGCATTTTCGACGACTGCCCTTATATTCTGCGGACGGGTCCTGCTGCCGCTTGCATACGGATTGGGGCAGAGCAATATCCACATCCTGTTGCCCGCTTCGCTTGGAGCGGTCTTCTTTGCGTCCGCGGCTCTTGCGCCGGGGAAAAACCCAAAAAGGAAATTTCACGTCCTTGCGGCGTCCGCGTGCCTCGCGGCGATCTACTGCCTCGGCAACCATGAGACGGTGTACGCGGCGGCGTGCGCGTTCATTGCCGCAACCGCGCTGGCGGCGTCGTGGCTGGCCAAATCAATTAGGAAGAAGCGGCTCGCCTCCGGGCCGCCGAAAGCTTTTTTTTCGCTGGCGGCGACCTCGGCGGTCATGGGCGTCCTTCTCATGGTTGCGTCGCATGCGGCGATTCCGCAACGGCAGGAACCGGCTCCTCTGTTGAAAATGCTTGCTTATCACTCTTTCCTTCAGCCGACTATAGGAGACGCGACATCCGAATCGAAAACGCGCTCGAAAGAACGCCTGCGCGTGTTGCAAGGCTCTTTCGTTCGCGGCGAATACCTCACCGAATACGGCCGCCACCACGAGCACACTTTCCTGCGGCCCGGCCCGGGGTTCAACGGGATAGTACCGTTGTTCATTTTTCCAAGCTTTTTTTTCGGCGTCGCATTTTTAATTTCAGAGGCAAGGCGATTTAGAGAAAACTGTGAGTCGCCGGGGAACCGAAGACAACAATGGTTCCTGTTTTTCATCTGGGTTCTTCTTGCGTTTTTCGTCCTTACGGCGGCCGCTTCGATGGACCCCAAACCGACTCGCTACACGTTTTCTATATTCGCAGTCTTTGCGGTGGGAGTATGGGGATATGAGTATGCGCCGCGTGTCTTGGCCGGACTGTTTTCACGCCTTAGCAGCGGCGGTGGAAATCTTAAATTGGAATGCAGACTGAAAGCCGTTTCTTCGATCCTGTTGCTGTTTTTTCTCGGAGCGCACATCCACAAAAACTATCTCGACCTGAAAACATACGAAGAGGAGTACGCCCACCAGATTCCATCCGCCTATTTTAATCCCCTTATAGACATAGCTTACGAGGCGTCGGAAGGAAAAGAAGCCGCCATCCTCTTTTACACCGGCAAACAAACTAACAAGTTCAACATGCACGTTTCACTGGGAATCAAGCAGAACTGCGGGGTCCCGTCGAACATCCGTTTCGTCCGCAATAGAAAAGAAGTCGAAAGCCTTCCAGAGTCTGTCAGGGTAATCCCGATAGACGCGCGGATAGGGATTCCCGACAGCCTGTACTATCTGCCCCGCAGCAAATGGCCCGAACGACATTAATATAGAAATATTTCAAACAGTGTTGTTCAACCATTAAACAATCAAAAACAAACAGCCCCCGTTTTGAGGCGGGGGCTGTGGGAATTGCTTGTTTATACGCTATGCGCGGCGTCGGGTCACTGTCCGGCGGGCGGAACCGGGGGCATGGGCGGAACTTCGGGCGTCTTCTGAACGCCGACTTTATCCAGCTTGTCTTTGTGGAGCACGAAATTCTTCTGCTTCTTCAGAGCTTCGACAGTATCTTCGGAAATCTTCTCTTTTTTCTCGGCCAGCATCTTCTGTTTGATGCCTTCCTTGACTTCCTCGAACGGGGTGGCATCGACTTCAGTTTTGTCGTCGGCTATAACAATGTGCCATCCGAATCGGGACTGGAAAGGCTCGCTTATCTGTCCTTTATTGAGAGCGAAGGCGACGGATTCGAATTCGGGAGCCATCTGGCCGCGATCAAACCAGTCGAGGTTTCCGCCGTTGGCGCTGCTGGGGCACTTTGATTTCTCTTTGGCGACTGCGGAGAACGTGTCCGGAGCGGCGACGACTTTCGCGTGCAGCGCGCGCGCCTCCTCCTCCGTGTCGACTAGTATATGTCTTGCTTTCATCTTGCCGCTTGAAAACTCGGCTTTGTTATCGTCGTAGTATTTCTTAACCTCTTCGTCGGAGACGGCGACTTTCGCCACTTGCGGCTCAATCTCTTTCGTGAAATACGTCTGAGCAAGTATCTGATTGATGTAGAAATCAATCATTGCTTTGGTTTCGGGATCTTTGTCGTAGCCTTTGTCGCGGGCTGCGGAGGCAAGAGCCATGAACTCGGCCACTTTGGAAACCAACTGTTCCTTCTGCGCCGGGTCCTGAAGCTGCTGCTGAACCATCGGGGCGAGGTGCGGAATCGCGTAGTTAAGGTCTTCAGCGGTAAGTTTTCCGCCATCGAACTCAGCGATGACCGTCGGGGCGTCAGCGCCTTTTTTCGCCGGGTCCGCCGGGGTCTTTTTACAACCTGCGGATAGGGCGATAAACGGAGCGATTACACAACAAATGACAAGCTTCTTGGACTGTTTCAAGGCGTCAGCCTCCAATGTTGGATTGTGGGTCGCCGTCGGGCGGCTCAGTTGAGTTGCGAGAGCCTTTCCATCGGGCTGATAATGTTGGTTATTTTAATGCCGAAGTTCTCGTCGACTACGACCACCTCGCCGCGCGCGACGAGTTTGCCGTTGACCATGATGTTTATCGGCTCTCCCGAAAGGCGGTTAAGCTCCACCACCGAGCCGGGGCCGAGGTCGAGAACTTTTTGTATGGGCATTTCGGTTCTGCCGAGTTCGACGACCACCTGAAGCGGAACGTCGAGAAGGGTTTCAATGTTTTTAGTCGCAAAATCCGGATGGGAGATTGCGGCGGGCGCGGCGGCGTGAGCCGCTGACGCGGCAGGCGCGGCGGCTACGGGAGCGGGAGCCGGAGAGTCGTCCAGCATGGCCGCTAAATCGTCTCCGCCGAAATCGTCCATAGGGGGAGGCGGGGGCGCAGCAGGCGCGGACTTCGCGGGCGCCGGGTCGTCCAGCATCCCTTCAAGTCCGGCCAAATCGTCCGCTGTCAGTTCCTCGACCGCGCCACCGCCTTCGGCGGGGCCTTCCGTCGGGTCCTGCACTTCAGCCAACAACGCGTCTATTTCATCCTGATTCAGGGTGGGGTCGCCCATTTATCTCTCCTCCCGGCCTCTACCGCGCGATTGTTTATTTATTGAATCGGTTGCGATAATTCGATTGCTCCGATAATATTATTGTTGCAATTTTAACTATTATATCAGAATAAGTAAAGCCGGAAATAAAAAATAATAAGCTAAAAAAAGCGTGTGGACGGGGTGTTTTTTGCCCTTTCCGGACGAATTGACGGAGATTGCCGGTCATGGAGATGAACGATATTCTGGAAAAAGCGGTTCAGATGGGGGCGTCGGACGTGCATTTCGCCCGCGGGCTTCCCCCTGTGTTCAGGATAGGCGGAAAACTCACCCGCGTCGGCGAGGAAAAGCTCGAATGGGACATGACCAAGAGGCTGATTTTTTCCATTATGTCAGACGAGCAGAAGCACCGGCTGGCGGATGACAAAGAAATCGACTTCTCCCACAGCATAACAGGCGGACGGTTCAGGGTTAACGCTTTTTACGACAACTACGGCGTCGCGGCGGTGATGCGGGTCATCCCTCCGAGGCCGCCCGACATGAAAGCCGTGCTGATGCCGCCTGTGGGATTCCATTTGGCTCGGATGAAAAGCGGGCTTGTCCTTGTGACAGGCCCCACCGCCAGCGGCAAATCCACAACGCTAGCAGCCATGGTCGACCTCATCAACCGAGAGCGAGAAGCGCACATAATCACGGTCGAGGACCCGATTGAGTTCCTGTTCGACAGCGAGAAAGGTCTTGTTCACCAGCGCGCTGTCGGCCCAAACACAAACTCTTTTTCATCCGCGCTCCGGGCAGTCCTCAGGGAGGACCCCGACGTGCTTCTGGTCGGCGAGATGCGCGACATGGAGACGATGATGGCGGCGGTGACGATAGCCGAGACCGGCCCGCTGGTGCTTGCCACCCTTCACACTGTCAACGCCGCACAGAGCATCGGCAGAATCGTCGAAGTTTTCCCTTCCTACCAGCAGCAGCAGATACGCTATCAGCTTTCGGTGACTCTCAAGGGGGTCATCTCGCAGCAGCTTGTGCCTCGCGCGGACAAACCGGCCAGAATCGCCGCCCGCGAGATCCTCGTCGTCACTCCCGCTATTTCCAACCTCATTCGCGACGGACAGATACACCGCATCCCCGAAGCCATCCGCGCCGGTGCCGACCTCGGAATGATCTCGATGGACGATTCTCTGCTTTTCTACTTTAAAAAAGGAATTATCAGCAAAGACGACGCTATTTCCCGCGCGTCCAATCCGGACGCGATGCGGGCCGCCGTCGAGGGGTGAATCCATGACTCTGGACATTTCGGAGCTGAAGGGTATTGAGCTGTTCGCGCAGTTCAAGGACGACGAGCTTGCCCGGTTCGCTCCCGTCATTGAAAAAATCGAGTTGCCTTCAGGAAGGAATCTGTTCGTCGAGGGAGACCCCGGCGATTCTCTGTGCATAATAGTCTGCGGAGCCATCCGGGTATACAAAACCATAGACTCGATGGCGGGAGAGGAAAAATCTCTGGCGCTGCTCTCTGCGGGCGCATATCTCGGGGAGATGACGCTTCTGGAAGGCTCTCCCCGCTCGGCGTCGGCGCGCGCGGAGTTCGACTCCATTATTTTCAAAATCACGCGCGAGAACTTCATCCGACTGTTGCGCGAATACCCGCAGGCGGCAATCAGGTTTTTCGTCTCTTTCATGAACGTCCTGTCCGAGCGGCTGAGAAGAACCAACGAGGAGCTTGTCGTGCTTTACGAGATAGGCAAAGTGGTGGGAGCCGCCCCGCCGATAGACCATCTCCTTGAAGGGGTTCTCCGACCGCTGGTCAACACCGTGAAAGTGGAAATGGGCGCGGTCTTCGTTCTGAATGAAATCACCGGAAAACTTGAGTGCAAACACGCCGTCGGACAAGGCTCTTCGGACATGCTCAATGTAAAAATCCGCGAAGGCGAAGGAGTCGTCGGAAAGGCCCTCGCCGAGCAGGAGACGCTTTGCGTCAGGAATTTCGACAACGCCCCGGAGTGCGCCGGGCTGCCCAGACTCGGCTTCGAGCGGCCCGACATGCTGATAGCGCCTCTGGCGCGGGCCGGACGCCCTTTCGGCGCCCTGCTCCTCGCCCAGCGTCTCGACGGCAAAAGCTTCGACAACGCCAACATCAACCTCATAAACGGCGTCGCCTCTCAGGCAGCCGCCGCAATCGAGGCCGCTCTCTTCCAGCAGGACACCGCCGCAAGGGAAAACTTCGATAGAAAATCAATTATGTTTTAGCAAAACATAATTGATGCGTTAAGGGAAAACTTTTGAAAAAGTTTTCCCTTAAAATCCCTTTCAAAATCTTTCATGCTGGCGCCGAATGCGGAGCTACGCTTCCGCCTTCGGCGCGTATCATGGGAAAAGATATTGGGAAAGAATTTTCAATGGAATCCAATTTATAAATGATTTTGACAAGAAAAGAATTGTAGGGGCGACCCGTCGGGTCGCCCGGATAGGATGGTTCATTGCCATTTTTTCAGAAATGATTTTACATGGGGCGTCGGGAGAGAAGCGCGTCAGCGATTCTCTCCCGACGACCAGTGAAACGTTTTGAAGAGATTCCAAATAGAAACTTTTTCAAAAGTTTCTATTTGGCCGCCGGCGGCGTTTTTTAATTTGATTGTTCTGTTTCCCCGCAGACTCATGGAATATTTCATTTGCGCGGCGTTATAATTGCGCCATAACAGCCTGACGGCGCTCCGGGAGGCCCTTGTGGCGGACCGCGATAGACTCAACAACATCGTCGCTCTTTCTTCCTTCGGCATATTTCTCGTCGTTTTCGGACACTCCTACGCAAACCTGACTCTCAAAGACGATTCTTTCATGCGCTTCATGTATTCCCTGCGAAGCGTTATCTACAGTTTCCACATGCCCTTGTTCATCTTCATATCGGGATATCTTTTTCTCCACACGACAAACCGCGCCGGGAGACTCCCTTTCGCCGGTTTCGTCAAAAAAAAATTCGTCAGGCTTCTCGTTCCATATCTGATTCTCAGTCCGCTGGCGTTCGCAGAGAAATCCTTTTTCGCTCAGTTCGCGTGGAAACACACCGAGGTCAGCTTCAGAACATTCTTTCGAGGCGTCATATATCCACTCTCCAACATGAACACTTTCTTCTGGTTCCTGCCGACATTGTTTGCGATATTCCTTTTCGCGCCGCTGATGCGCAAGGCCCTGTCGAAAAAAGGAAACGCTCCGCTAATCATCCTCATAACGGCAGCCCTCGCCTCTCTGAACATCTTCCTCCCATTTGCCGACGTTCAGATATTGAACATCGCCGGAATCGCCCGGCTGTCCGTCTATTTCTGGCTCGGCTGCCTTTTTTACTCCTGCGTTCCGCCGACAATGCCGTCCGCCGCGCGCCTCGCCGCCTTCTCGCTTTCTCTCTGCGCGTTCATATTTCTGAACGTCACAATCATCGCCTCCGGCAAAACCCCCCTCCTCTCTTTCCTCGCCGCCGTCTGCGGCATTCAGGCCTCCTTTTTTCTTTTCAGCATATTCCCCTCCCGGCTGCATTCCTTTTTTGCGCCCATCAACGGTTATTCATATCAAATCTATCTGCTGTCATGGTTTTTTCAGACCGCCGTCCGCGTCGCGGCTTATGTGATTTTCAAAATGAACATTCACGCCGTTTTCGCGCTGATGCTTATCTCCGGATTGGCAGGCCCCGTCCTGACGGCGAAAGCCGTTGAAAGATTCCTGCCGAAAACAGGTTTCGTCATCGGCTTGCAAACCCCGCCTGCGGACAAAAACAAAGAGCCGCGCCACTCGCCCGCGCGTCTCTAGCCACCCGTATTCTGATATCGCGTTTGAATTCTTTTAAGTCGTAGTTCCCGCTGTCCCTATTGGCAAGCGCTAAAACAGGACACCCGCTCTATTCCTTAAAGCGGGCGCCGGGCGGGCAATGCGGATTCCGGGGGGGTTATCTGCGGTAGTCGGCGCCGCGTTTGAATTCCCGGTCTATGTATTTTACGACGTCCTGTCTGGCGGGATATCTGACGAGGTTGTAGTGATCCATGATGACATTGGCGACGCCGGCGCAGTAGTCGTCAAAAGCGGAGAGCTTAAGCTGCGCGGCTTCGCGGTATGGAGTCGCGGCGGCAATTCCGTCCGTCCGCGCAGCGCCACTCATCTCGCCGTCGTACAGCGGCAGGCCGGTCTCGACCAGCATAATCTTCGTCTGGACGGCCTGCGAGCCTTCTACCAAGCTGACCTTCTTGAGGCCCATATATTTCGATTCCTTGACGTCCGTCAACTGCTGTCTGCCGAGGTTCCCCACGTAAACGATGTCCGCCGGGTATTTGGCGAGCATTTTTTTGATGAACTGCTCGGAACTTCTCTCCTTGTACGGGACGCGGGAGAGGTCTTCTTCGGGGACGACGACTCTGAAGTAGCCGGTCTCTCTGAGGGAGGCGGCTATCTTGTCGGTGTGGACGTCTGCGGGAGCGGGGTTCCATCTTTCTGTTCCGCGCGGGTTCTCGAACGGCAGCGCGAGGATGGTTTTCTTGTGATAGACGGATTTGAAGACTTCGTAGAAATCGAGGACGACGAGCGGGGCGAGGCTTTTAAGCGGAACTTCACTGTCGGCTTCGGAGAGGCGCGCATAGGGGATGTATTCCGAGGCGACGGCTATCTTGACGGGGTTGAAGGGGATGCCGGATTTCTGGACGATGTAGCTGAAGTTGGAGGCTAGCGTGTCGTTGCGCGGGTCGAGTTCTAGGGCGCGGTAAGCGCGCTCCTGCGCTCCTTCGATGTCTCCCGAGCGGAACATGCAGAGGGCGGCGTTGTTCAGAGGGCCGGACCTCGGACATCCGCGAGACACCGCCGCTTCGAGCAGTCCGGCGGCTTCGTCGCATTTGCCCGCGAACACCAGCATGGATGCCAGATTCGCCGACGCGCATCCGTCGTTTTCGTCAGCTTTAACGGCGGAGTTGAAGTCTTCCACGGCCAGTTCGGGCCTGTTGAGTTTCAGGTTGACGTATCCGAGGCTGTTGCGGGCGACGGAGTGAGCGGGAGATTTTTCAAGGGCCGACCTGAAAATGACGGCGGCCTCGTGAATCCTGCCGCGCTCGGCGGCGACCAGCCCGGACACCGTCAGGTAGTCGGGGTCGGCGGGATGTATCTCAAGCGCTCTCTTGATGTCCGTGTCCGCTTTCTCTATGTCTTTGACGCTTAGGTTGTATCTTGCCGCGCGGTAGTATTCGGCGGCGCGCTCTTCGGCGGTCATCTCGAATTCTTTAAGTTTTTGTTCCTCGCGCTCTTCGCCGGAGAGAGTTCCTCTTGCGCGGGGGGCGCGCTCGTATTCGGGCTGTTTTTCCGGTTCAACGGCTTTAGTCGCCGCCGCCGGGACAGGTTCGGATATTTTCTTTTCCGCAACCTGAGCTGGCGCGGGCCGCGCTTCTTCTTCGGACGCCGGCCTTCTCTGCCTCAACACAGGTTTGTCTTCCTCCGGTTCCGCCGCAACGACGACAGGCGCGGGGGCCGGCGCAGGCGCAGGCTCGACTGCAGGAGCAGGGGCCGGGGCGGGTTTCGTTTCAATTACAGGCGCGGGCGCGGGGGGAGCTGGGGATGGTTTCGCTTCGACCACGGGAGCCGGAGCGGGTTCAGGTTGTTTTGCGACAACTCTCGCGGGCGCGGCGGGGGCAGGAACAGGTTCGGGTTTTTTCTCCTCTGCGACCACAGGCGCGGGCGCGGGAGCAGGTTCCGGTTTTTTCTCTTCAACGACAGGAGCCGGCGCAGGCGCAGGCTCGACTACAGTAGCAGGGGCCGGGGCGGGTTTCGTTTCAACTGCGGGCGCAGGCGCGGGAGTCGGTTCCGGAGCGGGTTGTTTTGCGACAACAACCTTCGCGGGGCCGCTCTGACGCGCGGGCGCGGGAGCAGGTTTTTTCTCTTCAACCGCCGGGGCGGGCGTCGGAGCGGCGGCGGCGACTGCCGCCGGGGCGGCGGGCGCGGAAACAGGCTCAGGTTTTTTCTCTTCCGCTACTGCGGGAGCCGGAGCGGGTTTCGCTTCAGCCGCGGGAGCCGGGGCCGTTTCGGGAGCCGCCTTCTGCATAGGAGCGGGCGCGGGGGAAGCTTTTTCCGCCGCCTCGGCCTCCCCTTTAGGTTTCATGGCGACTTCTTTGGGCAGCCCTTTGAGCGGCCCTTCCCGGTGCGTCATCTGCTCGTGACGTTCTTTTTCGGCTTTTATGAATTGATAGTTTTTCTTAAACTGCGTGTTCTGCGGGTCCCGTTTTATCACCTGCTCCATTTCGCGGATGGCGTCGTCGAACCTGCCGACTTTGTAGTAAGCGTAGGCGAGATTATTTCTGGGGAGCGCGTAGTCGGGGGCGATTTTCACGGCTTGCTCGTGGAATTTCACGGCGGTGGCGAAGTCGCCTCTTTCGGTGTAGACGTTGCCGAGGTTGATGTGGGCGGTAAGCAATTCCGGGTCGAGTTCGAGAGCGCGCCGGAGTTCGGTTTCCGCTTCGGCAAAGTTCCTGAGCAGGTAGTGGGTCTGTCCGATATTATTGTGAATGACGGATATGTCGGGACTTTCGGGCGGAGTAAGTTCGAGGGCTTTTCTGAAAGATTCGATGGATTTTGCGTAGTCGTTTTTCGCGTTGTAGGCGACGCCGAGGCCGGAGTGGGCGGCGGCAAGGGTGGGGTCAAGCTCGACGGCGCGGGCAAGGGTGGCGACCGCTTCGTCGAATTTTCCCATGTCCAACTGGATGAGGCCCAATTCGTTTTTGAAGTAGGCGTTGGAGGGTTCGAGTTCGATGGCGCGGGAAATCTGGGCGGCGGCTTCGTCGAGCAGGCCGTCCTCGTGAAGTTCTACGCCGCGTTTAAATAAATCCGCGGCGGACTGAGCCGAGGCTCCGGCGGCGGACGCCAGAGAAAAAACGGCGGCGGCTAGCGCCGCAAAAGCCGCCCTCGTTATCTTTGTCCCGGTCTTATCTCTCATCTGCGCACCTCTGTCGGCGAGTGTGTTTTTCGGAACCGGGCGTCAAGCCCGGAGCGCGACCGCGCGATCCGGCGGACGCCGTTTTCATTAAGAAATCAACCTTCTTACATTACAATAGTCAGATTATTATTTCAAGTTCTCAAGCTCGCGCCGCGCCGTCGCGGCTCCGTCGCTTACCGAGTTCGCGTCGATGCCCTTGCGATACCATTCGGCTGCGGCCCCGGCGTCTTTGTATATGTCGCGGTGTATCCGCGCGATGTAAACGAAACTTATTGAATTGTCCGGCTTGGCGGCTATGGACTTTTCGTAGTAATCAATGGCGCGGTCGAAATCGCCTTTTTCCTCGCAGACCTTTGCGACCAGAATTTGCAGGTCGAACTTGTCTGGGAGCAGCGCGGCGGCGGCTCCGAGATATTTGAGGGCCTCGGCCAGTTTCCCCATCTGATAGTACGCGTCGCCTGTCTTATAGAGCAGCGCGGTGTCGGTCTTGTTGGACTCCAAGACGTCGAAGGCTTCGGTGTAGAACCTTACTGCGTCCGCGAACCTGCCCTTGCCGTATCTCTCGCTGCCTATATAAATGAGGGTTTTTGAGAAATTGCGGCGGGCGTCGATGTCGCCGGGCCTGAGTTGATAGTATTTGCGGTATTCCTCGGCGGCTTTCCAGTAGTTTGCCCCGGCGAAGTGGATATCGGCGAGTTCCTTGCGCGGGGCCGGGTAGTCGGGCCGTTCGGCGAGGACTTCGGCGAGGAGGATGTGAGCGTCGCGGGAGCGGCCTTCGCCGCGTCTGGCTTTGGCGAGGGCGGTTTTGCATAGGCTCCGGGGGATGGGCATTTCGACGCAGGTTTCCAGCCGGGCGGTTGCGGCGTCCGTTCTGCCCGCCGCTCTCATGACCTCGCTCTGACCGTACTGCCAAAGTTCGGGCATGACTCTGATGAACAGCGCGAAGGCGAGAAGCATCGCGCCGAAAGTCGCCGCCGCTACCGCCGCCCAAGACGGAATGTCAAAATCGAAAAGGTTGCTGCCGGACGGGAACGCGGCGGCTCCTCTGAAGAGCAACAGGCCGCCCGCGAAAGCGAAGGCCGCGCCGGGGCCTAGGATAAAAGCGAAGAAAATTAGTCCGGGGGCTTGGCCTGAGCCTGCGGGGAGTCGAGCTGGGAGCGTTTCGGGCGCTGCGCCGGGCGCGATATCTTTCCGGCTCTCCGCCAGCAGAAGCGGCGCGAAGCCCTCCGGCAACAGAGGCTCGCGGGCTTCGAGATAGACTGCGAATCCTTCGCCGAGACCGGACGCGGCGTTCCAATGCCTGACGCCGAGCAGAGCCGCCCCGGCTCCGAGAAGCGCGACCGCGACCGCCGCGACTTGTATGAGAGACACAATTTTTTTCGGCAGCGTGGCCAGAACGACACACGCGGCAAGAGCGCAGACCGCGACGATTCCCGCCGTCGCCTTCGGCAGCACGTCAGCCCTGTCCGCGAAGAGGAACACAGCCGGGAGCCGCCACGCCGAAAGCGGTTCGCCCTCAAACAGATAGAACCACGGAACGAGCAGGGAAACGGCGGTCAGCGCGGCTCCGGCCCCGAACAGGATGTACGGACGGGTTTTCGCGGCGAGCCGTTTCAGCTTGCCCTTGTCTTCCCCGGCGCTCGCGATTCCCAGCTCCAGCAGTTCCGCTTCGGTGAAAGCGCGCTCAAACCTGTCCTGCTTTTCGCCCGCCGACGCTCCGGCCTTCGGAGCGTCTTTTTTCGCCGGAGTCTGATCCGCCTCGTGGAATCCGTCGGCGGAAAACCCAAGCCCGGTCGGCGGCCCCGCAGCCCTGCTCTTTTTGAACTGATCGGGGTCTTCGATGACTTCCATGCCGCCGAAATCGCCCGCGTCAAACGGTATTCCGGTTTCGGACGAATAAATGTCGTCGTATCCAAGCTTCGACTTGGGGACGGCAGATTTCAGAGTCGCGGAATCCGCGCTCTGCATCTTCGAGCCGCATTTGTTGCAGAACTTCACGCCGTCGGGCGGCAGATTTCCGCAATTGAGGCAGATAGGCATAATCGGTTCCTTGGCGACCGGGCGCGCGCCTTATTGGTTTAGATATGTTTTACCAGTTGCGGCCCATAAATCAAAGCCGCAAACACAGCAAGCCACGCGAAAACGGCGGACACTATGACCGGGTCGGACAGGATGGCCTGAAGGTGCTCGCGGGTTCTGTCCGTTCTGCGGGCCAACAAATAGTATCTCCAAACGGCGAGCGCGACGAATGGCGCTGTAACCCAAAGAAAACTCGTGCCGTATTTCTCGACGCCGACGCGTGAAAAACTGTAAGCGGCGTAAACCGCGACAGTGGCCGCGCCGAGAGCGCGGAACAATAGTTCCTCCGCCGCGGAAGGCCGCGCGGCCGCCGCGTCCATGTATATCCTCTTGCCCGCCACGACGTACGCCGCCAGCAGAAACGCCTCCGGGTAAACCCAAGCGGAGACCCTGACGTCTATTGCGGCGGCCCCCGCGAGCATGCGCAGTATCATTCCGGCGGCGATGGCGACGACTCCCGCCGCGCGCATCTTTTTGAGAAAGAAATTATACGACAGCATCAAGACGGCGTAGGCAGCGAGCATGAGAGCGTATCCGTCGCCGATGCAGGCCGCGACTGCCCCGGCGGCTGCCGCCGCCCCGGCGGCTGCCGCCGCCATGCCCCCGCGGCTTATCCTGCCCGCCGCGTATGGCCGGTTCCTTTTGACCGCGTCTTCGCGGTCCTGCCCGACGTCCACAAGGTCGTTGACGACGTAGATGAACCCGGCGGCGAAACAGAACCCGGCGAAAGCCGCCGCCGCGACCGCCGCAGACCCTGCGTCGAGCATGCCTCCGGAAAAGAACAGCGGAGCGCCCACCAACAGGTTTTTTACCCAGTGCGCCGGCCTGAATGTCTTTATGTAATCAACTACCGCCATTTGCAGCAAATCCGCCGGATATCCCGATTCGCGACGCAGGCTAAAAGGCTCTTCCAGCCTCCGTCCGTTTCCGTGAAAGCATATCACATTGCGCCGCGCGGGAGAAGCGATCCGAGGCGGAGCGCGCCCGTCCGCGCTGTGCTATAATTGCGGGATACCGGCGAAACGCCGGCGGGGACGGAATGAGCGGCGGAACCCTAAAACAAAATCGCGGCGGCGCGTCGAGACTTTTTCTCGCCGCCTTCTTCATATTCTGGACGGCCCTCTACGCGTCCATCGCCAGAGGCTGGTTGCCGAACGGCGACCCGGCGGCGTACTTCCTCGTCGCCGCTTCGATTGTCGAGAACCGTTCGCTAGGCATGAGCGAGAAAAGCCCGGTCGTTCCTCTCGAACCGGGGCCGGACGGCAAATTTTACTCGAAGTTCGGCGTCGGACAGTCCCTGCTGGAAGCTCCGTTCTACGCCGTCGGCAAAGCGCTGGCCCCGCGAGAAGCCGAGCCTGTCCACAGGTTCTACTTCGTCTATTTCGTCTCCGTTATGAGCGTGCCGATTATATCAGCGCTGGGGATCGTCCTTTTCTTTCTGCTGGCTCTGGAGCTTGGATACGGCGTCAAAGCGTCGGCGGTTTGCGCGTTCCTGCTCGGCCTAGCGACGATGATGATGCCCTACGCGCGGTTCGGGTTCAGCGAGCCGCTGCAAGCCTGCATGATAACGGGTTGCGCGCTGTTCGCCGCGCGCGCGCGGGGCCGGGAGGGCGTCGGCGCTTGGGCCGCCGCCTCCGCAGGCGCTTTCATCGGAGCCGCCGCCCTCGCTAAATCCGCAAACCTTCTCTACGTCCCCATATTCGCGCTCTATCTGTTGTTCTCCGCAGGCCCGCGCCGCGCCGGTTTCATGCGCGCCGCCGCTTTCTGCGCCTCCGCCTCCGTATTCGCCGCCGTCATCCTGTTTCTGAACGACATCAGGTTCGGCTCCCCTTTCGCCCTCGGATACGGCGCGGGCAGAGACGCCGCGTTCGGCTTCAACGTCTCCGCCCTGTCCGGCCTGTACGGATTGCTATTCAGCCCCGGCAAGAGCGTCTTTCTGTACGCGCCGATCCTCCTCGCTTCCGTGGCGGCGGCGGGAGCCTTTCACAGGGAGCGCCGCGCGGAAAGCTTCCTCGTATGGGCCGCGTCAGCCGCCGCCTTCCTCCTATACTCCCGCTGGTGGGCGTGGCACGGCGACTGGGCTTGGGGACCGAGGCTGATCGTCCCCGTCGTCCCCCTTATGGCGCTTCCGCTGCTGCCGCTCGTCAGAGGTTTCTCCGCGCTGCGCCCCGCCGCTAAGACGTCCCTCGCCGCTCTCGCCGCCCTCTCCTTCTTCATCCAGATACTCGGCTCCACCGTGAATTTCCACGAATACATATTGCAGACGCGCATGCTCGAACCGCGCTGGATGAAAGAGATTCCGGAGCGCGCGGGGATGAGGGACGAAATGCTCGCCCTGCATTTCGCCCCCGATTTCTCGCCTGTCGCCGGCCACTGGTGGCTGCTGAAACACGCCGCGCTCGATCGCGGCCTTCCGGCTGACGAGTTGAGGGAACGGATGTTGAAAGATTTTCCGTGGCGCGGCCTGATGGCTTACGCCCCACCGCTCCAACCTGAAAGAGCCGCCGGCTTCGATTACTGGTGGCTGCATTTCCCAAGATTCTTTCCCGCTTCGGCGGGCTGGTCACGTCCGCTTTTCGCGCTCCTCGTCTCGATCGCCTCGGCGGCCTTCGTCCTTTCCATCTTCGCTTTGTCCCGAAAACGCAAACCTTCCGCTCCGGAGGCGGCCCCTGATGAATGACAGACAAAAAGAGATTCTGCGATTCGGAAGAGAATATCTCGACGCGTGCGCGAGAATCGAACAACGCGACAACGGAGAAGAGCTTGTCATCGCGCCCGACGACGACAGGCTGTGGAAAAAACAGCCGCAGCCGCTGTCGGCGGTTCCGATGGCGGGCCGGATGTTCCTGCGGCGGACAGTCCTTGAAATGACCCGCGCCGCCGCCGAGTCCGCCATAGACGCCTTCGGCCCGGATTACCGGCTGCTCCTCATCGACGCCTACCGCCCGCCCCATGTCCAGAGAATATGTTTTTCGCTTGTAAGCAACTACTTTAAGTTTTTCGGCCCCCGCATGGATTCCGAAGACGACCTCGCCGCCTTCGTCAATTCGTTCTCCGCGGATCCGAGATACGGCGGCCACCCATGCGGCGCGGCTGTGGACGCCTCCCTGTGGGATATCCGGAACAACCGCCGCGCCGACTTCGGCGGCGATTCATTCAAAACCATCTTCGTGGATTCCAAAGGCGACGCCGCCGACGGCGGCCAGCAAACCGATGAAATGAGAGAGAAGTTCGCCGATTGCTTCACCCGTCACGGATTCAAGAAGACGCCTTGCGAATGGTGGCATTTCTCTTACGGCGACTGCGAATGGGCGCAACTCGGCGGGCATCCCGCCACCCTTTACTCGGCCGTCCCGTGGAGTCTCGATATGCTCTTCAGCGACTCCTCCCGCCCCAGACTCGCTTAACCTCGCGCCGGTTTGTTAGCCGAAGCAAAAACCCGCTGTGTCATTTGACGCGGTTTTAGACTGGTGGACTATCCCGCTTCCTTTTACTACAACCTTATTCTTAACTTGCTATTGCTATTCCATCAACAACTTTTCTTTGTCAGTCGGAGGATTATCCGCGTTCTTTATGATTCTTGGCGTTAAGAAGAATAAAATGTTGCTGGTTCTTTCGTATTCAGTTTTCTTCGTGAACGCCTTTTCGAGCACGGGTATGTGGCCGAGCAATGGCGTCCGCCTCTCAAGAAACGTCTTGAACTTCGTCTCCAGCCCTCCCACCACGAAGGTCTCCCCCTCTTTGAGAACCACGGAACTTGAGATTCTTTTGTTTGATAGTTCGGCGGGGATTGAAATATTCGCGGCGTTTGTATAGGGAAATGACATATCGCCTGACGCCGCAGAAAAATCTATTGTTATTGTATTTCCCGCTCCAATTCGCGGCGTTGCGTATAAATATAACTGCGTGTTTCGGGTCGTACGATCGGAGCCGCTGTACATCGAGATGTCTACTCCGATCTGTCCCGTCTTGTTGTTCAGCGTGACAAACCTCGGACTGGCCGCCAGCTTCGCCCTGTTGGTCCCGGTGAGAACCCCGATGACTTCCTCTACGTTGAATTGGCTCTGGTAGGCTTTTGTTTTGGATTTTGATGAATTTTCGTAGTTGGAACCTCCTGACATCTGATCAGAATTCTGTGTGGCATAATTAAACGTCATTCTCCCTCCGCTAAGCAAAGCTGAAAGATCGATTCCGACATCGCTGAAGTCCGCGTCGAAAAGTTGAACTATTCTCGCTTCAATAATCACCTGTTGCGGCGGCTGATCCAATTGCCTTATTATGTCCTTCACGTATTTGATTTTCCCCGCAACGTCCGTCACCACCAGCACGTTCAGATTGTTGTCCGCATGAATAGAGCCGTCTTGAGTCAGCCGGGGCGAAACGATTCCTACAAGGCTGGACGCCTGCGCGTTGTCCAGCTTTATTACTTCCGTTTTAAGTTGCACGAAGTTATCTATCCCCAGCTTGTCCATTTCATACACGAAATTCACAATGTCGGTCAGCTTGGGTTCCCTGTCCGTTATGACGAGCAGATTTGCCGACGCGTTGACCGAAACCGAGCCGTACTTTGAAAGCCCTTTCTTCACGAACGGCTTCACCTCTTCCGCGTTCAGATTTTCAAGCTCTACCATTACCGTCTTAGTGAAAACGCTGCTGTCCTCGTCGACCTGTAAATCGAGCTTTATTGAGCCTTTGGAAGGGCCGTCTCCGGTCTGCATTCCGCTTTTGACAACCTTCGGCTCCGCTATCGTCGGCTCCGCTATCGTCGAGGCGGCAAAGTAAATCGTCGCCAACAAAATAAAACAGAGCGTTTTCAGGGTCTTATTCATTGTTTAAGATCCCGTCTTCATGCTGCCGCGCTATGCGGCGTCTTGTGTTGCTTTCGGTTGACTTCTCCATATTACAACTCGCAAGCGCTCATCGTCAACCCGGCGCGGTCAATATAATCTATGTAAACCTTCCGTCATGGCTTGGGCAGATTAGTTTTTTTTGAGAGAATATAGTCGCGCGGCGAAAACCCGCTATGTCATTTGAAACAGTTTTGGAGCAGGGTAAAAGCGCCTATCATTTCGAGTCCGAGAAAAGCGCAGAGGACGGAGAACGCGCGCCTTAGCATCATCGGTTTCGCGCGGGAGGAAACCGTCACTCCGAGACGCGCGCCGAGTATGGCCGCCGGAACCATCGCAGCGCATATCGCTATGTTCACGTACCCGGCGTTCAAAGGTATCTGCGTGGTCGGCGGCTCTGCGAACACGAACGTGGACGCGCCCGCCAGCGACGTGAATATTATCAGCAGCGTCGATTCCCCGACGCACTTCTTTATAGGATATCGGGTCAGCAAAAATAGGGCCGGAACAATGATGACTCCGCCCCCGCCTCCGACGAACCCGGAAAGGACTCCGGAGAACAGCCCGACCAGAAGAAGCGAGACTGCCGGGATTCCTGTTTTCGGCGCGGCGGCTCCTTCGGCGGCGCAATCCTCGCTCCTGTCCCTGCCGAACGCCATCTGCGCCGACACCGCGAACAGCAGCAGCGCGTAGGCGAATTTGAGGGACTCGCCGTGAGAGACTAGCGCGAGACGCGAGCCGATAGCCGCCCCGACAACGCTCCCCGGAATCAGCCACCTGAGCGCCCCGGGTATGTAGTTGCCGTTTCGCAAATGCCCCAGCCCGCCCGCTATAGCCGTGAAAAATATCATCGTCAGGCTGGTGGCGACCGCGCTCTTCATCGCGATGTCCACCTCGACAGCCGAGAGCGAATAAAAATAGAACACCGCGGGCACGAACACGATCCCGCCGCCAACTCCCAGCAGGGAAGCGGCGGTCCCCGCGAACAGGCCGACTACGGCCAGCGTTATGAACGTCTGGGCTTCCAACTGGGTCAGTCCGCCGGACTCGCCTCCGACTTCGGAAACATCGTCTCGGCGACGTCCGCCAGTTGCAATTCGGCAAGCTTGCGCGGGCGCGCCCTGCCCTCCCGGTCGAGTTCCCTCACCGTGTAGTATTCCCTCAGCATATATTCCAAGTCCGGAGACTCCTTCTTTTTCATTTCGGCGGCGCTCAGCTTCTTGGTGAACAGCAGCCTGCCAAGCCCCTTGACCACGTTCTTCTGCACGGGGATTATCCTGCCGACCGCCGCGTTGGCCACCGTTTTGACGAACGGCAACGACGGAGGGCTGAACGACGTCATGGTCGCCACCACTTTGTCCAGCCCGGTCGGCGAGCCTTCGAGGTGCGGCTTCAGCGCGCGGGGCGACACCTTGTCGTCCGCCGCCGTCATTCCCGCCATGTTGCAGAACGCCCTTTGCAGATGCCATCCTCTTTCGCCAATCGCCACAAGATCGGCCATGCTCCAGCCGAACCCGGTCGCCGCGTTCAACGCCGGAAGAACCTCCCGCTTCATCGACAGCGGCCAGATGACGAACATGCACATCACGGCCGAGCCCGCCACCATCCCCAGATTCTCGCTTCCCGCCACCATCTCCGCCTTGCCCTTGCTTGATATGGTGTCGTATCCGCCCGTCACTCCGAACTCAGGATAGGTGTAAACGCCCATCTCGGCCACAAGGTCGGCGTGCGTGATGTGACAAGCTCCGCGCGGCGAAGTCGCGTATGCTAGGGCCAGCCCGTGATAGGCTCGCGGGTCGTGCATCGGCGCTTCCATCCCCTTCGAGTGCACCGCGAACTCCTCGGAGCCTTTTCCTATTTTTTCGCTCATCCGCTTTACGCCCTCGGCAAGAAGAGCGCCGGGGCCTTCGCGTCTCGCCGCAAGCTCCAGCAGTTCCAGCGTCTGCTCCGCCGCGCCCCATTTAAGCGCGCGCCCCCCCGTTTCCTCTTCGCCTATAAGCCCCGCTTCGAGGCACTCCCTCAGAAACGCTATCGACGACCCCGCAGATATCGTGTCCATCCCAAGCTCGTTGCAAAGCTCGTTCGCCGCCGTCACCGCCTCGATGTCGTCCACAAGCTGCATCGTCCCCATCGACGCCACAGTCTCATATTCCGGCCCGACGGCGTTCTCTCTCGCGTGCGGCCCGTCCGGGATCGTCACCACCCGCTTGCACCCTATCGGGCACGCGTAGCACGACTTCGTTCCGGACAATATCGTTTCAGCAACGGATATCCCGTTCAGCTTGTCTGAGCCTTCCTCCCAGTCAGCCACCCGCCAGTTCTTCGTCGGCACGTCGCTCACCAGCATCCCAAGTTGCATCGTTCCGGCGGTCCCGTACGCGGAGTACGACTTCGCCGTCACATCCTCGGCGAGCGTCTTGAGGATTTTTTCCCGGATATCCATGAACTCCTGTTTTTCAGCAAGCTCCACCTGCGCTTTTCCCTTGACGGAAATCGCCTTCAGCTTTTTCGCGCCCATCACCGCGCCAAGTCCGGTGCGGCCCGCGAAGTTGTGGCTTCCCGCGATGACGCACGCGTATCTTACGAGATTCTCGCCCGCCGGGCCGATGCAGGCCGTCCGGCAATTCTTTTCCCCTCGCTCCTCGCTAATGCCCCGCACCGTCTCCGAGCCTGTCTTTCCCCACAGACCGTCCGCAGGGAGCAACTCTGCAGCGCCGTCTTTTATCCAAAGGTAAACGGGAGACTCGGCGGCCCCGGTTATCACCACTCCGTCGTATCCCGCGCGTTTCAACTCCGCTCCGAAGAACCCGCCCGCGCTCGACACCCCGAACCCGCCGGTAAGCGGCGACCTCGCGGCGACCTCGAACCTGCCGGACCCCGGCACCAGCGTGCCCGTCAACGGCCCCGTCATGAACGCTATCGTGTTGTCCGCCCCTAATGGGTCCGCCGCGTACGCCTTCATATCGAACAGTATCCTCGCCGCCAGCGCCGACCCGCCCATGTACTTCTTGGCGTCCGCCTCCGACAACTCCCTGTCTTCGAGTTTCCCGTCCGTCAGATTGACGTATAGCAGTTTTCCGCAGTATCCGAACATGGCTCGCCCCCGCTTCTTTTCATTCTCCGTTATTATAGCGCTTTGCCACAATGTTCATAAGCCCGGTAGCCTCAATAGTAATACCATATCGTCCTGTACTTGCTCACGTCCTCTCCGCTCTTCTCCAGCCGCCTCAGATAGTCGTATATAGACACATCCGCGTGCGTGTACGTGTCCACCAGCGAGAGCTGTTTCTCCCACGGATGAAACTCGTACACCCGCCTGCCGTCCGGCAGTATCGCTATGATATCGTGATGCTGCCGCGCGCGAAGATAGTTCTTTCCGAGGCCCGGCACGTTGAACACCACCTCGTCCGTCCTCACCGTTCCGGGCATCAGCCGCGCCTCCTCCTTCTGCTCCTGAAGCAGCCGGGCTATCGGCGCTCGATAGTCGTCCGTTTCCTCCTTGCCCTTCGTGTTGAACGTGTAGTACGGGGCCACCCCTATCAACCTCAACATCGATCTCAGCGCGCTCGCCTCGAACCTCCTCGAATTGTGCAGCGTGAACACAAGCTGGTTCAACACCTCCATCCCGTATGACCTGAACTTCTGGACCGCCCCCATCGACTGCGGCGTAATCTCATACGGATGCTCGAAATGCGTGACTATGCACACCTCCCTGAACCCCGGCTGGTGAAACCTGTTTATCGCCCTGACCAGCTTGTCCGTTATCCTTTGCGGCATCGTCACAGGCGTGCGCGTCCCAATCCTCACCCGGTCGATGTGGTCTATCTTCGCCAGCCGGTACAACAGGTTCTCCACCTTGCGGTCCGACAACAGCAGCGGGTCCCCTCCAGTGATGAGAACCTCCCTTATCTCCGGCGTCTGCGCTATCCACGCGATCGCCTCCTTCATCTTGTCCTCCGCCACCTCAGCATCCGGATCGTAAACATCCGTTATCTCCCAGTTCCTCTGGCAGTAAACGCATATCTGCGGGCACGTCAGCACAGGCTTCAAAATGACTATCATCGGATACCTGCGCGTCACCGCCTCGATGGGGGACGTGTCTTTTTCAAGCATGAAATCCATCGAACTCTCCCCGCATCCCTTCATTTCCCGAAGCGTCGTCACATAATGCTTCGAGGGAAGCACCTGCGCTCTCACCGCCTGATCCCTCCCAAGCCCCGGTTTGAAATCCATCAGCGACAGATAGTACGGCGTTATCCCGAACGGAACCCCGAGTTCGTTGGCCAGCCTCACGCCCTCGTATTCTTCTTCCGTAAGCCGCACCAGTTTCCTGAGCGTCTCCGCGTCCCGGATTATGTTCCTGACGTGCCACTTCCAGTCGTCCCACTCATAGTCCGTCGCTCTGAAATATTTCATTATCCTCGCCTTGTTCAGGCTTCGCTTGCGGATCACCCCGGTGTCCAGCCCGGAAACATAGCGGCTCATCAGCTTCTGCGCCTCCGCCGCTATGCCCGACAACTCCTCCGACCTAAGCAACGCCGCCTCCCTGCCCTTGCGCTTCGAATGCTCCGGATAACCGCCTTCATACAAGTTCGACTTTCCTGCAATCCCTCTGATTAGATGCTCCACTTCCTCTAAAAATCCCTGAGATGGAATCTCCACTCCCTCGGGAGCATCTTCCTCGTTGATTATCTGATTTAGATAATTGAGCATGCCGAACCCGGCCTGCTTCTCGTTTCTTGTGGCCGTCAACGCCCTCAACGCCATCGCCGCGTCCTTAACCACAATCCATTCGAGAGGCGATATTTCCGGGTCCTTCTCTATCACGCTTTCGAGTATGTGCGACAAGCGCGCGTTCAGTTTCGCCCGCTTTTCTTGAAGCGCGTCCGCAGACAACATTATCTCCTTAACCGACGGCTCTATCTCCAGTATCCTCAACAGCCTTTCCTTCGCCGCTTTCCATCTCATAAACAGCCCTCCCCGCGTCGTTTCCGCCGCCCCCGTTTTCGAGCAACGCCAATGGCATTTCTGAATTTCAGCTTCCTTCAGAAAGCTTGACGCCGCATATATTAAGCAGATTGCCCGAAGAGGCGCGACATATAATTATAACCCAAAACGCGGCGCGCGCCAACCCCGCGCGGCTCTTGTTTTTTGCTTTTCAGCAATCGCGGCCCGCGCGCGCCGTCGCGCCGCCGGGCTGGGGCTTCGATTCCCGCCATCTTTCCCCGGTTGCCCGCCGCGCCCGGATGTGCTACCTTTCATCTCATGAGAACTATGGGCATTGACTACGGCGGCGCAAGACTCGGCATCGCCGTCAGCGACGATTCCGGCGTCATCGCCTTCCCCTTCTCCGTCGTCCCCACAAGAGGCGACGTCAGAAAAGCCCTCGGCGACATCATCCGCGGAAAAAACGTCGACCGCGTCGTTGTCGGATACCCGCTCGACCGAGAGGGCAACCCCGGCCCCGCAGCCGCAAGAGTCGAAGCCTTCGCCGAACGGCTCCGCCGCTGGTTCGGCCTCGACGTCGTCCTGTGGGACGAGCGCTACACCACCGCGCAAGCCTCCGCCGCCGTCCGCAAATCCGGCAGCCCCGAACAGAAAGGCCAAAACGACATGGCCGCCGCCGCCATCCTCCTTCAGTCTTGGCTAGACGCCGACAGCCGCCCCTGACCCCCGCCTCTTTCTATCAAGCCCCGATCTAGTCTCATCGTTTTTAATGGCTGTAAATGCTATACATATTATTAGATGATTCTACCCGCTAAAATGTGTGCCATGCGTAAAGCTCTTTCCTTTGCGCATGATGCTGTTTTATCAAATGACTTATGGGAAGTTTCATTTGATTTTTCGTATAGCAAGCAGGAGATTGCGACTTATGTGAAAGTAAAGAAGTTTTTATTGCGTTGTGGACAAAACACAGGCAGCCATCGATAGGGTGTCGCCCAAAAGCGACATATATTCGCAGTCATTCAGATTTTATAAACATCTCTTCTATGCCCGACATGCCGTATAAGGATGGTTTCTTTTTCGAATGTATATATTATTCTCCATGCGCCGACTCTCAACTTATACGTTCCCTCGAATTCGCCGCTTAACGGTTCGGGGATGATATTTTCAAAACTAAGGGAAAGCCAAGTGTACTTTTTCAGAATTCTCTTTCCGACCGTTTTGTCGAGATTATTCAAATCTTCCAGAGCTTCCTCGGTCCATTCGATATCAATCAAACTTCTTCACCACCTCCCGGTGAGAGACACATCTCGAATTGGAGGAAAGCCTTTTTCTTAGTTCTTCTTTAAAATCCTCTCTCAGTTCCAGCCCGGCATCGGGATCGCCGAAAGCCTCGAGAATCTTCTGCTCGATTAGGTTCTCAAGATCGTCAAGACTCATAGCGCCTATGGTTTTCACGATGTCCTCCCTTTAAACAGCTTCTCATTTCTTTAGTTTTATTATACGCTTTTAATTCACATTTAGATAGTTTGTATTTAGCCAGCTTTAATGATAAAAATGTGATCCATTTTTATCAACTAAAATGGCGACCTAGAGTTTTTATATGGGGCGCAGAGAATCAATTATTTCAAACGGTTTCAACGCCGACTCGATAGAAGCTCCATTATTTGGCAACATCGGCGTCCTTGAGCTGTCTGCCGAGAGTGAGCAAGATGTAAATAATCCAGACAATCATAAACACATGCAGCGCGTCATTGTCGGAAAACCAGACGCCGCGCTTCCACAGTTCCTGAGTAAGCCCTGTCGTCATATAAACGAAATACGCCGCGGTTGTGATGATAAGCCATATCCCCGCGCCAAGCATTGAGCGATCCATAGGGTCTTTGAGCCTGCGGAATCTCAGCCCGCAGAGAATGAATAGAATCAGGAGATTCGGCGCGGAAAAAAGAACCATAAGCTCGAATGAAATCATGAATCTGACAGGGACCAGCGCCCCGATTGCCGTGACCGTGAAATGCGCCGCCGCGTTTGCGGCCGCATACGCTATGAGCGCCTTCCTCAGTTTCCCGGCGGCGCAGGCATACGCCAACGCTATCAGCATGGCGTCCATGCTCGCCGCCTGAAGCGTCAGGTATGCCACTTCCCACCAGCTTGTCCAAACGCACACGTCGCGCCCGGCGCATTTAATCTCGTAGCCGAACGCCTGATAACTTGTGCCCGCCGAAATTGCCGCAGCCCCTCCAAGCAATAGCGCCACGCCCCACCACACTCGTGAACGCTGGCCTGCCCGGGTTCGCATGAAATAGAATCCCGCCGCAATCCACAACAACCCCAGAATATATACAATTGCCGATGATGTCGGCTGGTTGAGAATGAAATCCGTTCCGAAAAAGCTGATATTCACGCATGGCTGACTGTCGCAAAACGCCTGCGGCGTCACAGGCGGATTGCTGAGCAACGTGTCCAGACGACTTAAAACCGCGACTCCAAACATCGGTTAGTCTCCTATAATACGATATTATCACAGCCCTCGCCCTATTCGGCAAACCGTTCAAACATTTCATAGACAACCCGTATAAGCGCCGCTCCGCGCGCGCCACGCTAGGAAAACAACACTCTTTCATTCGTGATGATATTTAATGGAAAGCTATAGTGGTCGATAGTGTGTGATTTCTGCAAAACAGGGAAATAACCTTCGGTATCTTCCCATTCATACTTTAACAACCTTCATATGAAAAAGTATTGATCTACCATTCTGAATTAATCAAGAAACATACTGACTTTTGATATTTTGTAAGTATCATCCTTCTTCTCAAATGTTATAGTCATGTTGCTGCAACATTCGACTCCGCTAGCAGCAAAAACATTGAAACCATTCGTCTCAGCATCAGATGTTATTTCAAGGCCATCTAAGAACGCTAAATAGACATTGTCACATTTAAATAACACATCTCTCTTCTCACCATTGCATTCTCCACACGTATCAATTCCTTGGGTGCAGTACCGGTCACAACCAATATTCATCCATTTTAGTACATTGAATATAGTTTCAACAGGCTCAGTACAGCTAAGGGTATAATTGTGTTCTCCCTCGTTCTGATTTTTGATTTTGCAACCGCCCTCAAGCGAATCACAGTTCAAAACACAATAAATATTTAAAGACTTACTGAGATCTACATAGTCCGCAATCCAGTTTTTCATGTCTTGGGATCCACAAGTAAAAGGAGTATGGGCATTCTCTGGGGCATTAAACACCGCAAGGCATTCTTCTAAGGCACTCTGATAATACCCATCAACAATTGAGAAAGCATCCTCACACACTTTAGAATCCTTTAAATATTCCTTGGCTGTCCAGCCCTTCAAGTAAGCTAATTCCACCCACTCAAAGCCCTCTTTCTGAGCAAATGTTCCCCTTTTAGCAAGGACACACCTTCCTTGAGATAATTGTCCAATTACTTTTGTTTCTTTAGACGGCTTTGTTCTAATATTGAGGTATCCACTATCTATATCAACCTCGTACACATCATATTTTTGATAAATCAATTCCGAATTATCTGCATCTTTATCCTCCGAATATAATCTACACGGCAGGACAATTAACATACAAATCAGTGCAGACAATATGTTTTTCGTAAAACGCTTCATCTCATCATCCCTGATTACTTTAATTTTACTAAGAAACCCTCAGCAAATCCAGCCTCACCTCCACTATAAATTAGTTACAGCAACAATCAGGTTGGATTTTTCGCGGAAGCGCGATGTTTTTTTCGCGATACTAGCGTTGCAAAGCTCTTTTCGACGCGGGGCATGACAACGTGCGAAGGTTTAATCGAACGCAAACGCCATGCGGCGGCCCAGCGTCGCTTTCGCGCGTTCACGCGAACGCCGCTGTCAGACAACCGGCCGGCCGGCTTTTACTCTTCGTCTTCTTTTTTCTTTTCGACTTTGGCGATGATTTCTTCGGCGATTTCAGCGGCTTTGGCGTTGACTTTGCGGATGATGTCGTAAACACCGCCGATTGTTTTCTGCTGGATGTCTTTTATCCCTTTCGCCGGCTCCTCCAGCCCTTCTATGCTCTCAAGGACTTCGAGCGGAAGCTTGGCGATGGACAGATGAATCTCTTCGACGGATGTTGCGCCCTTGTCGACGAATTCCTGCACAAGGTCTTTCAGATCTCTAATCGTTCCCATGTTTCCTCCATAAAACTCGCCCAATTTTTTCGGGTCTCATTTTTTAATTATACATCCCCGCGCCGGATAATGACAGGACGCGCTCAAAGAGCGTCCGCCGCCGATGAAACATTCGCCGGGCGTTGCGCGCAATCGGCGGAGGAAAGTTGTAGAATAAAGGCCATGCAGAACGAGAGGCCGCCGCTCAACATCGTGTACGTGAACCCGGAGATACCGCAGAACACGGGGAGCACGGCCAGACTGTGCGCCGCCACCGGCGTCACCTTGCATCTGGTCGGCAGGCTCGGCTTCAGGATAGACGACCGGGCTGTTCGCCGCGCCGGCCTCGACTACTGGGAACACGTCGACACCCGCCGCCACAAGAACTTCGACGACCTCCGCGCCGCTTTCCCGGACGCCAGATTCCTCTTTTTCTCAAAGTCCGCGTCGCGCCTCTACACAGAGGCCGAATACGCCGCGGGGGACTTCCTCGTGTTCGGCTCTGAAACCAAAGGGCTGCCCTCCGAACTTACCGCCGCCGCGCCGGAATCCTGTTTCAGAATCCCCATCGTCACTTCCGCCGTGCGCAGCCTCAACCTCGCCACCGCCACCGGAATAGTGGCGTTCGAGGCGTTGCGCCAACTCGGTTTTCCGCACGCCTGATCCGCCGCGCCCGCCGCCGCCTCCCGCCTTCCGGTTGACAACGCTTTTTGCCGCTCGTATATTCCTGTTGTTGTGATTTTATTGAAAAGAGAGAACCGCCATGCCTAAAATCAGAGATCTTGTTGAAAACGCGGACGCTTACCGCGAGATATTGAAACGCAAGAACGCCGGTCCAATCATCGAAAAATTCGACGAGGGCCTCAAGCTGTACGAACAGTGGAAGCAGCGCTCCATCGAGATGGAAGACCTGCGCCGCGAGGTGAACTCCATAAGCAAGGAGTTTGAGAAAACCCGCGACAAATCCCTCATCGAGAAATCACAGGAAATCAAAGAGAAAATCAAGGCGGGCGAACAGCGCGAAAAGGAGCTTGCCGACGAAGTGGCCCGCATGGAAGTCATGCTGCCGAACATGATAGCCGACGGCGTGCCTGACGGCGGAGAGCAGGACGCCCAAGTCATAGGCTACAGAGGAACTCCGGCAGTGTCCGAGAAAGACGCCGCCGAGTTCGCCTCCATCTACCCCGGCGCCCCCTCCAAGACCGTCTCCCACGAGCCTTTCCACCACTACAACCTCGTCGGCAGGTATATCGATCAGGAAACCGCCGGCAAAGTTTCGTCCTCCCGCTTCTACTACGAGTTCGACGAGCTGGCCATACTCGACCTCGCTCTCGGCATGTACACCGTCGAGTTCTTCAGAAACAAGGGCTACTCCGATAAAATCATGATAACCCCTTACATGATGCGCAAAGACGTCGAGGAGCGCATCACATATTTCGAGGCGTTCCAAGACACCATCTTCGAGGTGGAAAAAGACAACCTTCTGCTGATCCCGTCCTCCGAGCACTCCATCATCGCTTACTATGAAGACAGCATCATGGACGAGGAAAGCCTGCCGCTGAGGATACTCGCGTGGTCCCCGTGTTTCAGGCGGGAGGCAGGCTCCCACGGCAAGGACACCCTCGGAATCTTCAGAGTCAAACAGTTCCACAAAGTCGAGCTTCACTCCATCGTAAAAGAGGGTGAAGACTTCGCCGAACTCGACAGGATGGCCGTCGACGTCTGCGACTTCCTTGACTCGCTCGGTCTCCCAAATAGATCGGTCATGCTCGCCGCCGGCGACATGGACAAACGCGCCCTCAAGCAAATCGACATCGAGACATGGATGCCCGGACAGGCCAGATTTCGCGAAACTCACTCCATCGCCACCGTAGGAACTTGGGTCTCTGAGAAATTGATGATCCGCTACAAAACTGAGAAGAAAAAGAAAATCCTGACGCGCAACCTGTACGCGACGGCCGCCGCCGTGCAGAGGACAATCTGCGCCATCGCCGAGAATCATTACGACCCGGACGCCAAATGCATACGCGTCCCCGACGCGCTGAAAAAATACACAATGGGCGTGGAAACCATCCCGGTGTGACCTCCGCCGCGCCGCCGCCCGGCCCGGCCCGATTCCACGAAACATGTTGCCGTATTTCCGGCCTCGTTATATTATCTGGTTTTCACTACTATTAAGGACGGTCGCCGCTAATGAACAGGAAGGTCGGATTTGACAATGAGAAGTATCTGAAGGAACAGAGCGAATCGATTCTCAAACGGATGGAGCGTTTCGGCAACAAACTCTATCTGGAATTCGGGGGCAAAATCCTGTACGACTATCACGCCGCCCGCGTGCTCCCCGGATTCGACCCTAACGTGAAGATGCGCCTGCTGCAGAAACTCAAGGACAACGCGGACCTGATTCTCTGCATCTACGCGGGAGACATCGAGCGGAAGAAGATGCGCGCGGACTTCGGCATCACTTACGACTCCGACGCCATGAAACTCATCGACGACCTGCGGGAGTGGGGCGTCGAGGTCGGCGCGGTGGTCATCACCCGTTACGAGGAACAACCCTCCGCCGCCCAGTTCAAGGACAAGCTCGAACGCCGGGGCATCCGCGTCCACACCCACAAGTTCACAAAAGGATACCCGACCAACGTGGACGTCATCGTCAGCGACGCGGGCTACGGAGCGAACGCGTTCATCGAGACGACCAAGCCGCTCGTGGTCGTCACCGGCCCCGGCCCCGGCAGCGGCAAGCTCGCCACCTGCCTCAGCCAGATTTACCACGAACACAAACGCGGCGTCCGCGCCGGATACGCAAAGTTCGAGACATTCCCCGTCTGGAACATCCCAATCAAACACCCCGTCAACGTCGCCTACGAGGCCGCCACCGCCGACCTCAAGGACGTCAATCAGATTGACCAGTTCCACCTCGAAGCCCACAACGAGATTTCCGTCAACTACAACCGGGACATTCAGGCGTTCCCGGCGCTCAAGCGCATACTCGACAAAGTCATGGTCGGCGGCTCGTGCTACTCTTCCCCGACCGATATGGGAGTCAACCGAGTCGGCTTCGGCATCATCGACGACGAGGCGGTGCGCGACGCCGCCAAACAGGAAATCATCAGGAGATATTTTCAGTATTCATGCGAATACGCGGTGGGGTACGCCACGCGCGACACCGTCGAGCGGGCTGAGTTGCTGATGAAGGAAATTGGAGCGTCGCCGGAGGACAGACTTGTGGTCGCGCCGGCCCGCGACGCCGCCTCCGCCGCCGAATCCTGCGGAAAAGGCTACATGGGCATCTACTGCGGCTCCGCCATCGAGCTGGACGACGGCCGGATAGTCACCGGCAAGAATTCCCCCCTCATGCACGCCGCATCCAGCCTTGTGATGAACGCCATCAAAGTCATGGCCGAAATCCCCGACCGCATGCCTCTTCTCCCTCCCGCCATCATCGAGTCCATCGCCGCCCTCAAACACGACGTCATGAACATGAAATCGATGAACCTTGACCTTGAAGAGACCCTCATCGCGCTTTCCATTTCGGCCACATCCAACCCGGCGGCGCAATACGCTATGGAGACGCTCACGCGGCTAAGGGGATGCGACGTCCACATGACCCACATCCCCACCCCCGGAGACGAAGCGGGCCTGCGGCGTCTCGGCGTGCGCATGACAAGCGACCCGCAGTTCGCCACCAAGAGCTTATTTACGGGGTGATATTTGGGAGACCGTTTGCGCGGTTATTAACGCGATTCCAGTTCGAACGGGACGCGGTCGATTCGGATGGTAGTCGCCGGGGTGAAATCGGAGATGATTCCTGTTTCGTCGTCGAAGTAAATGCCGCTGGCGAAAAACGCCGTTATCATTCCCGCCACCGGTTTTCCGAGCGCGCCCCGCTTCAACGAGATTGTCAGTTCTTTGCCGTCCGTCGAACATGACACCGCGCCCGCGTCGCTTATCCATCGCGGTCCCAGTCTCATCTTCAACCGGCAATCCGTCCGGCCCACGTCCAGCATATAAGGAGAGTAATACACGAGGAGCATTCGGTGGTACAAGTCCTCTCCCGCCGGGCGGCCTGAATCGTACAATCCCAACATGTAGTAATACGCGCTTCGCGGCTGCGCTTTCCCCGGCGAGATGTCCGCTCTCGCTCTAAGTTTGAAATAATAACGCCCTTCGTCCATCCCGAACGACCCGCCCAGCAAGTCCAGAGAGGGGTCCACAAAAACGTCTTTGACGCCCTCATAGCTGTCCGAGTCAGACAGCGGAAACCAGCACGGCGAATCCGGCGCGGACGCGGCGACCGCGCACGGAGCCTCTATGTAAGTGTCTCCCCTGATATCGCCCATCCTGACGGCGGCGAAGACCGAGCGCGCTCCCGGCGGAGCGTCAAGAACCGCCGTCCATCCCGGTTTTCCCCCGCTGACTCCGAACGCCGGCGACACCGACTTCCAGCCGCCCGGAGCGTCGAACGAATGAACAAGCTTGACTGACAGCGCGGCATTGTCGTCCGCGTCGTCCGAAACCGGCGACAGCTTGAACGTCACAGACTGCCCCGCGCGCGGAGGAGCCGGATCGGTCGTCATCTCTTTCAAAGCCAGCGGCGGCGTCCTCTCCCTATTCATCCTTACCAGATAGTCCGTCCCCGGCGGCAGCTTGAAATTCTCTCCCGGCTTGCAGTCCTGCTGGCAGGTCAGCAACCCGTCGCGCGCGCGCGGGAAACACACGTTCAGGCAGACCTCGTCGCTGAACAAATCGGATAGATCGTCTGATTCAAAATCGGCGGCGAGGCACAAAGACCCCGCCGAGACCAAAGCGGCAACCGCCATCGCCGCGGCTGTTTTCATCAAATCGCGAACCATGAGGAATAGTCTAGCGCCACGCGCGGGCGCGGGCAAATATGCAAATTTGCGGCGGACGGCCTAGCGTCTCGTCACTTCGTCGTGTGCGAGCCGACCCAAAGCTCGGCTCCCGGAGGAGTCACGTTCGCAACCGGGTCGACCGCAACGTGGATAACGGCGGGCACGTTGGCGGCGGACGCTTCCTTGAGCGCCGTCTTCAACTGATCCGCAGTTTCCACATACGCGCCGAAACAATCGAGCGCCTGCGCGATCTTGTCGTATCTGGCAGGATGGTGGTCGCAGTTGACATAGAAATCGCTGTGACCGAAGCAGCGCTGCTGAGCCGTCTTCTCCATGCCCCACGCGATATCGGCGGCCACGAGAGCCACGAACGGCGTCCCGATCCTGCGAGCTGTCTCAAGCTCCATCAGGTTGAACCCGAACGCCCCGTCTCCGCTTATGAGGTACACCGGGCTGTCCGGCGACGCCAGTTTGGCCCCTATCGCGAACGGCACGCCCGTTCCGAGGTGGCCGAACTCGGACGTCCACATCAGACGCCTCGGCCCAAGTATCTTGTTGTAGTGTGTGCTCCACAGGCTGGTGTTCCCGCCGTCCATAACCGCGATGGCCTCGCGCGGGAAGAAGCTGCGCGCTTCCAGAATCATTCGCCCGGTGGCCATAGGCGCGTCGGTGTTTTCCACCTTCGCCCGCAACCCCTGCTCCCACATGTTCTGGATGTCGCGGTACTGTTTGAGCCTCTTGTGCGGCTCGCGCTTCGGAGTCAGCGCCTTCACCGCCTCGAGCAACTGCCTGAGCACGACAGGAGCCGAGCCGACTATCGCAACGTCCGCCTTCCTGTTCACGCCCACGCGCTCCGGAGATATATGAATGTGGATAAGTTTCTGATTCGCGGTCGGCCCCCAGAGCGGAGCCTTTCCGAAGAAGTCCAGTTCGCCGAATTTGCAGCCCACCGCGAGCACGAGCTTCGACTGCGAGAGCGCCGCCCGCGCCATCCCGCACGCCGTGTGGATGCTGTTCGGATGATCCTCAGGTATCGAGCCGCGCGCGCCCGGCGACGTCGTCACCGGACAACCCAGATACTCGGCCAACTCAATCAGTTCCGCCCAAGCGCCGCTCCGGATAACCGCCGCCCCGGCGTGTATCATCGGCTCTTCCGACTCCACCAACAGTTTCGCCGCTTCCTCCACCGCTCCCGCGTCTCCCGCGGTCTGCAACGCCCCCGCGTCCACCTTCGGCGTGAACTCTATCCCCTTCGTGTCTATCTTCTTGTTCATGATATCTTCGGGTATCTCAATGTGGACAGGCCCCGGTATCCCCGTCAGAGCCTCGCGGTACGCCGTCCCCACCAGTTCCGGAATCCGCTCGACGTTGGTCACGCGAGCGTTGAATTTGCAGACCGATTCAAACACCGCCTTCTGGTCGAAAACCTGCATCCCGCCCCTCGGCGGATAAATCAGGTCCGTCCGCCTCGTCGTGGACACCACAATCATCGGGATATCTTCGCAGTGAGCGCAGATGACGCCCGCCAGACCGTTGGCCGCTCCCGGCCCAGCGCCGAGCACAGTTATCGCCGGTCTCCCGGTCACGCGCGCGAACGCGTCCGCCATGTGGACTCCCGCCGCCTCGTGCCTCGGAGTGACAAATGTCATCCCTCTCTTTTCGGCGTTGTCGTGCGCCCATTTGAACAGAATGTTGTATGTCCCGTCCGGTATCGAAAACACCGGGGCAGGCCCCTGATTGGCCAGACTCTCTATCAGAATTTCTCCGCAGGTAAGCTCGCTCATCTTATCCCTCTCATTTTTAAAGTTTTATGATTCTAACATTAACCTCGCGCAAAGGTCAAACGCGCCGCGCGCTTCAGGACTTTAGGGAAAACTTTTGAAAAAGTTTCCCTTAAAATCCCTTTCAAAACATTTCTATGCGCGCCTTGAGGGTGGCGGCGAGAGAGCGGGCGTTGGCGGCGTCGCGGGCGTCGAGAGGCAGCGGACTGAAAACGGCGCGGTTATAGAGGGCGGCCAGTTCGAGCCATGAGTCGCGCGCGTCTGGGGCGATAAAAACCGACAGGTCGGTCGCCGACGCCGAGCGAGGGGCGTTTCTAAGTTCGGGTCTGGCTCGCAGTAGGCGAAGGTAAGCGCGGGCGACCGAGCGATTGTTAGGGGGCAGCGGAAATCGCCCGCTTCTGCGATTGCGGCGCGCCGATATCAAAAAGAAAGCGCCCGCGCAAAGGGCGACAGCAAGCGCGGAGAGCGCGGTGGAAATCCATGCCGAGGCGATGGCGGCGGTATAGAACAACCGGGCCGCGCCCGCGAGCGCGCCTTCGGCGATTCTTTTGAAGTATCGGTTGTACAGGAAGGACATCGGAGTGACTTCTTCGGCGAACACAGGCCCGGAGGGGCCGGACGGGGTGGGGTCGAAAGTCAGCCAGCCGACTATGGGAAAATAGATTTCCACCCATGCGTGAGCGTCCGTCCCGCGCACTTCAAAGTAGCCTGTCAGCGGATTATACGCGCCGGGAACGAAGCCGGTGACAAGCCTTGAAGGTATGCCCGCCGCTCGCGCCAGCAGCGCCATTGCGGACGCGAAATGTTCGCAGTATCCCCTCTTTGATTCGAAGAGAAAATGATGCACGGGGTGAGCGCCGGGGGGCGCGGGCGGCGCGTCGATGTCATACTCATAATTCTCTTCCAGATACGCCGCTATCGCCTCCACCTTGTCCAGAACCGAGGTTGAGCCTGCGGTTATTTCGAGAGCGAGCGCGCGCATCTGCGGCGTCATGAACCCGATGGAGCAGTATTTTTCGTCCACATCCGGGCACGGCGGGAACGACACCTTCCTGAGCGTCTCGGGGTCTATGGACGGCGTCGTCGAAATCGCGGTGTAGATTGTCCCTTCGAGCAGAACGGCTGGAACCCTCATGGCCAGATTGTCGTCCATGAAAATAAACCCGACGGGAAAATAAAGAGTGTCGGGCCGGTAAGGAGCGTAGATGATATTCGGCATGTCGCGTTCCAGATAATAGGTGTGATAAGTGAGGGACGCGCCGATGAAGGCGGACTGGTATTCGGTATCGCCGGAGCGGTCGAGGCGGAACACCGGTGAGGCTTCCTTGCGGGTCAACTGTTCGCCCTCGGCGTCGGATATCATCCACAAATTATTTTTAAAGGTGTCGAAAACGAGGCCTCTATGATAGACGGCGGAGGGGCTTTTGACGCGCATGAGGAGTTTGTCCGATAGCCGCGCGCGGCTGTTTAGGTCGAGTTCGGGAACGAAGCCGAAATAGGCGTCGCCGCCCGCAAGATACCGTTCCGCAGAGAAGTCCGGGCCGACTTGGGCGTCCGGTCCGAAACCGGCGTCAATCCCGACTGCCGCAGACGGCGGGTCGGGATACATCAACTGTCCGGAAAATTTCTGCGCCGCCTCCCTCAATCGGCCTGAAACCGGGAGGTTCGCGAACGCGTATGTGCGGTATCTTGGAATGAGGGGGAAGAACAGCGGGAAGCAGACGGCGAGCGCTATGGCTAGCCGGGCCACGACAGTCGCGATCGAGCGCGGGTTGCCGATTATCAACGCCCGTTCGGAGGTCTCCCTGTAGTGAAATATCGCGAGCATCGCCAGAGCGAGCAGGATGAAGACCGCCAGATAAATCCCGAAGTCCAGCGAGCGGCTCAGCACGCCTCCGACGCACATCAGCATGAACGCCGACAGCAGGGAATATATAAGGTCTTTGCGCCTCGGAAGGTCGAAGCTGTGAAGGGCCTGAAGGAATATCATCATCTCGGTGAGAACGACGATGTGGTCGCGCTGGGTGAAAAGCATCTGGTTGACGTAGATGAACCCGGCGGCGACCATTCCGGCGGCGAGAGCGATCTTCATCCACCAGTTGGAATACATGCGCCTGAAGTGGCTGAAGACGTAGCCTGCGGACACCGCCGACAAGCCGAGCGCCAGAGGGGACATTAGGCCGGTGTCTCGCGCCGCCACGCACAGGCTCAGAGCCACGGCCAGCCATGTGAACGCGCGAAGAGGCACGCTGTGCTCGACCTCTTCGGGCCGCCGGTATGGAGAGTTGAGAGCGGATAGGACTCCGCGCGCGGCGCTCATCCCGGAGCCTCCGTCCGTTCGAGCGGGGAGAACGTGAAGTCCGCATCCGGGCCGTGCGGCTGAAGTGGATAATTCCCGGTCTGCAACTCGATCAGGGCCAGCCACCGCAGCGCGCGCTCCCATGAATCCGGCGAATCGACGGCGATGCCGGGCGCGGCGGACGCCGTGATGGAGACGCCCGCGCCCCGCGCGAACACAAGGTGATAAGCCAGAGAGGCAGCCTGTTCAAGCAGTCGTTCAAACCGTTCTCCGCCGCCCGGCGGGTAGTTCGCGGCGTCGTTGTCTATGAATATCCCGGCGTGTTCGACCGCCGCACCAAGGAAGTCCA
>MWCD01000017.1 GCA_002069885.1 bacterium ADurb.Bin236 | reverse complement strand
TTCCTCACCACAACCCGAGCAGTCCAGGACGCAGAAGATGGCCGGATTACCTTTCCCGGCCGGTTGATGTTTGATTTCGTGCGAGAACTCCCGCCCGGCCCCGTCACGATCAGCGAGGCAGACGGCCGGGTTACGCTTAAATCGGCGAATGGCGAATGCAGCTTGCTGGGCATGCCGGCCAACGAGTTCCCCACGGTTCCGAAGGGTATCGAAGGGGGCGTAACCATCTCCGTCGGTGGAGAAATCGGAGAGGTCGGAGAAAAGAACAGCACGGTCGAGGAGCTTGAGGCGTATATGAGCGGATATAAGAGATGCCTCGGCGAGGGGCTGGTCGGCCTGAGCAAAGTCAGCGTGCAGACAGGCACGTCGCACGGCGGCGTGGTGCTCCCCGACGGCTCCATCGCAAGCGTGGCGCTCGATTTCGACACCCTCGAAAAGCTTTCTCTGGAAGCTCGCAAAAAGTGGGGAATGGGCGGCGCGGTTCAGCACGGCGCTTCCACTCTCCCGGACGAGATGTTCCACAAGTTCCCGCAGACAAAGACCGTCGAGGTTCACCTCGCCACCGGATTCCAGAACATCGTTCTCGACTCGAAAAGTTTCCCGGAAGAGTTGAAAAGTAAAATGTACGCTTGGATGGACGTCGAGCTTGCTAAAGAGAGAAAAGAAGGAATGACCGCCGAGCAGTTCTACTACAAGAGCAGGAAGAAAGTGTGGGGGCCGTTCAAGAAGGACGTGTGGTCGATGCCGGAAGACGTCCGGGCCGCCCTGCGCGCCGAACTCGAAACGAAACTCGATTTCCTGTTCGAGCAACTGGGCGCGGTGAACACCGCCGGGCTGGTAGCCGACAAAGTGAAACTCGTCCGCGTCAAGTGGCCGGTTAAACCCGCCTCGCTCTGACATCCGGGCTTTTTATTTGGTCGCTAATAGACAACAACGCCGGGTTTATCCTCCCGGCTGAAAGGCGCTGCTGAACAATGAAAGTTCCGTTTATCGATTTGAAAGCGTGCTTCGACCCGTTGCGGGCGGAGATGATGAGCGCTATGGAAGGCGTGTTCGAGCGCTGCGATTTCGTGCTAGGCAAACCGGTTTCCGATCTGGAGGCGGCCGTGCGCGAACACAGCGGCGCAAAGTTCGCGCTCGGCGTCGCCAACGGCACGGACTCTCTGGTCATCGCTCTCCGCGCCCTCGGAATCGGCTCCGGAGACGAAGTAATCACCTCTCCTTTCACGTTCATGGCCACGGCGGAGGCAATAAACGAGGTCGGCGCTCTTGTTGTCTTTCAAGATATCGCGCCCGTATCGTATAACCTCGATCCCTCGAAAGTGGAACAGTACATTGAGGCGAACTGCCAAAAGACGGACGCGGGACTGTTTGACTCGCGCACGGGCAAACGGCTCCGCGCCATTCTCCCAGTGCACCTTTACGGCCTCATGGCCGACATGCGCGCTTTTATGAAAATGAAAGCGAAATACGGCATCGACATCATCGAGGACGCGGCTCAGGCTCAGGGCGCAACGATGACTATCGATGGCAAAACCGTTCAGGCGGGGGCCATTGGAGACGCCGGCTGCCTCTCTTTTTATCCCAGCAAAAACCTCGGCGGAGCCGGCGACGGCGGCATGATTCTCACTAACAGGCAGGATGTTTACGACAACGCCAAACTGCTCCACGTCCACGGCAGCAATCAGAGGTACTATCACACCGCTTTCGGATACAACAGCAGGCTCGATTCATTTCAGGCCGCCGCCCTGCTAGTGAAACTGCCCCGCATGAACCGTTGGCTTGAAATGCGGGCGGAAAACGCCCGCGCGTATTGCGACGCCATTAAGAATAAACTTTCGGCGTCGGGAATCCCTGTGGTCTTTTCGGACGAAATCGGCCTTGATGGCAAACGGCCCGAAGGCGCGGTCGTGCTGCCCTCAGAGCCGAAAGGCTTCGTCCATACCTATAATACTTTTGAAATTAGAGTTCCCGACAGGGACGCGGTTTCCAAAGCTCTTATCGACAATGGCGTCGGCAACGCGATTTATTATCCTCTCGCGCTGCACAAGCAGACTGTGTTCTCCTTCTTGGGGCATTCGCCGGAAGATTTCCCTGTCACCGAAGCGGTGTGTTCGGATATCCTTGCTCTTCCGCAGTATCCAGAACTGTCGCGGGACGCGGTGGAATATGTCGCCGAGAGCCTCGCGGTCGCTGTTAAAAAATGAACAGAATCATGTCGGCTCTGAAAACAGGCTTTGCAATAGCGTTGGCATCGGCTCTATTTGCGGTCGCCGCTCAAACTCCCCGCGCTATGGCCGAAGACTCTATCGGCTCGGCTTCTCCGGAACCCTCGCGCAGAGAAATCACTCTGAAAGTCATGACTATCAACCTGCGCCATCACGCGGATTTGTGGGAGGAAAGGTTTCCTCTCATCGCCGATGAAATTGTGCGCCTCGATCCCGACATTATCGGGTTGCAGGAAGTTTCCATAGGAATGGACCAGACCGCTGTTCTCCTTTCTCTCATCAAGCAGAAGAGCGGAGGAGAGCAGGGGAAAACATACAACAAATACGAGCGGCTCAAGACAGGTTTTGAGGCGGTCTCCGGCGAAGGCATATCCATCTACAGCAGATTCCCAATCGTCGAAAAAAATTTTACGGACTTGAAGAACGGCAGGGTTGTACTTTTCACAAGGATTAACGTCGCAGACGGCCTCGATGTTGATATGTACAACACGCATCTTCATCACATGGGCGGTGACGAAACCCGCCTGCCTCAGGCTAAGAAGATTGTCGCGTTCGAAAAAAGAAACAGCGCCGGAAATATTGTTTTTCTCACTGGGGACATGAACGCAAAACCTGAATCCGAGACGATCGCGGCGTTCACGGGAGCCGGATTTGAGGACACTTATGTGCTGGCGCACGGCGAAACGGCGGAGGACACCGGGAAGACTTCCCCGATAAGGCTCGAAAAAGGCCGCGACGCAGCCGATCAGAATCCCAGAAACAGGATAGATTACGTTTTAGTCAAACAGCCGGATTCCGGCCCGTCGGCGAAAACGATTGATTCGGTGGTCTGTTTCAGAAACCACAACGAAGAAGGCCTTTATCCCTCCGACCATCTCGGCGTGATGACGACATTCTTAATTTCATATTGACGAATGCTTCGCATGAAAATGGAAAGATAAAGCAAAGTATATATTCCAGTCAGATGTTCCGCCATTATAACCCGTATTCGTCGATTGGAAATAGGGCTTTATGAATTTCGAAGAAAACGTCGCAATATTATCAACAATAATCAAATGAGTAGATGAGAAAAGTTTCAGCGGGGTTTGTGGAAAGAATCCTTTACAAAGGGTTCTTCCGAAATCGCCGAAAACGAAAACAATTCCAAAAGGTTTTATCAGTATTAATGGAATCGTTTATTGCGCAAAGCGGCATCAACAATGATATTCAAGTTACCGTTTGGTTTAAGCGTTGCCTCTGTTTTTGAATCTGTGATAAACTAGTCGCGCGGCGGGAGGCCGACTGATATATGCCCGGAGCGATACTGGTTGACGAAATTATGAGCGCGGATGTATTAACCGCTCGACCTGACGTGTCCACGCTCGAAGCGATGAGGATGATGGCCGTGCGCGGCGTCGGCTCCATTGTGGTGACGAACGGCGACGACAGACCGTTAGGCATATTCACCGACAGAGATTTGTTCAGAAAGATAGTTCTTAAGAATCTTGATCCGGCCTCTCTGCCGGTGGGCGAAGTTGTGACGCGCGACATTGTGTCAGTCGGCTCCGGAAGCACCCTCGACGACGCCCATGAGATTATGATGAGCGGCGATTTCAGACACCTTATCGTCACGGACGAAAACGGGAGAATGAAAGGAATCATATCCGTAAAAGATTTGATCAGGCACAGGGAACGCGCTCTAGAGAAGAAAGTGAACGAGAAAACATCCGAGTTGATGGAAACCAGCAAGCAGTTGATGAAGTCCCTCAATACTATAGAGCGGGAAATGTATCACGCCGGTAAATTTCAGAAGCATCTGGTCGAAAAAAAATATCCCAGAATACCCGGAATGAGATTCTCGCACGTGTACGAGCAATCTCTGCATCTTGGCGGAGATTTCTTTTCCGTAAGCAGAATAGGGAAAGGCCATGTGGGAATATTCGTCGCAGACGTTATGGGTCACGGGATCACTTCCGCGATGATAGCCCTAGAAGTGAAAATGAACCTTAACTTCATCGCCGAGGGCCGACTTTCGACCTCGGAAGTCATAGGCAAGATGAACATGGAACTTATCCCGCTGATGCCGGAAGGCTTCTTCGTCGCGGGTTTTTACGGGATAGTTGACATATCGACGCTGGAGATGAACTACACCCAGTTCGGGCTTCCCAGACCTGTTCTGTTGAGGTGCGACAAATTCCGCGCAAGCCCTCTGCAGCCGGGAAACATGCCGATCGGCATTCGCGTGGGCACTGAGTACGTCGAAGGCAAGACGCAGGTTAGGCCGGGCGACAAGCTGTTGCTTTTCACGGATGGTTGCAGCGAGCAGAAAGACTCAAAGAAAAGGATGTACGGCGATAGAAGATTTGTTGATAACTTCAAGGCTCTAAGCGCTCGCGGCGAGAAGGATATCGTCGGAACACTGCACAGAAACGTGAAAAAATTCGCGGGCAGACAGCCTATTACGGACGATATCGCGATTCTTTTATGCGAGTTCTCGCGTTGCGATTACACAGATAAAAAGTCGGCGCGCAGTTCAGGCGCGTCTCTAAAAAAATGATTCCTGTCAATCAAGTTTCTCTTGTCTTAATGTCGCGCCTTCTATCCAGTCCATAAGAGAGAGCGAGGTTTCCGTCATCTCGACGTAGGTGGAATGCTTCACCCAGTCTCCGGTGTTGACGTAGAACTGAGGCCCGCCGAGCATGCGGGACAGGGCGGGGCCGTGCGTGTGGCCGAACATTGCTATGTCGCATCTGCGTTTTTTGAGAAGTTGTTCGGCCGCTTCCTCCCATAGCTTGAGGAATCTTTCCGGCACTCCCACCTCTGTTTTTTCTTTTGCGGCCGCTTTTTCGGCGTCATGTTTCGGTTTCCTCTGAAAAATCCTTACCACGTCTCGCAGAAAGTCGGTCGCGCTCTGGTCAACCGCTTTTCCCGTCACTGCTCTCAGAAAGTCCACAGCGTCGTATATATGCTCCTGAAAGAGCGGGTCGTAATAATGTCCGTGCTCCATATAAACCTTTTTTCCAAACAGTTCGACCTCGAAAGGATGCTTGTTGTCAGGATATGTCAGCCTGAAATTAAACTCTTCGATTTCAATGCCCCTGAGGGAAATGTCATGGTTGCCGATAAGGTAGTTGACCGGCAAACCGGCGCGGGATAGGCCGAGAATGCGATTTACGGTGTCTTTATGCCTCGGCCAGATGGAATCGCCTTTCAGCGCCGGGAAATCAAAAATATCTCCCAATATGTAAACCCCCGCCGCCGTTTCTTCGACCCGCTCAATGAACTCGAAAAAACGTTCTTTTTTCAATCTGTCCCATCTGTCGATGTGAAGATCGGAAAAGAAAACATAAGGTTTGGAAGTTTTTTTGCTCATTTGTGATTCTCTCCGGATGAATGGTTCATCGGCTTGACGCAAATCATGCTGATGGAGTTTCCGTTTGAAGAGCGGGTGAAAGGAGAGAGCATGGCGCGATCGACGGCGTTGGCCGCTAAGCGCGCGGCGTCTCTTGCAAACCGAAGTCTGGTTCTAGCGATATGCTTTTGTTTTTCGCCTATCGGCAGACCGGCCTTTTTGAACGAGCCGGCGGAAAAGAGGAGATCGGAAAGACCCCAGAACGGAAATTCGACGGACGCGATGTTGAATCCGCATTCCGAAACGAGTCTTTTCAGGGTGGCGGGCGTGAAATAATAAAGGTGGTGCAGAGGGGCGATAAGTCCCCACTCGGCTCCGAGGATTCTGGCCGCCGCTCCATCAAGATTAGGCGTCTCAACGACCAGAAGTCCGCCGGGCTTCAGTATTTCATAGGCTTTACGGACGCCTTTTCCGGGCGACGGTAGATGCTCGATAAGGTCCATCATCAGCACAAGGTCGAATTCGCCGGCGGGAAGGTCGGCATGGATGAAATCGCATGATGACACATCAAGGTCGAATCTTTTTTGAGTCTGCTCGGCGGCGTATTCGGAAATCTCAACCCCCCGGACAGCCCAGCCGCGTCGCCGCGCTTCTTTCATAAAAAAGCCGGACGCGCATCCGATGTCTATCATCCTTCCCGGCGCAACCAGCTTCTCGACCCGCTTGAAAATTCTTTCCGCCCTAGAATTGTCCCCACCAGCTTCTTTCCCGAAAGCGTTCTCTATGCCGAAGCCTTTCTCGGCGTTGAAATATCCCTCATTATAGACTTCATCTTTCAGGTATTTTTCGGTGGGTCTGGGATTGACTCGCGACAATCCGCACCCGTCGCATCTAACTATGTATAAGCCGTCCTTTTTATATAGAGGACTGTTCTCAGCAGAGCCGCAGAGATCGCAATCGGCGTGAACAAGCTCGACTCCGCTTTCAGTCCCGTGTTTTCTGTCTTCGCAATTTTCGTTCATGTTCGTGGTTCGCGACCATCGCCGCGATAATATGATTATATTGATTATTATTGATACAAATAATGAGTTTGAAAATAAACCCGGTTTCCATCTTGCGGAGAAATGGCATAAAATAAAACCGGAAAGAGCGGCGGGGCGCTGTATTGATTGCGACGGCAGATGAAAGCCGTTGCTCATTATGGAGAATCACAGGTTGAAGCGTTTTTTTAAATGGTTCGAGGAAAACGCGGCGTTGTCGCTTGTAATGCTTATCGCTTTTGCCGTCCGCGTTCATGGAATCAGGTATGGACTTCCCGACCAGTTGCATTTGGACGAAGTACATGTAGTTTCACACGCGGTCAGGTTCGGATCGGGGGATTTCAACCCGCATTTCTTTTATTATCCGGCATTTTTCATGTATCTGCTGTTCGGTTTATACGGCGCGGCGTATATCGTCGGGCATGTGTTCGGTTTTTTTTCGTCGGCGGCAGATTTCGGGATTCAGTATTTTATAGACCCGACAATGTTTTATTTGATTGCACGAGTGACGGCAGCCGCTTTCGGGGCGGGCGCGGTGTATGTCGCGGCGGCGGCCGGCGCGAGGTTTGTAAATAAGCGCGCGGGGCTTCTGGCGGCGTTCTTCTTGGCGCTGACCCCGTTGCACGTGGAACAGTCTCATTTTGCGATTACGGATATTCCGCTTACGTTTTTCATGACTCTTGCCCTATATTTTGCGGCGCGGCTGGCAACAGAAGGCGGACTTCGCAACTACGTATTTTGCGGGATTGTAGCGGGGTTGGGAACCGCAACTAAATACACTGCCGCCCAACTTCTTGCGACGATGCTTTTCGCCCACTTAATTTTTGCTATGCGCGAAAAGAGCGGGTCGAAGGCACGAGTGCTGTTTTCAATCGCTGCCTTTGCGATGTTTTTCGCTTTCGGGGCGGCTTATCTGGCAGGCGCTCCGTACAGCGTTCTTGATTTTAAAAGCTTCATCGGCGACATCAATATACAAAAGGCGCTGATGAACGACGGCTGGTTTGGGATGGAAACGCCGGTAAACATGTGGCTGCATTCGATTGTCGTATATTTAAAGGAAGGAATGGGAATTCCGCTGCTGGCCGCGTCGGGCTGCGGAATAATATACGCGGCAATGAGGCGCCGGCCTCATGGACTCGTTTTTCTGTGTTACATAGCGGTTTTTTACGCGATTAACGGACAGTTCTCGCAGTTCGGCTTCTCAAGACATTGGCTTGGCGCGCTTCCGGCTTTGTGTTTTCTTGCGGCGACGGCCCTCGATGCGGCTTCGGGAATATTCAAGGCAAGAGGGCGGGAGCTAGCAGCGCTGGCGGCGGTCGCTATTATGGCGTTGCCTATAAAAACAGTTATCGCACAAAACACTTTGTTTTTAGCGAAAGACACCCGCACGCTGGCTCGCGAGTGGATTGAAGAGAACGTTCCGACAGGAGCGGCGGTTGCTGTGGAATATGGAGGGCCTCTGCTTGCCCCGACTCCCGAATCACTGTTGGGCGCTCAGGAGTTGAAGGACAGGATGGCGAACGAACGAGTGGCAGGCGCGGTTCCGCTTCCGGCGTATGACACCCGGAGTCCGTCAGACGCAGAAAAAAATTCACCCAAAAAATACCATCTGGCCGCGCTTGAAAAAATCGAACCAAAATACAGGTTGACTTCTTCTTTTTCACTGGCGGAGTATCCGATTGAAATTTACGAGCGCGAAGGATTCGAGTATATCGTAGTTAGCGGTCATATTTACGAAAGATTCTTTGCGGCGGAGGATTTTTATCCCGAAGCGGTCGCTTTTTATCGGTCTCTGGATGAAAAAGCCGAGCTATTAAAGGAATTTTTGTTTTCTCCAAAGGCGAGACTGGGGCCGGAGATAAAAATATATAGGCTCCCGAAAAATCCTGAGCAATAGCAATGATTTTCTCCTCAGTAATCCGGGTGATTCAATAATGATATAAGAAATCTGGAAGGAAATTGCCGCGTGGCTAAATGTTTTTATGGAAAATGTGTAAGGTTTTGGGCAAAAATGACTTTACAATTTTGAAGCATGGTATGTATAATGCACAACGAAATTAAAAAGGAGGAGGAGATATGAAGAAATTAGTGAAACAGTTGGCGGCGGCGGCGGCGTCAGTGATGATTATGGCTGTTGCGGCTCCCGCTCAGGAACTTGACCTGAGCATCCTGCCTGCGGACGCGCAGGAGATTGTGCAGGACAGGCTGGACACGAGGTTTCCCCCTGAATTGAAAAGCATCACACTGAACCCGGCGGCTCCGGTCGGCGGACAGCCCACCTCGATAACTGTGGAAATCAGTAACGACGCGAAGAAAACTAGCGATGAAACATCCGAAGTGTATGTGCTATACATGGCCAATTTCGAAATGGATTGGCAGAGCATAAAATTGTCTTCAAGCGGCAATAAGTGGACCGGCCAGCTTCCGGCTTTCCAGAGCGGCGACGAGGTGGTTTACTCGGTTCGCGCTATGGACTCTTCAGGCAACATATTCATTCAGGTTCCCTGCATGGTGGAAGCTGAGAACGAAGTAATGACGAAAGAATATTTCGCGGAAGACTGCGTCAACAGCGGCGATTTGAAAAGCTGCGAGAGCTTCTTGCCTAGAGGTTGCATGATGCAGATGGCTCTGAATGATTCCCCTGATGAGAATCTTCCCGCATTCGGAAGGCTGCACGATCTCAGAATCGGATACGATGAGGAGTTCGTGTATGTGGACATGGTCGCCGGCGCAAAAATTGAAGGCGGCTCGATGACCCCGACGGACATCAGGATATACGGTTCGCTGATGGTCAACCCCGACGTGATGGGCGGAGACACCAGCATGGACGCGATGTTGAAAGCGGGCGGACTGTTCGCTTATTCGCCGCTTCTCAAGCAGTTCGAGAGCACGGGCTACATCAGCGACTGCTTCTTCGGCTACCAGAGAGCCGGGGCGTGGGCGGTCGACACGAAGAACACCACCTGCATAAGCAGGAACACGAACCACCTGATAATGAAGACGAAATGGTCCAGAATCGAGTCGATAGGAGCGAATCCGAGCGGCGTTCTTCAGTTCATCCCGCTGGGAGTTCAGGTTACTCTGCTCGACATGGGCGCGATGAAGTTCGACGGAAGACCGATGGATGTGGCGCGCTGGACAGCCGCCCAGTTCACCGAAGACACTTATTTCCAAGTCAAGTAGTTTAGAGAAGTCAAAGAGAAGCGTTTCAAGGCCGCTCCGGAATCGTCCGGGGCGGCCTTTTTAATGCCCGTCTATAATGTCACAACCCGTATGATATAATGTCGCCTGCGAGGTGAGAGGATAATGGAAATCGCTTTTTATTTGATTTTTCTAATAGTAGGGTTGGCCCTCGGAGCGGCGGCGGGCAGGGCGACGGCGGCGTCTGGCGCGGCTGTGGCGAAGGAAAGACTGGACAACGAGCGGTCACGCTCGACTCAAGCTGAAGAGCGCGCCGGATTGGCCGAAAAAGAAATTTCTTCGCTTCGCGCCGCGCTGGCTTCGGAGTCGGAAAGGCGATCCGCGTCTGAACAGAACGCTTTGAGAGTTCCAGCTTTAGAAAACGCCATAAAGGAAAAAAACGATGAAACGGTTAGGCTCCAGAACGCCATTACGGACCTGAAAGAATCAAAAAAAGAGCTTGAGACGAAACTTGAGGGAGAAAAAAAGGCGGCGGAGGAAAAACTAGCCGCCCTCGAAGACGCCGAGAAAAAGTTGACGGCGGCGTTCGAGGCGTTGTCTGACAAAGCCCTCAGATGCAACAATCAAGCTTTCATCAACCTTGCTAAGAACGAACTGCAGAAGTTTCACGAGTCATCCAAGATTGACCTTGAGCAGCGGCAGACGAACATTTCCGAGATGATTAAGCCTGTGGCGAGCGCGCTTGAAAAGTTCGACGCGTCAGTAAAACTGTTGGAGAAAGAGCGGGTAGGCTCGTATTCCACGCTGATGGAGCAGGTGAAATCGCTGAACGACACGCAGTTGAAACTGGAGGGCGAAACGTCGAGGCTGGTGCACGCGTTGAAGTCGCCGGGAGCGCGCGGAAGCTGGGGCGAGATTCAGCTTAAGCGGGTTGTGGAGCTTGCCGGGATGCAGGAGCATTGCGATTTCGAGCAGCAGCAGAGCGTGACTACGGAAGACGGACGGCTTAGGCCGGACATGATAGTGAATCTTCCCGGAGGGAAGAAAATAATTGTGGACGCGAAGGCTCCGTTTAATTCCTATCATGACGCGCAGGGCGCGACGGACGAGACGGTGAAAACGGAAAAACTGCGAGACCATGCCCGTCAGGTGCGCGCGCACATGTCGGACCTCGGAAAAAAGGCGTACTGGGATCAGTTTCAGCCCGCGCCTGAATTCGTTGTTATGTTCCTTCCGTACGAAAGCCTTTTCAGCGCGGCTGTTCAGCATGATCCGTCAATAATTGAAGAGGGCGTTCTGCAAAAAGTTATCCCGGCGTCCCCCACCACTCTCATTGCCCTGCTCAAAGCGGTCGCTTACGGCTGGCAGCAGGAAGTAATGGCGGAGAACGCGGTTCAGATAAGCAAGATGGGCATCGAGCTTTACGATAGGATCAGGGTGTTGAGCGAACACTGGACGAAGATGGGGAAAAGCATTGAGTCGGCCGTCGAGTCTTACAACAAATCCGTCGGCTCTCTCGAAAGAAATGTTCTGACGAGCGCGAGAAGGTTTAAAAATATGGGGATTTCAACAAAAGACGAGATTCCGGAATTAGCGCCGATAGAGCGTATGACTCGTCAGATAAGCGCCCCCGAACTTGCCGAACATGAAGATTCGCCCACAGACATTTGATCGGTCCTTGATTTATCTGATATATTGAAACATGAAAAAAGAGCGCCCCGGGAAGGGCGCTCTTTTATTTCGACTTCAAAACGATGCCGTTGACAATCAGCCTTTCAGTTCGGCGGCGGCGATCACGAGTCTCTGCACTTCATTGGTTCCCTCGTAAATCTCCGTGATTTTGGCGTCGCGGAAATTGCGCTCCACGGGGTATTCTTTGGTGTAGCCGTAACCGCCGTGAACCTGAATCGCTTTTGTGGCGATCCACATGGCGGCCTCGGCGGCGGCGAGTTTCGCCATTGCCGATGAGCGGGAGAAACGGACTTTCTGGTCTTTCTCGAAGGCGGCTCTGAGAGTGAGCAGCCGGGCGCAGTCGAGTTTGGTGGCCATGTCGGCGATCATCCACTGAATGGCCTGAATGTCGGCAAGGGGCTTTCCGAACTGGAAGCGTTCGCGGGCGTGCTTCTTGGAGGCTTCGAGCGCGGCGCGCGCAATGCCGAGCGCTTGGGAGGCTATCCCAATGCGTCCGCCATCCAGCGTTTGCATGGCGATTTTAAATCCGTCGCCTTCTTTGCCGAGGATGTTTTCGGCGGGGATGCGGCAGTCTTCGAACACCAGTTCAGTGGTTGATGAGCCGCAGATACCCAGTTTGTCTTCAACTTTTCCGATGGAGAATCCGGGCGTGCCTTTTTCGACTATGAACGTTGACATGCCTTTGTGTTTTTTTTCAGCGTCGGTCATTGCGAACACAACCGCAATGTCGGCTTCTTTGCCGTTCGTGATGAAGTTCTTCGTGCCGTTGAGTACCCATTCGTTGCCATCGAGGACGGCGCGGGTGCGCTGGCCGATGACGTCCGAGCCAGCGTTCGGTTCGGTTAGGCCGAAGCAGCCGAGTTTGGCTCCGCTCGCAAGCGGCTTTAGGAATTTTTCTTTCTGCTCCGGAGTGGAATTGCGTTCGACCGGGTCGCAAACAAGCGAGTTGTTGACCGACATTATGACGCCGGTGGACGCGCAGGCGGCGGAGATTTCTTCGAGGGCAAGCACGTAACAGACGGTGTCCATGCCCGCGCCGCCGCTGGCCGGATCGACCATTATTCCCATAAGTCCCAACTCGCCCATTTTGGCTACCAGTTCCGCCGGGAACCTGTGGTTCTGGTCAATCTCCGCGGCTTTAGGGGCCACTTCTTTGACTGCGAAGTTCCTCGCCATTTCCTGAATCATTCGTTGTTCGTCGCTCAAGTTAAAATCCATTGGATGCACCCGCTTTCGTTTTTTATACGCGGGACGGGCCGAGGCGCGGTTGTCGCGCCGGGACCCGCCGCTATTTCTTCTTAAAAAATCCCGTCTTTGCCTTGAGGTCCTCAAGCTCCCGATGTTTATTCTGCAAAGAGGCTTGAAGACGCGCGATTGTCTCGTCCTTCTGTTTGAGCATGGAAACGAGTCCCTTGCCTTTGTCGCCGACCTGAGATGACAACTCCTCAATTTTCGTGTCTCTTTCTTTTATGCTTTCCTCGAAAGTTTTTACTTGCTGTTCGAGAGTGATGACTCGCGTCTGGGCGGTCTTGATCTGGTTTCGCAACTGATGAATCTCGAGTTTGAGGTTTTCGGTGTTTCTGACGCTTTTGAGCAACGCTGAATAGTCGCTCGGAGCGCCTGTCTCTTGTTTTTCCTGTTCGGCCATTCTATTTTCCTCCGTCAGACGTAGTCTAGGTAGAGGGCGCGCAGAGCCGAGTCAAGTTCGGAGATGCGCTGGCAGGAATTGCGCGCGGTTTCGTAGTCTACCTTATCATGAACCATGAGGGCGACAATGGATTGTTCAAGAGTCTGCATTCCGAAATTCTCGACCGAAGCTCTGATGCTGTCGTAAAGGTCGCCTGTTCTGCCGTTGAGCAGATGGTCGGATATCGCGGGCGAGTTGGTCATGATTTCCACAGCCGCCGCGCGGCCCTTCTTGTCTTTCATAGGAACCAGCCGTTGGGCGACTATGCCCCGGAGCGTCTGGCTCAATTGAATTCTTATCTGACGGTGCTGGTTCTGGGGAAACGAGTCAACTATGCGGTCGACCGTCTGCGCGGCGTCAAGAGTGTGGAGGGTAGACAGCACAAGGTGCCCCGTCTCCGCCGCGCTCATCGCCGCCGAGACTGTCTCAAGGTCCCTCATTTCACCGATTACAATCACGTCCGGGTCCTGTCTGAACACCATCCGCAGGCCCTCGGCGAAGGTCAGCGTGTCCGCTCCGACCTCTCTCTGCACTATGGACGAAAGGTTGTCCCGGAACAGGTATTCGATCGGGTCTTCAATGGTGATTATCTGTTTATGGTAGTTCTTGTTGATGTAGTCGATCATCGCGGCCAGCGTGGTGGACTTGCCGCTTCCGGCTGGGCCGGTGACCACTACCAGCCCGGAGTTCATCCTCGCAAGGTTGGTCACGGTGGCGGGAAGTCCGAGGTCTTCTATCGAGGGAATATCGAACGGTATCGTTCTGATGACCATTGCGAGAGTGCCGCGCTGATACAGGATGTTCACTCTGAATCGGGATACTCCGGGCAGGCTGTACGCCACGTCTATGCCTTTGTTCTTTTTCAGCCGCAACTGGTCTTCGTCGTTGAGCACGTCGAAGATGAAATCGTCCATGTCGGTCGGTTTGATTCTGAGATACTCTTCGAGGGGAGTGAGGTCGCCGTGCAACCGGATTACGGGGGGGCGCCCCACTTTAAGGTGAAGGTCAGAAGCCTTCTTCTCCACCATGGTTTTCAGAAGTTCGTCCAGCTTCATTATGTTAAGACGTTCTCCGCGCGTTCTCCGCGCCGGCTCTTGCCGACAATAAAGTAATTATAATTAAGCTATTATAGCAATCGCGCCGCAAAAACTGAACAACTCGACATTTATAAGCGCGAGCCGGAGAAAGGCGATTTTCTGCGTCGCCGTTCGCGGATTTCCGTCGGTTGCCCCGCGCGCGCTTATCATATAATATTTCCGTGGATGAAAAACAGAGGAAAAACAAAAACAATGCCGAGGGGCGGCAATCCCGGCGGCGCAAAGAGCTTCAAGGCCGAACAGCCGGCATCCGGAGCAAGGCCGGTCCTAATCCATGCGCTTGTTTTTTTCTCAGGCATGACGGTGATGGCGGTCGAGTTGGCGGCGTCGCGGCTCTTTGCGCCTTATTTCGGAACCACAGTATTCGTGTGGTCAGGGTTAATCGGGGCGCTTCTGGTGTTTCTGGCGATAGGGTATTATGCGGGAGGCCGATTGAGCCGAAGAGGATTCGGCAGCAAAGTCCTGTTCGGGATAACGCTTGCGGCGTCGGTTGCCGCAGCGGCGGCTCCGTTTGCCGCGCGGCCCGTGATGGCGGCTCTTACGGCTAACGCGGGGCCTGCCGACAGCCTTCTTCCAGCGATAATTATCGCGGCGGCGGCGGCTCTTGCGCCGACTCTTATTCCGCTGGGATGCGTTTTGCCGCTTGCGACGGGGATACTCTGCCGGGGAGCGCGAGACGCGGGGCAAGTCGCCGGAGGGTTGTACGCCGTGTCCACCGTTGGCAGCGTGGTCGGCGTGTTCGCTCCTGTTCTCATCTCGCTGCCGACCCTCGGGACGCGATTGACGTTTATACTCTTCGCGGGGATTCTGGCCGCCGTTTCGATAATCGGGCTTGCCGGAACTAAGTTCCTCCCGGTTGCCGTGGCGGCTTTCCCTCTTCTGGGATACGCTACCGCCGGAGTCCCAATGAAATCGCCTCCGCCTCTCCCGGAAATCAGGCTGGCGGAGAAAGAAACTCTGTATAACTATTCGCAGATAACCCGCGAGGGGCCGGAAGTGCGGATGCTTATTGACAACGGATGGTTCATGTACTCGAAGATTATCGAGGGCAAAGCGCTGACGGATTCCTACAGGGATTTTTTCGCGTTGGCGGGGATGTTTTCGCCTGACGAGGATTTCCCGGCTGATATACTCATACTCGGCGCGGCAGGCGGCGCGGACGCAAGGGTTCTGAAACATATTTATCCGAATGCGCGCGTGACAGGCGTCGAGATAGACCCCGGTTTGCTTGAACTGGGCAGCCGTCACATGGGATTGGACGATTATGTTGATAGGATAGTCGTAGGCGACGGGCGCGCTTTTCTCAGATCATCCGGCGAGAAGTTCGATCTTATCGTTCTGGATGTTTATTCCCAGACCTATATTCCTTTTCACATGACGACGAAAGAATTTTTTCATCTCGCAAAGGGCAGGCTTACCGACAGGGGAGTGGTGGCGTTCAACGTAGCGTGGCGCTCTTTCGACGACTGGGCTTTGCTGAGGCGTTGCGCGGACACCCTCGACGCGGTTTTTCCTTCCGTCTTTATCCGAACGATGCCAAACCGGTTGAACACTGTGTTGTTTGCTTCAAAGTCGCGAGTGGATATGAACGCGCTTGAAAGGAATCTTTTTTCTAGAGCGGATATTATCCCGCGCGAGTTGACGGAGGATAACGCGGAGCACTTTCACAGCTATTCATCCGACGGGGCAGGGAACCCTTTCACCGACGATCTTGCGCCGGTGGAGTATTATACGGACACCACGATACGAAAGGTGTTCGGAATTCTCGAAAGCAAAAAACGGCGAATCAGCCGATAAATTATTCGGAGGCGGACATGACAGGAAAAGAACGGTTTCTCACAGCGCTCAAGGGAGGGCAGCCCGACGCCGTCCCCATCTGGGAGATGGGCATCAACGAGGTTTGCATCATTGACGCGGCGAAGCATTTCTTTACCGATCTGCCCGCCAGAAAACTAATCCATGAAATGAACATGGCTGAGCAACTGGCCCTGCTCAACACTCTGGTAAAGCTTCTGGACACTCTGGATATGGACGGAGTGACGATGCCGACGCTCACCGGAAGGGAGGATTTGGGCGGAAACAAGGTGCGGGACAAACTTGGCGTGGTGTCTCACGTGACGCCGCACGGGGAGCCGTTCCCGGTGGACGGCCCGATAAAGAGCGCGAGCGATCTGTCGGGGTACAAGATGCCGAAGCCGGATGATTCGTTTATGATGGCTGTCCGGTTTGCGTCCGCTCAGTTTGCGGGCCGCAGGGCGGTGGTTCTCCACTCGCCCGGCACTTTCAAAGTAAGCTGGAGCCTCAGAGGAAGCATGGAGGCGCTGCTTACAGATTTCGCCCTGAATCCGACGCTGGCGCACAGTCTGGCGCGCATGGTCACGGACTATTGCATTGAAGTGTTCTCGCTGGCGCTCAAATGCGGCGCGGACGCGGTTATCCTCGAAGGCGACCTTGCTATGAATAACAACACACTGATGTCTCCCAAACACTACAGGGAATTCATCAAGCCGTATCACAAGGAGATAACCGACGCCGTGCATGCCGCCGGAGGGCTTATAGCAAAGCATTCGGACGGGAATCTGTGGCCGATTCTGGACGACCTTATAGAAGCCGGATTCGACGGCATTCATCCCATCCAGCCGCAATGCATGGACATTGGGGAAGTGAAAGCTCATTGCGCCGGCAGAGCGGCCGTGCTCGGCAATATCGACTGCATCGGCGTCCTTGTCGAAGGAACGCCGGAAGATGTGGATGAATATGTCAAACAGACCATACGCGTCGCCGCTCCCGGCGGCGGATACATTCTGTCGTCTTCGAACTCCATACATCCGGACGTCAAACCGGAGAATTTCATCGCGATGACGAAGGCGGCGAAAAAATACGGCGCTTATCCGATAAATGTCTGAAAAATAAGCGTCGATTAGCGTTTTATTGACAGTTTGTTGAAAAAGCCGTTTTTTTCATGTCGTAGCGGCGAGTTTCATTCGACGCTACTTCTTGAATAGTTATAATAATTCAGCTAGATAGTATATAATATATAAGTTTTGATGTTCGTATTTCAAAGATACGGCTGTGTGTTCGCGCGCGGCTTTGCGAAAGGAAAACGCGCTGATGTCTGAGGCAAGAACCGGGAAAAGAATGAAGCGTCTGACAGAGTTCCGAAATCTGCCGGTTGTTAATGTGGCGGACGGAAATGAACTCGGCGCGGTGAACAGTTTTCTGATCGACACTGAACAAGGGAAGCTAGCAGGATTCGTGCTTGCCTCGAAACCGGGCGGGCACGGCGTTCGCGTGGTTCCTCTTTCGGCGGTGAGCAGTTTCGGAAGTTTCGCCATGACACTCAAAAGGGACGGGGAAGCGGTTGACCTTATCGGCGACCCGTATCTTCTTTCCCTCTTTGAAAAAGACGTGCCGCTTCTCGGCTCTAAGGTGTTCGTAGAGAACGGAGACAAGACGATCGGATTCGTCAAAGACGTCGGAGTCAGCGTGGAGGACGGGGAGTTGCTGCTGCTGACGGTCACAAGCGACGCCGGGTTCACCTCTCCTTACCGCGCATCCATACCGTACGGCGTGGTTGTTTCTGCGGACAGGGACACCGTGGTGATAAAGAGCGACGAAAGACTGAGATATGTAAAGATGAGCGCGGCGGGATCGGCGGGGGCCGACAGCGCGGCGCTTGTTCCTCTCGTGATCGAGGAACACAAGCTTGCGGAGGCGATGAACGAGCGGGTGCGCGAGGAGATGGAAAAGGTGATGTCCGGTCTGCGCTCCGCTCTCGGTTTCGAGTTCGAGCGCCATTTTCTTTCAAAGCACAAGGAACCGATGGCATTGGAGTTGCTTGCTCAGCTTAAAGGCTCAATCGAGGCGGTCTACGAGAATAGATTCAACGAGGCGGCGCGCGCGTTCAGGGAATTGCTGATGGAAACCGCGCGCGGGCTGGTAAAGGGCGAGAATTTTGAATCGAGGCTGGCCGCCGCCGGGGAAGACGCAAAGCGAATAAACGACGAATTGTCGTCGCGCATGGAATCTTCAGTCGAAGCGCTCAGGAATGAGTTGGCCGCGGCGAAGGCGGGATTGTCGGACGCAATCAGGTCTGAGGATGAATCAACCCGGCGCTCGCTGGAATCCGTCATAGAGTCGATGGCCTCGAAGTTGGAATCGGCGACTGACAGGAAACTGAGGGTGTTGTCTGATGAGATAACGGCCAGAGTGGAAGACGCTTCCCAAGTGGCCGACACGAGATTGTTGAAGATCGACGCGGGCGCTCGCGATTTCGAGAAGTCTTTGCGCGCCTCGATAGAACAAACCCGCGCTTTTGTGTCCGATGAAGTGTCGCAGGCGATGGTCGCAATGTCGGCTCAACTCGAAGAATCCCGCGCGAAGTTCTCGGAAACTCTCGATAGGGCGGCAAAGGAATCCTCCGCTGCTTTGGCGTTGTTCAAGCGGAATATCGAAGCTGAAATCGCAGCGATAAGAGAGGAATCCGAGGCCGCCAAACAAGAAATATCCCGCGCGGCCAAGGAGTCCGATTCAAAAATCGGTTCGGCGATCACAGAGGCAAAAGCTGAAACGGCGGAGTTAATAAGGTCATTAAAAGATGAATTGTTCGGCAGGATAAATGATGAACTACGCGCGGTTAAGGAAGAAATCAAATCTGTCGAGATGAAAATCCCCGCGCTCGATCCCGCCGATGTAAGAGAAGAACTGTCGTCCGCAATGGCGGAAATGGAAGCCCGGATGGACGGGATGGCGGAGAAGTCGGCGGCGACGGAATCGGCGTTGCGCGAAGCGGAAACGAAGCTTGAGAGCGCGGCGGATAAATCCGAGTTGGAGAACGCTCTCGAGATTTTTCGGATTTCGAAAGAAGAAGTCGAATCCTTCATGGATGTGGTAGTTACGACCGCCGATTATAAAGCGGATAGAATCGCGATTTTCGAGAAACTATCAGGAGAAACGGAGCGCTTTTCGGAAGAGTCCCGGATTGCCTCCGAATCCTTGAAGGGCGCTTTTGAGAAATCTTTGAGCGGAATACAATCGCAACTTGAGAGCTTGAAGAACGAGCATGAGGCTTTGTTGGAAAGCCGGCTTGCAGCATTCGCCGAAAAGGAATCTTTGGAGTCGGCTCTCGCCGAAATCAGTTCCCGCGCGGATAATTTTGTTTCGAAAACGGACATTGAATCGACATTTAATGAAATTCGCTCGAAGTTAGACATTTTTGCGGAGAAGAAAGAATTAGAATCAGCCGTCAAGGTTTTGGAATCTTTGATGAAAAGGGCGGCTGATAAAGGCGAACTGGACAGGATAAAAACCGAATTTGAGGAAATGACAGGGAAACTTGCAAGTTTCGAGGATATGGAAGCCGGCATCGCCGGGGCAGAGGAGAGGTTGCGCGGGGAGTTGATAGGTTCTCTTGCGCCGTATGTGGACTCCGACAAGTTGGAAGAATCGAAGCGCGTTGTTCTCTCCGAGATATCCGCAAAGATGGATGAAACGATAGAAGAGATGTTAGAAAAAATCGACGGGTTGACCGTTTCGATATCTAAAGCGGAAGACGCGGCGAAGGCGCTGAATAGTATCGAAGGAAAAATATCGGAAGTAGGGAAGGTTGCGGCGGAGGGAGCGCGCGCCGCTGCCGATGTTCAGGATTTAAAAGCGAGCGTAGCTTCTCTTGAATCGCGTTTCTCGAGCGTGTTGGAAGAGGTTTCTACTTTGAGCGGCGGCGGCGAGGATGGGCTTGACCGCAAACTAATCGACCTTGACGAGAAACTTACGACTATTGAAAGGTTGATAGAATCAGAGCCTGTCCAAGAGAATTCAGCGGTTCCGGAAATTTTGGAAATTGACGAACTGAAAAAGCAAATAAGCGAACTTTCCGAATCTGTGAAAAAGATTGAATCAGGCGAGGGCGCGGGAATCGCGCGGATTGATATCGAATCTGTGTCCGCGCTTGCAGAAGAGAAATTCGAAAAATGGAAAAAAGATATGCAGGAAAGCGTCAACAAGGAGATGGGAATCCGTTTCGCGAAGTTGGAAAAACTTGCCGAGGAAGCTGAGAGGAAGAGCGCGGACGAAAGCGGGGCGATAGCGGAGACCGCTGAAAGGTTTTTTGAGGGAGGGCTGGAGAAACTGCGCGAGGAGATGGAGAGGGAAATAGAGAAAAAAGTGGCGGAAGCGCGGCCCAAACCGGTTGACGAAGACGCGCTGAGGATGAAAGTGACAAAGGATTTGATGGAAGCGGCGGGCGGTCCCGGAATGATCAAGCTCGCGTTCGACCCGGCCCGGCTCGCGCGCCGGGCGGAAGGATTTCCTGAAAAAGCCACTGAGGAGAATGTCGCGGATTTCTTCGGCGGGCAACATGCCTCCGCGATGCTCGGAAAACGCGCGCCGAGGGACATTTACACGGATGAGAACGTGCGCGTCGTTCAGAAGGGCGAAGCTCTGACCGAAGAGGTTTTGCGCCGGGCGCGGGACTACGGGAAATTCATTGAGCTTTCGCTCGATTTCAAGTCCGGAGAAGGACAGTCAAAAGACGCCTGAATCCGGACGGAAACTCAAGGCGGCGCGGCCGCCGGGGAGCGCTTGTAGAATGCCGACGAACCGCATAGATGACAACTGCGTGGTTTGCGTCACAGGAGCGTCCGGCTTTGCCGGATCGACCGCCGTCGATTTTCTTTTGCTTAATGGATATTCAGTTCTCGCCACGGACATGAGGGGACGCGATTTCAGCGCAGCGCGCGAGCATGAGCGTTTCATGCGCGACAACCCCAATCAGTACCGTGGCGTTTCTTTGGAGATTATTCCGGCGGACCTTACCAAGACTGCTGACGCCGCCGCGCTGTTCAAGGGACGGCGAGTAAGATATCTGCTGCATCCAGCCGCGCTGTTCAGCATGGGGGCGGCGAAAGAAGCGCTCTGGGCGGTCAATGTGGAGGGAACTCGCAACCTCCTCGAAGCCGCCTCCGAACACGCGCCGGAGCTTCTCGGCGCCGCGGTCTGGAGCACTTCTCAGGTGTACGGCGACGCCTCCGCCTCCCGCATTTCCGAAGACGCGGTTCCAAATCCAACGACTCTGTATTCCCGATCGAAGCTCGAAGAGGAGCAGGTGGCTCTCGAATTCGAGCGCAAAGGACTTCCCGTCATAGTGATCCGCCCGGCGAACGTTTACGGTCCGAGGAACTTCTACAGGATGTACCGCATGGTGAGGCCGATATCATTGGGCGTGGCTCCTCTGCCCGGAGACGGTTCTGCTGTGACCCATCTCGTTCACATAGACGATGTCACCGCCGCGGCGACGCACCTAGTTTACGTTATGGAACATCAGAAGCTGTCCGGCAAAATATTCAATGTTGCGGATGACTCTCCCGCGGATGTCAAGACCGTCATGTCCGCGGTTGCTGCGGAGCTTAGGGTGTCTTCACCGAGCCTGAAGCTTCCGAGGGCCGCGTTCAAACTTCTCGGCGGCGTATTGCCCAAAGGAAAACGCGTACCGTTCTTCGATTCCGACCCTGAAGAGTTCAACGAACTTTTCAAGGATTTTTCCCTAGACACGACCGCGTTGAAGAAGGCGGGATACGTTTTTAAATATCCTGATTTCCGCGTCGGCATAAAAGGCGCGCTCGACTGGTACGCCCGAAACGGGGCGCTTCCCTCAATCTGGCGCATGACACATTCAGACTGGAGCGGATATTGGTCTTCTCTGCGCCCGGAAGAGCGCCCGTTCGCCGACTATCGCCTCATTGCGGCAACGCGAGTCTGATATGCCTTGAACGCGTCGCGTTCGATTCTTAGAATAAAATTAATGTATATTGCTCAAATAAAAAGAATCGCGGTTGTGTTGATAGCGGCGCTCAGTCTTGCGGCGGCTACGGCGGCGCGCGCGTCGCTGCTCGACAAAATCCAATGGAAGACCGAAAAGCATTACGGCAACGCTACTGTTCAGCAGATAGGGCAATACTACGGCTACATTGAGGACGCTCCGCTCTCGGACTATGTCAACAGGATGGGGCGCTCTATAGCGAGCGTCGGTCACAGGACTGACATAAATTATGAATTCTTCATCGTAGACACAGACGAGGTGAACGCGTTCGCAGCCCCCGGAGGCTTCGTTTTCATCTCAAGAGGAATGTTGGAAGAAGCGGAATCCGAAGACGAAATCGCGGGAGTGATCGGACATGAGGTCGCGCATATCTCCGCGAAGCATGGCGCTAAAAGGATAAAGAAACTGCCGTTCATCCTTGTTGGAATGGGCATTCTCGCATCGAACACGGACGACAGGACGACCAGAATCGCGGAGTATGCCCTGTCTCTTGCCCAGCTTCATTACAGCCGGGAAGACGAATATGAGGCTGACAAACTCGGCGCGGCATACTCTCGCGACGCAGGGTACGACGCTCGCTCGCTCGCGACCATGTTCCAAAAGCTCGAAAAAGAAAACCCGTCCGGAAATCTTTCAAAACTGGAAGTGGCGCTATCCTCCCACCCCAAGACGACCGGGCGCATTAACAGTCTCTCGGCAAACCCGGCGCTCGCCGAAACGCCGGAAGAGAGGATTTATCGAGCGATGGGATATGCTGCGCGTCATTACTATCGCGAGGCATCAGGAGAGTTCAGGGCCGCGCTGTCTCTGGCTCCATCGGACGCGCGCGCTCTCAACGGGCTTGCCTCCGCTCTGACGGAACTCGGAGAGTTCGACGAAGCTGAGAGGCGCTATCAGGACATTTTGGCGAACGACCCCGAAGACGCCGCAGCGGCGCATGGACTGGAACGCATCGAAGAACTGCGCGGCTCGGCAGGGGCGGCGCGGCGTTCACCCGGGTTTGCGTCCTTGCCTGCGGATGAAAGACACTCTCTCTCCTCGGCTCTGACGAGCGCCGCCGACGAACTCGACAAAGCCGCAGGCCCGGCAGCCTATAATTTTAAAGCGCTGGCATCCAGACTCGATGACATGCAAGAGGCGTTTTACAGAGACCTTTCCTCTTTCCGAACCACTGCGGATAAAGTCAGAAGCAACGACCGGGGCAGGTCCGCGATTCTCGAACAGGCTTCGAATTTCTTCGGCGGATATCTCGCCGCTCTTGATTATTACAAGCAGACTGGCAGAAGGCTCCTCGAAGCCGCCGACGAGATGAAAGTGAACGCCAGAATCGCCGCTTACAAACTGTCCCGCGCGGAGGAATCCGGCGCAAACGCGGCTCAGGCAGCTCGCGAACTGGAACGAGCAATACTTCGCATGGTCTCGGACTCGGATTTCTTTTTGTCAAGGGTGGTTGAAACCGCTGAAATCGCGCAAAAAGGATACGAAACGACGAGCGCCACGATGCGCGAGCTTGATTTCTCTCTATTCGCTTCAGAGGAGCCGATTGACAGCTTCACCGGCTCGATTCTTTTCAATCGCACAGTCGACCAGTTGGACTCTTTGGATAAATCGTTTTCCTCCACAGAGAAGATAAGCGAGTCCATTGACAGGAGCGTGGCCGGAATGAGGCGCGCTAGCGCGAATCTCAACGCCGCAATGATGTCGGAGAGCGAAACCGACATATTATTGAGGCAGGTCGAGCGCAGGTTCGGAATGAAAGCCGAAACGATGCGCTCGTTGCTTGGAAAAGGTTTCGGAGCGGCGGATGCCGTTCTGATTCACAATATGGCGGCTTCAGCGTCCCAAGACCCTGTGGAGTTCGCTTACGGATTCAATCCCGTCAAGGGCCTCCGCGAAGACGATTTTTTCTCGGGCGAAACGAAAGCGAGCGGAAACGCTCTTCTGCTGAAACTCCTTGAGGACGATATAAAAGCGGCAACGGGCAGGTTCCCCTCGGCGCATATAAGTCCCGAACCCGACCCTTCTCCGCGTTCGTTCTTGGAAAATGAGAGCGGAGACGAAGCGCTTGAGAGCGCGGCGGCGGCGCTTGAAGCGGGAGAACCGGACAAAGCCGTGGAGGCGATAAGCGAGCGCGGCAAGAAGCTGCCTGCCACAATGGCCTCCCACGCTCTGCTGGCGGCGGCGCACAAAATGCGCGACGACTCGGATTCCGCCGTCGTCGAACTCAAGCGGGCGCTCAACAAGCGGTCGGACATTTTCGAGTTGAGGCTCGCCCTCGGCAACGCGTTCGCCGACTTGGAAAGATATGACGACGCGTTGAACGAATACGGAGCCGCCTCGGCGCTGGCTCCTGACAGGCCCGAATCTTTCAGCGCCAAGGGGCGCGCTTTCGCAATGAAAGGCGACCTGCCTCGCGCAAGCGAGAACTTTAAAATGGCCCAGAGTCTGGGGGACTCACGGCTGGAGACGATAGTCAACCTCGGCCTTGTGTATTATCGCGAAGGCAGACTGGCTGACGCTCTTGCCATGTTCGAGTCGGCCCTTGAACTTGATCCCACCAACGAATCTCTGGCCGGAATGGCGGCGGCTCTAAAAAAATGAAAATAAACAAATTTGATCTCAAACGCTCATGGACAAAAAGAATCGCCGCGCGGACGGCTCTGCTGGCGGCTCTGCTGCTGGCCTCTCTCGCGTTTTCCACCGAGAAAGTCCCGAAAGCCGCCGCAGGCCCGGTTGTCTTGCTTGAAGTCAAGGGAGTAATCGGCCACGCGACGAAGAATTACGTCACTCGCGGCGTCAAACACGGCGAAAACACAAATGCAGCCGCCGTGCTTATTACCATTGACACCCCCGGCGGCATGATGGACTCAATGAAGGACATCGCAACTGCGATGATAAACTCGAAAGTCCCGGTAGTGGCCTATGTTTATCCGTCAGGAGCCACCGCGACCTCGGCTGGTTTTTTCCTGCTGATGGCGGCGGACGTGGCGGCGATGGCCCCGAACACGAGCGCAGGCTCCGCTCATCCGGTGGCGATGGGCGGACAGCAGATGGATAAAACTATGAAGGAAAAGGCCGCCAATTACGCCGTCAAACTTATGGAACAGTACGCCGAGCGGCGCGGCAGAAACATCGACGTCGCTCGCGACGCCGTTCTGCGCAGCATTTCCGTCACTTCTCAGGAAGCCCTCGACAAAGGCGTGATTGAGATTATCGCCGAAGACGTCGATGATCTGCTCTTAAAAATCGACGGCTGGACGATCTCAAAAAGCGGACAGAAGACAGTCGAGTTTACTCCCGGCGAGGTAGAGCCGGAGCTGCTCGACGAGTTACGCGCGCGGGGCATGGAGGATATCGACGGCGGCGAAACTATCGTTTTCGACCTAAACGAAACGGATGAGGATATCCGCGAGCTTTTTAAGACGCATGGGCTGCTCGACGACGATTCTGGCAGGTTCACTCTGCGCACCGACGGCGCTCCGGTGGAAAAACTTCCGATGTCTTTCCGCGAACTCTTCTTCCAGATGATAGGCCACCCGCAGATAGCCTACATATTGTTCATGATAGGCGTTTACGCTCTCATCTTCGAAGTCACTCATCCCGGAGCCATCTTCCCCGGCGTGGTGGGCGCTATCTGCCTCGTCATCGCGTTCACCGCATTTCAGGTCATCCCGATAAACACAGTCGGGCTTGCCCTCATCATCGGCGCTTTCGTTCTGTTTGTGCTGGAAATATTCATAGTCAGCCATGGGTTGCTGGCTCTGGGAGGTGTGGCTTTGATGGTCGTTGGCTCTCTAATGCTTGTGGACTCCACGGACCCCGCGCTTCAAATCAACATCTGGCTAATTCTTTCAACGGCGGGCACGACCGCGCTCCTCTTCGGGGTGGCTTTAGCGGCCGTGATTGCTACCCACCGAAAAAAGGTGTCCACCGGACGCCGGGGCATGATCGGCATTAAAGGAAAAACCTTAACTGACGTCAATACGGAAGGAAAATTTTCCGTCCGGGGCGAGATATGGAACGCCCGCTCGAAATCAGGCGACCCGATACTCGCAGGAGAGAGCGCTATAGTTGTTGAAGTAGACGGAATGGAGCTTGTGATAGAAAAAATCAAAGCATAGTTTTTCAGGTTTATGAGCGGCGGCGCACGGGCGCGGCGCGGCACAACAACGCGAAAGGTCAAAGCTATTTCAAGATGAATATCTGCGTTTCGAGCAAGAGCGGAAATCCGTATTCCGCGTTTTTAGCCTGATGGTTGCCCGGCAGAGATATGTCACGGTGTCCCCGCTGCTTGTCCCTGTGGACAAGTCGTTCGACTATGCCGTTCCGGAGCGTCTTACGGATGCCGTTACAGCCGGCTCAATGGTGGTCGTCCCGTTCGGCAAACGCCGCATATTCGGCGTCGTCGCGCGCATCACCGACATAAAACCGGAAAGGCAACTGAAATTCGTCGAGAGCGTCGTGGACGACTTCAGGTCGATGCCGTCCGACCTTTTATCCTTATGCCTCTGGATGTCCCGGATGTGCCTTTGCCCGCTGAACGCGGTTCTTGAGACAGCCTTTCCGTTCCATCGGAAGATGAGCGGGAAGGGGATAGACCGCACGGCGTTCCAAGCATTGCAGAGGCGCACCGCGCTTGAAAAGAACGTGACTGTCATGAAGGGCGCGTTCACGATGGCTGACGCGGACGACTTCGCCGGACTGGAACGCGCCCCAGCGCAACGCCGAGTCATGAAGACCCTCCTGCGAGAGGGAGGAAGCCTTCCCGCCCGCACTCTCGTCCGCATCGCCGACGCCACCATGCAGACCGTCAAGGAACTTGAGAAAAAGGGCCTTGTTTTCGTCGGCTGGATGCCCAAAGACATGTCCCCGTCGGGTGAAGACGAAACCGCGCCTTCCGAAAACGACCACACTCTGAATCCAGATCAGAGAGAAGCGTTCGGCTCAGTCTGCTCGGCTATCATTCCGCAGAAACATCAGGTCTTTCTGCTTCAGGGCGTCACCGGAAGCGGAAAAACGGAAATTTACATGCAAGCCGCGAGGTGTTGCATAGGCAATGGGAAAAAGGCTCTCATACTTGTCCCTGAAATTGCGCTTGCCACGCAGATAATCGCCCGGTTTATGAAGCGTTTCGCTGGACGCGTCGCAATCTGGCACAGTTCGCTCTCGATGTCCGAGCGTCTCTTCGAGTGGAACCGGATCGTTTCCGGGGAAGTGGATATCGTGATAGGGGCAAGGTCCGCGGTGTTTGCCCCGCTCGAAAACATCGGGCTTATTGTGGTCGACGAAGAACATGAATCGTCATATAAACAGGAACACAGACCTATGTACCACGCAAGGGACGCGGCCGTCCAGCGCGCCAAACTAGTCGGATGCCCGGTCGTGCTCGGCGGGGCGACTCCTTCGCTTGAAACCATCCACATGGTCAGGAGCGGAAAAATCAAAAGGCTCACTTTGCCAAGCCGCGTCGGAGCCAGCGAGATGCCCGACATCGCCATCATTGATATGCGCAGGGTTCAGCCCTCGCGCGTCACCTCTCTTTTCAGCCCGGCTCTCATCAACTCGGTGGCGGAAACTTTCGAGAAAAACGAGCAGTCCATGATTTTCCTCAACCACCGGGGATACGCTCAATATATCCAGTGTTTCAGTTGCGGCGAGACTATTAAGTGCCCCCTCTGTTCGGTGAACATGAAGTACCACAGGATGGAGGCTCTGCTGAAATGCCATATCTGCGGCCACAGCGAGACGAAACCGGAGCGGTGTCCGAACTGCGGCGCCGGCGGGTCGGCTCTACGCTACTACGGGTTCGGCACAGAAAGGGTTATGAATCAGCTTAAGAGGAAGTTTAAAGACGCCCGTATACAGCGCATGGACAGAGACACCGTGACACGGCGCGGCGAGTACCGCCGAATAATAAACGCTTTCGAGGAGCGCGAGATAGACATCCTAGTCGGCACGCAGATGATAGCAAAAGGGCTGGATTTCCCCGGCGTCACTCTCGTCGGTGTAATCTCGGCGGACAGCATAATCAACATGCCTGACTTCAGAGCCGGAGAGCGGACATTTCAATTGCTGACGCAGGTCGCGGGCCGCGCGGGCAGACGAGACATACCCGGCCGCGTGATAATTCAGACCCTCAATCCCGACCATCCCGCCATACGCGCCGCTGCCGGTGGCGACCCTGATGATTTCTACGACTTTGAACTAAAGATACGCCGCGAAGCTCTATATCCCCCTTTCACACAGATGGCTAATTTCATTATTTCTTCCGAAGATGAAAGAGAATCCTCCGCAGTTGCCAACGAAACGCTGGCCGCGCTCGAAAAAGCAGCTAAAAACGCGAAAAAAAATGAATACATCGGATTGCTCGGCCCGGCGGAAGCCCCGTTCTTTAAGATGCACAACAGATTCAGATATCTTGTTCTGCTCAGGGGAGCGTCAATCAAAGTCGTTCTTGCTGTCGCGCGCGAAGCTATGGAAGCTCTTCCAGCCACATCCCGCAAATGCGTATCCGTAGATGTTAATCCTCAGAATATGATGTGATTTTTATAATCAATATTAATAACCTTTAATTTATCATCATAAAACATCCTCTTTTGCTTTGTGTCGGCGACTAAAATCGAGTTGAATAGTTCAAGATTGTTAAAAAACAAATTAAATTAATCAATATCGCGCGATAAATAATGCCTTTGCACGTGGTGATTTTATTTATAGTTTGAAATAATTAAATAATATTTAAAAATAACTTGACAATGTTAATCTTGTGTTTATAATTACTTGTCATAAAGACCAAACAAACTGGTCGAAAAAATTGAGGAGGAAAGAGAAATGGCGCTGGAACTGGACAAGGTAGGATACGCAGGGATAGGTTTGCTGGCGAAGATGCAGGACCTGATCGAGGAATTCGTTGAAGGCCGCACCGAGGAAGAAGCGGAACCGGTAGCGGAAGAGGCGAAGGAAGTCAACCTGCAGGAGCGCTTCGAGCAGCTCGTAGAGCTAGGCGAGGAACGCTATGACGAATGGCTCGACAAGGGCAAAGAGAGCCGCGAGAAAGTCGCTGACAAAATCAAAGAGCGCGCGAACAAGATTTTCTCCGAGATAGGCCTCGTCACCCGCGAAGACATCGAAGACCTTGAAGACAAAATCTCCAAGCTTCAGAGGGCGATCAAAAAGGCTGCGACACCTTCGAAGAAGGCGTAACCTTTCAGATCAGCAGGCATGTAAAACCGAAACGCCTCCCTGACAGGAGGCTTTTCGGTTTTTGGGCGTTGTTTTACGGATAATGAGGGGTCAGAATGCTCGCCGCAATATATCAAGCGCTTCTTCAAATGTGACTTCTTCCGGATTGTATATCAAAGCCCCGTCGTTTACGGCCACTTTTGCAATCGCTTCTAGTTTGTCTTCGGTCACTCCGGCGTCCCGCAGCCTGTTCGGAAGCCCGCCCAACTGGTTCAACTTTTTATTGAGGTCTCTTACAGCCTGAATCGCAGCCACTGCCTTAGCTCGGTCGTCTCCCTGTATCTCCCGTCCGCAAAGGTATGGCGCAAGCTCGCCTATTTCGGCGGCTTTCTTTGCGAGGTTGTTTTCCATGCCGAATGGAAGCAGGATTGCGTTGGCAACACCGTGGGGCACATGGCATACGCCGCCGGTCGCGTGCGCCAGCGCGTGAACCACTCCGACCATCGAGTTTGAAAACGCCATCCCGGCGATAAGCGAAGAGTTGGCCATCGCTAGACGCGCGGATTCGTCTTTTCCGTTCTCGACGCATTGTACAAGGTTCCCCATCGCCAGCTTAATCGCTGTGATTGCCAGCGAATCGGAAATCGGGTTTTTCTGCAGGCAATAATATGCTTCGATTGCGTGAGTCAGAGCGTCCATCCCTGTGGCGGCGGTGATTTTCGGCGGCATCGTCATCGTCATCTTCGGGTCCAGAATCGCCACGTTCGGATAAAGCCGATCCGATGTGAAGGCCATTTTAACGCCAGCCTGAACGTTGCTGATGACGGCAACAAGCGTGACTTCCGAACCAGTTCCGGCTGTCGTCGGCACGACCAGAAGCGGCTTCATCGCTTTTTTCAGCCTTTCCGCTCCTCTGAACTTCATAAGGTCGTCCGTCTGTTCAGTAACCACGATGTTTGCTCCCTTAGCTGTATCGATGCAGCTTCCTCCGCCTACCGCCACGAAACAGTCGCAGTTCTTCTGCCTGAACAGTTCGGCAACCTGATTGACCACCATATTGCTTGAATCCGGGGGCGTCTCGTCGAAAATGTGGCCTATCTCGCAGGATGAACCTTGAAACGCGTCTTGAACGTAGCTTATCAGGCCCGCTCCCGCGACTCCTTTATCAGTCACGATCAAAGCCCGTTTGACGTTCAACTGGTCCATTTCGTGCGGCAAGTTGGATAGCGCCTGCTTTCCGCTGATGACTTTCACGGGGCAGAAGAATTCGTAGAAATCCGCTTTCATTATAATGTCTCCCGATGTTTTGACTATTTTTTATAGGCCGCAACTATGCCGGGCAAAAGCGCGAGCATAAGTTTCAATTTCAATATTTGCTCGCTGAATGACAACTTAGGCGCGCGCTTGAATGTTTTCTTCAACACTATTCCGGGATAGAGGTAGGACTGCGCGATGTTCATCGCCCGCAAGACTTCCATAGCGATCCCGATGTCGCCGTGAACAATCGTGCGATGCTGGGCTGAAGCCGTGTGCGCCCCGATTAACCCTGCAAACAGCATCAACGCCGAATCAATGTTCTTGAAATAAAACACTATTTCGGAGTCTTTGAGATTGCCGCCGATATATCGGATCGCGCCGTTCTCTTTTCTTAAAACAACAGACGGGCCTTTGCTGAGGACGCTGAGGGCGAAAACCCGGCCTTCCTCCCATGTCGATATCTCTTTTTTCAACTTGTCGCAATTTCGCGACAAGTATTCAAACCCTACGGCTAGAGCCAGCAGCGCCACGCGCGCTATGCCGCTCTTAACCGGATAGCTCAGAGAGAACAGCCTGTTCAATCCCATCGGCTCTTTTGCTTTCGGGTATGATATGGCCGCTGATGGTCCCGCCGCAGCAACCCCGCCCGGCCGCATTCCGGCTGATTTATTATTATTTGATTCGGGACTCATATATCTCCTTTATCTCCTCGCGCCGTTTTGCCTCGCTCTTGCATGATTCTGTTGTCGAACAGTCCGCCGCGAAACGCGCGCACATCTTTTTTGTCACGCGGTATTATATACGAAAACACAAACGCAACCCATATTTCATCGAGTAATCGCGGATGACAGAAAGATTATTCATGCTGTTCCAAACCAAATCTATATAAAAAACAGCCGTCTCGGAGTTATAATCTCATGTCGGCGGTTTTGAATTGCGCCGGGATGATTCGGAGGCAGAAAATGAAAACAAGCATGTTGTCTGCGATTACTGCATTGTTGTTCGCGGCGGGAGCGGCATCGGCCGCTGTCGCGGGGATATCAGTTCGCGGAGCGGATGCCGTCCCGCTGGGCGAATACTACGAAGCGCAGGCGAAGGTAGACGGCGCGGCGGTTGGCGACAAGGTTGAAATCGTTTCCGGCTCTCTTCCTCACGGACTTCGCCTGACCTCCCGGAACACGATAGAGGGATATCCTGCGGGAATCGAGAGGACGACTGTGCGGCTGCGCGCGAAAAAAGCTGATGGCTCTTTCGCGGAGTCTGACATTTCCTTTGCGGTGTCGTCAACGGATTTTAGGCTGGTATATAGGGAAATTCCTGTGGCAAAGATAGGCGAGACGGTAAAAGTAAGCCTCGAAGGGCAGGGGGGGCAAGCTCCTTACGGAGGCTGCCGCGTTGTCAGAGCCAGAACATATTTTGAAGGCGCTGCGAAACCGGGCATGAAAGCCCCGGCGGAAGACGCCGCGCCAGCGTGGCTGTCGGTGTCCTCAGCTTGCGAACTGGCGGCCTCTCCCGACAGAGAAGCGGTTGTATTGCTGATTGTCGAAGCGACCGACTCAGCGGGCGCAACGGCGAGCGAATTCTACGCGGTGCGCTCGTCATCGGACCCTTCGGCTCCCGGATGGATGGAGTTGAAGGCGCGCGAGTACAACAAGGATTATCAGGACAGGTTTTCTCCTTATGGACTGACGCTTGAAATCGACCCGAAAGGGGCGTATCAGCACTACGGCGATTCTGCCATCTGGACGGGAACGTATCTGGCTGGCGCCGCCTATTTCTACGCGGTCACAGGCGAAGATTACGCACGCGCCAACATGTTGAAGTCTCTCGACGCCACCACCCGCCTTAGAGAAATCACAGGCGTTCCCGGCCTTATCGGTAGGGCCTATGAAAACGACGAATGGGTCGGCCACAGGGATGAGCCTTACATAAAGCCGGATCCCTCGCGGTTCCAGTTTGAGATAACCGACGGCCCATACAAAGGATGGCGTTTTCTGAGCACCGCCAGCAGGGACCAGTTCACTGGCGTCTACTGGGGCAACGCCACGGTTTTCGACTTGTTCGATGAGCCTGAATTCAGAAGGAAAGCCTCTGAAAACATAGTGTCGATGTCGTCTCATATATGGGACAACAGGATGCGCATTCAGGATGTGGACGGCAAGCACACCCGGCACGGCATAATGTCGGGATACGGCATTCAAGGCTCAGAGGGCGGAGACCTCACTTACGACCCATACACAAGCCCCGCGCGCATGGCCAACGGATTCAACGCCGCGCTTATACTCAACTGGTTTAATATGGCCGCCACGGTTGCCCAAGACGACGACACTCGCAAACTCTGGCGGCAGAGATACATTAACCTTATCTCGAAAGACCCCAATCCAGAACCGGAACGTTCGTTCGAGCGCAACTACCTGTCGATACTGAAAAAAGTTTACGTTTACGGAGAGGCTTATAACGATTATTGGGATACCTTATGGTTCAACCTGAATCTGCTCCACAACAACTACTTCCATCTTGCAAGGTTCGAGCGGCATCCGAAAATTCGGGAAAAATACCGCGAGACGCTACAATGGCTCTGGAAGGACAAGGTGAAGATGGAAGACGGTTGCCAAGCTCCTGAGAAGAGGCGCACCGAGCATGAAGGCAACCCGCATTTCACTTGGCAGTACCTCGGCGCGATGGGCGACCGTGACGCGAGCGCGGTTTTCAACGCGGTCGACACGTTGATGGCGTTTCCTCGCGGGCCTCGCGCTCCATACATCCCCGTCGAGCAGGTCGAGTTCAAGACCGTTCCCGGACATGACGACTGGACGTGCGAGCCTGTTCCTATCCAATACAGGCGGCCGCAGGACTTCCAGTGGCAGCGCAGCCCGTACGACCCTCATCTGTCATATCCCGAACACGACCACGGCCGCAACTTCGCAGGCGTTGATATGATTACTCCTTACTGGATGGGGCGCTATTTCGGCTACATTCCATCTTATCTGTGACGGCGGTTTCGGATTTAATAAGCATTTAGATATTCGATATTGGCGGACTTAGAGGGCGGGCATGACTCAGATAGATTCCCAACTCAGCACCGGGCTTCCCGGTTTGGACAACACATTGCGCGGACTTATCCCCGGAGACAACATTGTCTGGCGCGCGGACACCCTTGAGGATTATGAGTTCTTTCTCGCTCCGTATTGGCAGAGCGCGAAGGCCAAAGGTCGCAAGGTGGTGTATTTCAGGTTCGGCTCTCATCGTCCCCTTGTCCCCGAGGATTCAGGCGTGGACATCGTGCGGCCCGCTCTGGGTGCCGGGTTCGAAAAATTCATTTCCGATCTTCACGCCGTAATCCGGGAGAACGGCCGCGGGGCTTTCTATATTTTCGACAGCCTTACCGACCTTTCGGAGCGCTGGCACAGCGACCAGATGCTCGGCAACATGTTCGTGTTGATTTGCCCCTACCTTCTGGACGTGGAGGCGATAGCCTACTTTGCGTTGTTGCGCGGACGCAACTCTTCGGACGTCATCCAGCGCATACACAACACCGCGCAAGTGATAATAAACGTTTTCAGACAGGGCGGAGAATTGTATCTCCATCCTCTGAAAGTACAGCGCAGATATTCGCCCACCATGTACATGCTTCACGTGTGGGACGGCTCGGGCTTTCAGCCCGTCACAAACAGCGCTTCCATTTCAGACGTGATGATGTCCGCTCCGGGCGTCAACCCCGGAGAAAACGAAGCCGCTTTGGGCGACCTTGAAAGGATTTACGCTGAGGCGAAAGAAATCAACGATGCGGTGAAACGCGGAGAACGGCCTGAGAGCGACGCAGCGGACGCCCTCTCGAAACTGGCCGCCATAACGATATCCCGCGACGCGCGGGTTCTCGAACTGGCTCGCTCATGCTTGACTCTTTCCGATGTGTTGCAGATAAAATCGAGGATGATAGGCAGCGGACAGATAGGCGGCAAGTCCGTGGGCATGCTCATATCCCGCGCCATACTTCGCAAGCAAGGCGGACGGTGGCCCGACCTTCTTGAAGCGCACGATTCTTTTTACGTCGGCTCGGATGTCTTCTACACATTTATCGTTCATAACGGACTTTGGCACATCAGAGAAAAACAGAAAGACCCTGAAAAATTCATGGAAGGAGCGGGACAGGCGCGCAGAAGGATGCTCGTCGGCCAGTTCCCGGATTCCATCATTAAGCAGTTCGCGGATATGCTCGACTACTTCGGGCAGTCGCCGATAATCGTAAGGTCGAGCAGCCTCCTTGAAGACAATTATCTAAACGCGTTTTCAGGAAAATACGAAAGCGTGTTCTGTGCAAATCAGGGGCCTCGCGAGAAAAGGCTCGAAGATTTCATCTCCGCCGCGTTGTCCATCTATGCCAGCTCAATGAGCGAGAAAGCTCTTTCATACCGCGCTAGGCGAGGACTTCTCCAACAGGATGAGCAGATGGCTTTGCTCGTTCAGCGCGTGTCCGGCTCGTTTCACAACCGGCTCTTTTTCCCGCACATCGCGGGCGTCGGCTACTCCCACAACCCTTATGTCTGGGACAAACGCATCGTTCCGGAGGCGGGAATGCTCAGACTGGTTTTCGGGTTGGGAACACGCGCTGTAGACCGCGTGGACGACGATTACACCAGAATCGTCGCGCTCAATATGCCCGGCATACGCCCGGAATCCAGCTTCGACAAAGTGAGGAAATACGCGCAGCGCAGAGCAGACGTGATCGATCTCGATTCCAACCAACTGGTCTTCATGTCTTTTGAAAAAATATCGAACAGATGCGAGAATATCCCTCTCGAAATGGTGTCATCGCGGGACGCCGAAACGGACAGGCGCGCCGCCGCCGCAGGGATGAAAAATGTTTCCTCCCGTGCCCTCACTTTCAACAAACTCCTCAAGGAAACATCTTTCGCCGATGATATGCGCGAGATGATGTCAATACTGCGTGAAGCTTACGGCGCCGACGTTGACATTGAGTTCACTGGCAACTTTACTGACGACGGCGCTATTAGAATCAATCTCTTGCAATGTCGTCCCCTGAACATCAAAGGGGTCGGGGAAGTCGCCGAGACTCCCGTTATCCCCGTCGAAAATCTGATTATGAAGTCCACCGGCGCTGTAATCGGAAAAAGCCGCGATATAAACATAGACTGGATAATCTATGTGCCTCCGTCGGTCTACGGAGAGCTTCCCCGCTCGGACAGGTACGCCGCCGCCAGACTCATAGGAAAGATTGCCCGCCTCCCGCAACTCAAATTCGGCGGCAACATCATGATGATAGGCCCCGGCCGTTGGGGGTCTTCCATGCCCGAATTGGGGCTCCCGGTTTCCTTCACCGAAATCAACGCCGCTTCTGTTATCTGCGAACTTGTCGCTATGAACGACAACCTTATCCCCGAAGTTTCTCTCGGCACTCATTTCTTCAACGACTTGGTGGAGATGGACATTCTTTACATCGCTTACTTCCCGAATGTCGAGAGAAACCTTTTCAACGCGCCAGCTCTGGAATCCGCGCGCAACATGCTCGAAGAGCTTCTCCCTGAAGACTCTTCTATGAGCCGCGCGGTGAAACTGATAGAAGCCCGCTCTCTGTTCAACTGTCCGATAAAAATCAACGCAAACGTCATGGAGCAGAAAACGGCTCTCTATGCTGACACTTCCAGCCACTGATTATGCCAAACTTTTTTCTTATGCTATCTATCCATGCTAAAATGAAATCGGCTCGATATTTTTGAACCACTGGGAGAGACACTTTTATGGATTTCGACAAGGCGGTGACGGATGTTTTTGACTTGATTGCTTCGATAGCGGGGAAACTGACCTCGACGCCTGAGATTCCGGATGTGACCGGTTACGATGTGAGCGCTCTGCTGTCGGACGAGGATCTGGGCGACCCGGCTCTATTTTTCACGCAAGACACGACTGTTCCCGACATTCGTTTTAAGAAAACGGGTCAGCTTCCGTTCGTGTCTGTTTGGGAGGGGAGCTATCCAAGCCCGATAGAGACGGTGTTTCCAGAGAACAACACTGTGTATGTTAAGCATTTCCGGTTGGACGGGCGCAAGGGAGCGCCTGTCATCGTGATGCTGAACGGACTGCACGTGGACGCTGCTTTCGATTTCTACTTTGAATGGTGGGCGCTCAGGTTTGCGTCGTGGGGTTTTGAAACGGCGATGGTGACAATCCCATATTCGCAACGGCGCACTCCGGAAGGTTCTTTCAGCGGGCAGTATTTGATGACTCCGGAGACGAGATGGACGCTGCTTTCGTTCAGGCAGTCGTTCGCGGATGTTCAGGTTTTCATCAACTGGTTGAACGAGAACGGGGCAGGGAGCGTCGGGTTGTTCGGGGTCTCCTTCGGCGGCGTTCTGTCAGGCGCTTACGCGTGCAACGCGAGCAACGCCGATTTCGCCATAATGTGTATGCCTCCTGTGGACATGGCGGACCTTTTCGCGAAATGGGATTACGCCGATGACTGGCGGCGCAGAGAGGCAGCCGGGGAGTTGACGATGCTGTCGGACGACAGGGCGCACGCTCTCATGAGTCTGAGGCGGATGAAGCCGCGAGTTCCGGTGAAAAACATGTTCATGGCTTCAGGACGTTACGATCATCTCGTCCCCGTGGAAACAGTCGAGGCGACGGACGAAGCGTGGGGCGGAATGCCGTGGCTGAGGGTGTATCCCACCGGGCACATTAACACTTTCGCGTTGAATTTCCGGTTGATTGCGGATTTGCAATGTTTCCTGAAAAAAGAGATACTCTGACAGCCGCTCATATCGAAGCGACGAGTTTAGATATGAGGCGCGTCAGTTTCGGTTCAGCTTGATTGGCGTATTTGATAATGTCTTTGATGTCCGCGGGTTTAAGGCAATCCGGCACGCACATGTCGGTAATCACTGAGACGCCGAAAACGCGCATCCCGGCGTGTTTGGCGACGATGACCTCCGGGACAGTGCTCATTCCCACGGCGTCCGCACCCATGTTGATGAACATGCGGTATTCGGCGGCGGTCTCAAGATTGGGGCCAGTCACCGAAACATAAACTCCTTTGTGCGCGTCTATGCCTTCTTCGAGGGCTATTTTTTCCGCGAGCGCGACAAGCGCCCGGTCGTATGGTTCGGACATATCCGGGAACCTCGGTCCGAGCCTTTCATCGTTCGGCCCGATGAGCGGGTTAACTCCCATCATATTTATATGATCGTCGATAATCATTAGAGCGGCGGGTTGAAAAAATCTTCTCAATCCGCCCGCCGCGTTGGACACTATCAGCGTGTCAGCGCCCAGCGCCCGGATGACTCTGACCGGAAACGCGACCTGATCCGGCGTGAAACCCTCGTAAAGGTGGAATCTTCCCTGCATCGCTATGACCGGCCTGCCGCTCAGCTTGCCGAACAGCAAATTGCCTTCGTGCGCGAATATGGTGGGTTTGGCGAATCCGGGGATTTCCTCATAAGGGATGGAAGTTTCAATATCGATTTCCTTTGCGATCGCGCCCAAACCCGTGCCGAGTATTATCCCTGTGGGCGCGGAGAAATTCGTTTTCGCTCTTACAGCCTTGACCGCCGCCTGTATCCTGTCATATAGTCCGCTCATTGTTTTCTCCATCTGTCCGGTTGTTCGTTGAGTATCCGCTCGATAGTCAGAGCGGCGGTCGCTCCGTCGGCGCAGGCTGTGACCACCTGCCTGTTTCTCGGTCTGCGGGCGTCGCCAGCAGCGTACACTCCGTCCATGCTCGTTCTCATTTCATTGTCCGTGACGATGAATCCGTTTTCATCCAGCTCAAGCGCCCCGCGCGCGAAATCCGTGGCGGGTTTAATCCCGACATAGATAAAAACGCCGGAGCAGGGCAAATCTCTTTCTTCGCCGGTAGCGGCGTCTTTAATCCTGAGAGCGGTCACTTCCGAGTCGCCGAGTATCGCTGTCGGGATGCTGTTCAGCGCGAACACGACATTGTCTTTTGACGCGGCGGCGTCCTGCGCCGCTTTCGCTGCTCTCAGTTTGTCTCTTCTGTGAACGATGTAAACCTTTCGGCAGAGCTTCGCCAAGTAGGATGCCTCCTCGACAGCGGCGTCGCCGCCGCCGATCACGCACACGTCCTGTCCCTTAAAAAAATTGCCGTCGCACACAGCGCAGTACGAAACGCCTCTACCGCGAAGTTCGGCCTCGCCGGGCGCGCCAAGTTCTGCGGGAGCCGCGCCGGTGGCTACCACGACGGCCCTCGCTTTCAACTGCCCCATGTCCGTCTCGACAGTTAAAATGCCATCGGAGTCTTTTCCGACAATGCGTTCGACCGCAGCGTATGTCGATTCGGCGCCGAACCGCTTGGCGTGTTCGAACATCAGTTCGCCGAGTTTGGAGCCTTCCACTCCTTCGTGAAAACCCGGATAGTTGTCTATCCATTCAGTCATAGCCATCTGGCCGCCTTGCATGCCTCTGTCCAGAATGACCGCGCCCAGTCCGGCCCGCGCGCAGTATAGCGCGCACGTCAGACCCGCCGGCCCGGACCCTATTATCGCTACGTCATACGTTTCCTGTTTGAATGCCATATCGCCGCGCTTCCATTGTGAGTTTATAAATCTATAAAGCTAATTCATCAAAGAGCAACGATGACTTTTCTGTTGGAAAGAAATTTCCCGTGTTTTTCAGCCTCAAGAATCGCTTTTGCGTCTTCATCCGAAATAAGGATGTCGCCTTTGAAATGGCCCGTCGCGCCGACAGCCTTTATCACCAGCGGCTCCGTTCCGATGTTCGCCTTCTGTTCCTTTGCTTCATCGACTGAACGCGCGTACCTTATGACGTCTTTGCCGTCGATGTCCTTGTAAGTGTTCATTTCCTTGTCGAAACCGTGAAGGATTTTTCCGTCGGAAGTGACGATGTTCGGCGAGAGGGTTCTTTTCGCTCCGGTCTCCGTGGCGTCGATGATTAGGCCCGTGTAAACCACCGGGTCAAGCTTTTCCATGATGAGCTTCATGACAGGTTCGGGAATGGAATCCTGAGAATAAGCCTGAGCGGGGAGTTGTCTCACGGCAATCTTTTCAGAAACGGCGGGCTCGCTTGCTGCCGCTTGTTTCAGTGAAGCGCCGTCAAAAGATATTCCATCAAGAGAGAGGAGATATTCGAGTCGGGCGCGGTCGAGAGCCTCTCCGGAGTATCCTCGCACGGACGCGTCATCTATGTAGATGTCTTTGAATGTTTTTTCACCGGATGCGGAGACAAATGGAACATTCTTCCACGCCCCGGATATTTTTCTGGCGCCCGCGTCGGAAGTCTCGATTTCCCTGAATATCCACATGCCGGACGCAAACTCGTATGAAAGATACGAGATTGACGCAGAGGAGTAAGACTTGCCGGGAGCGGGCGAAGCAGGTTTTACATGTATGCCCACCTTTTTTTCAGCGTTGCCGCAAAGCGATTCGAATACCGATATGATTTCCTTCTCGGAGTCGGACGATGCTGCGAAAACAGGCGTTGCCATAACAGCGGCAAAAAGCGCGAGCGCCGCGACCGCCAGTGTGTTGATAATTCTTTTCATTGAATATTCCTCCATGGATTCTTTTCGAGTTGTTTGCGGCGCGGCTATTATCGCGCCGGTTGCGTTGCGATAGATATTTATTTAGCCACCGTTTTTTCGTGAATCATCGGCATAAGGCTCGTCCTGTCTTTCACCGAGTCCGACACCTGTTCGGCCTGATACCGGTAGTTGAAATCGCCGAGAGAAACGAAATATGTTCCGTCGCCCCCGTTGATGGTATCCGCCTTCGGGAATCCCTGTTCGCGCAAAACGTCTCGCAGTATATCCGCTCTCACTTTGCTGTCGGTGTATCCCACGCGTACTGAGTACCACATGGCCGCAGACGGGTCGTTGATGGATTTCGGATCGACTTTTTCGACAGCGGGCGGAGGCTCGACAAGTTTTCCGGGCGCGGGGACGGTCACATTTGGAAGAAGCTCCGATGGAACCGGGCGCGCCGCTTGTTGCACCCTATTTATGGTCACAGAGGTTTTCTCGGATTGAGTTGGAGTTGGGCGAACTGCGGGTTGGGGCGGGGCGAGGCGGGGTTGCGCTGGTTCCCGGCGCGGTTTCACCGTCGAAACGGGTTGCCGTTCCGTTTCGGCTTGAGCGGGCGTCACAATTTCTCCCGTCTCAGGCGCGGCGGTGACTTGAGCCTGCTCGACATGTTCGCGCGGAATCTTTTTATGCGCCGCCGTCATTTCAGCAGGCGCTGTGACCGCGCGGTCGGACAGGCGCGTAAGCCCCATTGCGACAACTACGAACACCGCAAGCGCTATCGATATTCCCGCTACGCTTATTCCGTCTTTACCGGGGTGAATCTTTTCAGACATATCGACCCTGTCAGTCGGCTTCTTCTTTTTCCTTGCTTGTCTTCGACTGCACTCCGCTTCTGTCCATCCTGACTATCACGTCTTTGGCGATCTTTACCCGAAGGCTGCTTTTTCTGACCTCGGTTATTTCGCCGTAGATTCCGCTGTTGAGCAAAACCTTGTCGCCCACCTTAAGCGATTCCAGCAGCTCTTTTCTTTTCTTCTGCTGAACGCTCTGGGGGCGGAGCAGTATGAAGTAAAAAATTGCTATGAACCCGACAATCATCACTAGGTTCACTATCTGGGGGTTATTCATTGACGCCTCCGTCATTGAGCTTTGCCTCGAAATCCCGCTTGAAAGAAGCGAATCTATTTTCGAGTATCGCCTTTCTGGCGAGAGCCATCATTCTAGCATAAAAAGCGAGATTGTGAAAAGAGGTTATCCGGGCGGCCATAATCTCGCCGGACATGAAGAGATGACGCACGTAAGCGCGAGAGAAATTGCGGCAGCAAGCGCCGTCGCATTCGGGGTCGATCGGGCTGTCGTCGCGGGCGTGCGCCGCGTTGCGAAGATTAATCCTGCCCCGCGATGTGAATGCGGCGGCGTTTCTTCCCATCCTAGTCGGCAGCACGCAGTCGAACATGTCTATGCCTCGTTCCACCGCGTCCAGTATGTCCATCGGCATTCCGACGCCCATGAGGTATCTGGGTTTATCATAAGGTAGGAGCGGGGTGGCAAACTCCACAGTGTCGAGCATGGCGCCGCGTTCCTCCCCGACGCTGAGGCCGCCAAGCGCGTGCGCGTCGAAATCCATTTCGAGAGTCAACTCCGCAGACCTGCGCCTCATTTCGCGGTCCGTTCCGCCCTGAATAATAGGAATGAGAGTCTGGTGGGATTTGAGAGGGACGGAGCGGCAGCGTCGCAGCCATGCGGCGGTGCGAGCGACCGCTGCCTCCAGTTTTTTTCTGTCCGAGTCGCCCGGAGGGCATTCGTCCAGCGCCATGACCATGTCCGCGCCTATAGCTCTCTGTATCATCATGCTGTCTTCGGGCCGGATGAAATGCGACGACCCGTCGAGATGCGATTTGAACGTCACGCCCTCGTCAGTGAGTTTTATCATCCCTTTCAGGCTGAAAATCTGATAGCCTCCGCTGTCAGTGAGCGCCAGTCCGTCCCACGCCATGAACTTGTGGAGTCCGCCCATCGATTCCACAAGCTCGTGACCGGGGCGCAGATACAGATGATACGCGTTCGACAGTATCACTCTGAAACCAAGTTCGCGCAGTTCATCGGGCGAGAGGCCTTTGACGGTGGCCTGCGTGCCTACCGGCATGAACGCCGGAGTCAGGAAACTGCCTCTCGGCAGTTCGACCGCGCCCGCACGGGCCGCTCCTTCCGTTCCTTCAATCTTAAACTTCAAGAGGGTCGTTCTCCTTTAGAAAATTGATGAATGCCGCTATGTCAGGAGCGGGCGGCGCGGTAAAGTTGACAGTCTCGTTGGTCCTCGGATGTCTGAAAGAAATCTCGCGCGCGTGAAGCGCCTGTCCCTGAAGCCGGGCGATGGCGTCCTGAAAAGCCGCTCGTCTATCCCCGCGAAGCTCCTGCGTTTTTAGAGAGCCGCCGCCATACGCGCCGTCGCCGGCGATAGGGCATCCTATGTGCGCCAGATGCACTCGTATCTGATGCGTGCGCCCGGTCAAAATCCTTACGTCAATCTCGGAAAAATGCCCGAACTTTTCTTTCGTCTCGTATAGCGTTATCGCGTCCCTTCCGTCCTTTTTCGCCACGCACATCTTTTTTCTGTCTCTCGGATTGCGAGCGATGAGCGTTTCGATGCGGCCGGAACTTTTCGACGGCGCGCCGTGCGCGACCGCAGTGTACTTCTTGGTCGTCTCTCTTAGTTTTATCTGTTCGGCGATATGGTTGTGCGCGAAATCGGTTTTTGCCACCACCAGCAAACCGGAAGTGTCCTTGTCTATCCTGTGAACGATACCGGGCCGGGCCACTCCGTTTATGCCGGAAAGACTGTCGCCGCAATATTTCAGAAGGGCGTTTACAAGCGTTCCTGTGGATTGATTCGGCGCGGGATGAACCGTCATTCCTTTGGGTTTGTTGATGACTATTATATCGCTGTCCTCGAAAACGATGTCCAGCGGGATGTCTTCCGGAACAATATCCGAAGGTTGAAGCGGCGGAAGGGAGACCCTTATCCAGTCGCCGGGCCGGACGGATTTTGAAGGTTTTGCCGCCACGCCGTTAAGAGAGACGGAGCCGGTTTTTATCAGCCTTTGAATGTGGCCCCTAGAAAGTGTCGTCAGGCGTTCCTTAATAAACATGTCGAGCCGGGAGCAGTCGGCCTCAGCCTGAAACTCATGTTCCCGGTCTTCGAGATTCTCATCGTCCAGTTGATTGACATGCGGCGATTCGGAACACATGAGTTCAGCGTTTCCCCTTATTTTTCTTCTTCTGGGGGGCGGACGCGGAGGAGCCTTTGGTTTTCTTTGGCGGGTTTGAGTTCTTTTTGATATTTTTAGCGGGAGGCGCGGCGACAGGTTTCGCGGGCCTCGTATAGATGAATATCCCTGCGGCAATCAGCGGGATCGACACAAGCTGCGCTATGGTGATCGTTCCGACGACTGCCACGCCGGTGTTCCCGGAGCGGAATATTTCTGTGATGAATCTGAGAATCGCGAAGCCGATGAGATAGAACGCCACCATGTCCCCGTCTTTCCGCTTGAAACGTCTGAGGGCGAACATTGCGCCGAGAAGCGCGAAATGCAGGAAAGAGTCATAAAGCATCGCCGGGTGGCGGGGGAGACCGTCGCCGAGCGAGGGAAATACCACGGCGAAAGGCCCGTTCCATGGCGCTCCGTAACAGCACCCGTTCAGGAAGCATCCCCATCTTGCGATTGCCGAACCGAGAACAAGAGGCGGAGCCGCCGCGTCGCACAGCGCCGCGATGGAATATTTCTTTCTCCAGCCGAACAGCGCAAGCCCCGCAAAGCCTCCGATGACTCCGCCGTGCTGCGAAAGCCCGCCTTCGTATATCTTCAACGCCCCAAGCGGGTCGGTAGAATAGTCGCCTATTGACAACAAGATATACATGATTCGCGCGCCGATTATGCTGGAAATAATTATGTAAATCGTCATGTCCAGCATGTCGTCTGAAGAGAATTTATAGCGGCGGCCTTCTCTTACGAGCAGCGCGAGTCCGAACAGAAAAGCCACCGCGAGCATCACGCCGTAAGCGTGGATGTGCAACGGCCCGAACGTCCTGCCGAGAATCTCCATCTGCGGAAAAGAAAAGAATATTGGATGCATATAACTCCGGAGCCGGGCGGTTAAAGCTCGGCGATGCGCCGGGCGAATTCCGCCGCGCTCTTTTCAAAGGAGGACGCGCTGTCCCCCGCGACGATTTTTCCTATCATCAATCCCCTGACGCCGCATCTTGCCAGCAGCGCGGCTTCGTCGGGCTTAATGGCTTTCTGCGTCGGAACGACAACCGCGCCCGCGAACGCCGCCGCTATCCTCGAATACGCCGCGAGGTCGGACGCGAACAGCGGCCTGCCGTATTCCTCATGCCTCACTATGGAAGCTTCGAGCAGCCCGATTCCCAGCGAAGAATATCTTTCCGGCTCCCATTCCCGCCAATCCGGACCCAGTGCTACCATTGCCTCTATGCCTTCGACTTTGAGATATTCCGCAGGCATGTCGCTTGCGTAAATGTCGTAAAACGCGATTCCCATTTCCGCGAGAGTTTCCAGTTCAAGCGCGGTCGCCGCCATTGCCGCGCCCGGCATTATTCCCACAGGGATTTCAACTGAGCCAAGCACGGCTTCTATCCGGGCGCGCTCCTCTTCGAAAGAGCCGAAACACGCGCCGCTCGCCGCGTGGCGGACATTCAGATGTATCTTTATCATATCCGCTCCGCCCGCTTGCGCCGCAACCGCAAGCCCAACGTCATTAGCGGGCAGGCTCGCTATCAGCGCCATCTTTTTTGATTGAAAAATTTTCCTGACCGCTTCAGGCCCTTTTTCGGCGCTCGGCATGTTATCCTCTCCCATTCGGAAACAACGATTCAACTCTGTCGAAACTCATATTTATCTGACCGCGTATAAAAATTATCGCTATCATCGCTATGACTGCGGAAGGAACAAGGTAAGTCAAATCCCTGGCGACGAATCCCCATACCAGAGCGAGCAGGGGGACGGTCTCAAACATCCCTAGCGATATCAGCCCTGTTGTGAAGACGTATTGCGCGGCTTCGTCCGCGCCGCCTTTCTTCTGAAAAGCGGCGTCGTTCAACCTCATCTGCGGAAAGACGAATCCGGCGATAAAAACAACCGCTCCCGTCGCCAGCGTCGCCTTCAACAGCATAGAGTTTCCGGCCGCAAACGCGCCTATCGCCCCGCCTTTGATGAAACTGTGTCCGATAACTACATAAATAGCCGGAGCGACAAGCTCCGCCGCCCATACGATTCCGAAAGCCTTCCTCGGAGTTCCTATTTCGTTCATATTCATAAATAAGCATTCCCCGCCGATTCAACCGACAGTCGAACTATATGATAAGATAAACGCTCTCAATTTAATAGTCGCTGGAATGATTCAAAATATGTATGTTTGGGAAAAATCAGTTCATTAAATAATCAAGATTATTGATGAAATTTATTCTATCAGGCGATGGCGGAAAAGCTGTCGCGGAGTTTCTGCAGGCTTTCTTTGCGGGTTTTTATCTCAGCGCGGTCGCTTCGGAGTTGTTTCATTTCATCGTTAACGGTTTTCTCCGCGTTTCCGACCGTGCATTCCTCGTTTTTTTCGTTTTCGGAAGATGTCATTTCTAGAAGAAAAATTATTTCAAGGATGCTTTTGATCAGCTTGTCGTCCAATCTGTCGTCTGCGGCCATAGTGCGGACAAGCTTAGAGTAGTGGTCTCTGAGGTCGCGGGATATGCGGGCGTTTTTTATTCTCGTAAGAATAGCTTTGAGGCTGCCTTCGCGCTCTTTTTCGGCAGGGTCGAAGTCCGCCTTGAGCTTTTCCATGCTCTTGGTCGCATAGGCCGTAAATGTGCTCGCATCTATCCTCATATCACTTTTATCGGCGGAAAATTAAAAACCTTTAGATAACGCCGATGAAAATCGTATAGAATTACTGCTGATTTATGAGAATTTGTTCAACCAGTATGGATGATGCATATAGTTCAGCATTTTAATTTTGATTGATAGGGAAATCGCGAATGAGCGCGGGAGCAAAGAATAACAGGACGATAAGATTGACGGAAGCTGAAGAGTCGAAATATGACGCGAAGCTCGCGCGCATTGACGCGCCGGCGACGGTTGAAGACGCGTGCGGGCGGGTATTTAACATGGATGTTTTCGACGCTCTACCTCTTCTGCCTGAAGAATTCGTGGATTTGTGTTTCGTGGACCCGCCGTACAATATGAACAAGACGTTCAACGCGGCGGCGTTCAAGAGGCGGGCCGATGAGCAGTATGCCGGATGGATGGAGTCATGGCTTGCTCCGCTTGCGCGCCTGCTGAAGAAAAACGCATCGATATATGTTTGTTCGGACTGGAAATCGTCTGCGGCGGCGCAGCGGGCGCTCGAAAAATTCTTCATTATAAGAAACCGCATCACATGGGAGCGGGAAAAGGGGCGAGGCGCGAAAAACAACTGGAAAAACTGCCATGAGGACATCTGGTTCTGCACGGTCGGCGAGGAGTATTACTTCGACGTGAACGCGGTAAAGGTGAAAAGACGGACGCTCGCCCCTTATACGGAGAACGGAGCGCCGAAGGATTGGTCGGAGGACGCCGCAGGCAGGTTCAGGCTAACTCATCCTTCCAACCTTTGGAACGATCTGACAGTCCCGTTCTGGTCAATGCCGGAAAACACATGTCACCCGACACAAAAGCCGGAAAAGATGCTGGCGAAAATAATATTGGCGAGTTCGAGGCCGGGAGCGATGGTTTTTGACCCGTTTCTGGGGTCGGGGACGACTGCGGTGGCGGCAAAGAAGCTCGGACGGGACTTCTGCGGGGTTGAAATGGACGCCGGTTTTGCGCGTCTGGCGGCCAAGCGGCTGGACATGGCGGAATCGGATTCCCGGATTCAGGGTTTCGATGACGGAATTTTCAAGGAAAGAAACAGTTAGCCTGTATTTCACCAATACAGTCAAATAAGAAAGGACGCTTGGGCGATATTGTCGATTTGAAACGTCCGAAGCAAATAATCAGTACATATATGGATATTATTAGTATGTGTAGTTCGGGGCCGGAGCGTCCCGGATTCAGCGCGGGGGCTGAAGGATGATCCCTTTTCTGGCGCCGCGGCTCGGGCTGGACCTTGGCACGAGCAAGACGTCGCTTGTGTCAGGCAACAAGATAACGTACAGCGAGCCGACCGCAATGGTTGCGGACACGCGCAGCAAGCGGGTGCTGTACATAGGACGGAGCGCGTCCGAGAGAGCCGGCAAACTGGGAGCCGGTTCCGAGATGATACGTCCGGTGGCGCGAGGGGTGATCGCCGATTACGCTGCCACCCGGTTCATGCTCAGGAAGGTGTTTTCGCAGGCTATGAAATCGCCGATGGCGCTCAGGCCGATGGTGGCGGCGGCGGTTCCGATAAAAATAAGTTCGGTACACGAGCGCGCCTTGTGCGACGCCGCACGGGAGGCGGGAGCCGGAAAAATCTATTTAGTACCATGCAATCTGGCCTCATACGTCGCGATTACTGGCAATATGAACGACCCGCGCGGAAGTCTGATTGTGGACATCGGAGCGGGGGTGACGGACATCTCTGTAATCGCGTCGAACGAAATCATAGTGGGCCGCACGCTCGAATTCGGCGGCGACGACCTGACGGCTATGGTTCAGAGGCTTATAGAAGTGAACCTCGGCACGGCGTCTTCGCGAGAGGAAGCGGCTCAGGCGAAGATAAAAGTCGGGCTTCAGCCCCGCAAAGGGGAGAAAATTTACATCAGGCGGATGGACACCGAGGGCGGCTCAGGTCTGCAGGAGATAGAGATACCTCATGTCGATTTGGCCGCGATGCTTTACAAAGGATTGAAACCTCTGGCGGACGGGCTTCAGGCGGCGCTCGAAGAAACTCCGCCTGAGCTTTACGAGGATATTTTTTTCAGAGGCGTTATCCTCACCGGCGGCGGCAGCCTGTTGAAAGGGCTGGCAGATTATTTTCAGAGCCGGTTTCAGGTCAAGGTCAATATGTCCAAAGAGCCTGAACTTACCGCCATCCGGGGAGTGGGCAGGATAGTCAACGATTTTAGCAAGTTCCGCGAGTTCTTCAACGATCGCGCGGCTTTCTGACAGGCGGGGGAAGAATGGGAAAAATCGCGTTTCACCCGATTGTGACGGCGGTCGAGTATGTAGGCAAACTCGCCGGCATGCTGGCGACCACCCTGACATACTTTGCGCGCCTGTCCGTGGATTTCCGCATGACCATTTTTCACATGTCCAACCTCGGAGTGAATTCCATTCCGATAACTCTTCTTGTCGTGGGATTCACCGGGATGATACTTTCCGTGCAGGTGACAGAGCAGGCTGTGAGGTTCGGCACCACGCAGTTCATCGGCGGAGGGATAGCGTTTGTGATGGTGCGCGAGCTTGCGCCTGTCCTGACGGCTGTGGTTATGGCGGGCAGAGTAGGCTCCTCCATCGCGTCCGAACTCGGATCGATGAAAGTGACCGAGCAGATAGACGCGCTCAGGTCGCTTGCGGTGAACCCGATTCAGTATCTTGTGGCTCCGAGGATGCTCGCGCTGATGATAATGATTCCGGCTGTAACAGTGATAGCCGGGTTGACGGGAATCATGGCCGCTTATATGGTCGCGCATCAGGTTTACGGAGTGAACTGGGAAGTGTTCTACAGTTATATTCCGAGGCTGGTGGAACAGAGGGACGTGTCCGCCGCGATGCTGAAAAGCGGGCTTTTCGCGATAACGATCGCGCTGATAGGCTGCGTTGAGGGGATGCACACCGAAGGCGGCGCTTCGGGCGTCGGCAAGGCGACGACCAACGCCGTGGTCGTTTCCATCGTGAGCATCTTCGCGCTGAACTACGCGCTGACCGTGCTTCTGTTTTAGACCCGCACCGGCAAAATGCGGGCAGCCTGCGCGCGGCGCGGGCGGGGTTGCTAAAAGTTATGATTGAGACAAAAGACCTTGTGGTCAAATTCGGCTCAAAGACGGTGCTCGACGGAGTAAATTTCCGCGCGGCCGCCGGCGAGATAGTCACGCTCATGGGCGGAAGCGGCTGCGGCAAAAGCACTCTGCTTCGCGCCCTGATGAAACTTATCAACGCGACATCGGGGCAAATCTTCATAGACGGCGAACGGGTGGACGACCTTTCGGAAACCAAGATGAACGAGGTGCGAAAGAAGATGGGGATGGTTTTTCAGGAGGGAGCCTTGTTCGACTCGATGAACGTTAGGGAAAACGTGGCGTTCCCGCTCAGGCGGCACACCCGGATGAAAGAGAAAGAGATACGGGAAATCGTGAGGGAAAGGCTTGAGGCGGTAGGATTGAAGGGCGTGGAAGAAAACAGGCCCGACCAGTTGAGCGGAGGGATGAGGCGTCGCGTTGCGATAGCCAGAGCGCTTGCGCTCAGCCCGCGCGCGCTCCTCTACGACGAGCCGACCGCCGGGCTCGACCCGCTCCTGACCGCCACTGTTTCAGACTTGATTATGAGGATGCGCGACAGGTACGGCACGACGTCGATAGTGGTCACGCACGACATAGACGCCGCGTCGCGCATCAGCGACAGGATAGCGATGATACACGAGGGGCGCATACTTACCGAAGGCAAACTCGACGAACTGGAGCGCTGCGGGCATCCGCACATCGGCGCGTTTCTCAACGCCATGCGGCCCGGCGGCGCGATCGGAGGAAATTAAATGTTCACTCATTATTTCAAAGTTGGCGCGGGCGTTCTGGCCGCCGCCGCCATCCTGATCATAGGCTACAACCGCGTTCAGGAAATGCGCCTCGACAACGATAACAGCTACACGCTTAAAGCCGTGTTTGCCAACGTTCAGGGCCTAGGCGCGGGCAACGCCGTATGGCTTTCAGGAATCAGCATAGGCAAGGTCGAATCTATGGAGCTGATGGACAACGGCGACGTCATGCTCAACCTTCGAATCGAAAAGAAATACAAGATTCATAAAACCTCCAGTTTTACTATCAAAGTCGGGTTCCTCGAAGACAAAGTGCTCAACATCGAGGCTCCATCCAACGTCACTCCTCCTTATGCCTATTTCAAAGACGGCGATATAGTAAGCGAAACGAAGTCTCCAGCCACAGTTCCGGATATCATCGACAAGGCAAACACAGCGCTCGCCGAGATGAACCTGATACTCGCAAAAACCCGCGTGATGATGGAGAGCGAGAGGCTTCAGAATGATATCTTCGCCACCACCGAGAATGTCCGTATGATAACCGAGGAAGCCCTGAAATTCACTATAGCACTCAGGCAAACCGGCGACACAGGCAGCGGCAAGGTTGTCGACACTCTCGAAAATGCTAGAATAATTACGGAGAATCTCAAGGCGACTTCTTTGAAAATTGACACACTCATAACCGATGTAGACCGCGTGGTTCTGCACACGGAAGATATTGTTGGAGACGAGCTTTTTAAAAGCGAAATCAAGCAGACGGTTTACACACTGAAAAAATCGCTGGAACATGTGGAGGAATCAACGCGAGCGATCAGGGACCTCGTTACCGACACCGAAATCAATCAGGACATACGGGAGACGATAAAGACTACGCGCGCCACGATGGAGAACGCCGACAAAGCGGCAAGCAGTTTCACCAAGATGATACGCGCCATAAACGCCACAGAATTCAAACCCGATTTCGGTCTCAGATACGAGGGCAGAAAAGACAAGTATTTCGCCGACATGAACGTCCGTGTGTTCCCTCCGAACTCCGAAGTGTTTTATCTTTTCGGCTTCGACGACCTCGGAGAAAACAGCACGACGAATTTGCAGTTCGGAGTCAAAGGGTTCAAGCCGGACATGTGGTACAAGTTCGGCGTCAAAAGCGGCAAACTCGGCGGCGGGTTCGAGTATCAGAAAAATAAAACTTATTACGTAGGCGAGATATCCGACCCGAACGACCTTCAATTGAACCTTCGCGCCGGACGAGCTATAAATGACAATCTCTATTACATGTTAGGATGGGAAAGCTTTATGAAAGACAATTCGGCCTCTTTCGGCCTTCTTCAGAGATATTGATAATCGACGGCAATCTGGATTCGTTTGGATAATCTTGTGTGACAGCGGCGAGAAGAATTTGTTTTATTTCGCCCTGCGTTTGAAAGCGGCGGAAAGCAAAGCCCTTGAAATATCCAGACCCTGCCGGGCGCGGTGCATGTAGCCGCGAAGAGTTTTGCCGGTCGGCCGGTGGGAGAGCGCGACGGGAACCTCGACCACCTTTTTTCCCGCGCGCACGGCGTCGATGAGCATGGATGTTTCCACCCCGAAATCATTTCTTAGAGGATAGACGCATTCGAGAGTGGAGCGGCGAAGCGCGCGTTGGCCGGACAGGGGGGATGTCGCTCTGTATCCGCACATGAGACGGACTCCCCATCTGGCGAATTTGAGAACGAACCCGAACCCGCCTCCGGGAACCGAAAAACTGCCTATGGCCATGTCCGCGCCGCCTGAGCGAACGGCGTCGAGTATCGGACGCGCGTTCGAGGCGCTGTCGCCGAGATCGGCGTCGAGAAACATGATGGTCTCGCCGAGAGCGGCGGCGAGGCCGGCGTTCAGCGCGGCTCCCTTGCCTCGGTTCTTCGGCCTTCTCACAAGCCTCGCTCCGTGCGCGAGAGCCACCTGCGCCGTGTCGTCAGTCGAACCGTCGTCGATTACTATCGTCTCGTCTCCCAACCCGCAGTGAATGAGCGCTTCAAGCGTGTGTCCCAGCCTGTCCGCCTCATTGTACGCCGGGATGATTATCGACACGGTTCCGGGATTAAGCATCAGAATCCGCCCGCCTTTCCCTGCCTCTGTTTCTGTATTTCACGCAAGCTCATGATAAGGTCAATCTGGCTGTTTATGCTCTCTGCGCTTTGAAAGTATGGATAAGGCGTCGGTTTAAAAACGCTCTGATAAGGCTCGCTCTCGCCGAATACCACATTGGCGACTATGCCCTTATTCTCAACAGCAGACTGCTGAAGAGGGATGAGAACAGTTCGCAGAAGTTGAGGGTCAAGGTCCTTGCCAAGCGCGAAAACGATTGCGTCCGCGCCCGAACTGAAACCGCCGGCCGCGACTGCTCCGTCCGCAAGAAAAGAGTCAGTTAGCTTCGAGCCATAAGAGGAGCCTCGAAGAAGTTCCTTCGCAAGGCGCTCGGTGTAATCGGAAGGAGACTCCCCGGCGAGTTCGACTAGCCTTTCAGGCGCTAGCCTAAGTTTAAAAACAACAGAGGCGTCGGCTGTTTTCAGCGGTCCGGCGACAGAGTCGTCTCCTTCGGGGGCAAGAGCCGATATGTCGCCGATTGTCACTACGCCCACACGAAGCCCCTCAAGCCTGCCTTCGAGGAGCTTCGGCACCATCGTGCCTTCGAGGGAGGCTATACGCTCCCTCGCGCCTTCAAGCTGGCTCTTGGATTCGCTCATTTCCTTGCGGATTTCCTTGTAGTTCGTTTCAAGCTTCTGAATCACTTGATCCTGCCGTTCGAGTATGGCGCTGATGCCGAAGAAATTGGTGCTGCTGCCGACAATGATTCCTACCCCTAAAGCAAGAAAAACGGCGGCTAGCGACAACGCGTGGTATTTGATATCTATAGGTCCCAAGAAAAGCCTCCCGTCACATATTAAACATCAATTTAAGCAGCCGCATGAACTGCTGCGTTAAAGGGCCGAGCGGCGAAACCAGAAAAATCGCCGCAATCGGAAAAGCCGCCGCCGCCGCAAGATAAATCAGCAGCATCGGCCTGACTTTGTTCTGATAAAGTTTGCTTATGCCCTTGGCGTCCACGAGCACGGAGCCGACCCTCAGCCGGGTGAGAAAAGTGCTGGCCATGCCGCCCCGGCCTTTAGAGAGAAATTCCTCGACGCTGAAATGGCTTCCGACGATTGTGATAAGCTCCGCGCCGCGCTCGAACGCCAGCAGAAGCGCCAAGTCCTCGCTCGTTCCGATTGAGGGAATAGGAATGCCCTCCAGACCGAGAGAATTCAGCCTCTCCATGCCGGGAGCCTCGCCGCCCTCGTACGCGTGAACTATCAGAATAGCCCCGCATCGAAGCGCCGCGTCGGTCACGCTGTCCATGTCGCCCAGAATGATGTTCGGTTTGAAACCGAATTCTATCAGCGCGTCCGCCCCGCCGTCGACCGCTATAAGCACAGGCCCCTGTTCGTGGATGTACTGCCGGAGCGTGTCGAGGTCCTTTTTGAATTCCGAGCCGCGCACGACTATCAGCGCCTGCCTGCCCCTGAAGTCCAACCGCAGCGACCCCATGTTCAGATTGCTGTATAGCAGGCTTTTCTCTTTGTCGAGGTACGCCAGAGTGTTGGCCGCGAAGTTCTCGAAGACTTCTCCCATGTGCTCTTTGGCAAGTTGGTTGCGCGCGTTGAGCATCCGTATGTCAGCCACCGCTCCGGTCGCTAGGACCGCGCCGTTCTTGCGTATCTCTCCGCCGACAACCTCGACGCGGTCTCCCTCGGAAATCTTGGAGGCAAGCTCGTCTCCGGCGTTGTCTATGAGAGGTATCCCCGCGTCGATAAGCAGGTAGGGGCCTCTGTTCACGTATTTGCCGGAAATGGAGGAATGGCAGTTTATCACCGCGCGGGGTTTGCACGCCACGAGGTTTTCAGCGGCGACCATGTCGAGGTCCTCGTGCATTATCACCGCTATGTCGCCGGGCTTCAGCCTTTTCACCAAGTTCTTTGTGCGGCGGTCGATTTTCGCTATTCCTGAAAATATCATTTTCGTTTCCGCGCGCGTCGCGCGCCATTCCTATTTTTTTGAGCGCTCGCGGGCGGGCGTCTTTTTTGAATCGCCGTCGGATTTATCCCGTTCCGCGTCGTCTATCATCTGCCTTGCCATCGAAGCGGATGCGTCTCTCACTCCGGAATCGCCGAGCATCCTGCATATCTCACGCAACCTGTCTTCGCCGCGGGCTATTGAGGCGCGCATTACGGTGCGACCGCCTCTTCCTTCTTTCGACACGGCCACATGCGTGTCCGCGAACGCCGCTATCTGCGGAAGATGGGTTACCGCCACTACCTGACGGTCTTTCGCGAGCGCCGCGAGTTTCTTTCCTATTGCGTTTGCGGTCAGCCCGCCAACGCCTGAGTCTATCTCGTCGAAAATCAGAGTGGGAGCGTCGTCGCAGCGGTTGAGAAGAGTTTTAAAAGCCAGCATCACGCGCGACATCTCGCCTCCAGAAGCGACATCTCCCAGCGGGCGGGCAGGCTCTCCGGGATTTGCCGAAAAAAGGAATTCAGCCGTCTCCGCGCCGGACGCGGAAGGAACGCCGTCTTCGTCGAGCGCGCTTCTGAATTCCACCTCGAATGAAGCGCCCTTCATCGCCAGTTCGCCAAGTTCTTTTTTCATCTGTTTCTCAAAAGTCGCAGCGGTCTTTTTTCTGCATTCGGTAAGTTTAGCCGATTTCTCAGACAATTGAGAGCGGGTTTTTTTAATAGCTTCGTCAAGCTCGGCTCCGGAGGCGTCGCTACGGTCGAGTTCGGCCACCCGCGATCGCGCCGCGTCTCTTGCGCTCAACAGCCCTCCGACGCCGTCGCATCTATTCTTCTTCATCAGGTCCCGCGTCTCCAGCAGCCTGTCCTGAAGCCCCCTGAGTCGTTCCGGGTCAGCCTCTATCTCGTCCGAAAGGTCGCGAAGGATTCTCGCCGCCGCGTCCGCCAGAGCGTCCGCCTCAAGCAGTTTCTCCCTTGCCGCGTCAAGTCTCGGCTCGACTCCTTCGAGATTGTCCAGTTCTCCGAGCGCGGATGCGATAAGATTGAGAGCGGAAGTTTCGTTTGAATCTCTGCCCACCATGGAGAAAGCGTTGGACGCCGCCTCGGCTAGTTCAGAAGCTCGTTCCAGCAGCCGCGCCTCCCTTTCGGCTTCAGCGTGCTCTTCTTCGCTTTTGACCACTGATTCAATCTCGTTTATCCTGAAGAGGAGTAAGTCGCGTTCATCCTCCCGTTTTCTTCTTTGCGATTCGACGCTATCTTTTTCCGAAGTCAAGGAGTTCAGAGAGCGTCTAAGAGAAGCGGCTTCGCGGACAAGCGACCGGTGTGAATCCGAGCCGAGCGCGTCCAGAAATCGGGTGTGGTCTCTTCCTCTCAATATCGCCTGATGATCGTATTGTCCGTGAATGTCGGCGAGCCGTTCTCCCACCGAGCGGAGCAAGGCGGCGGAAGCGGCGCGCGAGTTGAGCCTCGCCGTCGATCTACCGTTTTCCGATATCTCGCGTTGAATTATCAACTCTCCGTCCTCGACCGCTATGCCGGCTTCGTTCAGAGCGGCCAAAGCGTCGGCGGGCGGCTCCCAATCGAAAACCGACTCTAACGATGCCTTTTCGGCTCCCGACCGCACCATCGCTCCGGACGCTTTTCCGCCCAACAGCAGGTTTATCGCGTTCACTAGAACCGATTTCCCGGAGCCTGTCTCTCCTGTGATTACGTTTAGTCCGCCGCCCAACGACACTTTCAGGTCGTCGGCGAGAGCGAAGTCATGCGCGCTGAACTCGCGTATCAAAACCGGGCCTCATCTGGTGTGAAGTTTTCCTCTTACCGTTTCAAAAAACCGAGAAGGTTTAAGCCTGACGAAGCGGGCAGGGCGCTCCGCCCTGCGGACGACGACCTCGCTGCCCGGCTCTAGCGGTTGTTCCTTCTGTCCGTCGATTATCGCCATGATATCCGTTCTTACGGACGGCACGGCGACCCTAGTGACATCGTTTCCGGCTATCACAAGCGACCTTTCCAGCAGCGTGTGCGGGCAGATAGGCGTTATCACTATCACGTCCAGCCCCGGAGACACCATCGGCCCGCCCGCCGAAAGCGAGTAAGCCGTCGAGCCTGTCGCGCTGGATATAATCAGTCCGTCCCCCGGAAACTCCGTGAAGTATTCGTCGTTGATGAATATCTTCAACCTGACGATTATTCCGGTGTTCTTTGATATGACGACGTCGTTTACCGCCGGAAGCGTTATCCTTTTCCCGGAGTCTCTGCACGTCAGATCTGTTTCAAGCATCGAGCGCTCTTCTATCTGACAGTCTCCTTCGAGAATTTTCGACAACGCTTTCCGCGCGTCAAGATATTTGATTTCGGTGAGGAAACCGAGGCCGCCAAAATCGATTCCAACGATGGGGACGCCTTCTTTTGCCGCCATGCGCGCCCCGCCCAGCAACGTTCCGTCTCCGCCCATCACTATCAGCAGGTCCAGACCGCGAGGCAACCGTTCGGCGGCGTCCTTGACAACCGTCGCTCCCACTCCTTTTTCTTCCAGCCAGTCCTTGAGTTCCTTGACTTTTTCAGGCTCTACCTTCTGCCTGTTTACCCGTATTCCCACCCTCTTGATGTTGCTTATCATAGTAATGTCTCCCAGCGGCAGGAACAAAGGTGTTCCTGCCCGACATCAGTTTAACACAAAGCCCCTGCCGCGTGAAGTTTCGTTTCCTCGCTGCGGGCTCCCGCGCTTTTTGTGTTGACCTTAAGACTCAATGTCTGATATGTTAGGCTTGACGGCGATAAATCACTTTGGGGAGACAATATGGAAATCGGCCCCGCATCAGGCAGCGACGCGCGCCCGCGCGGTTATGTGATAATCATGATGCTGCTTCTGTGCATAGCCACCTTTTGCGAAGGTTACGACTTCTTCATCATCAGCCTCGTCATCGACATACTTCCCGGCGAATTCGGCGTGTCAATGAACTATGTCATCAAGGTAGTCTTGACTTTGATTAACGTGGGGGCCATTTTGGGTTTCTTCGTTATCAGGCTGGGGGACAGGTTCGGAAGAAAGCCGATACTGCTCATTTCGCTGTGCGGGTTCACCACGTTCAGCGTGATAACCGCGATGAGTCCCAGCATTTGGGTTTTCATGGCCGCCCAATTCATCGCTAAGATGTTTCTAGTGAGCCAGTTCGGCACGGCAATAGTGATGACGATAGAGGAATGCCCGGCAAAATCTAGGGCGACATGCGTGGCGCTTCTTCAGGTCGCAGGCGGACTCGGCGGAGCTTTCGCTATGATAATCAGCAAAAACATTCTTCCGGTATGGGGCTGGCGAGGGATGTATTGGGCAGGCGGGGCGCCTCTGATTCTGGCCCCGGCTCTCGTCCTTTTGATAAAAGAAACGGCGCACTTCTCCGCGCTCAAAGCCGCCGGAGCCGCCGCGCCTCCTTCCCTATGGCACATCTGGAAGACTCCCAGCAGAAAATATGTCCCCGCCGTCGGCGCAATCTGGTTCCTCGGCTATCTGGCTTACGCGGGCGTCATTTACTTCTGGGTCGCCTTCGCAAAGACGGAGCGCGGATGGACCGTCGATCAGGTCGGCCCGGCGATGGCTGTCGCCGCCGTCGTCGGCATGACCGGCTACATCGTCAGCGGCGTGATGATGGACAAAATCGGAAGAAAACTTACCGGAGTCATATTTTTCACCGCCGGAGCGGCCTCGCTCGTCTGGGCTTTCAACGCCGCCGGCGCTATGATGCTCCCCTCGGTGGTCGTCAGCATGTTCTTCATTTTCGCGATACTCCCCATTACCAGCACGTTCAACGCCGAACTGTTTCCGACCGAACTGAGGAGCAACGCGGCGGCATGGTGCAACTCGCTCATGGGTCGTCCGGCTCAGGTGGCCGCTCCTTTCATTGTCGGCAGCATAGCAGGCGTCGCGGGCGGGCTGGGAACCGCGGTAAGCTTTCTTGCCATAGGCCCTCTAGCCGCCGCTCTTATGATCGCTTTTTTGCTTCCTGAGACAAAAGGCGTCGATTTGGATAAACTGTTGTAGGCAAAACCCGCGGCTCTCTGCCGCCAATACACATACAAGGAGATTTTTGCATCATGGCAGACCTCACAGGAAAAGTTGCTCTGGTGACAGGCGCGGCGAAAGAACGCGGCATCGGACGCGCAATCGCCCTCAAACTTGCTTCTCTCGGCGCGGATATCGTCATCGCCGACCTCTGCAATGACAAATCGGAATCAGACGAGATGTGGGGCGAACTGAATTCCCGCGCCAAAGAGATCGAAGCATTGGGCCGCTCCGCTCTTCCCGTCCATGTCGATATCACTGACGAAAAAGCGGTCGCCGACGCAATCTCCGCAATTAAGGAAAAATTCGGCAGGCTCGACATCGTCGTCAACAACGCCGGAGCCGCTTTCGGCATGAACCTCTCTTTCATGATGAACCCGGCGGACTGGCGCAAGATGATCGACATAAATCTCACCGGCACATTCCTTGTGTCGCGCGCCGCCGCCCAATGGATGGTAAGCCTGCGCAACGGCGGCGCTATCATCAACATCTCTTCTTGGCGCGGCAGATATCCTTACCCGTTCCTCGGAGCCTACTGCGCCGCCAAATCAGGCGTTATCGCTCTTACGGAAGTCATGGCCCTCGAACTGGCTTCCCACAAAATTCGCGTCAACGCCGTCTGCCCCGGAAAAGTGGACACCGACATGGAACGCATGGCTTGGAAAATGAAATCCGACGCCTTCGGCAAACCCGTCGAAAAAATCATCGAAGAGGAAATAAAAAAGATACCCCTCGGAAAGATAGCTTCTCCGGACACCATAGCCGGAGTTGTCGCGTTTCTCGCTTCCGATGACGGGTCGTACATGACAGGCCAGCACATCTACGTCACCGGCGGAATGACTCTGATGAACGTTTGACGCGGAAAAGCGGTCGCCGCCGATTTGCGCATTTTCGTTTTCTATGACTGCTTATAAACGTAGTCAGTTTTATATCAGGATACACATTGCTGTTGTCGCTTGCGTACCAGCCGGAAAAATATGTATATCGTCTCTTGTGCCGTCATTCCCGCGTAAGCGGGAATCCATTTTGTCGCTATGAAGGCCGGGACGCGGAACATTCATTTCGGCTTTTCCGATAGAGACGCCTCGGAGTTATTAGTATATCGTCGATTCCATCATGCTAGAATTCCACTTTGACCCTGACGTAGTCGTGACACACCGGGATGTCTTTGAACCCGACGTAAATCTCTCCGCTGCCGGGAAGCATCACGACGCTCTGCAGAGTGTTCGACTTGCACACCGTGTTTTTCAGGTTGTCCGGAACGGCTCCGATTGAAAGATCGAACTGGTCGCTCATTATCGTCATCGCGGCTTCCGCGTCTATCTGCCCGCTGCGCTCGCGCACAAGCTGCTCTATCCTTTGATATCTGTAATAAGTGTCGGATTTTTTGCCTTCGTAAAACATCGCCATATATCTGTTCTGGGTCTGTTGCAGTTTAGGGTGAAGGTAATGGTTTGCGCGGTGTACGAATCCGTCTTTAGGCCCGGCGCGGAAAATGTCGGCGGCGGACTGCTCGACTACCATCGCGTCTGCGGCCTTCGCGTCCGCCACTATCACGTTGTAGCCGGTCGTGCGCGGGTTGTCCCTGAGAACGGCGAAAGCCTCGTCGAGCGACCCGGACGTCTCCACAAGAAGCCTTAGTTGAATCATTATGGGCATTCCTTTCAACGACGCGTCGCTGGACATGGAGGTCATCTCGCCCATGCTCAACTTTTCGGCGTTCATGCCGGTAAGAATTCCCACAATCGACGGCCAGCCGGGCGCGACGAACGCTATCCCATCGTCGGGCCTGTACACGAACAGCGTGTTCACGCTCGCTATAGTCGCGTCCGCCGACCAGTCCAAATTGCGCCCATGAACGATGTCTCCGTTGCGGGTTATAGAGGGCAGGGCGGCGAAGTTGGAACACTGCGGCCCCACTCCCACCCAGTGCGCGGACACCACATCCAAAAAGATATTAGAAAAAAGAACTTTCTCATAATCAATCTCCGCGCCTTCCGCGACCGCTTTCATTTCTTCAATATATTTGGCGGGAATAAATGGCTCTATCACAGCCGCCGCCGCGCGGATGTCGCCGATGCTAGCTCCGAACATTGATCCTTTTTCTTCAAAAAAATAATTCGTCAGCTTATGTATCTCCGGCTTCAAGAGATTGCCGTGCTGAAGCCCCATCTCGCGGTGAGAACCCGCAAGGTGAACCACAGTCACCCCGTTGATGTCCTCTCTTTTGCCTTTTCCGTATTCCGCGACCACCTCGGCGTTTGATTGCATGCACAGAATGGAAAAAAGAACAACCGCCGCCATCGCCGTCCCGAAGAAGCGTTTCATTTTTCAAACCTCCTGGCGTCACATTGCGCCATTGCCATTTTTTAGCGCTCGCAAACCTCAAAAATCATACGTTAGTATAAACGTAAAACATCAAGCATGGGAGAGCGAATGAAAAATCCGCGCGATATGCTATAATATATTGCCGGAACCAATATAAGCGGAGCGCGGAGCGAACATGAGCGAAAAAGCCTATGAATGCAACAGTTGCGGATACCTGATGTTTGCCGTGCCTGAAAAAACTGTCCGGGACAACTGGTGTCCGGCATGCAGGTCAACCATGTTCGAGGCCGACGCCGCTTTGCCAGAGAAGCTCGTGGACTACAAGTGCGAGGAATGCGGAGCCGAGTTCAAAGTCCCCGCCGCGTCCATGCCTCCCTACAAATGCCCCAAATGCAACTTCACTTTTCCCTACTCCATGGATCGCCATCTAAAACACAGGCTGTGACGAACGAGTCAATTCTCGAAAACAGTCCTGTTGAAATCCAGAATTTGTCCGCACTTGCATGTATGAGTGAGTCGAACGTCATCGCTAGCAAGGAAAATAATGTAGAAAATAAATTGTTATTTGAGCACGAGTTCATCTATAATTTTTACTCGTGAATACAGAAACAGCTATTAACAAAACGAGGTCATTTTTTAGCAATGATGGATTGACGCTTGCTCCATATTATTGTGATTACAAGAAAAGTATTGAATTGTATCGTCATGACACATTTTCATTACTTCCGCTAATTCCAGATAACAGCATTGACCTTATTTTTACCGATCCGCCGTATTTTCTTTCATCCGGCGGGATTACCTGCAAGAGCGGCAAGGTGGCGTCTGTGAATAAGGGTGATTGGGATAAGACTATCGCAATACAAAGTGTTCATGATTTTAATTTGCGATGGATTATCCAATGTCAAAGAATTCTAAAGCCGAATGGAACCATTTGGATTTGTGGCACATCACATAACATCTATTCTGTTGGTTTAGCTTTGCAATATTCTAGATTCAAGATTCTTAACGATATTGTTTGGGAAAAGACATCGCCCCCGCCAAATCTATCCTGTCGCTACTTTACCCACGCGGCTGAACATATAATTTGGGCATCAAAAAATAGCAAATCAAAACACATTTTTAATTATGATGCTATGAGAGAAATGGCTGGTGGAAAACAAATGAAATCGGTTTGGAAGCTTCCGGCTGTGTCGCAAGAAGAGAAAATACACGGGAAACATCCTACACAGAAACCAATTGCTGTTGTCCGAAGAGCAATTCTTGCTTCATCGAATCGTGGCGATTTAGTGTTAGATCCTTTCTGTGGAAGCGGAACGACAGGCGTTGTTTGCAAAATGGAAGGGCGGATGTTTATCGGAATCGACAATGTCCAAGAGTATCTTGATATCTCTGTTAAAAGACTTAATCGCATCGGGGTATTATTGTGAAACTTATCAATGCATTCAATGATTTAATTGGCTGTGATTCAGTTGAGACAGCGTTTAAATATTTTATTGAAACACTCAATGAGTCGAATACGCGCTGGGACTATTTCGTTGATTGGAATAAGGTTTTTGGGAGTATAGAAGAAATTGAGATTGACCTGAATACTTTGAATTATCTTGTGGGAAAAGAAGACATCGAATGCGCATTCAAAACGCTTTTAAAAAGAAATGGCAGATTGGCTAGGCTTATACCTATTCTTTTGGCGTGCAGAAAAGACGATTATTCAATATTGACAAGCTACGCAGACGGACATTTTATTTTTGAAAAATTCAATTTTGAAAACAAAGCAAAGCTAACTAACGATGAAATTGAAAAAGCTTATAGATTTTCATTGAATACCGGCCTTTTAGATATATTTAAAAACAAAAACATTAAAAATGTTTTGGACTATGTAATAGGTGTTGAGGTAGGTCTTGACAGTAACGGAAGAAAAAACCGTGGCGGCACAACCATGGAGCGCATTGTCGAGGAGCTTGCGAAACCAATATGTGAAAAAAACGATATTGCTTTCATGACACAGGCTACAGCAACTTCTATAAAAAACGAATGGGGTCTTGAGCTTCGTGTTGACAAATCCTCAAGGCGGTTTGATATGGCTTTTATGAAAGCGCGAAAATTGTGTCTTCTTGAAACAAACTATTACGGAGGTGGAGGCTCGAAACTTAAAGCGACTGCAGGTGAATATAAATCACTTTATGATTTCCTTTCTGCTGATGGTCATTCGTTCGTATGGGTAACAGATGGTGTTGGGTGGAGTAGCACATTACGGCCGCTTGAAGAGACATTCAGACATATTGATTATACGTTGAATCTAAATATGGTCTCTAGGGGTATTCTTGAGTCGATACTGATAAATGAGTTGGTTGCAACTGTGGTATAGTTAAAACATATTACGCATCATGGTGTTTTGATGACTACAACGATTAACCTAAGATTAACACAAACTGATCGCAATGATATTAGAAAGTACTTAATTGGTGAATTTCTAGATGAAACCCCCGGAACAGGCACAGGAACCAATGCGTCGAAATATATATATGTTGTTGAAAATTTGTCTGATGAAAAAAGAATAGAATTGAGAAGACCAGCATATTTGAATAATGGAATGGATTTTCAAGTTCATGTGCCGGACGTAATATTTAATGTCAGAAGCAATAGAAACATGCCTAACCATGCCTCAATTATTGTAGATTTAGAGGAAAAGCAAAGACAGAATTCAGAAATGTTTAACCATGTAAAAGCACTAATTGATAGAATATATAATTGCGAGATTATTTCCGCAAGCGACTGTAATCATATCCAATATTCGTGTGGACACAACATCGATGTGATCATGATGTCAATTAAATGGCTTTTTATTGAACAGGATGTAACATACTGGAATTATTCTGGAAGAACCAAACTATATAATGCACTTCGCGAAAGCGTTTATTAAAAGTATGTCATAAGAAAAGGGCATAATATATCTTATTTTGTGTGGATGTTAAAAACAAATATAAACAAAAGGTGATAAATCATGGAGTTCAAAAAAAATGGAGTAACTCATAAATCTATTAAGGAGTTTACTTTAACTGATGGTACAATTATTGGAATATTTGAAGGTGAACGTGGATACATTATGGAAAGAGACATAATCATTGAGCTTCCCCCCGAAAACTGGACAGAGGTTTAAGGTGGAAAGAGGGGTGGTGTAGAATCCAGTTTTGGAGGAAC
>MWCD01000016.1 GCA_002069885.1 bacterium ADurb.Bin236 | reverse complement strand
CATAGAGATCGCGCTTCAGAAATACTATGAGGCATTCGAGAGCGGGTCGCTGACGCCGGAGGAACTGAAAGCGCGGCTGAAACGGCACAAGGGCCGGGTCGAGGAAATCGATCTGGAGATTAGGAACATCCAGAACGAAATCGCTATCTGCCGGATGCGGAAAGAAAGCGGTCTTGAGACGCTCCTGAAAGTGGATTTTAAGCGGCTCAAGAGTATGTACGATGCGTTGCCGTTCGAGCGACAGAAAGAATTCCTGAAAACATTTATTGAAAAGGTTGTCATCGACCCGGAATGGTTTGAAATCCACTACGTCCTGCCGTCAGGCTTGGGTGTAGAACATCTGCTGTTTGATAGAGGCGGCGGCAATGACGGAAAAGGCAGAAAGGCTGACGGAAGCGATATTTGCGCGGGCGGCAATGCAAATGATCGCAGCCCTGATGGAGGCTGGGATGGCGCAAGCGGAAACGGCAATAGCGTCAGTCGCAACTACGGCGTGGGAAATGTCAAAAAAACCGTTCGGTTGAACGCATTTTCAGAATCTTACAAAATTCTTACCTGTGAGAGCGGCGAGTCGGATAAAAACCCCGGTCAAAATTCTGTATCTGATTTTTTCGGACATGACGACAGCGCGCCCCGGTTAAGCGCATACAGAAAATCAAGGAAAAACGCCGGCGCGACGGCGACAGCTCCTGAAAACACAAAAATCAAAAATCCGCAAGAAACCAAGCCGTTTTCAGGCGTAGCTAAACCGCAACCAGCGTCACATCATTCAAGCTGTGAAAAAAGCGGAGAGGGAGGGATTCGAACCCCCGATGACGTTGCCGCCACTCCGGTTTTCAAGACCGGCGCTATCAACCGCTCAGCCACCTCTCCAAACGGCTTCAAAAAGGATAATTCGTATCTTCTTTTTAGTCAATCGACTGCGTTGGCTACGAAAGTCGGTGTAGGGAGCAACAAACGCTTCGATTGCTGAAAAGGATTACCGCTACGCGAGGGACTGACATAGGAGAAGCATATTCCACTCTGAGTAAGAATTACTATTTTCCTTTGAAATTGGGGTTCCTTTTCTGGATGCGCGCCATTACACCTTCTTTTACGTCTGCGGTGTTGAGCAGGGTGGATTGGGCGATGCCTTCTAGTTCCATGAATGTCATTTTGTCCAGATGCGAGCCTCTGTCGATGACGCGTTTTGCCATGCCGACGGCGAGGGGGGCGCAGTTCTTTAGCTGTTCGGCCCAACTGAGGGCAACGTCGAGCGCGGCTCCTTCCGCGGTCACTTCGTTGACAAGTCCGATTTCATATGCGCGCCGCGCGTCGATCTTGCGCGCAAGCATAATCATCTCTTTTGCCCGCGAGGCCCCGATTGTTCTTGTCAGTCGTGTTGTTCCGCCGACATCGGGTATGAGGCCCAACTCGACTTCCTGTATCGAGATTGCGGCGTCTTCAGACGCTATCCTGAAATCCGCAGCGAGAGCCAACTCTGTGCCCATCCCGAAGCAATACCCGTGTATTGTGGCGATGACGGGTTTTTCCATTGCTTCGAGCCTGTTGAAAATGCCCTGAAACCCGGCGAGGAAAAATCTGAATTCCGGAGGCGTGTGGTTTCCTATTCCTGCGAGGACGTTGAAATCTATTCCCGAGCAGAAGCATTTTCCGTCGCCGTGGATGACGACGGCGCGGGCTTCTCTGTCGTATGCGGCTGATATGACGGCTTGCTCGAGCTGGTTCATCATATCATTGGTCATGGCGTTTCTTTTGTCTGGGCGGTTGAGGGTGATGACGAATGCCGCTCCTTCGCGTTTTGTTTTGATCAGGGTTTCAGACATTGTGTTTTCTCCTTTGGCTTGCGCTGACATAGGCGCGCCTTGCGGCCTCGTTCATTTGTCGATGTTGATAAGTTCGTAATCTCTGGAACCGGCTCCGAGTTTGATGGCGTGGTCGAGTTGATGCCGCCAGTCAACTTTGTGGAGAGCCCGGAATTTGTCGTCCGAAGAATAATTGTCGCCAAGAGCGGACGCGGCGATGCCGGGGGCGGAGTTCACAAGATCAACAGCCGCTTGATCCACCGCCACCGGGTCTTTGGATGCCACGATTCCGATGTCCGGCACAATGGGGATATCGTTGAAATCGAAGCAGTCGCAGTCCGGGCTGACTTTGATGATAGCGTTGAAGAACACACATTTCCCGGCTTTGTTTTTCAGTGCGGCTGTCGCGTATTCCGCCATTTTTTCCATCATCAGTTTGAGGTCGGATTTCCACGATACGGCGATTGCTTCAAATCTGCAGGTAACGGTGCATTCGGCGCATCCGATGCAAAGAGCGCGGTCGATGACCGCTTTGTGGTCTTCGTTGAAAGATATGGCGTCGGTGGGGCATTTCTTCATGCAAGAGCCGCAGCCGACGCATTTTTTGAGGCTGATTTTCGGTTTGACGTCCGAGTGCTGGTTTTGTTTGCCGGACGCCGCCGAGCAACCCATGCCGATGTTTTTAATCGTGCCGCCGAACCCTGTCCCGCCGTGTCCTTTGAAATGCGCCAACGAGATGAGGGCTTGCGCGCGATAGATGCCGGACGCGATTTTGCATTCCTTGAAATGGCAGCCGTCGATATCGACTTTCACATAGTCGTCGCCGAAAAGGCCGTCTGCGATAATCGCTGGCGCGCCGATGGTGGACGGCGAAAACCCGTTCGAGTAAGCGGTCATCAAGTTATCGGGAGCGTTTCTGCGGGAGCCTGCGTAAAGGGTGGTGGTGTCCGTAATGAAAGGGACGCCGCCCGCGTCGCGGACTTTGTCCGCGATTGCGGCGGTAATGGGAGGGGGAAGGTAAGCGAGATTGCCGCGCTCGCCCCAGTGTATTTTGATGGCGACCAAATCTTTTTTTGCGACCACTTCCGCCGCGCCCACCGCGTCGAAAAGAGCCGTAAGTTTGTCCCGCATATTGTTTCCGGAACGCGCTCTAGCGTCAGTGAAGTAAACTTTGCTTGACATAGTCGTCTCTCCCCGTCGGAGCGTCTCCGCCCGATTGTTCATCATAGAAAAAAAATCGGGGAAAATAAAGAGCGCGGCGTTAATCAGCGCCGGGTGGAGGCGGCGAGGAAACGGCGCGCTTTCGTGGCGGCGACAGTTACTTAGCGATATTCAGCCAATTTTTTTGTCCCGGATGATTTTCGAGATGGGAGCGGATGATCGCGTCGATGCTCTCCGCGCGGCGGCGCCATGTGTGTTTTTGAGCTTCAGCGCGGCGGGCTGCGGCGTTCGATTTTTCTTCTCCCGTCAGAGCTTTTTTGATAACAGAATAAAAACCTTCGGCGTCTTCAGCGATGTCTATGAATTCGCTCAATCCCATTATTCCTTTGACTGGGGTTGAGACGATGGGCCGTCCTGCCGCGAGGTATTCGTAAACCTTTATCGGATCGAGGCTGTGTGTGAAAGGAGTGAGCAGGTGCGGTATCGCGCAGACATCGAAGTTGGAAATGAATGCTGGAAGGGTTTCCATTGATTGAGCGGGTATAAAATGAATATTGTGAATGGATTCAAGAGCCGAAACGTCCTTGCTCGGCAAAAGGCAAGGCCCGACGAAGACAAGAGAAAATTCGTCTGAAGCCAGCCGAGCGATTTTTTTTATGAGGGGGACATCGACCCTATCGGGATGAACGGTTCCGGCGTAACCCACGATAGGCCGTTTAATGGAATTCAGCGGAGGCGGAGGCGGGGGCGGAGGGTCCTCGTAAAGATCGATTCTGGCTCCGTTAGGCATCAGGCGGACATCCTGTCGGAGGTGTCGTTTCGAGTCCCGCAAAGATTCAGAAACAGCGAAAACGATGTCCGCTCGGCGCAGCATGAGAGCGTCGTCTCTGACTATTCGGTCGCGGTGCGAGGGCGTTATGCCAGCGGTCGACCAATCGTCAGTGATGTCATACACAGAGACGGAATGACTGACGGATGAAAGCAGGGAAGCGCCGTATTCTGGAGTAATCCATAAGACGGGGCGGACGAAGCCCGCTTTTCTCATCGCCGTGGCCACCTGCCTGTTGAAAGCGGCCGCGTTGGCGAGAGGCGCGTAAGGGACAGACTCAGGAAAAGGTCTGAGAGGAGTGAAGGAAAAAATGTTTTTCTCCACTTCAACGGGGGGCTTAAGGATGGCGCCGAACCGGCTCAAAGAATCCGGCCTTCCGGAAATCAAGCGAGGCAGAGAAACAGGAGGCTCAACGAACAATATGCGTCTGTCGCGCGCCCATTCGAGGGAAAGGAAATGGCGTCTTCGCTTCATGGTTCCCCATACGTCGCGGGCAACCACAACCATGTCCGGCATTTTAGAGTCAGATTTGTATGTCATCATCAACCAGCAAGGCAGCGCGCTACAGCGCAAGAATTCATGATAATGATACACTCTGACCCGGCGCAAGGCAATCAGAACCCTGTCGTTTGACGCGCAAAGGCGGATTTTTCTCGCATGTCGGCGCAAGCGGCGCAGAAAAACACTTTTAATATTCACCTGTTGATTGCTAAATTGAATTTTGTTATGATGCTATATAATTCCGGTCTATATTATATATCGGAAGAGGCATGTTATTGCGCGGAAGGGCGTCGCGCACGCGGAGACTGAAGCATGGGCGATGACAAATATCCCGGCGACGAACTGCTGGATATCAGCCGGGCTGCGGAGTATCTGTCGAAAAGCGACAAGACGGTTCGCAGGTATATCAAGGCGGGAAGGATACGCGCGCGAAAGGTCAGGAATGTATGGTACTGCCCGCGCGCGGAGTTGGATAAAATACTGGCGTCCGAGGCGGAAGACGCGAACGAAAGCGGGAAGTCCGCTGTCGCTGAAGCAGGGCTTCTTGAAGAGATAAAGACAACGCTGGAGACTATCCGGCGCGAGAAGACCCCGGGGGTGGACTCTGCAGCGGTTCCATCCAAACAAACCGAGCAAAAAGAAGCGGTTTTCGCTGAAATCCGTGAGACTTTGGCGACTATCAAGCGCCAGAACGAGGAAATCGGAAAACGGTTGTACCTTCTTTCGCGGGAGAGGGAACAGGGAATCGTCAGGCCGGATCTGTTAGAGAAGGAACAGGAGATAGAAGAACTCAAGTCCGAGGTCAGAAAGCTCAACGACGAGACATCCCGCCTCAGGGCGGAACTCTCCGACGCAAAATCGGCCGGACCTAAAGACACACAGGCGTTAAAAAGCAAGCAGGAAGAACTGGAATCAATGCGCGCGATTATCGCGTCTAACGAAAGAGGCTTGGCGCTTTTGAGGGAAGACGTGGAGCGGGGCGTCGCGGCGGTAAAGGAAAGAGACGCGCAGATAGCGGAGATGAGAGAACGGCTCAGAAGCATGGAAAGCGAACTTGCGGCGAGAACCGCGAAAAAAACAGGGCTTTGGCCCGTTGCGGACTAAGTTGAGGAGCGCCGGATATCGGCGTCGGACAACCTGAATGAAAAAACAATTTTCGCTAAGAGAAATCTCGCTGGAACTCGGCATTCCCAAGAGCACAGTCGTCAAGTACAAGGACTTGTACCCGGATTTTTTCACATTGTCAGGCGACGGTAAGAGAAAAAAGCTTGATTCGGGCGCATTGGAAGTATTAAAAGCTATACGGGAACTGAGAGAAGAAAGCAAGCTGGACTGGCCCGAAATAAATCAAACGCTGATAGAAAGATTCGGAGCGCCGAAACCCAAGCAGCCCGAAGCCTCCGCCGAGCCGCAGAAAGCCCTTGTTCCCCAAACTGCGGCGAGCGTGGAAAAGATAGAAAGACTTGAGCACATGGTCGCCATTCTGGGCGGCCAGATGATAAAGATGAACGAGCGGCTTGAGATGTTTATGAAGCGTAGCGAAAAGGCTGAAGCGGAAGCCGCAGTAATGGCGAAATCGGTGGCGAGGGCGGAAAGAAAAATCGATCTGGCTCTAGGCGAAATGTTGAAAAATGATTCCGGCAATAAGAAGTTCGTCGTCGATCTTGCGGAAACTTTCAGGGCGGAGTTCGGACGGTTGAACGCGACTGTGTCCACGCTCAGACACGAAATGGGCGAAATCAAAAAAAACGGGCTGGAAAGCATGGACGCGTTTGCCGGAGCGCTTGAAGAGTTCAGAAGCAAAATGGAAAAGACGCAATCGGATAACGGGGCGTTCCAGACCAAGTATCAGGTGGCGCTTCGCGAGATCGAAGTGCTGAGGACGAAATTAAGGCAGATGAGCGCGGAGAGGACAGAACAGCCTGCGGAGTCTCCGCGTCAGGGGACAGGATGGCGGACATGGCTGAAGCGCGGCTGAGCGTGGGCGGTTTAAGCGCCCTCGCGCCGGGTTTTCCAATAGCAGCGGATGAATAAAAAAAAATCGGCTCCGGGCGCGCCGAAACTCGCGCCATCAAGAAAATCAAAAGCAAGAAAAACGTTCCGCGTGGGCGTGATGGGCGGAACTTTCAATCCCATTCATTACGGACATCTTCTGGCGGCTGAACAGGCTAGATGCAAATTCAAGCTGGACCGCGTTATTTTTGTTCCCACCGGAGACCCTCCCCACAAAGACAGCGACGCCGTGGCTCCGAGCGAGCATAGGTATCTTATGACCGTGCTTGCCACTTCCACGAATCCGTATTTCAGAGTTTCTAGAGTAGAGATTGACAGGAAAGGGCCGTCGTATTCCATAGACACTATAAACCATTTTCTTGAGAAATATACGACCCTGAATCCCTCAATATACTTCATATCGGGATTGGACGCGGTCATGGAAATCATGACGTGGAGCCGCGCGCCGGAGATATTGGAAAAGTGCGTGGTAATCGCCGCGACAAGACCCGGATATGACACGGAACGCGCGAGGGAATGTCTCGGAGAGAGAGTTTTTAGAAAGATCAAGATACTGAAAGCGTCCGCGCTGGCGATTTCATCGACGGACATAAGAGAAAGAACCGCAGCCGGACAGCCCATCAAATATCTGCTGCCGGAATCGGTGGAGCAGTACATATTAAATCACGGCATCTATGGCGAAGCGGCTAAGCGAGGCTAAATAACATCCATGCCAGACAGAACACGAATAGCAAAACAGTCTTTCAAGAGCGTTAAACGCAGACCTTGGTATGTCATCGCGCTATGGTTCCTGATATCTTTCTGCCTCCTCACAACAGGGGTGGTTTTGTATATCTGGAAAGTGAATCCCAGCATTGTCACATCTGTGATATGGGGGCAGGGCGGAGGAAGGCTCGACGGGCTAACCGAATTCAATATTCTGGTGGCCGGACTGGACGAGTACGGCGGAGCGAAACGCACCGACACCATCATGATAATGAACATATCTCTGACCGATAAATATGCCAATGTGGTGTCGATACCGAGGGACACGCGGGTAAACATTCCCGGCGTGTCGCGGATGGACAAAATAAACAGCGCTTATCAGCGTGGAGGAGCCGAGCTGCTTGTAAGAACGCTAGAGAACTTCCTCGGCGCCCAGATAGACTTCTATTGCGTTTTTCAAATAAAAGCCGCTGCCGCTATGATCGACGCTATGGGCGGTGTTGATATAGATGTGGAAAAAAGCCTGCGTTACACTGACCGCGCGCAAAATCTATACATAAATGTGCCAAAGGGCAGACAACATCTAGACGGCAAGACGGCCACCGAATACGCGCGCTTCAGGCACGACGCGCATGGGGATTTGGGCCGCATAGAGAGGCAGCAGAAACTTATCGACGCTCTTTCTAAGAAAGCGGCCTCGTACGAAATAATCAAACATCTTCCAAGACTCGCCATGGAACTCATGAAGAACGACCTTATAGTGACGAATTTGTCTTTCAACGACGGAGTCATTTTATCCCGAATATATGACGATCATATGCGCCGCAATACCATGTTCTTCACCATGCCCGGAACTCCCGAAACTATCGGCGGAATCAGCTATGTGACACCGCATGAAAAGGAATTGCCGTATCTTGCCGGCGGGCTGTTGAAAGGCGGTTTTCATCCCCGCAACAGGCTTGTCAGGATAAGCGTGGAAAACGGCTGCGGCTCGCCGATGATAGCCCAGATTTACAGAACCCGGCTTGAATATTACGGTTTTAACGTTATAAAAACAGATAACGCTAGGAATTTCGACCACGATAGAACGCTCGTCGTGGTCAAACATAAAACGCCATTCACAAACTCAGTGGCGAGACTGCTGGGCGCCGAAGTGGTGAACGATTACGATCAGGATTCGCTGGCTGATCTCGAAGTGATTCTCGGCAGAGATAAACTTGACCAATAAGGAGAAATCATTGATAGCTGGAAAAAGACTCGCTAGAAAACTGGCCGCTCTCGCGTTCGACAGGATGGGATTCGACATCGAACTGATCGATGTGCGGCGAGTGTGCGACTATACGAATTACTTTTTGTTCGTGTCGGGCAAGAACAGGGTTCACCTTGACGCTCTGAAAGAACGCCTGCTGGAAGGCGCGAAAGAAGCAGGCGCGAAAGCGCACGGGATGGACGGCGCGGCTGCTTCCGGTTGGATTATCATGGATTTCGGCGATCTCATCGTGCATATCTTCACTCCAGACGCGAAGAAATATTACGATTTGATGAGCATCTGGGGAGACGGCAAGCCTGTGGAGATGGACCCCGCCGCGCCTGTCGCAAAACCTAAACCTTCCTCAAAAAAGAGGAAATGACCCTGCAAATACGCAAACAAGCAGTTAAAGGCGCAGGGAACTAAATCCCTTTCGCCGAAAAATATTTATATATGGAGAAAAAAATGAAGTTCGAAACTCTTAGAGACGCCGGGCTTCTTGGCGCAATGTCCGCCGAGGGAAGGGAGCTTGTTCTCCCTCAAGGTATTTTTTACTGGAGCGGCAGAGCCAAACAGGAAGCCGAGATCAACGCGACCATCGGCTCCGCGCAGGGAAAATCGTCAGAGTTCCTCGAAGGCGGCGGAGACGATGTCCGCACTTTCTATCTTCCTTCCGTGGTGAAGCATTTGAAGGCGCTTGACCCGGAAAAAATAGCGCCGTACGCCCCGATATGCGGGCTGCCCAGATATCGGGTGGCATGGCGCGAGTGGATAATCAGAAAGTTGTCGCCGTTCTATAAGTTCGACTCAGCTTTGATAGGTCAGCCGATAGTGTCTCCCGGAGTCACGTCCGGCCTTGCATATGTCGCGCGCCTCTTTGCTTCGCCCGGAGACACAATCGTTTGCCACGACAGGAGATGGGAGAACTACGATCTTGTTCTATCCGACATGCTAGGCCTGAAAATTCGCGCCGCACGGCTTTTTAATGAGGCTGGCTCAGGGTTGGATGTCGACTCTTTTGTGGACGCGGTCAGGGAAACCGCAAAGACTCAGGATGTCGTCGCGATTCTGAATTTTCCGAATAACCCGACCGGCTATATGCCGACTGTCGACGAGGGGCTGGCGCTGCAAAAGGCTCTGTTGAAAGTCGCGGACGAGTCTGGAAAAAAACTGATTCTCGTGTTCGACGATGCGTATGATGGTTTCGTGTATGAAAAGAATGCGGCGCAGATATCTCTTTTCGGTCATTTTATCGGCGCTCACCCCAATATTTTGCCGGTGAAATGCGACGGAGCATCAAAGGAATTCCTGTTTTACGGAGCGAGAGTCGGCTCCGTGACGTTTGCTTATCATCCTTCATGGGGAGAGCCGGCAAAGCTCTCCGCGGAGTTCGACAACAAGGTCGGCGCGCTTATTCGCGGAACGATTTCCAACTCGAATCTGGCCTTCCAACATGCCGTTGCGGCGGCTATTGAGTCGGGCGTCGAATGCGATTCCGAAAGGGCGCGCGTCATATCCGTCCTTGCAGAGCGGTATTCAATAATAAAAAGCGCGATGGCGTCCAATCTGCCCGAATCCGCCGTCGCAGATCCTTTCAACTCCGGTTTCTTCTGCTTCATCAACTTGAACCCCCCTGCGGAGGATTTCGCTGATAAACTGCTGAAAAATCGAAAACTCGGCGTTATTCCGCTTTCGGACTCATCGACAGGTTTCAACGGCATAAGAGTCGCTTTCTGCAGTGTCGAGGCCAAGGATATTCCTGAAACAATCGATAGAATCGTGGCCGAATTGGACAAATAATAACAATGTTTCCACTCATCATTATTAATAATTATTGTTTGATTTCTGAAATGTGCGTTATAATTTTAATGTGGGAGCTTGCTCTTTTGATGAAATTGCGGACAGGTTGCGCGAGGTCGAGGCTGACTTTGTGAATCCGTTCCTTGCCGCCCTTCATCAGACTTTACAATCGATGGGGCATACTTCAGCGCGCAAGGGTTGTTTAAGCCTTGTAAAATCAGACAAAATCAACGGCGACGCTCTTGTCTATTTAAGAGTGGATGGAGCAATAAAAGGCCTTGTTGTTCTGCAGCTTCCCGAGATTGTGGCAAAAAAACTAATCTCCATTTTTCTGTTCGGTCTGCCGGTTTTTGAATTAGATGAAATGGCAAAAAATTGTCTCAGGGAGTTTTCACTCCGGATTTCCGAGTTGGCGCGAGGTCAACTGGTCAAAAAGGGTTATCTGGCCAATGTTTTCTCCCAGATAAGCGTTCAGAAACCGATTGAATTCTCTAAAGACAGGCAGTTTTTAGTCGTCCCTCTGGAAACTGATCACGGCGAGTTTAAAGTTTACTTCAATGTTATTAAGACAGACCCTTCGAAAATCGCGCAAGTAAATTGAGAGAACACCTTTTTTCCCAATAATAATTCTTCTTTTTAGGCATATTTACTGTTTTTTTGATTGAACCCGAATCCATTATTAGAATTCGGGTTGAAAATTCTTTTCTATCGGGCTTTTAGCGCTTCCACAGTTTTTTGTTTGTTTTCGAAAAAACTCAAAAAAATACTCCCTCTGACGAGGGAGTTTTCCAAGGAGGTTATGAGAAGGTCCATTCCCTTCGTTTATATTATACCACGCTACCGGCGTTTCAAACACAAAAACAAGCCAATCCGCATGTGATCTGAATCACCGAAACATAGACTCAAGAGAGATAAGCAATTATTATACATATCATGGCAAACTGCTTTGGAGTGGCATACATGGAAAAAACAATAGGATTTATGTGCAAAGCGTCGCTTGTGTTGTTAACGGCATCTGTAATATTGGCGGCGTCGGGCATGTTAGCGACAGCCTCCGAAAACGCAAACGTTCTGTATATTCTCGCTCATCAGGATGACGAACTTGGATGCGCGGGTAAAATCATGTCCGACATCCGGGATGGGAAAAATGTGAATGTCGTCTGGATAACGGACGGAGCTTTGCATGTTCCCGCCGAGACAAGGGAGAAGGAGTCGCGGGAAGCTATGAGACTGCTGGGAGTGAAACAGGAGAATCTCATTTTCTTAGGTTATCCGGACGCTTTGAGCTACAAACATGTGAAGGAAGCTTTTGAAGACGTTTTAAAAGTCGCAAGGACATTGTCTCCCGTTGAAATAACATCAATCGCTTATGAGGGAGGCCACATCGATCATGATTTGACCTCGCTAATTGCTTCTATAATCGTTAAAGAAGTCGGGGGCAACCCGCCTCATTATGAGTTTCCTCTATATAACACGCTCAGAGGCAGTTACAGATACGCAAAGCTTCTTCCTCGGGACGACACCGAAACCATGACAGTTCGCCTCGACAAAAAAATGGCGCAGGCGAAAACTTCGATGCTGGACGCGTACGAAAGCCAAGCCTCCATCGTGTCGCCGCTTAGGACGATAATGACCGGAAAGATGTTGAAGGAAGAGCCATACCGCGCGGCTCCTGCATACGACTATCTTAAACCGCCTACGGAAGGCAGGCTCGGATATGAGTATTCGACGTCAATGCCCAGAACTTTTAGCGATTGGCTTGAATATGTGGAACCGTTCTTGTTTGAGTTGAAAAAAGACGAAAGCAACTAGTCTCAATCGCCGGTTGGAACAGCCCGGAGGCTCTGTCATCGAGAATTCTGAAAACAAAGCCCGAAAAAAAAGAAACGTCATCGCGGTGTCGGCCATTATCTTCGCGTTATTTTTCTCTGTTTACTCTCTGACGCTGAGAGGAATCCCGACAGGCGGGGATGCGTGGGGGATGTACCTTGTAACGGCCAGCTTAGCGGAAGAGGGCGACGTGTTTCTGTCCCCAAGCGACAGAGTGGTTTTAAGAAAAGGGCCGGGAGAAAGCTGGGTTTCTAAATACGGAATCGGGCAGTCTCTCTCGCAGATTCCGGCTTATTTGTTTGCGGACGTGGTTTTTTCAAACGTAAAGACAGTCGAGCCGGCCCTAATGAAATACTTCATCGTTTCATTCACGAACGCGGCAATATCCGCCGCCGTTTGCGTGTTCGTGTTTCTTATTTGTTTGGCGTTGGGATACGGGCGCGGAGCGTCTTTGTATGTGGTTGCGCTTGCGGGTTTCGGCACAATGCTGTGGCCGCAATCGAAAACGCTTTTCAGCGAGCCTTTGCAGGCGCTCTGTTTAACCGGCGGATTCTTCTTTGCGGTGGAATGGCGAGCGCGAGGCGATACGGCGCGGGCAGCGGCGGCGGGATTTCTGCTCGGACTGTTAATCGCGACCAAGCCGATTATGGCAGTCGCGGCTGCGCCTGTGGCTCTTTATTTCGCGGACGGGTTAAGAGTAAAAAAAGACTTTTTAAAATCTGCTCCGTCAATTTATGCTTTCTTCGGGCTTCTATCCGTATGGGTTGTTTGGGTCTTGTATTACAACCACATCCGTTTCGGATATGTGTTCGATTTCGGATATCTCGGAGGCACGGACAGGGATGGAGCGCATGGATTCAACACGCCTCTTCTTGTCGGGCTTCACGGTTTGCTGCTCAGTTCCGGCAAGGGATTGGTTTTTTACGCCCCCGTCGCGGCTCTCGCAATACTAGGATACAGGGCAATGGCGAAACGCTTCAAGGCGGAAGCGGCGACTATCGCGGCTCTCTCGATTGCGACGGCTATAGCGTGCGCTAAGTGGAACGCATGGCACGGCGATTATTCATGGGGACCGAGGTTTATGGGGCCGGTGGCTCCGCTGCTGGCCGCCATGTTCGGAGCGTCGCTGGTTGGTGAAAGACTAAAACACTCATCCTTAATGAAGGCCGCCGCCGCAACGGTTTTCGCCGTTTCTTTGTTTGTGAACATTCTCGGAGTATTCGTCAACGAAAATGAATTTATATTGATGACCAAGCGGCATCCGGCGTTCGGGCTTCCTTACATTGAAGCGGGAGTTGAGTTGAGAGACGACTTGCTGAACGTTCACTACATCCCCGAATACTCGCCGCTCGCCGGACATTGGTGGATATTGAAAAACATGGTTGCTAGGCGTGAAATGGCGGAAGAAGAGTTGAGCGATAGGATGAGGGATGATTTTCCGTGGAGGAACTTGTCGCCGGCGATGCAACCCGCGAATGCGGCGCGAGCGGCGCGGCCTGACGCGTGGTGGCATTATCTGCCGTCTTTCTTTCCGCGAAGCTCCGCGTGGGTCGCGCTTCTGGCATGGAGTTTTCTGGTTTGCGCTGTCGTTTCAGCGATATTTATTCCCATTATTGTTTTAAGAAAATGAACACTATACTTTGGTTTCCAATTGTCGTTTTGCCATGTCTTCGAGAAGTTTTGTGCTGTTGGATTAGACGTGGGTTGAATCCGGCATGTTGGCCGCGACGGAGCGATGCGACGGACAAAACGGAACTATTCAACTGGCGGAATCTCGCGTGTGTCGGGTATAATACCCCGCAAGGGCCGACAGCCCTAAGGAGGAAGGAATGCAGGGATTGACAAAGCACTTGACAGTTTTGGACTGGTCGATTATTGCCATCTACTTTGTATTTGTGTTCGGTTTAGCGTTATATCATAGCCGGCGCGCCAATAAAGGGATGGATGATTATTTTGTGTCCGGTCGCAAAGCTTCGTGGTGGCTGCTAGGGACTTCCATGGTGGCGACGACGTTCGCGGCGGACACGCCGCTTGCGGTCAGCGGCATGGTGGTCAGGAACGGAATCGCATGGAACTGGTATTGGTGGGGATTGGCGATGGCCACTCTGATGGGCGTGTTTTTCTTTTCGCGCCTGTGGCGGCGGAGCGGAGTTCTGACGGACAATGAGCTTATCGAGTTGAGGTATGAAGGAGGAAGCGCCGCATTCTTAAGAGCCTTCAGAGGCATTTATTTCGCAATCATTTACAACTGTATCGTCATAGGCTGGGTAAACCTTGCGATGGTGAAGATTCTGGGGCTGACGCTTGATTTCGACAAGAATCAGGCTCTTTGGATTTGCATGTCTTTCGCTTTGGTATACACGCTTATGTCGGGCCTTACGGGAGTTATGGCGACTGACGTTATGCAATTCGCTATAGCCATGTTCGGAGCGATCTATCTAGCTGTAGTGGCAGTAATCGACATAGGAGGACTTGGAGCGATACACGACGGTTTGATAACCACGTACGGCGCGAACAAAGCCGCAGAGATATCTTCATTGTTCCCGGCGTACTCTTCTCAATATTCGGTGGGAATGTTCTGGCCGGTTATGATATTCATTTTCTTCCAATGGTGGACAGCCTCGAACTCTGACAGCGGCGGATATCTGGCGCAGAGAATGCTGTCGGCGAAAGACGAGAAACATTCATTCCTCGGCATGTTGTGGTTCAATATCGCGCATTACTGTCTGAGGCCGTGGCCTTGGATTATGGTGGGGCTTTGCGCGGCAATTCTGTTTCCCTACATTCCGGACGCGGCCGGGGTGTATCCAGACCCGGAGCTTGGATATGTGAAGGTGATGTTGAAATATCTTCCTGTCGGGATGCTCGGACTGGTGCTGGCTTCATTTTTCGCGGCGTACATGAGCACGATAGACACCCACTTGAACTGGGGCGCGTCTTATATGGTGAATGATATTTACAAAAGATTCATAAAGAAGGAAGCGTCGGATCGTCATTATATTGTGGCGTCTTGGGTGGCGACTGTTCTTATCGCCGTGTGCGGAGCAGGGGTTACGATGATGATGGACTCGATTGCTGACGCATGGTATGTGGTGTCGGCGATATATGGCGGACTTGCGATAATTTATATCCTTCGATGGTTCTGGTGGAGAATAAACGCATGGAGCGAAATAGGAGCGATGACAGCGGCTTTGTCCATGACGTATGTCGTCAGAGGGATTTTTAAAGTTCCATACCCTCTCGCACTGATTTATATTGTGCCGGTGGCATTGACTGTTGCCTTTGCGGCGACATTCTTAACGAAGCCGGTTTCAAAAGAGAAGCTGACCGCGTTCTACAGGAAAGTAAGGCCGGGAGGCCCCGGATGGCGGTTGATAAGCAAGGATATCCCCGGAGCCGACAAGGACCCCGGCCCTGCTCAATCCGTGTTTGCTTACGTGGTGTCTATTGCGGCTGTTTATTGCGCATTGTTCGGAATCGGAAAACTGCTTCTTGGTCCTGCCTCAAGAGGATTAATACTAATCGGAATAGCTATTGTGTTGGGCGGGGTTTTGTGGAAATACATCTCGTCTCAAAACTGGCAAGGTTATGGGAGCAAGTGAGGGAACCGGGCGGGAATTTTACGACATAGGCGAATAACGCGGGCTTAATTCGACGGGGAAAACGCTGAAATCATCGGTCTATGTATTTAGTGCGCCCGGAGAGATTCGAACTCCCAACCCTCAGATTCGAAGTCTGATGCTCTATCCGTTGAGCTACGGGCGCGGATATGATGCCTTTTCGATTCGTCCAATAGGTCAAAGATATTTTTACTTCTTTGCTTAAAATTGGCAACCGCGCGAGGCAAAGAAATAATTGATGCGATTGGCGTCTTTCTGAAATCGGTTATCGAAGCGGCCATGCCTCAATATGTCTTGCAACCTGTTGCGCTCCTGAAATTCTTATGATTTTGCCGCTTTATATTTTCTGATAATCTGAGTCATAAGAGCGGTGTCCTTGCGCCCTTCTTCAAGCGAGGTGAGAGGCGATTTCTTTTTGCGGACGCAATCGGCGAAGTGAGCGATTTCATTTTGGAACGATTCAGCGTTGGAGGCGTGGGTTTCGGCAAATGTCGTTGAGTCGTCGTTCATCGTTATATCTTCAACTGTGGTGACGGCGTTTTTGTGAAAAGGGTTTGGAAAATTAACGCGGACTGTGCGCGTCATTCCATAAGCGGTGATATTCTCGTCTCCCCAGTTGCGGGCGGTGCGGGCGATGTCGAACAGGCAACGCACCTCGCCGCCGTAATCGAGGGTGGACGCGAACCAGTTGCCTTTCGGCCATATTTCAGTGTGGAGGACGCGGTCAGGGTCTCCGAATGCTCCGCGAAGAACGGTGATGTCATGTGATGCGGTTTCAAGGAGGAGGCGGTACGCCGAGTTCACATAAGCCGGGGCTGGGCCTAGAGCTTCGCGAACGCGTTTTTCAAATAGCGCGTTGGTTTCTTTCACTACTCTGGAAGGGATGTCATCATATTTCCAGATGTTGTACATTGAGCCTATCGCAAGGTCGTTCTGAAAACACGCGTCGTGCACTCGGATAAGTCGGACATCTCCTTTTTTCTTCATTTCATTGAACAGTTTCAGCCCGTGAAGGTATCCGGGGTCGAATCGTTTCATATAACCGACCATGAATGTCACGCCCGCGCGGTCGACCGCCCGCAACATCTCGTCGCACTCTTTAACGCTGAAGGCGACAGGCTTTTCGCAGAAGATGTGTTTGCCTGCGCGCGCGGCGGCGGCTGTTGCGTCGGAATGGTAAAATGTGAGGATGAAAACGGCGTCTATGTCGGATTTCACCATTTCTTGAATATCAGAGCATCGCTTCTCGACGCCGAAATGGTCGCCGACTTTTTTTACGAGTTTCGGGGAGATGTCGCACACGGCGGCAATCTCAAAATCGTCGGACTCTTTAAGGTATGGAAGATGCATAATCTGAGCAACCATGCCTAGACCGACCACGCCGACACGTATGGGTTTCATTCTCACGCCTCGCGACAAGATTATTTACTACGAAACAATGATATCATCGGCGCATCTGCGGTGTCAAAATGAAAAGCCGCTTGCCGCGCGCGCGCCGCCGGGAATAAAATAGACGAAAACACAGCAAGGAGTCCGTCATGAAAATAGGTTGTTGTTCATGGTCTCATCACCGCCATTTTGAATCAGGCGACATGGATATATTCGACTGGATGGAGCATTGCGCCGATACTCTGAAGGTGGGCGGAATAGAGATCACCGACGGCCATCTTGACGGATTCGGAGCAGAGTATCTGGCGAAGGTGAAGCGGGTGGCGACGGAATTGTGCCTGACGATTTCTGGAGTGACGATATCGAATGATTACGGGAAGTCGGGCGCTAAGGCGCTGGACGCGGAAGTTGAAAGGATGAGAGTTGTCCTTGAAGCGACGTTGCGGCTGGGAGCGCCCGTACTGCGCGTTTTCGCGGGCTGGCCGGACGCAGACAAGGAAAAGCAGTGGGCTGAAATGGCGCGCCGGATGAAAGCTTCCTGCAAGATGGCCGAGCGTTACGGAATCGTTCTAGCGGTTGAAAACCACAATCACGGGGGGTTCATTCAAACGGCCGGGGATGTGGAGAGGCTCTTTGCCGATGTTGACAGCCGATGTTTGAGCCTGAATCTGGACACCGGAAACTTCATAGATGGTTTTCCTTCCATTGAAAAGACGATAGAGAAAGCCGTCCATATACACGCAAAGATGCTCAATATCGGGCCTGACGGAACGGACACGACGACGGACTATCCGAGGTTTGCGGCGCTGATGAAGCAGGTCAACTATCGCGGGTTCGTATGTGTGGAGTACGAGGGGAAAGAGGACGAGTTGAGCGCCGTGACCAGAGGCGTCGAGTATCTGCGCAAATTGATGTTGTCGCAGGGATGACAAAAAAAGGCTTCTAATCCGGTTGAAATATTTTTTGCGGGGCAGGGCGTGCGAATGTGAAACCCTCGTCCCTATTCATATATTGCCTGATGGTGATATAATTTATTCGCTGGCGTTTTCGGCATAAACTTATTGGGAGGGAAATGTCATGGACAGCGCGCAGGTAAGGATTGCTTTGGTAGGAGCGGGCGGGATGTCGTTCGGGCCTATCATGACATATGACGTGATAAGGTCGGAGAAACTCAAAGGCTCGACGCTTGTGCTCGTGGACACGGACGAGAAAAAACTGGATGTCGCGTGGGCGATAGCCAGCCGGATAAACGAGGCGTGCGGCAATCCGATAATCATCGAGAGAGAGCAGGACACCGAAAGGGGCGTCGCGGGAGCGGAGTATATCATGACGTCCGTCGAGGTCGGACGATGGGAGCGATGGAAGGAAGACCTAGAAATTCCAAAGAAGCACGGCTCGACTCAAGTGATGGGGGAAAATGGCGGTCCCGGCGGCGTGTTCCATTCGCTGAGGTCGATAAAACTAATTCTCGAAATCTGCCGCCAAATAGAAAAAACGGCTCCCGACGCTTTTCTTCTGAACCTGACGAATCCGATGAGCAGGGTGACGCTGGCGATAAGCAGAGCGACGAAACTGCGCGCGGTCGGCATGTGCCACGAGTTCGGCGGCGGGTTCGCGCGGCTAGTTTCCATGTTGCTGCTTCCTCCGGCCAAGATTCGAGCGAACGCTTCTGGCATTAACCATTTCACGTGGTTCTACGAAATTGAGAATGCCGAAACGGGAGAAGACCTGTATCCGAAATTGAGGACGCACGCCAAGCTGCTGCCGTTCCTGCATCAGCCGCTGGTGCGCAGATGTTTCAGAGAGTTTGGATTGTATCCGACCAGTTCGGACAGCCATATAGGGGAATACCTGCCGTTCGTATCCGAGGAAGCCGGGCCGATGTACAACCCGCACAAGTTTTATCACTTTGACTGGAAGGCGCGAGGATGGCTCAGCGAGCAGTACGCGAACGGGCTTTTCTGGCTGCCCGTAAAGATGCTTCCGATGTCTCCTGAAGAACAGGTTCCGATAATTCAGGCAATGGCAACGGGAGACACGAGCGCCCGCTTCAACGCTGTCAATGTGCCAAATAAGGGATACGTTCCCAACCTGCCCGAAGGCTGCATAGTCGAGGTTCCGTCGAGATGCGACAGCAGGAATCTGCTCCCTGAGACTGTTCCTCCGATCCATGAGCCTTTAGCGGAAATAATGAGGCTTCAGGTCGGCCTTCAGGACAAAATCGTGGATTCAGCTATTAATGGAGACCCGGAACTTGCGTTTGAGGCGCTGGTCGCCGACCCGTTGTCGCCTCCGGACGAGAAGAGCTGCAGGCGGATGTTCGACGAGATGGTGAGCCTGCAGAGGGAGCAGTTGCCATTCTGAGCGGGAGAGGGAATTTCAGCGGTCTCGTCGGATTGCGGTCCTGCGACTAGCTAGAGTTTCGTTGCGGTAGCGCGCCCGGTATCGACAAATCAGGATTGCTCGTTAATATATTGGATAACTTTGTGAAAGACGGTATCTCGAAATGAAAACGATCGTGATAGACGGGGTCGAGCTTTCGCTTTCGCACCCTGACGAGATAAAGATTGACTGGGTCGGCGGGGAAGACCTGTTGAGGCAGTTGAGCGCGGCGTGGCTAAAAATCGACGAGAATGATTTGCCGATGAGCCCTCGTCTCATAGGCAAACCCGGAGTGGGCAAGACTTCGCTGGCGTACGCGGCCGCGAAGATGAAAATGAACAGGGACGTGTACATATTCCAGTGCACGATGGACACCCGGCCGGAAGACTTGATTATCACCCCCGTGATATCGTCGGAGGGAAAGATAAAATATCACGCTTCGAGCCTTGTGACGGCTATGGTAAAAGGGCAGGCGTGCGTGCTTGACGAAGGCAACAGGATGAGCGAAAAGAGCTGGGCTTCCCTCGCTGCTCTGCTTGACAATCGCAGGTATGTTGAAAGCGTCGTCGCTGGCATAAAGATTCATGCTCACCCGGATTTCATCTTGTGCGTGACGATGAACGACGATTCCAGCGCGTACGAAATACCTGAATACATCCATTCAAGGCTGCAACCTTCGATTGAGATGTTTTTTCCCGAACGAGAGGAAGAGCTTGAGATATTAAGAAAGAACTGCGCGCCTGCGGAAGACAACGTGCTCGAGACGGTGGTTGATTTTCTGCAAAGGGCGCACATGTTCGGCGAGCCTTACACCGTTAGGGACGGAATCAACATACTCAGGTTCGCTGTGAAGCTGGCGGAGGCGGAACAAAGCTCTCAGTCCGATAGGCTGGCGTTCTCGATAAACAGTGTTCTCGGACAGGACGCGCTGCGTTATCTGAATCCTTCTCTTGAAGACGAGCTTCCCGACCGGGAATTATTCATCGAGGGAGAGTTTCCCATCGACAACTTGGATTTTGACGAGAACTGAGCGAAGGGCCGTTTATCCGAGGCTCAATGATGTTCGACGAAATCGACGACAACGTCTTCCGGCATGGCAATATACTTTGCGCGCCTGTCGTTCATTCAAGGTATTACTTCGCGTTGCGCGCGCAGCGTCTTATCGAGGAATTTAAACCCGAAATAATCGCGGTGGAGTTCCCGCAGGCGTTGAAGCGTCTGATTATTCAAGGCGTGAAGATGCTCCCGAACTTGACTGTGGCGTGCGCTTCGCAGGACGGAGAGGACTATTCCTACATCCCCATTGATCCTTGCGACGCCATCGTCCATTCAGTCAGGATCGGACTCGAAAGACGGATCCCGGTTCATTTCATCGATCTTAACAGATTCGACCTTGCGGGGCCTGAACTGAGGCACACGCCGGATGACTGGGCGCTGCCGAGAATCGGGGCCGCCGCTTATTATGAGAAAACTATGGAGCGCGTGCCGTTAAGCGAGATAGGCTCGCTCGACTACATGCGGGAGCAGCACATGGCGGCGAGCCTGCGCCGTCTCAACTGTTTTGAACGGCGGGTTCTCTTCGTCTGCGGGATGATTCATTGGGAGCGGATAAGAGAAATGCTCGAGTCCGGCGGAGGGTTTGAATATTTTGATCTCGAAGAGCCTGACGCGCTTTCCTTCCTTGCGAATCTTCATCCTGAATCGGCGAAGGAGGTTCTGGAAGAGATACCGGCGGTGGCTGGAAGATTCGAATCAGCGCGAATTATCGGAGAAATGGACAGAAACGAGGAAGTCGCCAAGCTCATCGAGCAGGCTGAAGACGAAGCGGGAAGGATATCGACTTCCGCAAAAACAGCTCTGCACAGGTATTTGAGAAAGCTTTGCGCGACGTCGCTTCAATTCACGCCTGATTTGGTGGACCTTCTGACCGCCGCTAAATGCGTGTGCGGAGACGAGTTTGCGCATGCGCTGATGGAGATCGCGACGAGATATCCGCATTGCGAGCCTGACACGGCGCTGCCCGATATTTACATTGTCAGAAGGTTTGAACAATGCGACGAGGGAATGATTGGCAGAAAAACGGTAAAGCTGAACAGGCGCAGAAATACGACATGGAAACGCAACATGAAACGGGTGACTCTGAGAAGACGTCCGCCTGAGCTTTACGAAGGTGAATGGCGGGATGTTTGGGATCTTTCGTCGATGCACGTGTCGCATACCCCGGAAGACATAAGGCTTGAAGATTACAACTCCTTTATCCGCGACAGGGCTATTATGTCTATGACCGAAGACAGAACGCGGGTAGTAGAATTTACGACAAGCATCCTTGACGGCATAGATATGAGGGAGACGCTGCGCAACGCGGCGACAGGCAAGATATACGTAAAAGAAACGCCGTCCGCGCGAGGCGGCGTCGGGCCTGTCACTGTGATTTTCGATCAGGATAATATGGATAAATATCCGTGGCGCGCCGTTTGGCACAGCGAATTCTCTTACGAATCGGATCTGCTGATGATGACGACTCCGCCCGGAGAAACGCTGGTCGGGCCGGGGATATCGCAATGCCGTTTCGGCGGTTTCACAAGCGTCTATCCTCCGAGAGGAATGGCGAACTACTGGGCTGTGTATGACGCTCTCCGGGAAAAAGGCTTTGCGCGCAACGAGGCCGACCTGCTTCTGTACGCCGCTATTATGAACTCCCAAGAAAAGTTCGTCGCTTATGTGGCGAAGTATCCGCCATCATCCATTCTGAAAAATATCGCTCAATCGAAAGGCGTACACATAGTTTTTATTCCGATATCGACATTGAACCCTGATAGTGTGACCAAGCTCCAGCGTTTTCACGTTCTGGGGGACAAGCGGATACGAAGAATCGCTGAAAAATATATTTTCTAATTTCGGGGCAAAGAGAGAGCGAGCGCATCAAAAAAATAGGAGGCGCAGATGAGCGGAGAGAGCGAGATTAAATGTGAGAATTGCCCGATCAGGCGGAAGGCGGAGAAGAATCCGAAGTCGCTGATGGCGAGGCTCTGGAAATGGCATACCGGTTGGTGTCCGGGATGGAAAGCTTACCAGAAGCATCTTGAGGAGAACAAGTCGGCACAAGCCTGATTGTCAGGCGCGCAATATAGATTTGATAAGTTGAATATTTGTAGGTTGATTATTGTTCATTGACACAAGGACTTTAATGCTGATATATTCCGGTGAATAAAGCATTCTTCAAAAAAAGGAGCGGACGGCATGATACTGACAAACCTTGAAAACGTGCCCGGTAAAAAAACGGTTGAGCACTTCGGACTGGTGAGCGGCAGCACTGTGAGGGCGAAACACATAGGCAAGGATATTGCCGCCGGATTGAAGAACATAGTAGGAGGCGAACTTCGGGGATACACGGAGTTGTTGCAGGAGGCAAGGCACGAGTCGGTCGGAAGGATGATGAAAGAGGCTGAGCGGATGGGGGCTAACGCGGTTGTTAACATTAGGTTTGCCACATCGTCCGTCACGCAGGGCGCTTCCGAGTTGTTCATCTACGGAACCGCCGTCAGAGTGGAGTGAGCCATGGAATCTCTGATAAACCTTGGCGTATTCGTTTTTCTGCTGGCGCTCGGATATCTGGCTGGACATGCGGCTGAAAGGAAGCATTACGCTTCGATAATCGCGAGGGAAAAGGAAACGCTTAATCTGCCGGCTGTCACAATAAGGCATGTGGAAGACGAAGAAATGGTGGAAAGCGCATGGCTGGTGTCGGGCAGCGTTTGCGTCGGACTGGACTATTTTAAGATGGTTCTGGCGAATCTCAGGAAAATTTTCGGCGGTCGGGTCGGAGCCTATGAAACGTTGGTGGACAGGGCAAGACGGGAAGCAACGTTGAGAATGAAGAAGCAGGCGGCAGGGGCGGACATTGTCCTGAACACAAGGTATGAGACGTCTTCCATCGGACAGAACGCCGGAGGGAAGAACGCTGTAGGCGCGGTCGAGGTTCTTGCCTACGGCACTGCCGTCGTTTACAAAAAATAACTGGATTGAAATACACGCCGAAACATTTTGAAGAGAATGTGAACGTGGAGAAGACATCGCCGCTCCGCGAGTTTTTTCTGCTTCTATTCGGCGTGATAGGCGCGTTGATAGTCTTATATATGGCGCTCGGCATGGTCGCCGGGTTTGTCGCGGCAAGGCTGCCCGTATCGACCGAGGAGCGACTCTTCGGCTTCTTTGATGAAAAATTCTTGATATCCGAAAAAAAGCCTAACGCTTCTCAAATAGAATTGCAAAAACTGCTCGACAGGCTCACGGCGCTTACGCCGCAGAAGAGATATGAGGAATACAACGCGATATTGATATGCGGCGACGAGGTGAACGCGGCGGCATTGCCGGGCGGCAACATAATTATTTATGAAGGTCTTCTTAAGCAGGCTGAATCTGAGAACGAAATAGCTTTGGTCTTAGCGCACGAACTGGGCCATTTTTCCAACCGGGATCATCTCAGAGGGCTGGGGAGGATTCTGGCGCTGTTTGCTCTCTCTGCGGTAGTCACGGGGTCGAGTAGTTCAGTCACCGAGTATCTGGGGTCAATGACTGTAGGCGCGGAGATGCGGTTTTCGCAGAAACAGGAATATGCCGCCGACGATTACGGTTTCGAGCTTGTCTCAAAACTATATGGAGGCTCTGCCGGGACGTCGGATTTCTTCGACAGAGCATCGTCGAAAGATTCGAAAAACCCTCTGGTTTTATTTTTTAGAACTCATCCCGCTTCAAAAAAGAGGGCGGACAGGATAAAAAAACGGATAACTGATGAAAAAATACCTCAGATAGAAAAGACGCCAGCGCCGGCCGCGCTCAAAAATCCGGATTGTAAATAAGGGCGATATCTTGAATTTAGAATTCAGATGAAAACCGAAAACATCTGGCAAATACAAATCGAATAAATAATTTGCTATGTCGCCACATTGAGGGAATTATTTATTAGAGCGAGGGGCGTCGGCATTTTTGAACAGCAGCATGATTATCATCGATACGAGCACGCAACCGGCAAGAATTGTGAATGAGAGAGAAAATCCGGAGAAAGCCGCGTTGTGGGTGTCGATGATATTTCCCATGACGCGCGGAGAAAAGGCGCTTATGCCGATGCCTGATGCCATGAAGATGCCGAGCACTCCGCCCCTGATGCGGCTTGGAGTGCGGTCTGCGATGAGGGCGTCGATAATCGGAACTGTGGCCGAGTATGTGAATCCGTAAAGAAGAATCGCCGGGAACAAGAATTTCTCGCCGGAGTAAGGGATGGCGACAAGGAATATGGCTGTAAGAAAAAGAAAACCCGCCATGAGATGTTTTCTTCCGAACCTGTCTGAAAGCCATCCGCCGAGCGGTTGAGATATGAAACCGAGGGCGGATATTAGGCCGCCCGCGAGGCCGGACCGCACTGTGTTGAATCCGTATATCATCTCCGTAAAAACCGGCACGAGGAAATACACTCCCCAGCCTGCGAACTCCCTGAAAGTGAAGACGGCGGCGGCAATTATCAGAACGACCGCAAGCGCCGGGTTCCACAAACTTGACGCGCGGGAGCCGTCTTTGAATTCTTCGCGGGGCGGCTCGGCGGCAAACTTTATGAAAGCGGCGCCGAGAACCACAGCCAGAGCGGCGAAGAAAATGAACGTAGGTCTCCAGCCGAAAGCCATATTGAGGCGTCCGCCGATAATCGGCCCGAATGTCAGGCCGATTGTGGCGCCTATGCCGCTTATGCCAAGAGCGCTACCTTTTCTGTCGGCGTACAACTCGCTCAGATATGCGGCTCCGACAGGATGATATGTCGCTCCACCCAGCCCGGCGGCGGCCATCGCGATTAGAAAATGCGTGTATTCGGTAGTAATGCCCGCCATCGCTATCGCCAATCCATTGAGAATGAGTCCGGCTCCGAGCATGGTTCTTCGCGACATACGGTCGGACAGAAATCCGAGCGGAATCTGCGCAAAACCGTAGAATGCAAGGTAGAGGGTAAATCCAAGCGCTATGGGCGCGACATTTTTATAACCGAACGATTTCATCAGCGTGATGGCTAGAGGGGTGAGCATGTTGAACAGCGCGTGGTTCACCGCATGAACGCACGCGACCAGAATCAGAGAAGATGTTTTCTTTTTTCCGTTCAATCAAATCTCCGTCACAAACGGCGGCCGCTGGCGAAAGCCAGCGCCGAATCGGCATCAAGGTAAAGTACGTCCGGCGTATGGATTTGTCAATGCGAATTGAGTTAGCGCGGAGCCGAGAAAATCTATATAATCTTAATGTCATACGGTTGTCGCGTTCATCTGCGGGAGGTGTTTATGGATCAGTTTTTCAATTATAAGGAACTCCTTAACGGTTTTATAAAATCATTTATCACGCAAGCGCCGAAGATATTTCTGATTGCGGTTTTAAGTTTTGCCGCTGTTCACTTTTCGAAACTTTTTACTTCGCGCATGGAAAAAGCCATCAAGGAAGACGATGAGTTGATTCTGGCCGAACGCAGGCAGCGCGCGCGGACTGTCGGCGGAATAATGCACAATACGATAAAGATAGTCGTCGCCGCCGCGGCGGGAATGATGATTCTTCAGGAGCTTGGCATAAAAATAGCTCCGATACTCGCGAGCGTGGGATTCATCGGGCTTGCCTTCGGCTTCGGCGCGCAGAGTCTCGTTAAAGATATCGTCACTGGTTTTTTCCTTATAGTAGAAGGACAATATTCTGTCGGCGATGTGATTAAGATAGGGGACACGGGAGGGTTGGTCGAGGGCATCAACCTTCGGGTGACGACTCTCAGGGATGTGCAAGGGGTCGTGCACTACATCCCTAACGGGCAGATAAATATGGTGAGCAACATGACTAAGGGGTGGTCGCGCGCTCTCGTCCATGTTGGGGTTGCTTACAAAGAGAATGTGGACAGGGTCATGGAGACGATAAGGCAGGTTTGCGACGAGATTAAGGCCGATGAAAAATTCGCTCCTCTGCTGCTTGAGGATTTCGAAATACCGGGCGTGGAATCGCTGGACGACTCGGCCGTCACTATTAGGGTTATGGTGAAGACGGCTCCACTCAAACAATGGGACGTGATGCGGGAGATGCGAAGGAGATTCAAAAACAGGTTTGACGAAGCGGGAATTGAAATACCCTTCCCGCAGAGGGCCGTTTGGCTGAGAAAAGAAGAGTGAAAAACATGCAGGAAAGCTCTTAATCACATTAAAAAGGAGCGGAGAACATGGAAGCGACTGAAGCGATTGAAAAATGGAGAAGCATAAGAAAATACAAAACTGAACCTGTTCCCGATGGAGCGCTTAGGAAAACGCTTGACGCGGGTCGCAAGGCTCCGTCGTGGGAGAATGTGCAACCATGGCATTTCATCGCGGTGGATGACGAAGGCCTGAAGCAGAAACTCGTCAAACTCTCGCGTGGCCAGAAGTTCATCGCCTCAGCCCCTGTTGTCATCGCGGTGTGCGGAGATGTCGGAGCTTGGGACAAGCCTCGAAACAGGGAAGCTCTTCTGAAAGCAACAGCGGAAGTCGTGGACAATCTTTTGTTGAAAGACCCGGTTTTCTGCGTGGCGGAACACGGGCCGTCGATAATCCTTGCGAGAACGATGGAGCAACTTGGAATCGCATACGGGTTCATGTGCGTCGAGGCGGTAAATCATGGGCTTGGCTGTTGCATTGTGGGCGCTTTCGGCAATGAGATGACTGGCTCTCTCCGGCAACTGTACGACGAAGTGCGGGCAGACTTGGCTCTTCCCGAAAGAGTGTACCTTTTAGCGCTTCTAACTATTGGCATTCCTGATGAACAGCCTCCTGCAAGACCTCGCAAGAATTTCGACAGCGTAGTTTCCAAGAATAAATATGGCAATCCGCTTTAAGATGGAACACGCTCAAAACACGAATTTATTCGCACAAACGCTTATGCGAAAGGCGGCTGTAGTTTGCATATCGGCAGTGTGCTTGTTTCTTGCGAGTTTTTCGCCTGCGTTTTGCTCTCAAACTGTCGATTATAAAAATATTCAAGGCATTGAATTAGTATCTGTGTTTCCGCCGTTCGGAACGGATGTCCATCATGTTCAAGGACTTTTCATGACTGACGAGCATGTTTTTTTCACCAGCGTGGATAAGTATTCGGCAAAAGGGTGGCTTCACAAATACGACAGGCGGAATATGAAGTTGGCGGCAAGCCGGAATTTGGCGAAGGGACTATACGTTCATCCGAGCGGATTCGATTACGGAGGCGGCGCATTCTGGATCGCGATGGCGGTTTATAAGAGAGAAACAGCGTCGAAAATATTCGAAGTCGATCCTGAAACGCTGAAAGCCAGAATCAGGTTTGAGGTCGAGGATCACATCGGGCTGATCGCGCGGGACGGGGCCGCGGTTATCGGCGCAAACTGGAACGCTGAATCGTTTTATTTCTGGGACGAGGATGGAAGTCTACTGGAAAAGAGGGAAAGCCCGACTGGGATAGGATATCAGGATTGCAAAGCCGACAGCGGATTTCTAGTGTGCGTGAGCGGAAACAAACTGGACATCATAGATTTGAAAGAATGGCGGTTGGTAAAAAGAATAGAAATCGGCGACTCGCAGGTCGGGAACGCGATGGGGCGCGAGGGCGTGGCATTACATGGAGGGCGCGTCTACTTTTTGCCGGACGACGGAATAGACGCCCGGGTTTACGAATTCAGGTTTGTTCCGTCAGTCGAGCAGGACGCGCAGGACTGACTTGAAGATGAATTGAATAGAACAATTATTTCTCGAATAGAACCTGATCCAGATAGTCGCACACTGGTTTTCTGTAGCCGGAGCGCATCTCGGATTCGACATCCAGATACATGTAGTTTAGTTGCGCCGGGTCGAAAAGCTCCCACTGCGGAAGGCCCTGAAGGTTGGGATCTCCTGTATGCGCGAAACGCGACCAGTAAGCGAGTATCCGTTTTGACGTCGCGGTGTTGTCCTTTGATTTGAACTTGATGCCCATGAACTCGAAATTGTGAAAGACGAAAGCGAGTTCCGAGCCGTGGAACGCGCCCCAGTCTTTGAGCGGCCCGACCTCGTCGGGGGCTTTTCCGAAAAGATACAAATAGACTTTCGGCTGTTTTTTAATCATTTGTTTTGACAGCGCGCGAGCTGGGCAGGTGAATGCCACGTCTCTCAGCATGCCGCTGTACGCCAGTTTGGGCGTCGGATACTCGGACGCGGGGAATATGTTCAAAATGCCGTCGAAGTCGACCTTGATGTCAAAAATGTCGGCGAGAGCTTTGGAATCAGAAACAACCGTCTCGTTATACTGTTCGACTGTGTCCAACTTCTTGCTTGCGGTGAAGAATGAGCCTTCATCCGTGTTCGAGCCGATTATTACCGGAATGTTTGAAGCAAAGTCGCCGCGTTTGAACATTTCGGCCGGGGTGTCCGGAATAAACACGCCGTCAATAACGGGAGCATAAACATACTTTCCGGAAGTTTCATAGCTCGACAGGAGGGAAAGAGTGCCCGGTGCGCCGAGCATCAGAGCTTCAGCAGAGATTGAGCGCAGACACTGGGGGGCCGACGCCGCGTCGGGACAGCCGAGTTTAGCGGCCGCTTCGAGTCCGGTTTCCTCCATTTTTTTAGCGGGGCTGGAAAAATAATGCACCGGGCCGCTTTCTATGATGGCTTTGTGGAACAGCCCGTGAGCTTTGGGCGATATCATGATAAGCCCTACGCTGATGCCGCCTGCGGATTCGCCGAATATTGTCACGTTATCGGGGTCGCCGCCGAAAGCCTTAATATTGTCTCGCGTCCATTCGAGCGCAGCCACCATGTCGTATAATCCGTAATTGCCCACTCCTCCGTCATCTCTGCGGAACGAGGGATGCGCGAAAAATCCGAAATTGCCGAGCCTATAATTGATGGTCACCACCACGACATCGCCTCTAGATGACAGTGTCGTGCCGTCGTAGATGGGCCACGCGCCGGAGCCGTTGAGGAATCCTCCTCCGTGGATGAAGAACATCACCGGTTTCAGCTTGGAATCCGAAGCCTTTGCTTGAGACCACACATTAAGATACAAGCAGTCCTCGCTGCCGGATATCTTGTCCGAAGGGAAGAGGCTAAGCGGATGCTGAACGCAATCGTTGCCGTAATTGAGAGCTTCAAGAGTTCCTTCCCACGGCTCTGCTTTAACCGGAAGCGCGAACCTGAGGTCGCCGACAGGCGGGGCCGCATAGGGAATGCCTTTGAACGAGCAAACGCCTGAGTCGAGTTTTCCGCTAACAAGCCCGTTCTCGGTTTTGATGTTCGAGCAGTCCTGAGCGAAAGCCCCTGAATAAGCTCCGAACAACAATGCCGTTGCGACCGACGCCGCTGTGCTGACAATTCGTTTGAAAGATGTTTTCATTAGCGTCCTCCAGATGATGCTTTTACCGCCGTGTTGCGTTGCGGTATGACACGTCTATAATGGCGGTCGGGAGCAATTTTACTACGCTTTTATCCAAAAAAACAATAAAAACAGGATTTCCTCTGCATCGGCTCAGGTCCGGCGTCAGGTTAGCAGGGCGATGACTATGACGCCAGCGGTCATGGCGAGCGCTGTGGATACCGCTCCGAATTTCAGATACTCAAAGAAACCGAGGTTATAAGATTTTTTAGATTGTTCGGCCACTATTATGTTGGCGACGGAGCCTAGAAGAGTCAGGTTTCCGGCGACAGTCGTGGTGTATGCAAGCAAGGCCCAAGCGCGGTCCGGCGATCCGAATCCTTCGATATGAGAGCCGGTCAGAAGAACCATAGGCACATTCGAGACCAGATTCGAGCCGACGGTCATGAAAACTGCGAACATGGTCATTCCCGAAGGCGTGTCCGTCCGGAGAGCGTACGAAAACGCGTCCCATGATTTCTCAACGACGCCGGTGGAAGCGAGACCTTCAACCACTACGAACAACGCGGCGAAAAAAAGAAGCAGGGTCCAGTCCACACCGCCGAGAGCTTCCGTCGGTTCTTTGCGCTCCCGGAGCATGATCAGAACCGCGCCCGCCAGAGCTGTGTAACCCATGTGTGTTCCCGACAGAAAACAGGCTGCCACCGCAACGAAAACCAGAACTGAAAACGGAGGCCGTTTCAGATTGATGGTGGACTCGAATCCGACGTCCTCTGTGAAAGCGCGAGGAAGGCGGCGGGCGAAATAAACCTTCAGAAGAGCAATGTTGACAATCATGCCGGCAAGCGCCGCCGGGCCTGAAACCGCCATGAAGCGGGCAAACCCGTAGTCGCTCATGCTTCCGATTATCATATTTTGAGGATTTCCAACCAGAGTCGCGGCGCTGCCGATATTCGCTGAAGTGGCCAGCGCTATGAGATAAGGCCCCATCGGGAGCTTATGCCGAGAGCATATCGACACGACAATCGGCGTCATCATCAGACAAACCGTGTCGTTCACAAGGAAAGCTGAAAGAGAGGCGGAGAGCGCGGCTATCGCGTACAGGAGACCTTCCGGCAAGCGGCAGACGCGCAATAATGCGCTGAAAATTGATGAAAACACGCCTGATTTGCCAAGATACCCGGAAAGAAGCATCATCGAGAAAAGTAGAAGAATGGTGTCGGCATCCACCGCTCGGTAGCTTTCTTCAGGAGAAAGCGCTCCGAAAACAACCATGAGAAGAGCGCCGAGAAGGGCTCCCGCGGGACGCCCGATCGGAAGCGCGACCAGTCTCCTGCCTGCTATGAGAGTGTATGTGAGTATAAAAATCAGGATTGCCGCAATGCTCATTGAGTTGCCGCCGAAACTTAATAGAGCCACATCGCGGTTTTTGCGCCGCGCGCAGTGGGTTGTCCGCAGCGGATATTGTAGTCTTTGAGCGCGCTAAAAAAAAGATGTTTTTTAAGCGCGCCCGCGCGCGCGATTCTGTGTACTTTTCAGAGATATGCGATATAATACTCTGAGCCGCAATCAGGCTGGAGGGGCATAGTGGCGAAAAAAACGGCTGAAAAAACAAAACCAATTTTCAAAAGAATACTGTTGAAAGTTAGCGGCGAAGGACTCGCCGGAGCGCAGCAGTACGGAATAGACGTGGACAGGCTGCAGGACTACGCCGAAGAGATAAGAAGCGTGAGGGACTTGGGCGTGGAAGTCGCGGTCGTCGTGGGAGGCGGAAATATTTTCCGAGGCGTATCGGTGGCCGCAAAAGGCATGGAGAGAGCGTCCGCCGATTATATGGGGATGCTGGCGACCGTGATAAACGGGCTGGCTCTTCAGAATGCGCTGGAAAATATCGGGCTGGACACACGGGTGATGACCGCCATCGAGATGCGAGCTGTGGCTGAGGCGTACATCAGACGGAGAGCGGTCAGGCACTTGGAGAAAAAAAGGGTTGTTATTTTCGTGGCAGGCACGGGGAACCCGTTTTTTACCACAGACACGGCCGCCGCGTTGAGAGCAGTTGAGATAGGCGCGGACGCGATTCTGAAAGCGACCCGCGTGGACGGCGTTTACGACAAGGACCCTCTCAAGTGCCCGGACGCCGTTCGTTTCGACAGGTTGTGCTATATGGATGTCGTCAGAAGGCAGCTCAAAGTGATGGACACGACGGCGACCACTCTTTGCCAGAACAACAACATACCAATAGTGGTTTTCGATTTTCTGAAGAAAGGCAATCTTAAGAAGCTCGTGCTCGGAAAAAAGATAGGCACCTATATCGGAGGGGAATGAAATGTTGGACGAAGTTTTCGAAGACCTGCGGGCAAGGATGGAAAAAACTCTCGATACGGCAGTAAAGGATTTTGCCCGTGTGAGGACGGGAAGGGCGACTCCGGCTCTTCTGGACGGAATAGCAGCCGACGCTTACGGCGCGAAAATGCCCATAAATCAGTTGGCGACAATTTCCGCCCCTCAGCCAAGACTTCTTAAGCTTCAGCCTTTCGACAAGTCGAATCTCTCTCTTATCGAAAAGGCCATCTCGTCGTCGGAGCTTGGTATAATGCCGAGGAATGACGGCCATAATATTTTCGTTGAAATACCGATGCTCAGCGAGGAGCGCCGGGAGGAACTGGCCAAAGGCGTCCGCAAAAAGGGCGAAGAGATGAAGGTCGCAATCCGCAACCTGAGACGCGACGGCAATGACGAGATTAAGATGCTGGAAGACGAGAAGGAAATCACTGAGGACGACAGAGACAGGGGCTTGAAAAAGATTCAGGAAATCACAGACGAGTATATCGCGAAGATAGATGACGCAGTGGACAAAAAAGAGAAGGAACTCAGAGAATTTTGATAGATGAGACGTTGATCGCGATGCGGCTAGAAGACGCGCTCGACGCGTTGAAAGCAAAAAACGTCGAGCCGGTTATGGTAGTCAGAGTTGCCGAACCCTCGGATTTCAGGGTTAGAGGCGAGAATCAGCGGACGTTAACGGAACGCGTCGCTTCGGCGGTCTATGATGAAGAAGGTTCGATTTCTCTCAGGACTGTTTTGACTCCTAGCGAGCCGCTAGGTTTTACAAAAGCAGGGGCATGAATACAACATCAAAGAAAGAGCTATAAAATGACGAGTTCTAACATATCTGTGAAGATAGTCGGCGGTTTGTTGCTAGGCCCGATTGTTTTGTACATGGCCGCATGCGGCGATTTGCTTCTGCTTCTACTGGCATCAGTGGCCGTAACCGCCGGGTTGGTTGAGTTCTACGGGCTTTTAACAAGAAGCGGAATGCGTCCGATGACAGGATTGGGAATAGGTCTTGGGCTGCTTTTTCTTCTGGCGGCCTATATCAAACCTGAGATAAGCGTCGCGATGATTCTTTCTCTTGCTATAATTGCCGCGTTCTGCATGCAGCTTGTCAGGGAAATGAGGGGGAGGGACAGATATTCGATATCGGACCTGTCAGTAACGATATTCGGCGCGGTTTACATCGGAGCGCTTATGAGCTTTGTGTTCAATCTTAAGGAATTGCACGAGACGTATTATTTGGAGCATACGAAATACGCGCTCCTAGTCGTGCTGCCGCTGGCGGGGGCGTGGGCGAGCGACGCAGGCGCGTTGTTCGCCGGCAAAGCGGTAGGCAGAACAAAGCTCGCTCCTTCAGTGAGTCCCAACAAAACGATAGAAGGAGCGGTGGGCGGTCTGGCAGGCTCTGTTATGTTTACCATGCTTATCTGCTCGGTGTTGGACATAAGCTTGATTCATGCCATCTTCTTGGGGCTGATTATCGGCGCTTTCGGGCAGATTGGGGATCTTGCCGAATCGGTGTTCAAGCGCAGGGTAAATGTGAAAGACACGGGCACTATGGTGATCGGGGCAGGCGGATTTATGGATCGCTCCGACAGCATCCTTTTTTCCATTCCTCTGACTTTTTTCTACCTTAAACTTTTTGTGGTCGGGTGAAACTCCTTTGATTGATATGAAAGAAACCGACCTGTGTGACGCGAAAAAAATGATTATACTCTGAAAAACGACTTGGAGAGGCGCGCCGGATTCCGGGCAGCCGGAATCGGGCGGGAGATGTTAAAATGGATTTTTATGAAATCTTTTCATTCATCAAAATTGCGGCTCAGATAATAATCGCTTTCGGGCTTGTGATTCTGTTTCACGAACTAGGCCACTTCATAATGGCAAAAAAACATGGAGTTGAAGTTCCCGAGTTTGCCTTCGGAATGGGGCCGGAACTTTTCGGATTCGACTTCAGGGGAACCCGTTACAAGCTCTGTCTGTTTCCCATAGGCGGATATATAAAGATGGTGGGCGAGGACGATGACGGCGAAGATGCGGAAGCCGCAGGCGTTCCTCGAACCGCCAATTTCAGATACAAAACGCCATTGCAGAAGATTTCCATAATTTTTGCGGGCCCCTTCATGAACCTCATTCTGGCCGTCTTGCTTTTCGGGTCCGTGTATATGATCTGGGGCATCCCGCGCGAGATGCCAGACACGGGCGGCAACCTGTCGAACAGCGCGGTGGCCGCTTTTGTGGACCCGCGCAAACCAGCCGGAAAAGCCGGATTGAAAAAAGACGACATCATCCTATCTGTGAACGGCAGCGCCGTGACCGATCCCAGAAACGCCGAGACATTGTTAATGAACTCAACAGAAAACCCGGTTAGAGTCATAGCGCGCAGGGGCGGCAAAGAAGTGACTCTGAAAATCGCTCTCAACGTTAAGCTTGAAAAACGAGGGAAAATCGGAGCCGGTCTTGATAATCCGGTGGCGGTTTCACAAGGAGAATACACGAAAGGCCTGCCGGTCGGTTTTGTGACCGAGGGAATGCCGGCGGACAAAGCCGGAATTAAGAAAGGCGATATCATACTCGCGCTTGACGGCGATCCAGTCGAGTCGCGGCAGGGCATGATTAAGTATATCGAATCAAAACTCGGCTCCGATGTTAAGATTGATGTGCTCAGAGGCGATGAAAGAGTCGAGTTTACAATGATTCCCGAAAAACACAGGTGGAATGACGCCGGCGTAATCCTGATGAATCCTTCTCCGAGGTTGGTAGCGGACGTGAAGGAAGGCTCGATAGCGGCGCAAGCAGGATTCAGGAGCGGAGACGTGATTCTGGATTTCGGCGGCGCTCAGTTTATGGGCGATAAATATTCGTTGGCGGCGTCCAGAATGGCATTCCTGGTTTATCGCGGCGGGGAAGTGGTTTCTCTCGCGGCGTCAGGGACCGCAGGAAAGGATATCGGGGTCGTTCTTGAATCGGTGTCGCAAAGGGTAAATCCTGTCTCGGCCGTATGGCTCGGAGCGAAACAGAGCGCTGTGTCCGTCGTGATGATTCTGGATGGCATAGTGGGGTTGATACGCATGAAAGTTTCCGCGGACGATGTGGCGGGGCCGGTCGGAATAATTCAATACGCCGGCGTTTTCGCCCGGCAGGGCTTCAGCGATCTGGTGCATTTCTTCGGCGTTATCAGCGTCTGTCTTGGGGTGATAAACCTGTTTCCGTTCCCGGCTCTCGACGGCTCGCGCATCGTGTTTCATACTTGGGAGGCCATAATCAGAAGGCCGTTGGATTCGAGGCGCGAGGGATTGATTCACACTGTCGGGTTTGCGATTTTAATAAGTCTGATTCTTGTTGTGACATATCGGGACATCAGGATTATCATAGGGCTTTGAACGGGGAATTAGGCCGCTCAAAGAAATCGAATATCGCGCAAGCGGGGGAGCAATTCATATATGAAAGTCGCCGCAATAGTTCCGGCATTTAACGAGGAACGAACGATAAGGGGAACTTTGCATGTTCTCCAGCAGGTCGAGGCAATAGACGAGATTATCGTCGTCAATGACGGGTCGAGCGACAGAACGGCTGAGATAGTAGCCGAAGAGCTTGGCGTGGTTTTGATAAATCTGGAAGAAAACCGAGGCAAGGGAGGGGCGGTTCACGCCGGGGTTAACAGGACTCGAGCCGACATCATTCTTCTCCTTGACGCGGATCTGATCGGGCTTAGAAAGTCTCATATCATGGATCTCGTGTCGCCCATTCTAGAAGGCAAGGCGCAGGCCACGATGGGCGTTTTCTCAGAGGGCCGAGCGGTGACCGATCTCGCTCAATTATTTGCGCCGAAACTGTCCGGACAGCGGGCTATCCTCAGGAAAATAATTGAAAAAATCGACATCGCAGATTCCAGATTCGGGGTAGAGGTGGCAATCAACCAGTATCTCGAAGACAATGGAATCGATATCTATGAAGTCGAGCTTGAGAATTTGACGCATCACACTAAAGAAGAAAAGATGGGACTTTGGCGTGGAGTTGTGGCGCGCGCTCAGATGTACTACGACGTTGTGAAGATTATGCTGGGACGATACAAGTAGTACTCCAGCTTCGATTTTTATCATTTATTCCAAACAACTATCCGCTTCACCGCGCGTTAGCGTTTAATTTTGTGGGCATGTAGTAATATAGGCGCATTTCCAGCGTTCCGGGAGTCGCCTTTGAGCGTCGCGCGCGCGCGAACACTCTTTTTCCAGAATCAAGTCTTGCCGCCACCATCGGAGCCGCGAATCTCGGCACGTATCCGATTTTTCCTATTCCCGGCGCGTGAACCTCGACAGCGTTCGCGTCATATCTATTGGCGCGGTCTCGTATCAGTCTCAGCCTTTCGCCCTCGTTGATGCTTTTCAGCTTCCACGGCCTTGTCCAGTATCTCGTTCCGGCCACAGTCGGCTCTGCCAGAGACACTTTTTCATAAAGGTAATAGCCCGCAGGCAGCCCCGGCTCAATGCCCCATTTCGACGGCCCTTCCTGTTCGCGCAACTCAGGCGCGCCTCGAACAAGAAACCCTGATTCAAGAAGGTCGGCCAACATCCTTATTTCATTCTCCGATCTGATCATGCCGCATCATCCCCTTAAGAACATATCCTTTTACTCATATAGTAATCCGAAGGTGTGACAAGATATGAGCGCTGAAGGCGTCTTTGACCCTGAAAAATTGCGAAAACACAGAAAATATGAGTTTCGAAATGGCGCAGGAAAGAATCTGTCAAAATAACGTCGCGTAGGCGGATTGGTACTATCGGGGCGGCGTTTATCGCAGTTAAAAACTATTTGTTCTCGGTCACTTGAAAATATATGCCGGACTTTTCAGCTTCCTGAACGATTGTGTCTATTGTGATTGGAGTTTTCAGCGGATATTTGTGCCGTTTAGACCATCTGACGATCTCGTTCCATTGCCTGAAAACAGAAGTCATTTCCCGAGGATATTTGCTTGGATTCATTCCCACGAACCTGACCGGGGCTTTTTCTTCAAGCATTTCTTTCCAGCGTTCGAGCATGATGAAGTCAGGGGCTTCTTCCATAGACGGCTCGAAAGACACCAGAATTTCCTCGAGCTTATGCGGATATTTTTTCAGATATGTCTCGACGAATTGAAACGCCGGATAACAGGGCGTCGGCGACCACACTGGAAGAAGATTAGAATGAATGCACGGCTGGGGAGCGATGAAGTTGCCGGAGTGAACATAACAACGGGAAGGCAGCGCTCCGTCCCTGCGAGCGCCTCGCATGAACAACTGAGAAACCAGTTGATTTACAAGATAAATCTCGTCGGAGTAAAGCTGACATATGTTTTTTCGATGTTCGTCGGCGGAGGAGATCACGCTAAGCCGCATTCTCGGGGTCACGCCGAATCGAGATTCAGGCTGGATTTCATCCGGCATATTCAATCTGTAGCAAGCTTCGGTTTGCATGAAACGCGAACGGAATTTATCAAGCCTCGGGCTGCTGAACAGATATTCTTCGCATGGAATTCCGCCGGGTTGTCCGACCTGATGGGATAGATTGTTGGCGAGTTTATATTGCCGCCACCCGATTCGGGATTCCACAATTATCACAGTTCCGTTTGGCGCAAGGTTTTTCGCAATGAAATCGTCATAAGCCTCAGGGATGGTAGTGAAGCGGCAGCGCAGCAGGGATCCGTGTTTGATGCGGAAACGCTGGTGGACGGGATTGTATTCGTGAACAATGTGAATATCCGGGTCTGTTTTTGCGAAGTGAGCGGCCCATTTTTTTGCTATCTCTATATGTTCCGACATGTTGTCAGGATTGATCGGTTTATGCCTGATTGCAAGCCCGTAATTCAAAGGGAGGAAAGGCGCGTCGAGAATCATCGACAAATAAACCAGAGAACCCAGCGGAGGTCCTATAACGACGAACTGATATTTCCTTCCCCTATACAAATTTGCGGCCCATCTTGCGAAAAGCCAGCTTTTAACTGTTTCAGCTTCGTGAGGTTCGGTCATGATGTGCCGCGCAAAACGTTCGTAGAACTGCCATCGTGGGAGTTTTCCGAAGGATTGGGCCAGCGCTCCGCCGAGTTTTATCGGCGCGCCATATTTCAAAGGATGTGTTGGAGAATCGTTAAGGGCCGCCGACGCCAGCATAGGCATCAGATAGGACAGGTCGAGAAAGTCCGCTGCGGGCGCGCCGCCGAAAGCTCGCACTTTGACCGCTTTAGCCACCCGAACACCCCCGCGCGTCTTCCAGATTTTTGATAAACTCCTGTTCGGTCGGAATCAGAGCCGCCGCATTTTTGAAAGCCTCTGAAGCTTCTTGGCACATTTTGTTTTGCATGTATGCCGTTCCGATGCTGTTATAGAATAACGCCATGCGCGGGTTCCCTGAGCCGACGATTCTTTTCGCCTGAGAAAGATATGCGGCTGCGGATTCGGCTTTTCCAGCTCGCAAGGATTCCTTTGCGAGATTGTCGAAGACGTAGAAAAAATTCCTCTGCGCGTCCTGATTGGACGGTTCAATGGAAATTGCGATTTTCAGAGTTTCGAACGACTCGGCATATCTGGCTTGAAGCGCGTACGCTTCCGCGAGCAAATTGTGATACATTCCGGTCGTAATGTTTTCCGAGCCTGCGATTGAAATGGCTTTTTTTAAAATCTCAATCGAATCCGCGACCTGTCCGACGCGCAAATAGGTGTCGGCCAGATTTACGTATGCGGCGGTGAACTCAGCATTGATTTCGATAGCTTTACGGTAATTGATAATAGCGGCTCTGACCAGCCCTAAAGAATCATAGGCGTGTCCGATATTGTTAAGAGCCACATAGTTGTCAGGCTCAAGGCGCAAAGCTTTTCTGTGATAGTCGATAGCTTTGTGGGGAAGGTTCTCGCGGTCGTATATCACGCCGAGCGTGGTAAGAGCGTTCGCAAGGTTAGGGTTCAATTCAACTGCCGTTTCGAACTCAATTATTGCCTCTCTGGTCATTCCCATTTCGCGATAGGCTTCGCCGAGGTCGGCATGATAAGCGGCGGCGTCAGGATCAAGCATTATCGCGCGTTTGTAATGCTCGATTGATTCTTGGATGCTTCCTGCGAGATGGAGATCGACAGCTCTCAAGTAGATATCTTTTGCGAATCCCGGGTGTTCAGCCGGGTCGGAGGGCGTGTCGAATAGTCGGCTTCTTTGTTGTTCAGTCGCTCTTGCAGGCGCGTTGCGGTCATCGTCAAGAGAAAATGGATCAGTTTCATCGTACATGAAAGGAGGAGTGTCGTCCTGAGATGGGTCGGCAATATCCGCGAGGACCGTTGAAGCTGCGGCAAAAGAGATGGTCGCCGCGAGCATGACGCTCCAGAATCGCGATTTCATTTCTTGTCGTTCTCCAATTCGAGAATGAGCAAAGTCAGGTCGTCTTGTCTCGCCGCGGCTCCGGCGAACTCGCCCAGTTCCTCTACTATGAAATGAGTCAGCCTGTATGTGTTAGAATCAGGATTCATCGTAACCATTTCCACAAGTCGTTCATGCCCGAACATCTGTCCTTCGGAGTCTCTGCAGTCGGTGACGCCGTCTGTGTAAAGAATAATCTTGTCGCCGTGCATGACATCGATAGTTTTCTGTTCGTAAGCCACATTGTTGAACATTCCGAGGCCGAAGCCTTCCGCTTCGAGGTTGAATATTTCGCCGGTCGAGGGCCTGAATAGGAGAGGGGGTGTGTGCCCCGCGCAGGAATACGAAAGCTTCATGTTTCGCGAATCCAGAATAAGGAAGAAGCAGGTAAGGTAAATCGAATGCTGGCTGCCGAAATGACGGTACATTATTTCGTTTACGCGGCCTAGAATCACCGAAGGCTCGTCAAGACGGTCTTTAAGCTGGCTGAAAAGAATTGTCGACATCGCCATAACCAACGCGGCAGCAATTCCTTTTCCGGAGACGTCTCCGATAAACGCGCCTAGCCTGTAGTCGTCCAATTTGTAAAAATCGAAGCAGTCCCCGCCGATTTCTCCGACTTGAAAGTTCGCTGCGCTAATCAGCACGCCTTCAATACGCGGGTAGGTTTGCGGCAGAAGCTCCTGTTGCACCCTGTGAGCGAGCCTCAAATCGTATTCTATGAGTCGTTGTTTTTTATTAAGCTCCTCGTTGCGCAATTCCAACTCGCCGGAAAGATGAATAAGCCCTTCGTTCTGCTCCTCAATCTCTCGCACCATTTTTTCTAGGTTATACACCATCGTGTTGAAACTTCTTCCGAGATAAGAAATCTCGTCGCTGGTTCGAAAATCGACTCTTTCCTGAAAATCTTTCCGCGCTATTCTTTTAGTCAAATCGGCCAGCTTCAATATTGGAGCCGCAACTGATTTGTTCACAAGGAAAAAAACGGTTGCGCCCATTACGATAAAAAGAGTCGACATGAAGACGATCAGCCTATTGCGGGTTAACCTGATGATTGGTCCGAGTTTTGCCACCGACTCGGACACCATAGCCTGCCCGGCAATTCCGCCGTTCGCGCGGATCGGCGCGTAATATACAAGTGAAACATCTTCCGAACTGTCGAGCAGCCGGAAAACTTGTTTCGGGCGCAGGTATACGGCTTTCAGATTTTCGCTTGTCCTTAATAATAAAATGCCGGCGTCAGAGTCCGATTTGATTCTCATCTCTTCGTCCAGATCGAGGTTGGATCCTGTTCTCGTTCTTCTCGAATCGAACAGTATCAAACCTTTCATGTCAGAGATGATGATTCTCTCAGGATTTCGCAGCGAGAGGATGTCTATCATTCTGGAAAAATCCGGAGTTGAAGCTTCCTTGATGTCTGAAGATATAAGCTCATCCACTGCGGACGCTACAGAAGCCAAATGGTCGTTTCTAACTCTGAGGTAATGATCCAGCATGGCGTTTTGAGTGAAAAGAGCGCAAGCGGCGGTCGCGGCGGCAATGACCGCCAACAGGACGATAATCGCTTTTGTCGCTATGCCTAGTCTCATGCTTTTCTTGCCTTTTCAGCGTCGCCGGTTTCCTTAATTTTAGCAAGTTGTTCCTCAAGTTGCGCCAGCTTGCTCATTAATCTTTCAATATCTCCGCGACCCGCAAGACCGGATGTTTCTCTGGCGTCTGCGGCGATCTCTCCGACAATTTCATCGGCATCGCGCTTTTCGCCTTGCGCTCTTTCGACGATTCTATCAAGCATTCCTTTCGAATCGACGCTTTTGAGCCGCCCTCGCTCAATCAACTCATCTATAAGAGCGGCAGTGTTGTCCAAGGCTTCGTCTATAAACCCAATCGCGGCAAACAGCAGGTTTTCAGGTTTCATGCGGCAATGGCCACTCTTTTCGTCAGAGAATGTTTTCCAGACCGACCACCAATTTTTTAATGCGCGACGCGCTTCTTATCGCCAGAATGACTCCCGGCATGAAAGATTCCCTCGATATGGTGTCGTGTCTTATAGTCAGGGTCTGACCGGGCGCTCCGAAAATCACTTCTTGGCTTGCGAGGAATCCGGGGAGACGAACGCTGTGAACCGACACGCCGCCCAAACTGCCTCCTCTTGCGCCATCGAGTTTGATTGTTTTCGTCGGATCGACGCGAACGCCGCTTTTTGCGTACACCTCGGCGACTTTGTTTGCTGTGTCCATCGCGGTTCCTGAAGGAGCGTCAAGTTTTCGGTTGTGGTGCATCTCGATTATTTCGCACTCGCTCATCCGTTCAGCAGCCATTTGAGCGAACTGAGTCATGAGCGCCGCTCCCACAGCGAAGTTGGGAGCGAGCAGAACGCACAATTTCTTTTCAGCGGCGATTTTTTCGAGTTTCTTGATTGTCGCGGCGTCTATCCCTGTTGTTCCAGACACGAGACGCGTCCCGGATTTCAGAATTGACGCGGCGCGCGCGCCGAACCCTTGTGCTATTGTGAAGTCAACCGCCACATCGGGTTTGGCCGATTTGAGAACGCTTGCGAGGCAATCGGAAACTATTACGCCATTTGGGCCGATGCCGGCAAGCTCGCCGATGTCTTTGCCGGCTCCTGCGACGTCGAACGCGCCTGTCAACTCCAAATCGCTCTCTGCGGATATTGCGCGGACGCATTCAAGGCCCATTCTTCCGCAGGCCCCTGTCACGATAACTCTGATTTTTTTCATTAAATCATATCCTTGTTCTCGTCAGGCGTTCGCGCGTAGAGCTATGATTTGCAAATTTCACTTGACGGAGATTTTCGCGCTCCCGCTTTTTGACTTGGATGTCGAATGTTCGCTGCGGCTATCCGGTTTTTTCTCCTTGTGAGCTTTACGCCAGAAAATCAGTTTATTTATGGCTGTGATGTAAGCCTTTGCCGCCGCTTCGACGATGTCCACGCTCGCCCCTCTGCCGCTTACGACCGTTCCTTTGGGGCCTGCGATCTGCACTGTCACTTCGCCCAACGCGTCGATTCCGCCGGTGACTGATTTTACCGAAAAATCAATCAACTTGATGTCTTCTCCCGTTATCTTCCTGATGCACTGATAGACGGCGTCTATGGGGCCTACGCCTATTGCCGATTCCTCGACGAGTTTTTCTCCCACTCCCATGATTATCATCGCGGTGGCCTTCACCCTGCCTCCGCACATGACATTCACGGACTCGAGGTGGAACTTCTCAGGTATCTGCATCACCTCGTCTTCGATTATCGACCTGATGTCCCAGTCTGAAACTTCCTTCTTCTTGTCGCACAGTTCCTTGAAGCGGAAAAACGCCTTATTCAAATCATTCCTGTCCAACTCATATCCAAGCTCTGAAAGCTTGTCGGAGAAGGCGTGTCTTCCGGAATGTTTTCCTAGAACAAGAGAGCTTGAGGAGAGGCCGATGGAATCGGCGTCCATTATCTCGTAAGTGCGCTTGTCTTTGAGAACGCCGTCCTGATGAATGCCCGCCTCGTGCGCGAAAGCGTTTTTGCCGACAATAGCCTTGTTGGGCTGAACGTCGATGCCTGTTACGCGCCTGACAAGTCGGCTTGAGCGGTAAATCTCGGTTGTTTCAACTCCGGTGTGGAGGTTCATCAGGTTTCGCCGGGTGCGCAAAGCCATGACGATCTCTTCCAGAGAAGCGTTGCCCGCGCGCTCGCCAATCCCGTTGATGGTGCATTCCACCTGTCTGGCCCCGCCGACAAGAGCGGCTATCGAATTCGCCGTCGCCAATCCGAGATCGTTGTGGCAGTGGACGCTGAAGATAGCTTTGCCGGAGTTGGGAATCTTTTTTATCAGATTGCGAATTAGCGGCTCATACTCGTGAGGCATCGTGTAGCCTACGGTGTCGGGTATGTTGATTGTAGTGGCTCCGGCGGCTATCGTTTTCTCGACGATCTCGCACAAGAAATCGAATTCCGACCTTGTCGCGTCCTCGCACGAGAACTCGACGTCGTCCGTTCTTTCCTTGCAGTATTTCACAGCGTCGACCGCAGCTTTGACGACCTGTTTCGGAGTCATCTGCAGTTTTTTGGACATGTGAATTTCAGAAGTGGCGATGAATGTGTGAAGCCTGTTTCGCGAAGCGTTTTTAACCGCTTCCCAAGCCCGGTCGATGTCGGGGAAGGCTGTTCTGCACAGCCCGGCGACGCATGGCCCCTCGACTTGCTGCGAGATGAGTTTTACCGCCTCGAAATCTCCCGGAGAAGCGAAAGGAAATCCCGCTTCGATGACATCCACCTTCAAGCGGGCAAGCTGGTGCGCCACCTGAAGCTTTTCATAAGTCGTCATCGTGGCGCCGGGCGACTGTTCCCCGTCGCGCATCGTGGTGTCGAAAATTACAACCCTGTTTTTGTCTTGTTTCTCAGCCATGGCTATTTCTTCAACCAAGGCATCATCGAGCGCAACTTTTTGCCGACAACCTCGATCCGGCTGTTCTCGTCGCGCTCCTTGAGCCTGTTGAAATTAGGTCTCCCGTTCTTATTTTCGTCGATCCATTCCTTCGCGAAACTGCCGTCCTGAATGGACACGAGAATTTTTTTCATCGTCTCGCGGGTGCGCGCGTCTATGACCATCGGCCCGCGCGTCATGTCGCCGTACTCGGCGGTGTCGCTTATCGAATAGCGCATCCACTGTATGCCGCCCTCCTGCATAAGGTCGACGATCAGCTTAAGCTCATGCAGGCACTCGAAGTACGCTATTTCCGGCTGATAGCCCGCTTCCACCAATGTCTCGAAGCCGGCTTTCACCAGTTCTGTGCATCCGCCGCAAAGCACCGCCTGCTCCCCGAATAGGTCTGTCTCGGTTTCTTCCTTAAAAGTCGTCTCGATAACGCCGGCGCGGGCGCTTCCGATTCCTTTTGCGTACGCAAGAGCCTGCGCCTTTGCTTTTCCGGACGCGTCTTGAAACACCGCCACCAGAGCCGGAACCCCTTTTCCCTCTTCATACATGCGACGCACCAAGTGTCCGGGGCCTTTCGGAGCGATCATCGTAACATCAACATCGGCGGGGGGCGTTATCTGTCCGAAATGGATGTTGAATCCATGCGCGAACATCAGCGTGTCGCCTGCTTTCAGATGGGGCGCGATGTCCTTCTGATAGACAACAGCCTGAACATGGTCGGGAAGCAAAATCATCATAACACTGGAAGCTTCGGCGGCGGCGGCCGTCGGCATAACTTTCAATCCTGCCGCTTCGGCGGCTTTCCACGGTTCACTGCCCTCAAGCTCCGCAACCACGACATCCAGACCGGACTCTTTAAGGTTTTGCGCGTGCGCGTGCCCTTGGCTGCCGTATCCGATTATGGCGATTTTCTTGCCCTTCAGCAGTCCCAGATCAGCGTCAGCGTCGTAATACATCGTTGTCATAATTATTCCTCCGTCCTTTTTAACGTCTAATTGCATAACCAAGTATTCTAGCGAATGGATGTGAATATATCAATTTAGCTGAAATTTCAGGTCAGACAACTATGTCTTCTCATGTGTGATTAGAGGCTCGTTGCATTTGACTTTTGCGCCAATGGATTTTATCCTGAGCGTGTTGTTTGTTCAGCAGTTAGAAGATATTTCTATCGAATACTTTTTTCAGGACGGATAGGCTATGAAATATTCAGGATGCCCATTTTGCGCGAAAAGCAATTTAAAATATATCTATCCCGAAATATCGGATCCGGAAAATGTTTATGCGTTCAACTATGTTTACTGCTCAAATTGCGACATTGCTTACCTTAACCCATTTCCGGAAGAGTCAGATTTGATCGCTCACTATGGACGATATGTCGAAGAAGCTGAGACTCAGGATGTGGCGGAATTCAAAATCGATGGCGTGAGAAAAAGAATCATAGACTATTTGCGGCTGTCTGAGAAGAGCGACAGGATACTGGACATCGGATGCGGCAAAGGAGAAACGGTTTATTGTCTGTCGCGCGACGGATATGCCATTGATGGGATTGACCCCTATTTCGTTCCCCGGTACGACAATGCGGGGTTGAATGAGAGAATACACACGAAAAGGATAGACGAGGCGGGTTTCCCTGATAATCATTTCACAGTCGCCATGATGTGGTCAACGTTGGAACACATGTCAGACCCTATGGCATTATTGCGAGAGGTGTCGAGAATAACCGCGCCGGGCGGCAGGCTGGTCATTTCGGTTCCGAACTTCAGGACTTTTCAGCACAGGTTGTTGAAAAAACAATGGCCGGGATTCGGTCCGCCCGAACATCTGGTGGCGTACACTTCGCGCGCTCTCGAAAAGTTGCTATTCGAGCAGGGGTTCAAGCTTGAGAAAAGGTTCAGCGATCCTATATACGATCAATGGATGCTTAAAAACAGTTTGTACAGGTATTTTCAGGAAACTGTGAAAAAGGGAGCGAAGAATAAGCAGGCGTCGAAGGATTTTAATAAGATTGAAAGGCTTCTTGTGGGCCTTTTTTCGTTCGCGTTCGTAAGAACAGAGGCTCTTGTGGGAAGATATTCCACATCGAACATGGTTTTCGTCAAGTTATAAGCTTCAAGCAGTCGAGGAGTTGAATTTCGAATTCGTTATCAGCGGCATAGATTATTTAACGACACAAAACTTCGGTTCAGGCAAAATCTTCATAGCATAGAGACGATTTGCAAGCGCAAACCGGATTGTCGGCTCCGTGTTCCCGTTTTGAATTTTCGCCTAGGGGATGCTAGTATTATCCAGACCGCAATAGCGGCGCGGGAGCATTGAGATGAGTTCTTCGGGATCGGCAAAAGAGAAAATCATAGTTACGAGCGCTTTGCCATACGCAAACGGGCCGATACATTTCGGCCACATCGCTGGCGCGTATCTGCCCGCGGATATTTTTGTCCGTTATAAAAAGATGAACGGAGCGGACATCATTTACGTGTGCGGGACGGACGACCACGGGGTGGCTATCACGATTTCCGCAGAGGCCGCCGGTCGCTCCCCTGAGGAGCATGTGAAGATAAATCACGATTTGATTGTTTCAATATTCGAGCGCATGAATATCGATTTTACGAATTTTTCCGGCACGTCCCGAAAACTCCACTACCCAATTTCTCAGGAGTTTTTCACGAGGCTGCTGGAAAACGGAATGATAGACAAGAAAGAAGGAGAGCAGCTTTACTGCCCGAAACATGAAAAGTATCTGGCTGATAGGTATGTAAGGGGAGAATGTCCGCATTGCGGATTTCCGGACGCTTGGGGAAACGAGTGCGGTAAATGCGGGGTCATGCTGGAGACCCACGAGTTAAAGAATCCGAGGTGCAACATCAAGGATTGCGGAACAGCCGCACAATCGCGGAAGACGACGCATTGGTATCTGAACCTAGGTTCGCGGGCGGAATGGCTGGAGGAGTGGCTCTCCCGGAAAGAGAGCGGAGAGGCCGGGTTGAAGTGGAAACAGCTTGTCACCACCGAGGTGCGGGGATATCTCAAACGCGGACTTGAAAGCAGGGCGATAACGCGGGATCTGGACTGGGGAGTGCCGGTTCCGCTCGACGAGGCGGATGGGAAAGTGTTGTACGTGTGGTTCGACGCTCCGATCGGCTACATCTCGTCTACCGTTGAATATTTTCAGAGCATCGGGGAATCGCCCGACCGCTGGCGCGATTACTGGCAGAACCCGGATTGCAAACTCTATCATTTCATAGGAAAAGACAACATCCCGTTTCACGCGATAATTTTTCCCATAATGCTCGAACGCATGCGGCAAGGATATAAGATTCCCGATTTTGTGGCGTCGAACGCGTTCTTGAATCTCGAAGGCAGGCAGTTTTCAAAAAGCGCCGGCTGGTATATCGACGTGATTGAATTCATGGAGAAGTATCCGACGGATTCGATTCGATACTATCTTTGCGCCGATATGCCTGAGAACTCCGATTCGGAGTTCCAGTGGGACAGATACATGGCGGCGCACAACAGCGAACTTACCAACATATACGCCAATCTGGTGAATAGAACGCTTAAGTTCGTCGCCTCTAAGATGGACGGCAGGGTTCCGCCGCTTGGCGATTCGAGCGCTTCTGTCGACGCTGAAATTGTCGCAGCCATTGAAGCGGCTCCCGGCGCGGTAGGCGGTTTCATAGAGCGTTTCGAGTTCCGCAACGCTCTAGCCGCAATGCTTGATCTGGCTCGCGCCGGTAACAAGTATTTCGATGCCAAGGAGCCGTGGAAGGCTCTGGCGTCAAACCGGGCGGACGCGGACGCCACGATAAGACTATGTCTGAAACTGATAAAAACGATGGCTGTAATTTCATCTCCTTTCGTGCCTGACACCGCGCAGAAAATATGGTCGATGCTTGGGCTGGAAGGCCGGGCGAGAGATGTTCGGTGGGATGAAGCGTCGAAAGATACTCTTGCCGACGGGGCAATTCTGCCGGAGCCGGAGATACTTTTCACGAGGATTGAGAAAGCGCAGATCGAAGAGGAAAAGAAAAAACTTGAGGCTATAGCCTCAAAGAGCGGCAAAGACCGAAAGAAAAAATCCGCTTCAATTCCGGGCGTGAAGAAGAACATCGTGTTCGATGACTTCGCAAAATTGGACTTGAGAGTGGCAAGAGTCGTGGAGGCTGAACGGCTGCAAGGCTCGAATAAGATGCTTAAGCTAATTGTGGACATCGGCGTCGAGAAAAGGCAGATTGTGGCGGGCATCGCCAAGTTCTATGAACCGGAACAGCTTGTCGGAAAAGATGTCGTCGTAGTGGCAAATCTAGAGCCGAAACAAATTATGGGACATGAATCGCAGGGGATGGTTCTTGCTGGAGGAGAGTCGGACAGGATAATTGTTCTCAGTCCGGATGGGCCGGCGGCGGCAGGGTCTAGAATCAGTTAAGCCGCGCGAGACAATCCTGCGGCATCGTCCGAGAGGCTCGGAACTTTGCACGAATTTTCCATTACTCAGGAGCTTGTCAAGGTGGTTGACGAAGCGCGGGTCGAAGGCGGGGGCAACCCTCGCGTTCTGCGCGTCAAAATCGTCGTGGGCGGATTCACCGCGGTCGTGCCCGATTGCGTCAGGCATTACTTCAAAATGCTGGTTGAAGGAACCCGGATGGAAGGGGCTGAGCTTGACTTCGAAGTCGCTCCCGTGACCGCATCCTGCGCCGCATGCGGAAATGTTTTCGATGTTGTTTCCGTTGAATTCTCATGTCCGTCTTGCGGCGGCGGCGAGACGGACATTATCAGCGGGCGCGAACTTTTTGTGGACAGCATAGAAGTTGCCGATTGACAGTGTGTTATTCTTGTTCCCGGAGCATTATAGAGTCTATGGCAAATATGAAAGTATTGTTGGTCAGACCTCCGAGCATAATGAAGCAGGAGCATTCGCATGCTTTGCAGCATCCGATAAATCTATGTCTGTTGGCGGCGGCGGCTAGACAGGATGGATTTGCTCCTGAAATCATCGATTTAGAGTCGGAGCCTCTCTCACAAAGAGATTTTGCAATTAGGATATCTTCGTCAAACGCAAAGGTTATCGGGTTTACGGCGATGACTCCGACGGTTGACGCCGCGGCGGAACTCGCCGCAATAGCAAAACAATCGCTCTCGCAAGCGATAACGGCGCTGGGTGGGGCGCACGCTTCGATTCTTGCGCGCGAGACCCTTATTAAGTATCCGCAATTCAACGCCGCCGTCAGAGGCGAGGGCGAGATTTCATTCGTCGAGATATGCCGAGCCGTCGAACAGGGGCGGTTCGCAGATTCGGAGATCGCCGGGACTGTGTTGTCGGCAGGCGGCGATATTCTTGATGGAGGAACTCCCCAGAAACCAGTCGACCTTGAAAATCTTCCGTTGCCCGCCAGAGACCTATTGCGCATGTGGTCGTATCGCGGAGCGCCTACGCCGGGATTGCCCGGCGGGGTTTATAATGCGACGCAACTTTTCACTGCCAGAGGATGCGCCGGAAGGTGCGTGTTCTGCTGCTCCGAACATGTATTCGGTCGCAAGGTGCGGCATAGGCCGACGCACAAAGTCATGGAAGAGGCGCTGGATTGCGTAGAGCGGCACGGCGTCAACCACTTCACGATAGACAACGACACTTTCACGCATGACAGGGAAAAGGCTTTGGAGTTCTGCGAAGGCATAAAAAGATTGAATGTCACATGGGATTGCGACACCAGAGTGGATCGAGTTGACGAGGAACTGTTGCGAATAATGGCGGATTCGGGATGCGTCAAGGTGGCGTTCGGAGTGGAAACTGGAAGTCCGCGCATCCTCGAACTCATAAAGAAGGGAATAACCCTTGAGCAGGCGACTAAGGCGTTCGAGTGGACCCGCAAAGCGGGAATGATGTCCTGCGCGTTCTTCATAGCGGGCAACCACCCGGAGGAAACGGAATCCGACATTGAGGCGACCCGCTCTTTCATCCGCGTTCTTGATCCTGACTTGATAACGGTAGCCATCGCGTCGCCGTATCCGGGTTCGGAATTGAACCTTATGATGAAAGAGGCCGGGTTGCTAGAAGACAATCTGAAATGGAGCGACTATGGAAGGTCGTTTCAGGGCGACTCAATCACTAGAACGAAAACCGTTTCCGCGCAGCGCCTTCAGGAACTGCAAAGACGCATGCTTAGAGAGTTCTATATGCGGCCTAGCTACATATTGCGAAGGTTGAGAAGGTTGAAAAACCATCGAGAGGCCGCTTACTGGTTTAAAGCGGGACTGCAATTCGCCGGATATATCGTCAAACGAAAAAAACACAATGGATAATACTTAACCTGATTGATAATCATCGCAGAAGAATCAGTTGCAGGAAGGATCCGAGGGACAATCATCAATGGCGTCGGGGACGTCGTCGCCGTCGGAATCGAGAGGCTCGATTATGCTCAAGATGTCGAAGGAGCGCTGCCGGTGCATATCGACAGCTTCGACGGTGAGCGCCCGTTCTTTGTATTTGACTGGGAAGTCTTGAATAAGGAAACTGCCGTCGTCTTCGATAAAGCGGCTTACGTCGACGCCGTTAATTCTTAACGCCACTCCGGGTTCGGTTATCCCGAAAATCTGAATATAACAAAATCTATTGTCGCAAGTTCCGATAGTTGTCGGATCAAAGCTTCCGGCGGGCTGGCTGATGGATAAGAGCGGCGGGGTGGTGTCGAGAAAAACAGTTCGTGTAAGCGACGAAATTTTGCCGGTTTTTGATCTTGCCTGAATCGCGAGTTTGTTTTCCCCTTCGTAAAGGGTGTAGTTGCCGTTGAAACTGCCGTCGGCGGCGACAGTGATTTGCTTGTTGTTCACTGTCAGAGTAGCGCCGGGCGAGGCGTTTCCGATGATGTAAATCGTGGAGTTGTTTGAATACATTCCGTCTTGCGGCTGGACTATTTTAAGTTCGGGTTTTTCTCCGACAATAATCCAGTCAAATTTCTTCCATGCTGCTCTGATTTCCGGGTCTACCGCTTCTATTCTGGGTGGTTTGTTTTTTTCTGAAACCATCAAAAGCATTTTGTCTTTTTCAACGCAGATTTTTTTCTGCTCGGCTCTCGCGATGCAGGCTTTTCCTTCGGAAACCGCTATCACGATTGCGGATGTTTCGTCCGCAACAACGCTGAACAGTCCGTTTGTTGTTTCCACAATCCCGAAAGGGGTTTTTACCACAAATGTCGCAGGAGCGTCGGCGGAATTCAGAGCAAACGCCAAGTGACCTTGAGATATTTCTATATCGAATGAAGAAGAATCGGATGAGTTTTTTGAGCGTTTGCCGATAGACCCCTTGCCGGGGCCTACGAAATGCCATTGGAGCGCTCGTCCGGATTGCACTTCAATCATCGCGTTCTCAGGCGCTATCACGCTCATTCCGGCGTGTATTGTTGCCTCTTCGTGCGCAGGAAACCAGTCCGAGTTGTTCACGCTTAACAGAACCCGGCCCTGCACTGTTTTGATTTTCGGAGCGGGTAGGGGTGGCTGGGACAACGCGGCTGTCGCGATGATTGATATCGCCGCAATGGCGCTTATTGCTGTCGCTCGCGTGATTCTCATTCTGTTTCGTCCAACGAGTCCTTAATCGTAAAAACCCTGTCAAGATTCGTGATCCGCAGCAACTCCATAAGCGCCCCGGGCACTGCCAGCAGGGTCAGCTTTCTGCTTTGCTTCATAAGCGAAGAGTTGATTGCCACAAGAGAACCTAGACCGGAACTGTCGATAAACTGTAACTGTTTGAAATCCAAGGCAAAATCATAATTCTTATGCGCTTCTATCAACTGTTTGACATCCCGGTATAACTCCGTGGATGCTTCTCCGCCAATTCTTCCTGAAAGTTTCACTACTAGAGTGTTGCCTATAGTTTCTTTTTCGAGAGTAAAAATGGACATTACAGACATCTCCTTGAGTGTAAATTATATGTATTTTCCATAAAAAGGCAAAATTATCTATCGTTTGTTTCACATTTAGCACAGATGCGGGATTTGACATGGCAACTTCGCATTTACTATCATTTCGACGTAAAAAAAATTGGGGTGGCGGTATGTCTATTAACCTTATTGAGTTTCCAGAAGACTTTTTATGGGGAACCGCAGTGTGTTCTCATCAGGCGGAAGGCCATAATGTTAATTCGGATTGGTGGGAATGGGAGAAAAAGGGCAAGATAGCGGATGGCACAGTTTCAGGGGCCGCGGCTGACATGCTGAACCGGTATCCGGAAGATTTTAAGTTGATGAGCGATTTGGGTTATAACTCGTTTCGTTTTTCAGTCGAGTGGGCGCGAGTCGAGCCTGAGAGAGGCGTGTTCAGCGAGGACGCTTTGAGACATTACGAGAAAGTTCTCGACGAGCTTCGCGCAAGAGGACTGAAGGCATGCCTAACGCTCTATCACTGGCCGTTGCCGAAATGGATGGCTAAGCGCGGAGGGTGGACGGCTGAGGACAGCCCGGAATTATTCAGCAGATTTGTGAAAAGAGTCGTCGAAAGAGTATATGGAAAAGTTGATATCTGGTGCACGTTGAACGAACCGATGGTTCCAGTTATCGCGGGCCATCTGTTCGGAGTATTCCCGCCCGAAAGGCGAAGTTGGAATGAAGCAAGAACGGTTTTTAAGAATCTCTTAAAGGCGCATGTTGAAGCAAGGAGAAGGATACTTGACGCGTGGCGTCGCTCAGGAGAGAGCGACGAGCCGCTTATCGGAATAGCTCAGGCGGTCGTGGACGCCGCGCCGGTGAATCCTGACAATATTCTGGACACCGCCATTCATAAATTCATAAGGTTTTTTCACAACGACGCTTTTCCTAAGGCATTAAGCTCCGGCAAGGTTCCTCCGCCTTTCGGCTTCAACGAAAAGATTTCCGGACTCAAGGATTCTTTCAGTTATTCAGGCGTTAACTATTACACGCGCATGCGAATAAATTTCAACTTGAAGAAGATACCCGACAGTCTGAACGATTTTTTGTATCTGCCGGACGGCGCTGAGACGACCGCAATGGGATACGAGGTTTACCCGCCGGGGTTCTACAATGTCATCAAGGATGCCGCCCGCTATGGCAAGCCGGTCTATATTCTGGAAAACGGCATCGCTGACGCGAAGGACGCGCAGAGGCCCGGCTATCTCTTAAGGCATCTCAAACAGGTCAAGCGCGCGATAGACGACGGAGTGGATGTCAGGGGCTATTTCCAATGGTCGTATATAGACAACTTCGAATGGAAGCTGGGATTCGAAAAGAAGTTCGGACTTGTGGAAGTGGAGCCGGGGACGCTGAATAGAAAACCCCGGCCCAGCGCTTACATGTACGGGGAAATCGCCCGAACCGGAAAAATCACAAGAGAATTGGCTGAAAAATACGCGCCGAATGTGATAGAAGAGGTTTTTGAATCCTGATAACGATTGGGCTTGTATTCGACAACGGTGTCGGCGGAGCTTTTATCTGTTATAATTACTTTGCTGTTTTTTTGGAGAGAGCGCATGATAATCAAGAACGCTATGTCGGTGGTTCCGCAGAAGGTTGAAGGAGTCGAGGGGACGGAAGTCAGGTGGGTGATTGATGGAAACGACGGAGCTCCGACTTTCGCGATGCGCATATTCGACATCCAACCCGGCGGATACACTCCCTTGCACACGCACGATTGGGAACATGAGGTTTATGTGTTGGAAGGGGAGTGCGAGGTGACAAGCGCCGAAGACTCCAAGCGGGCGAAAGCGGGGGACGCCGTGTTCGTGCCTGGAGGGGAACTGCACCAGTTCAGAAATACCGGCGGGACGCTTCTCAGGGTGATGTGTCTAGTGCCTATTGTTCAATCCGGTGGCGCAGCTTGCGGAAAATAATTGACAGTTTTAACCAAAGAAATTAAACGTTTTTCTATGGAGACATATATGGCGACTGACGCGGATCGAGAAAAAGTTCAAGTCGAAGCTTACGCGGGTTACAGAGCGGGAGAAACGCCTCGCAGAGTTATCATGAACGGAAGGAATTATGAAGTGGGGATGCTCGTTTACAGGAGAAAGATTACTCACTTGGACAACTATGAAGTGGAAGATCATTTTCTTGTGGATTTGAAGGAATACGGGCCGGTTCAGCTTGTTTATAAACCTAGAGTCGGCGAATGGGAAATGAAAAAAACCGAACCGGAGAAGCGGTTCGCGGACATGATATAGTCCCTCTGTTCCGGGCAGACTAAGATGATTTTCGTAGACACTCATTCTCACATTTTTTTCAAGGATTACGATAACGATAGAGACGAAGTTGTGAGCCGGGCGGAACAGGCCGGCGTCGCGGCCGTTTTCGATGTCGGACTCGACGAACCGACGAATAAGCAGGTAATCGCAAATTCCGAAAAATACCCTATGGTGTTCCCAATCGTGGGGTTTCATCCTCACGAGGCCGCCAAATACGACCATCCCGCATTCGAGGATTTTCTCGAAGAATACAAAGGAAGATATATAGGCGTCGGGGAGTTCGGCCTAGATTATTTCAGGGACATAGCTCCTAGAAAAAAACAGCGGGACTCTTTCGAAAAGCAACTGGAACTCTGCGCGGCGCGCGGGTTGCCGTTGATTTTTCATTGCCGCGAGGCCGAGGCCGACATGGCGTCCATGATCCGCGCGCACGCTCCCTTGAAAGGCGTCATGCACTGCTTCTCCGGCGACATCGAATTTCTGAAGCAGACGCTCGAGTTGGGTTTGAACATCTCGGTAGGAGGGCCGGCGACGTACAACAACAGCGCGCGCCTTCAGTCGGTTTTAAAAGCGGTTCCCTCCGAAAGACTGCTGCTCGAAACTGACTGTCCGTTTTTAGCGCCTCAGAGGCATCGCGGCAAAAGGAACGAGCCTTCGTATATTCCTCTCATAGCGGAGAAGATAGCTGAAATTCGAGACGAAACCGTGAAGAGCATAGCCGTTTGTTCCACACGAAACACCATAGATTTGTTCGGCGGAGCGGCAGCGGATTTCCTTCAATCGAAAATCGGAGCGGCGGATGCTGAAGCTTCTTCGGGATGACGAGGTCTACAGCGAAGTGATAGAGCGCGGGCTTAGGCGCGCGCGGCATTCGGTGTGGATCGCCACAGCCAACGTAAAGAACCTCATGATGTCGGTCAACGAGAATGAAGTTGAATCCTCAATGGATTTTTTTAAGGAGCTTGCTTCGCGGCGCGTTGCCGTGAGGTTGCTGCATTCAGGCGTGCCGTCAGGCTCTATCCTTCACGAATTGAAGGCCGGAGCTTCTCCCGATTTTTCCCGTTTCTTCGATATGCGCAGATGCGTCCGCACTCATTTCAAATGCGTGTTGGTGGACAGCAAGCTGTTGTATATGGGGAGCGCCAATTTCACCGGCGCGGGTTTGGGCATGAAAGGGCAGACAAGAAGGAATTTCGAGATGGGCATTCTAACGGATGAAGACGGCATAATGGATACTGTGGCGGACAAATTCGATCGGATATGGACAGGAGAGATGTGCCGAAAATGCGGCAGAAAACGACAGTGTCCGGTTCCTCTGGAGTCGCCGTTCGGGCGGAATGAATAGGATGAAGAATATAGGCGTGATTTCAGACACTCACGTGCCGGCGGCGGCCAGAGCGCTCCCTTCGAGAGTGGTCGCCGCTTTTGCCGGCGTGGATATGATTCTGCACGCAGGGGACATTGTGGATATGAGCGTTCTCGACGAGTTGGAGGTTGTCGCCCCTGTAAAGGCCGTGCGCGGGAATATGGATAGCGGCGAATCCGCAAATCTTCCAGACAAGCGAATCATTGAAATCGGAAATATTAAGATAGGTCTTATCCACGGCTGGGGCGCCCCGGGAGATTTGCCTCTTCGGGCGCGGAACCTGTTCGACGAATCAGTCTCGTGCGTGGTTTTCGGGCATTCTCATCAGCCTTTCAACAGTTCCGTGGCGGGCGCGCTCATGTTCAACCCGGGTTCTCCGACAGACCGTCGGTTCGCTCCGTTTTTTTCTGTGGGCATCCTGACGCTGAATGGAAAAAGAGTCACAGGGGAAATCATAAGATTGTAATCAGAGGCAACCCTATACGGAAAGCGCAACTTGTCCGGTTCAGTTTTTTGCTTTTTTCGGTTTTAAGACGGTAGCCTTATTTTTCGCTGATTTGTTGTTTTCGCTCCGCCATCCCTGAACACATAAGGAAGAATATCATCCACGAATTCCAGATATTTAATCTCTAAGGATCCGATATCTCGGGAATCCATGTCTGAAATATCATTTTTGTTCGACAAAGGAACCAGAATGGTTTTGATGCCCTCTCTTCGCGCGGCAAGAAGCTTCTGTTTAAGTCCGCCGATGGGCAAAACGGCTCCGCGAAGAGAAATCTCTCCGGTCATAGCAACGTCGCGGCGGACAGGGTTTCTTGTGAAAGCCGAAAGCAGCGCGGTGAACATTGCCACTCCCGCTGACGGGCCGTCTTTCGGTATCGCTCCCGCAGGCACATGGATGTGGATGTCTTTTTTATCGACGGTGTCGGGGGCGAATCCGAAGTCGTTCGCTCTGCTGCGAGCGTAGCTTAAAGCGGCTTGGGCGGACTCCTTCATAATATCTCCAAGCTGGCCTGTCAGAGTCAGTTTTCCTTTGCCGTCCATAACGATCGCTTCGATTGTGAGCGTCTCGCCGCCGGAAGGCGTCCATGCCAATCCGTTGACGACTCCTATCTGGTCGTGTTTTCTGCGGGACGATATTTCGGCTCGCGGGGGGCCGAGGTATTTGACCACATCGCTTGCGGCGACTGTGAAAGATTTTATTCTTGACCCTTTAGCGACTCTTGTCGCGATTTTTCTGCATATTTTTCCTATTTCTCTCTCTAGATTCCTGACGCCGGCCTCTCGAGTGTATCCTCCGATTATGCTCTGTACGGCATGCTTGAGGAACCTGACTTTTTTATTGTCCAGCCCCGAAGCTTCGCACTGTCGCGGAATAAGATATCTGACGGCTATGTTAAGCTTTTCATCCTCGGTGTAGCCGTGAATGTGTATCACTTCCATCCTGTCGCGCAGCGGGCCGGGAATGGTGTCCAAGATGTTGGCTGTCGTTATGAACATGACTTGAGAAAGATCAAAGGGGACATCAAGGTAGTGATCGGCGAAGGAGTTGTTTTGTTCGGGATCGAGCACTTCGAGTAGCGCTGACGATGGGTCTCCTCTGTAGTCGGAGCCGATTTTGTCTATTTCATCGATCATGAAGACAGGGTTTTTCGAGCCGGCGGTCTTCAAACCGTTGACAATTCGACCGGGGAGGGCCCCCACATAAGTGCGCCGATGGCCTCGAATCTCGGCCTCGTCTCTCACGCCGCCGACTGAAAACCTGACGAAGCTGCGTCCTATGGCGCGCGCTATTGATTGGCCTAGAGATGTTTTTCCCACTCCCGGAGGCCCCACAAAACAGATTATCGGGCTTCTTGCGTCCGGCTTCAATTTCCGGACCGCGAGAGCCTCTATTATCCTGTCTTTCACTTTTTCCAAACCGTAATGGTCTGTATCAAGGATTTTTCGCGCCCGGTCGAGGTCTATCCTGTCTTTTGTGGATTTGTTCCACGGCAAAGCCAGCATCCAGTCGATATATGTGCGGATTACGTTGGCCTCCGCCGCGTCGGGATGCATTCTTTCAAGACGTTCGAGTTCTTTTAGAGATTGCTTTTCAGCGGTATCGAACATCTTTGCTTCAGAAATCGCTCTGCGAAGCTCGTCGATTTCGGATTTGCGCGGATCATCCTGTCCCAATTCTTTCTGTATCGCTTTGAGCTGTTCTTTCAAAACGTACTTTTTTTGATTGTCTTCCATTTCCGACTGCACATTTGTTTTAATCTTGTTCTGGATCTCAAGGATTTCAAGTTCCCGCGTTATCGCTTTAGAGACGAAAGCGAGTCTTTTCTGCGGGTCGAATTCTTCTAGCGCCGACTGAGACTCTTCAGGGCTTAGGTCGAAAGCGGATGAAATTAAGTCGGCGAGTTTGCCCGGTTCGCCCATTTTATTGATCATCAGGACGAATTCTTCAGGCAGAGGTTTTCCCAAGTTCACCGCGCGGCGGACCTGTTCCCTTACGATTCTGATTAAAGCTTCCAGTTCCGGGGAAGGTTCGACAGGAGATTCTTCAATAAGCTCAACGTTCGCTGTGATGAAGCCCGAAGGGTGATCGGTCAGCGAAGACGCTTTTGCTCTAAAAAGTCCCTGCGCAAGGATTTTTATGCCGCCCGACGGAACCCGCATCAGCCTTATTATCGAAGCTACCGCGCCAACCTCAAAGAGGTCTTCTTTTGCGGGCGTTTTATTTAAGGAGCTTGAATTTCTTACGCTTGCGGCAAATATGTAGTGGTCGTTTTCCATCGCGGCGTCCACCGCTTTTTCGTTATTCTCGCCCTGAACGAAATACGGAACGACCATGAACGGATAAATCATGGTTCCGATCAACGGAATCACTGGCATTGTTTCAGGGATTTCTTTAAAATCTTCTCTGTTTGAAGAGTCGTCGCTCATAGTTTTAAGCTCTCTCAGTTTTTTTCTTCGGCAACTTAATGGTGAGAGTCCCGTTGTCGAAAGTCGCGGCGATTTTACTCTTATGCACCGGGGAAACCACAGGGAATGTTCTCACGAAACTCCCGAAAGTTCTTTCAAAACAGTAATAACTCAGGCCGCGCATGCTGGAAACCCGGCTCTTAACCCCCTTTATTGTCAGCTTGCCCTTATCGAAAGATATGGAAATATCTTCAGGTTTGACGCCGGGGACCTCTGCTATTACCACAACTTCGGAATCGGTTTCATAAAAATCAATAGGCGGTATCCAATGAACGCCATGAGGCGCATATTGTGAAAAGTCAGGGAAAAGAGAAGTTGGTGAGCCGTTTGAGTTTTTTTGGTCGAAAGGGTCGTCGCCGAACATCTTATTTCCCTCCTAAAACTCTGTCGAGAGTTTTTCTGAAGTTGCTCAGATCGAAAGGTTTAACAAGGTAGCTTGCCGCGCCTGCCTCAAACCCAGCCGAAACTTGTTCGGACTGACCGGCGGCGGTTAACATGACGACAGGTATGTCCTTAGTCGTTTCAAATGTCTTGAGCGCGCGGCATACTTCGTATCCTGTCATGCCGGGCATCGCCACGTCGAGCAATATAACATCAAATATTTTACCGGAGAAAAGAACAGGGAAGGCGTCCGCGCCGGTCGAAGATGTGGAAACCTCGAAGCCGTCATCCTCAAGAATGTCTTTCATCACGTCAACAAAGTCCGGGTCGTCGTCGATAATGAGGACGGCGGCTTTCTGAAGCGGGTCTCGCTGAGACGATTCTGTTAAAACAAGTTCCTTCTCAGACGCGGTTTTTTCGTCTCCGTTTTGGCCACGCTCATTTAGCGCGTCTTTGACTCCCGTGTGGAAAGGGATTGCGAAGCAGAATAAACTGCCTTCTCCCTCTTTGCTTTTTTGCAGCCACAGGTGACCGCCGTGAAGGATAATTATGTCCCGCGCTATCGACAGACCTAGACCGATTCCACCAAAGCGGCGGTCATTTGAGCCGTCGACCTGATAAAATTTTTCGAACACCTGTTCCTGCTGCTCTTCCGGGATGCCTCTCCCGGTGTCCTTGACGCATATCCGAGCCATTGCCGGAGTGGTTTCGTCCGGCGCGGCCCATATCTCTATGCTTCCGCTCTCAGTAAACTTGACGGCATTTTCCACAAGGTTGTTCAGCGCGCGAACGATCTTGTCGCGGTCGCACAAAACATCGGGCATGTCCGGGTCTGCTGCAACAGAAAAGAGTATTCTTTCAGAATTTATCCTCGGCAGGAATATCGACTGAATCTCATTAAGTATCGATTTAAGAGAGACAGCCTCCAAATTTAACTCCATCCTTCTTGATTCAATGCGGGACAAATCCAGCAGGTCGTCTATGAGGTCGTTGAGATTTTTACACCTTCTGCTCATTACCTCTACCGCTTTTGCCTGCTTCTCATTCATTTCCCCCAGTTTTTTATCTTCAAGCATGGAAGTATACATTTTTATCAGAGTAAGGGGGGTTCTAAGCTCGTGGGACACAGTGGAAAGGAAATCGGATTTTATCTGGTTCGCTCGTTTCAATTCCTCATTTGTTCTTAAAAGGTGTTCTTCTAATATCACCTTATCCGTAAGAAACTCAAAAAGAGCGATTGCTCCCTGAAGGTGATTGTTGTTGTCAAAAAACGGCCTAATGTTGATATTGAAGACTACTTCGCGATTATTGAAAGGGGATTGGAAATAAACGCGTTCGTTGGAATAAGGCTCGCCTTTGCTGAGAACGGTTTTTAGAACGCGAGCGCAGTCTTCTCCTTCCCATCCGGGAAAAAGTTCATCAAAGGGTTTGTTCAAGATATCATCAACGCGGAAACCTAAGACTGCTTCAGCAGACTTATTGATCTTAACCATTCGTCCGGCATTGTCTAAAACGACTATGCCGTTGGCGATGTTCTGAACCACCGCGTCATTGAATCGGCTCTGTGATAGAGCTTCGTTTCTCTGTTGTTCGCGTTCTCCGATCAACTTCTGCCAGTTGTCCATCAGGTTGTCTATATTAGCAGCTAGAGACTCGATTTCGTCTCCGGAATGAATACTGAGCTTTTCCGTCTTGTCTCCCGCGTTCAGGCTCTCGATGGCTTTGTCAAGAAGCTTTAGAGGCTTTAATGCCCGTCGTATTAGAATTACAAACAGGCCCATGATGGCAACCATTAAAATAAAAATCACCGCGGCGTATCTTTTCCACAGGTCCATAACGGAATGGCAGAAACGGGACGTCGACAGGAGAAGCTCAACCGAGCCTATGTAGGAATCGTCTTTTATTATCGGAGCGAGGATTCGTAGATTGTAACTTTTTCCGTCGGCTCCGGACATCCATAAATGGAATGGCTCGGAACCGCCTTTCTGCCAAATCTTCAACGCTTTTTCAGCTTGAGGGAAATGGAGCCTAGAGTCTCCAGAATTCTGTCCTGATTCATATAAATATTCAGAGTTTTTATCAACTATAGAGCATTTTGTGATGTATCCGTTCGCTTGAAGCGAATAATGAATACAAGGATTGGATTTATTGATATCGAATTTCCCGTTTTCATACTTGTCGCTCATCATTGCGGCGGTCATTAAGGCGTCTTGAATGCCCTGTTCCTGAATCATCACAAACATCGTGTTCTTAAAGGTGTCTATTCTTATATAACCCATTATTGCCGATGATACGAGCACAACAAATAGAAGCGTTGAAGAGATTTTAAAAGCGATAGATTTTTTCATTTATCAGCGCTCGCCACGTGTGCTCACATAAAATTGGCAAAATTAACTTAATCTATATTCTAAAATTGTCTTACTGACCATCATCATATAAAGATATCATTTATTATCAATGATTATAAATATATTCTAGTCATTTGTAATTAGCGCCGATAAATATTCATAAAAAATCTTCTAGGCAAGAAAGAAAATAAATATATTCCTTTAATACAGAAGATATTTCTAAACTGGCGGACTGTCCCCCATTTTTTTAGCGTATAAGCCCGGTTATGCGGAGGAGTGGAACCATGCCTCGCCGCAATTTATGACAATGTTTTTATATAAATTGAAAAACAACTCAAGTTTCGTTCGTTGGTGACGATAAAGTTATTGAGAATCGCGCAAGCGGTTCAAAGGGCATGGATGCCCGAAAATGTGATCATGGAGGAAACCACAATGTCAGTAGTAAACACAAACATCTCCGGACTTATTGGTTTAAACAACTTGAGGTTGACTAACCTCGGGTTGCAGACGTCGCTAGAAAGGTTGTCTTCGGGCCTTAGAATCAACCACGCTTCCGACGACCCTAGCGGGCTTGCCATCGCCAAGGGGATGGAAGCGCAGATTGGCGGAATACGCACTGCAGTGCAGAACGCCGAGGACGGAATCAACCTGATCCGCACGGCTGACGGCTCATTGAGCGAAACGCAGGATATTCTTCTTAGGATGAGAGACCTGTCGGTGAGAGCGGCGAATGAAGCAACGCTGACTTCGGCGGATCTGACTAGGCTCGACAACGAGTTTCAGAGCTTGGTGGCAGAGTTAGACAGGAAAGCTGACGCGGTCACTTTCAACACGAAGAACCTTTTTAACGGCGATTTCGCCGGCGGGCAGGTTCTTCAGATCGGTCCGGACAACGCGGCGACTTACCAGTTGACTGTGACGATTCAGTCGCTTTCATCCGCTGCGGGGCTCGGGCTTGGCGACGATTTGACGACTTTGGCAAACGCCCAAGCTGCGATCACAGCCGTTCAGTCCGCGCTCGACATAGTATCCGACATACGCGCGAATCTGGGCATACAGGAAAGACGTCTGGGTCACATAATAGACGATCTGAAAGCCGCCGACATAAATATTTCCGCCGCAAAAAGCCGGATATATGACGCAGACATGGCGGTGGAGATCAGCGAGTTCACCCGCCTTCAGATTCTGCAGCAGAGCGGAACCGCAATCTTGGCTCAGGCCAACGCTCAGCCTCAGAGTGTGTTGCAGCTTCTGAAATAGCGCATAAGCGCGAAATCGGCTGCAGAGGGACAAATCGGCAGCCTAAGACATAGATTACTAGAACTAAGCTTAGAAAAAAAGGGATGTGGCTATGAGTCCTTGAGATAATCAACAAACATCCGTGGCGGTGGCGACCTAGCGGATTGCTAAGATTAGTTAACCGGGAGGAGTTGCGCGAGTTTGATTCTTCTCGGTTTTTTTATGGCCGAGATATTAGAGAAAAGAGATTTACGGGAGAAAAAAACGCGTCGGAGGAGACAGTAGCGAAGATTTAAGGACAAAACAGATTGGAAAAATGGTCGATTTGAGGCCTGCGAAACATTCGGCTCAGAGGGGCAAAGCGAGATGGAACATCTTGGTTATCCTTCGATGTCAGGGCGTTATATGCATATTTCGCATGCCGTGATAGGCCGCAACCAAATATTGAGTTTATGAAAGAGCATATAAATAAATCGGGGGGTGATAAATAAGCAGTTTAAGGAGGGATTGGAGAGGAATGCATCCGCTCCAGCCGAATATGGAAGTTCGGTTTTTCGGCTCAAACTTACCCTAACAGGGACGGAGGTAAGGCTCTATGACAGTTATCAACACCAATATCAGTTCATTAATCGGGATGAACAATCTCAGACTTACGAATCTGGGATTACAAACATCGCTTGCGAGACTGTCATCCGGATTGAGAATCAACTGGGCGGCGGACGATCCGAGCGGATTGGCCATCGCCAAGGGGATGGAAGCTCAGATAGGCGGGATCAGGACCGCAGTGCAGAACGCGGAAGACGGGATCAACTTGATCCGCACCGCAGACGGTTCACTCGCCGCGACGCACGAGATACTTCTAAGGATGCGGGACTTGGCCGTCCGCGCAGCCAATGAAGCGACTCTGACTTCTGCGGACATGACTAGGCTCGACGACGAGTTTCAGAGCTTGGTCGCAGAGATAGATAGGAAAGCCGACGCGGTCACTTTCAACACGAAGAATCTTTTCAACGGCGATTACGCCGCCGGGCAGGTTCTTCAGATCGGCGCGGACAACGCCGGGACTTACCAGTTGACTGTGACTATTCAGTCGCTTTCATCCGCTGCGGGACTCGGACTTGGCGACGATTTGACGACTTTGGCAAACGCCCAAGCTGCTATCACCGCCGTTCAGTCCGCAATCGACATAGTATCCGACGTTCGCGCGAATCTGGGCATACAGGAGCGCAGGCTCAACTACATCATCGACGACCTTAAGGCCGCCG
>MWCD01000015.1 GCA_002069885.1 bacterium ADurb.Bin236 | reverse complement strand
CGATTGCTCCGCGCGCGGCAGTTGCCGCGTGCTCGCGCGCCGGGCGGCTCCGCGAAAAAAACCGCGTCGCTTCTTCTGCAGTCGCCCGGCGCGACGCTCCCTTCCTCGCCCCCCGTCGCAAATCTCGACTTATTTCAACCCTCTCTCCCTCTCCCCCGCCAACCCGAAAAACACCGGAATCACGCAGTCACACGCGGCAAAAAAAACACCAGACAAACCACGTCCCCGGAAACCTCGACCACACACGGCGCCGACTCAGCCGCGCGGAGAATCGCCGCGGCCACCGCCGCGCGGCCACCGGGAAGATCGGCGAATCTGCGCATTTCCTCAGTGACAGAACCGGATTCCTCAACCGTCATGAATTAATTTTAGCTGAACACCTGAACGCTCGTACAGCGAAGCCCGAAGAAAACACGCGCGGAGCGCGTGATCCGGAGGCGACGCATAGAATTTCAGAATCGTCTGGGGAGAACACCCCGCCGCGCGGGCGACAATCGAGACATCCGCGCCCTGCTCAAGCGCCCGAGTGATAAAATTCTTCCGGAGGTCGTACAATTTGAAGTTCCGGATCGAGCGGCACACAGAAACAAGAGATCTGATCGGCCACGTCGGACAAACAAGCGGCTCAAAGCGCGGCAGCGCCGCCGTAGCCGCGATAACGGCCGGGGAGCAATATATTTTCCTGCCCCGGCCGGTTTTCGTGCGCGAGAGCGAAAACACACTTTCAGTAAAATCCACCTGAGACCAAAGAAGCGACCGAAGCTCGCTCGGCCTCATGCCGGTGTCGTGAAGCGTCCGGACAATCCAGTAAACCACAGGACCCGCCCGGCGGGCAGATTTCATAACAACCTCGATTTCCTCTTTCGACAGAGTGCGAAAACGAGGATTCGACCCCCCCAAACGATGCAAGCGATCACAGGGAGAAACCTCGATATAACCCCATTCGACCGCCTTGCGGAACATCGAACAAACCGCATTAAATTCCCTGTCGACACTCTGATCAGCCACCGCCAGACGGCGCGCCGACCGCCAAGAATCCACATGGCGCGCCGTTATGCCCTCCAGAGGACACGAGCCGAGGACCTCAAGGAAATAACGGAACGCATAACGCTCCCGAGACCACGAAGGCCTAACGACCGCAAACTCGGCATATAGAGCGAAAAACTCAAGAACAGTCACAAAATAACATCCCCTCAAAAAACGACAAATTGTCAATTAGCGAAACACCCCGCCGGCGCGCCGTCCGGGAGAGGCGACAGGCGGAGCCCGGGCGGCCACACCGACGCCGAGCCCAAGCACAAAAGCGGCCGCAGAGAAAACACATGAGAGGGAGAGGAATGTGAGAGAGAAAACCCCCGAAACGACCCCGAAAAACCCGAAATGTCCGATTTGTCGAATTGTACAACTTGTACACCTCCTTTCTAAGGAGAAGAATACGCTAGGAAGCTCTGCGGAAATGCGAGCGATCCGGCGTACTCCAGGTCGATTGCAACGGGTCAACCCTTCACTATTCAATTGTCAAGTTCTAAAAAGAAGCCGGCGCAAGCCGGCTTTTTTGTTTTAAACTTATTGAGACTTTCTTTTGTAAAATCAAATGTAGCAACTTTTTTTCCCGTATTCGCAGTCTATATCGGGAATCCAAGTTGAATCATCGACTCGAAATCGGTCATTTGCGAAAACAATACATATTTCATACAGTACTTATATATATCATAATTTATATATTCTAGTTCGAACTCTAAATTTTGGACAGAAACCGCTTCTCGACAATTAAAATGCGTTTTTAACCCGGAGATACGCACTAAGAAGGCTCTGTTTTTCGCATTTATAAATATGTCGCGTCTATGCGCTGTGTCTGCCATGGAAATCAGTCAATAAGCGAGCGGGGGACAGGGAATGCATTGTGCGGTTTGCCTGATTTTTTTATATCATGCGGCGAGTCTGAAGATAAGAAGGAAATACTTTTCTATACATAATGGACTCTCTAAGTTGTAGGAATGATGGCAAGAAAGAAAAAAATAACAGCAATAGAAAAAGAATTTCGCTCCTTATAATCGATTGCATACAGAATGTCGGTTTGCGGATGCCGACAGTGTTTTATCCCGGATTTGTCGATAGAGCAGACAATTTGGTGCGGTTTTGATAGAAGAGGACTACTTTGTAGTCGCCACATTATTTTCACTAGGGGCGTGATTTCCGCGCTTAATAACCACAAAAATTTTGGGCATGGCAATCCCGCCTGCTGCAAAAATGCGCCTTTCGCCTCGCATTTCATCCGCTCTGAACAATCGCTCCAAAATCCTAACGTTGGATTGAGGTTTATTGGTTAACTTGAATCCGATATTAGCGTGTTTTTTATGGAAAAGAACGGAAAATCGGATAAGGGGCTGTCTATGGCGTTTAGTCATCGACTCGAACTGCCGTCACATACGAAACAGTATGCTCCCTCGTTCTCGCTCGATTTGCCTCGTATCTCATCCCTCTCATCGCTTTCAGGCAGCATTGGTGAAAAACGAGTTAAGGTTGTCCGGGTTATATTAAAACACGTAATAACTCAGGGACTAGTTTGAAAACAATGATTTCAGGCAATAATTATGCTATATGGAAAATTTATTTTAAGTATTGTATTCATAAAAGGGTTTGTGAAATAATAGGGATGAAAGAATTGAAAGCACAAGGCGCTTGAAAAAGGAATATATATAGTATAGTATCTGCATGACCGGGCCGACAGGCGGGAAGCGGCGGCGCGCAAAAAAGGGATATCCTGCAAGGAGGAATACGTTGTTGATCAGGAGATATATATTTCACGCAACGATTCTCGCAATTACGATAATGTTCGGGAGCGCGGCAAACGCTCACCTGTGCATGTTGAAAAACGGAAGCTACACGCTTACGGACGCGGCCGTTTGCGATTCCGGAGCGGGAACGACTCCGAAACAAGTGGAGTTTTTCGCCACTGATTCCGAAATAGCTTTAGACGTGGTTTTTCAACAGGACGGGACGACGAAAAAAACTCTCGATGCGTATCAATCCAAGATACAGTTCGACCCCGCGATGGGAAATCCGGCGAGTTGCAACTGCCATGACGCGAGATCGGCAAAGACCTCCCCGCCTCCCGGAGATCTCTGCGACAGCGATTCCCCGTCATCAGTCTGCGGTTCATATCCTGTTATATGGAATGATATTTCTTCTTCGCTTACGGTCGGGTTGGTGGATGATTTTATTACAGTGGAAGGCGGGAACTATTACGCGAAAGTGGTGCAGGGTACGCTTGGAAAATCCACGGCGAACACGAACCTGCTTATGCAGAGCTTGGTTTTCAAAAACATTTATTCAAGCGAAACGACGGCGGCGTACACATTTGCGTTCGACTCTTTCACCAATCTTTTCGACGGGAATTTCTGCGAATTGCTGACAGAGGCATGCGGTTGCGCGATGCAGCATAAAGGCATATCGACAATCATCAACATTTCGAAAGTTCCCTGCTTTACAAGGCAGCCGGCGGTGAGCAGCCTTACGTGTCAGGGAAGAGCAGGCACTTGCGCAAGTGACACTGACGGAACTCCCGCGGATATATCGATGGCATTCACTCTCCCGACAGGATGCGTGACGACGCTGGGCGGGTCGACGCCATACACTCCCTGCGAAGGCATCAAGGTTAAGATAACACCGGCTGCCGGAGGGGCAGCCGTGGAGCGAACGGCGTCGCCTTATACCGCAGAAACAACTTTGAACGACACCTATGTTTCCTATAACGTGGCGGGCGCCAGCACGAGTTGTCTGGACAGCAATCCTGTGACGACCAGTTCGGTCAAATGCAGATGTGGAGATCCGCCGGTTGTCGTCATGCAGGAATTGAAAAAGCCGTTTATTGAAAACGGAGCAATAAACGTTAAGTTCAACGTCACGGATCCGGAAGGCGGCGGGATTACTCAGTTGAAGTTCTATTACACAAACGATCCCGGTTCGGCCAGAATCTCCAACACATTGACGCAGTTGAATCTGATATCGTCTTTATTGCCAAACGGCGATGTGACGGCGACCATTCCCGGAACGGCGGTGAAGTCCGGCACGGACATCTATTTCGCGATAGTGGCGCAAAGTTCAATGGGGTTGGAAACATCGTTTCCGGCGGAGTTCGATCCTGAAGACGCGGAATCAATATATATCAATGAGGACGGGATGATTTCCGGAGACGACATAATTAAAGGAACCCATTTCTATTTCGTTGACGGGAACCATCCATATCCGAGTTCATTCCCATTCAGGGCGGGCGGGGATTTGGTATTAAAGGTATTTTTCCAATTGAACGACACGGCGGATGTGTCCGCGAGGATATACTCGCTGGACGGAAGGTTGATACGGCATCTGGACAGTTCGACGGTATCGCTAAGTTCGTGCAGCGCGTCGCAGCCACAGTATTGCAACATGTGCAACTGGCAGGAAGGATGTGTGTGGGACGGGACGACGTACGAGGGTGGAAATCGATATGTGGCGAACGGGATGTATATATTCAATATCTATGCGGTATGCAAAGGCTCGAATTTCGGCGGAAGCACTCTGGATTACACCAAAGGCATAGTTGTAATGAAATAAAACAGTGGGAGCAACGCAGATGCGGAGAATGAAAGTCCTAGCGGCGGCAGCCGCGATAATAGCGGCGATGTCGCCTGCGGCGGCGTTCGCCGGAAGCGCGGATTCCGGGATGCCTACGGTCGGAGAGCGCGTCGTGGGGCCGGGCAACGCTTTCGTGGCGGTAGCAAACGACGCCAGCGCGATTTATTGGAACCCCGCTGGCCTTGCGCTCGTAAAAAACAGGCAGGCTCAGATCAGCCACACTGACCTGTACGGATGGGGCATTGACTACAACCATGTCGCGTACGCGGACGGCGGATATGGGGCATCGTGGTCGCACATTGACGCCAGCGACTTCCTGATGGGCGGAGGCGACTGGACGGATGACATGTATACCATCGCAGGCTCAAGGCAGGTTGACCCCCAGACTTATATAGGAGCCGCCGTTAAATGGAGAAAACAGAAATATAATCCTCCGGCCACGATAGACAGCTCAAGGAATCCCGGCAGCGGGATTACCGCATACGGGCTATCCGGCGACGGGTTCTCAGTGGATGTCGGGTTGCTCTATCTTGTGGACGAAGCGACGACTGTAGGGGCTACTATACAGGATTTGTTCGGCGAGTTGAAAACTCAAAACACGGATCGGGACGTTTCCGCCGACAAGATGAATCCCAACATCAGCGTAGGATTCTCAAGGAAATCCGACAACGATTCTCTGTATGCGATACAGATAAGCGACCTCGGCGAGGAGTCCACAGTTCACTTCGGGATAGAGAAGAAGTTGCAGGAGGAATTCGTGGTGCGCGCTGGCGTGGACGACGAGGTCGTTACGGCGGGGTTGGGATTCACCCGCAATCAGTGGCAAATAAACTATTCTTTCAAGAACAAGTCCGGACTGGGACTTGAGCGGACGCAGAGGTTCGGCGCGGTAGTTTATTTCTGATAATAAGCCTTGCGAGAGCAAGAAATGTGAAAAGCGAAAAACCCCGAGGTTTCCAAGGGGTTTTTTTCTATCAGCCGCAATGCGGCGCGACCAAATGAATATCTATTGATATGATTGATTTCAAACGAGTCCATCTGATTTACCACAAAGACAAAGTGCATGCGCTTAAGGATGTCAGTTTGTCCTTTTCGAAAGGCGAGATATCGTTTCTTGTCGGGCCGACCGGCTGCGGCAAGTCTTCGCTGCTGAAAATGGTTTACATGGACATCATGCCAAGCCGGGGTTCTGTGCGAGTTCTTGGGAAAGACACTTATGATTATTCCGAGCGACAGATAGCGCACCTGAGGCGGAAGGTGGGCGTGGTGTTTCAGGACTTTCGGCTTCTGCCGACGAAGACGGTGTACGAGAATGTGGCGTACCCGCTGCACGTGATCGGGGCGTCGGATTATGAGATAGAGAGAAGGGTTCCGCAGGTGGTGAAGCTGGTGGGGCTGGAGGACAAGCTGGATTCGCTGCCGGGGTCGCTGGCCAAGGGACAGGAACAGCGCGTCAGCATTGCGAGGGCGATAGTGAACGACCCGCTGATACTTCTTGCGGACGAGCCGACGGGGAACCTCGACCCGGACACATCGATGGAAATCATCAAGCTGTTGTTGGAGATACAGACGACGCGGGGAACGACGATACTTGTGGCGTCGCACGACATGGAGACGGTGAAGCGAAGCCGGAAGCGCATCGTCAGGATAGAGAACGGGATAGTGGTTTCGGACCAGCAGCCGGGGTTTGCGCATTGCGCGGAATCTACGGAAGACGTTCGCGGAGAGTAGATAATTGGGACGCAACACGATTTTCTTTTTTCAGGAGTTGTGGAAGAACCTGACGCGGAATCCGCTGATGACCGCCGCGGCGGCGAGCACGACTATGGTGTCGCTGCTTACGTTCGGTTTGTCGCTGGCGATAATAACTAACATTAATAATATTTTTGTTGAGATAACTTCTCAGGTTGAAATCCGGGCGTTCTTAAAAGAGAAAACGGACAACTACCGTATCAAGCAGTTGCAGGATGAAATCATGAAGCTGTCGCATGTCAGAAGGGTGGAATATGTGTCGCCGAGCCGGGCGCTGGACAAGCTTCAAGAGGATTTAAATCTTTCGCTGGACATGCCGCCGGAGGAGAACCCGTTGCCGCACACGATAGTGGTGAGGGTGGGAGATCCGAGGCACATAGACGATGTGGCGGACAGGATAGCGGGCATGGACGATGTGGCGGAGTTGCAGTACGGAGCGAAGATTCTGCAAGGGCTACTGGCGCTCAGCGTCGCGGTGAAGTCGGTTGGATATCTTCTGACGTTGCTTATGGCGATAGGGGCGATGTTCACGATAATGAACACAATCCGGCTGACGGTAATATCGAGACAGGCGGAGATAAGGACGATGAAGCTGGTCGGCGCGACGTCGTGGTTTATCCGGTGGCCGTTCCTGCTGGAGGGGATGGCGCTGGGAGTGATAGGGGCGGTGATAGCCGCCGGGCTGGCCTCCGCAGGATACTATATGATGAGCACGAAAGCGCAAAGCTCGCTTCCGTTCATCATTCCGATAGTGGACGCGTCGGCGATGTCCAAGCTTATCGTCTTCACGCTTCTCTTCGCCGGAGTAGTTATGGGGTTGGCGGGCAGTTTTATCTCGCTAGGCAGATATCTGCTGGAAAAGGAAGATTAGAGTCCGCACAGGATATCATCCGAACCGTTCATTTTTTGCCAATCCAGAATAATAATACTATACTAATCCAAGCGACAACATTATAGGAGAAGCGACATGAAAAAAACGGCAAAATCGCTGCTGCAACTATCAATGCTTATCGCCGTGATAACGATGGCGTTTTACGGCGGCATGAACGAATCGAAAATCAGAAGGGCTTTGGGCGTGGAGAATATTCACGCTCAGGGGATGAGCCAATACGACGACCGGTTCCCTCTCATGTTCGAGGCTTTGGATATCGTAAGAAGCAACTATATCGACGACACAGTGTCCGAGGAGAAGACCAAGGACCTGACGTATGGCGCGATTCGGGGCATGCTTCGCTCTCTCGGAGATCAGTATACCCGGTTTATGGACCCAAAGGCGTACAACAACATGTCCATCGACACGAAGGGGAAATTCGGCGGCATAGGAATAACCATCGGAATAAGGAACGAGCAGTTGACTGTGATATCCCCGATAGAGGGAACTCCGGCTTACAAAGTCGGTTTGAAAGCGGGGGACATAATAATAAAGATAGACGGGGTGGCGACGGAGGAAATGGCGCTTGACGACGCGGTGGCAAGGATTCGCGGGGAACAGGGGACGCCGGTCAAACTTACAATCTGGCGTAGGGGGTTCGAGGAGGACGGCAAGGAATTCGACATAGTAAGGGATATCATCGAACTGAAGCCGATAAACACGGCGAAGATGCTGGACGGCAAGATTGGCTATGTGAAACTGGACACCTTCAGCGAGCTTTCGGCGGAGAAACTGGAAGAACAGATAACGACGTTTAACAAGCAGGGCATGAAGTCGATGATATTGGATTTGAGATACAACCCCGGCGGGCTTCTGCCGTCGGCGATCGACGTGGCAAGGTTGTTCGTGAACGAGGGCCCGATTGTGCACAGGGAGAGCAGAAGCGGACGTACGGTCACGTACTACGCGAAGCGGAAAAAGATAGTTAATGTGCCGACGGTGGTGTTGGTTAACAAGTATAGCGCGTCAGCGTCGGAGATAGTGGCTGGGGCGCTTCAGGATCACGAGGCGGCCACGCTGATAGGGGAGACGACGTTCGGCAAGGGGCTTGTGCAGACAGTTTTCAGGCTGAGCGACAACTCGGCGATTCTGGTTACGACGGACAAGTACCTTACGGCGAAGAAGAGGGATATCAATAAAATGGGAATCGTTCCCGACATAGCGGTGTCTCAGGACAGCGTGGACGCGCACGAGAAGGCGGAAAACGGAGAAGAAGACGATGACCGTGCGCCTGGAAAAGTCGGCAAGTTCGCGATATCCGAGCTTCACGGAAAGAACGGCGTTGTCTTCAAGAAGAATCCGCTTAAAGACATCCACTATACGGTGGTCAACAACAAGCGCTATCTGAACGTGGACGACGTGGCGCAGATGTTCGGGACTAAGGCGAGCATCGACGAAAAGACGGGACTTCTTTTTATAGATTCGCTGGATCCAGACGAAGAAGAGGAACAGAAAACGGGCTTGGATCTCGAAAAGGATGTTCAACTGAAAAAAGCGGTGGAGTATCTTAAAGAGAAGATTTAACGCGCGAAAGCCGAGGCGCAACTAAAACAACAAGCATCGTGTCGGAGGAGCGGGAATGGCGACTAAGTTCAAAGGTTATATGGGCAACATGCTGAAGGTGAACCTTTCCACTGGTGAGGTCTCGGAATTCGACGTGACCGACCGAGACAGGGAACTTTACATCGGCAACAAGAGCTTGGCGACTAAGATACTGATGGACAACCAGAAGGCGGGGATAGACCCGCTGTCGCCTGAAGCGATGCTGATAGTCAACACAGGGCCGCTGACGGGCAGCAACGCGCCGTGCACCAGCCGATTCAATGTGACGGCGAAGAGTCCTCTGACGGGGGCAATCGGGGCGTCCAACTGCGGGGGCGACTTCGGCGTCCAGTTGAAGCGGTGCGGATACGACGCGATTGTGATAACGGGCAAGGCGGACAAACCGGTTTATATAGACATCACGGAAAATGGGGCGCAGATAAAGGACGCGTCTCATCTGTGGGGATTGGACACGGAGAAAACGCAGGAGGCGCTAGCCCCGAAGACGGGCAAGCTGGTGATAGGGCCTGCAGGAGAGAATCTGGTCAAATACGCGTGTCTTATTTCGCAGGAAAGGGCGGCGGGCAGATGCGGGCTTGGCGCTGTGGCAGGCTCGAAAAATCTTAAAGCGTTGCAGGCGAAAGGCTCGAAAAAGATAGAGGCGGCGGACCCGGAAGGTTTTAAGAAAGCGGTGAAGAACTGGATAGATATGCTGAAAGGGCATCCCACTACCGGGGAAACGCTGCCGAAATACGGAACCGCAAATCTGGTCAACCCGATAAATCTGAGCAACGCGCTGCCGACGGCGAATTTCAGCCGGGGCAGATATGAGGACGCCGAGATGATAAGCGGCGAGACGCTGGCTGAAAAATATCTTGTGAAAAACATGGGATGCCTGTCGTGCCCGATCCGTTGCGGTAGAGTGGTCGAGGTGGACGGCAAACAGGTGAAGGGGCCGGAGTTCGAGACGCTGGGGCTTTTCGGCTCCAATATTCTGAACAATGATTTGGCGCTTATCAACAAGTGGAACCGTCAGATGGATCTTCTGGGGCTTGACACGATAAGCTGCGGAAACACGATAGGGTTTGCCATTGAGTTGACGCAGAAGGGGTTGCTGAAATCGGACTTAAAATTCGGGGAGTTCGGATGGATGGAGCAGTTGCTGGAAGACATATCGCACAGGCGGGGAATCGGGAACGACATAGCCGAGGGATCGCGCGCGATGGCAACGAAATATGGCGGCGAGGAGTTCGCGATTAACGCGCGGGGGCTGGAAGTGGCTTGCTACGATCCGAGGTCGTCGGTCGGAATGGGGCTGGGATACGCGGTGTCCAACAGGGGAGGCTGCCACATCAACGCGGGGTATATGATATTCATGGAGCGGACGGGGCCAATTACTATGGATCCGTATTCGCCGGCGTCCAAGGCGGCGTGGACTGTTTTTCAACAGAATATTTTTGAGGCGGTAAGCGCGTCGGGAAATTGTATTTTTACGACGTACGCCATAATGCATAAGCTTCTGCACAAGATAAACAAACGAGGACTTCTGTCGAAGATAATATCGAAGGTTCTGGGAGTGTCCGGGCTTGCTATGGACCACACGGCGATGATACTGCCCTGGGGGATGCCGATGAACATGCCGGTGATGATTCCGCACTCTCTGGTGATAGGAAAACTGACCGGGATGAAGATGACTCTGGGGAAATTCTTGCAGGCGGGTGAGCGGGGATACAACATTGAGCGTATGTTTAATGTGAGAGAAGGCGCGGCGCAGGACACGCTGCCCGGAAGGTTCATGGACGAGAAGCTCGACCCGAAAAGGCCGCCGCTCAGGGCGGCGATGGCCAAGATGCTTCCCGGCTACTACAAGGTTCGCGGCTGGGACGCGACGGGCGTTCCTAAAAAGAAGAAGCTTGCCAAACTCGGCATAGGGATTTAAGCGTCAAAGTAATGGACAAGCCGGAAGTGACGGTTAGGTTCTACGCGGCGTTGCGCGCGCGGGCGGGATCGGACGAGATTTTATGCCGGGCCGCGAACGTAAAGGATGTTATCCGCCACCTGAAGAGCAGTTTCGGAACTGATTTTAACCGGGTTTTGAATTCCTGCCATATTTTTCTGAATGAAGAGAACATAGTGTTTATGCGGGGATTGTCCACTCGCTTGAAAGAGGGAGACACGCTGCATATTCTTCCGCCCACCGGCGGCGGCTGAAGCGTCGCAGAAACAAAGCTCGGCATTATTATCCAAAAAAACTTTCGGCGCTATTTTGGTTCAGTACATTATTTGATATGGACGGTTGCGGCGGCTGATGAAAGACTGGATTTCCTCTGGGGTGATTCTGGGTCGCTTGGGTTTGAGGAGGGCGCGGATTGCTTCGTCCAATCCGTCGAGGGTCAGTTCGAACATGGGGAAGATTTTGGAGATCATGCGGCCCGACAGGGATGTTTCGAAGATGCGCCTTCGCATGGGGTTGAGCCAGACGGACGCCGGGAACCGGGCCATGAGTTTGTGCAGCCACCATATTCCGGCTTCTTCGTTGCGGTAAAAATACTCAATGCAGCCGTTGACGTCAAGCAACTCGCTCGGGGCCATGCTGGCGTCTCCGACGTATATGACTTTGTAATCTTTGTCGTATTGGCTAATCACTTCGGAAGTCGGGACGGAGGAGCTGCGCTCGATGTCCGTCCAGAGGTCCTGATATACGCAGTTGTGGAAGTAATAGTGTTTGAGGTCTTTGATCTGCGATTTTGCGGCGCTGAACAGCTTGCTGACAGCCCAATGGTATGGTTCCATCGAGCCGCCCACGTCCATGACTAAAAGGACTTTAATTTTATTTTTTCTGCTTCGTTTCCACACGAGTTCGAGGTCGCCGGCGTTGCGGCAGGTTTTGTCTATGGTGTTGTCGATGTCAAGTTCGTCGAAAGGGCCTTCCGGGAGCAATGTTCTGAGTTTTGACAAGGCGACGCGCAGGATGCGGGTGTCGAGAATCATGTCGCTGGAGTAGTTGCGGAACTCCCGTTTTTCCGCGATCTGGATGGCGGAGCCGTGCCTGCCGTACCCTTGTCCGATTCTTACGCCTGCTGGGTTGTAGCCGAAAGCGCCTTGAGTGGACCTGCCGCCTGTGCCGATGGCGCGGTCTCCGCCGACGTGTCCTTTGAAGTGTCCTTCTTCCCACTGTTTGCGGAAGTTTTCAAGGACTTCTTCCAGCGGAAGCGCTTGAAGCAGTCTTTTTTCCGCTTCAGTCAGAGTCAGTGGATCGACTTCTTCAAGCCCCTTGAGTATTTCGTCCACAAGTATGTCGTCGCTCTCGATTCCTTTGAAATATTCCGCGAACGCGCGGTCGTAGCGGTCATAATAAGATTCATTCTTAACAAGGATTGCGCGGGCCAAACGGTAGAAGACGCTGAGGCTTGCGTCTGTGAGGCCCGCCTTCAACGCTTCTTGCAGGGTCATCCACTCATTGATGGAGACCGGGACGCCGAAGCGTTTTAGAGTGAAAAAAAAGCCGGTGAACATAAAATCCTTTCTCGGCGCGCGGCGTTGCATCAGTACGGGTTTGCCTGAGCCAGAACGATGTCGATGTCCTGTTCTTTTTTGATGAGGACGCCGAGGAACGGAACTTCCTTTTTGATTCTGCGCGGGTCGACGCCGCCTGAAACGAGGGCGCTGACCCAGTCGATGATTTCGCTTGTGGACGGTTTTTTGCGAAGGGAGTCCAAGCTTCGCACCCAGTAGAATTTCTTAATAATTTCGGCAAGCAGCTTGTTTTCGATGTCCGGGTGGTGGACTTTGACAATGCGCTCCATCATCTGTTCGTCCGGGAATGCTATGAAATGGAAGAGGCATCTTCGCAGGAACGCGTCCGGGAGTTCTTTTTCGTTGTTGCTGGTGATGATTACGATGGGGCGATGCCGGGCCGAAATCGTCTCGTCCGTCTCGTGGATGTGGAAGGACATTTCGTCGAGTTCGTTGAGCAGATCGTTGGGAAATTCGAGGTCGGCCTTGTCGATTTCGTCGATGAGAAGGACGACTTGTTCGTCGGCGGTAAAAGCTTCGCCGAGTTTTCCCATCCTGATGTAGTTTTTGATGTCGGAGACGTCGTGGTCGCTGAAACGGCTGTCGTGGAGTCTTTGGACGGTGTCGTAGATGTAGAGGCCGTCGCGGGCTTTGGTTGTGGATTTGACATTCCAGACGAGAAGGCGTTTGCCGAGGTCTTTGGCGACGGCGTGCGCGAGAAGAGTTTTGCCTGTTCCGGGTTCGCCTTTGACAAGAAGCGGGCGTCCGAGAGCGGTCGCGGCGTTGACCACTTCGCTCAAGGCGTCGGAGGCGATGTAGCTTTCGGTACCTTTGAATTGCTTTTTCATCGGCGTTCATCCAGTCGAGATATTGGCGCGTCGGGCGAAAGGCCGGAGCGCCGGACAAAAGTCTAGCGGCTCAAGAGGCGTTCGGCAACAGAGGCGGCGGCTCCGCAGGCGAGGAAGAAAGCAGGGTCGGCGTCGGGACCTCGGCCCATGGTGGTGACGCGGATGCCCGCTTGTTCGAGCGCGGGGACGGCCTCTGAGCCGTCCGCCTCGACGATGTCATGCCGCGCGGCGGCTCCTGATTCGGCAAGTTGCTGTTTGACCAATGACGTCTGATCGGGGGGGAGGGACGGGAGGGCGACGCGCGCGCGGGCGAGGGCGGCGACAGTCAAAGCTGAGAGAGTGTGATGGCTTACTCCGCGATGCCGCTCTCTTTCGTCGGCGAAGCTTAATCTCGGGACGACGACCGGAGTTCCGCCGAGGGCTGCGGCGGCGTTGATCCATTCGCCGACTTCGAGTCCGGCGTGACCGAGGCGGGTTCCTGTTCCGGCGATGCCGACGCCCATTGCGACCACAATCGCGTCAGCAGCGAGCGCGGAGCGGGCCGCGGCGAGAGCGGAGAATTTGGTCACGGTTTCGATGTCGCCTCCGAACGCGTTGCCGCAAGTGACGGTGGCGGAGATTATGCCTTTGTCTTTAAGCGCGCGCGCTGTTCTGCTGAATGCCAGTGGCAGACAGGCTCCGTCTGTCATGATGTAAACGATATTGGTTCCAGGGCGCGCGGATTTGAGCGCGGCGCAGACCGGGGCGACCATGCTGTGAAGACCGCCGATAATCACGGGGCAGCCATCGAGGGATGCGAATGATTCTATGGCGGCGCGATGCGGAGAGCCTTCTTCCTCTGCGCAGGCGGCGCGGCATTGCGACGGCGTATAGCGTAGTTTTATTATGTGGCCGTTCGAAGGGGAAAGTTCCTTTTCGGGGCTGGAAAGGTTCGCCGCGACGAAATGTCTTCCGCCGGAGCCGAGTTCAAGCCGAACGGCTGTTGTGTTTAATAAAAGAGAGTCTCCCGGGGAGACAGGGCCGGTGAGAGCGGGGTAGCAGACGGCTTTGACTTGTTTGCCGCCGCATTCGACGAGGAGTTCCACCGCGCCGCCATCCTCACGGAGAATGTCTATGACTTTTCCTTCGCGAAGCTCGATCATGGTTGTGCCTCTCAGCAAATCACAAGGGTTGTTTTTTAGAGAGTCCGACGCTTAAGGAAGAAGGGGCGGGATCTGCGAATGAAAAATCCACATCGCACGAGCCTGCGCGGAACTTGCCGGACAGGACGGCGGCTTCGCCGGGGCCGGCAGTCAGTAGTCTCGATTCCCTGCAGAAAGTGACGGAAACGTTGAAACTGGAATCCGAACCGGGAGATGACAAAAGAAGAGAATAATCGTCTGACTCCGGGAGGAACACTTTGAATGAGCATGAGCGTCCGGGTTCCGGGGAGCAACGGATATGGAGAGGAGAATCCGGGGCAGTCCCGGCGGGCGCGCTAGACGCGATTATGAATTCCGATGCGGAGTCGATGAAGTATCCGTCGAAGTTAAAAAAGAGGATGTCGCCGAGAGCGCCGCCGAAGCGTTTACCGAAAGGAGAGCGGATGCGCCAATCGGTTTCGCGTCCTGTTTTAATGCCGCGTATGGACCTGTCTCTTGAGAGCATCCATGAGCGTGGAAGTTTCCTGAGGGCGGCGGAGGCTTCTTCGGGCGTTCCGACCTCGATGATGTTTAGTTTCGCCGCGTCCGCCGGTTTCATGAAATAATCCAGCGCCACTGAGTCAGAGGCTTTAATTATCAGGTAATCGCCGGGGGCGGCGCCGGAGGCTATTTCGGAGATAGGCTCCCTCCAGTTTTCTCTCTCCCGGAAATGTGTTTGAGAAACGCATTTAACGGTGTAGGCGACATAAAACACAAGGGAAAAGAGAATGATAAACCCGGTCGCGGCCATTCGGAGGAATGTTGTTATGGAATATACGCCTGCCATGTCGCGCCGTAGCAAACTCGCCGCAAAGGCGCATGGAGAGACGGAAATAATCAGGCAGGCGAACGGGGCAAGCAGGGCGGTCAGAGGGATTATCTTTTTGAGCGAAACGGTGGAAGCGCCAGATAGGACGACCGCAGCGAACGCGATGAATGCGAACCAGATGAAAATGTGAGCGAGACTGGAGCGATGGAAGCGCAACGAGTGGTATAAGCCGTGGAGGGCAAGAGTGAATGATGCGGCGGCGAGCGCGGCGTTGGCGGGCGTAAAGCCGCCGTATGCTCCAGTGTAAGTCATAACTAAAAGGCGCCATGCGTCGATGTCTGCGGGGGATTCAGGAGCTGGAGGCGCAAATCCGGGCATAGCAAGCCGAAGCGCCAGAGCGGGAGCGAGTCCGGCGAATGCGGCCGCCGCGTATCTCAGGACGTCTCCGGCATTTCTTCGTTTCATGAAAACAATAGCCGCTCCGGCGGGGAGCGCGACCCAGATGTTCAAGTCGATCAGGGACGCGACGGCAAATGAGACGAATAGCAAGCCGCCTCGCGATTTTGAAACACCGGATTCCGCCGCTCGGAGCGTCGCAAGAAGAGCGGCAAGGGCGAAGAACACGAACATTGAGTATCCGCGCGCGGTCATAGAGATGAACAATAGAGGCGGGGAGAAGAACAGGGCAAGCGGAGCGACGATTGAAACGCCCGCCGGGGTCGCGCGCGAAAGAGTCAAAAATAAAAGCGGGATGCAGAGAGCTCCGAAAATGAGAGCGGGGAATCTGAGGGAAGTTTCGGTCGGGCCGGCGAGTTTAACGGCGATTGCTGCGACTGTGCTGTAGGCGATTCCGTCAGGATCGGCTGTGGAGGCGTATTTCGCGGCCTTGTACGGACATCCTGCCGCGGCTGCGTTCGCAGTGCGGATCTCGTCCGTCCACAGCCTCGTCAGGTCGAGCGTTCCCGCATGAAACCAGACGTACCCTGCCGCAAGGGCGGCGAAGACAAGGAGGGTTGTTTTCGCGCCGTGTTTCGTTATCATCCCGTTCCTCTTTTCGCGTTCAGTCGTCGTACCACGGAGGCTTGACCAGCCCCGCGTAAACTTTTGTCTTGAACGGCCAGACGAACGACCGGATGGAAGTGAGCAGAACCCGGATAGTGACAATCAGCCACCAGATGTACATCTTGCGTTTGTATAAGCCCTTGCTGGTTATCCCCTTAAGGAACCACTTGAGGGAGACGAACCTTTTGCTCAACACGATGAGCAGTTCTTCGATGCGCTCCCGCGACATGTTCTCAGAGCTTATGATGGGGGTCATCCAATCGTAATCGGCGAAGTCGCGCGTCTCGATCCAACCGGCGGCCTCGGCTTCCGACCAGAAGGCGGTCCCGGGAACGGGAGTAATCGGATGAAAGCCCGGATAGTCGAGTTCGAGCCGCCGCGCGAAATCCGCTTGGGCGAGCATGCTTGCCGGGGTTTCGTGCCGCACGCCGACGATGAAAGTGCCCTGCCTAAAAATATTCGGATATTTATTTTTGAGAATGCCGAAACACTCAATGGCGGTGTTTTCGCTGTAGAAAGGCTTGCCCATGCCCTTAAGCTCGTCCTGCTCGACCCGTTCGACGCCAATGGATACATGGACAAGGCCGCTGCGGGCAAGTTTCTCGAACACGCCGGATTTTTCGTCCCGGATTACCGCGTCGGCGCGCATGAAAGCGAACCATTCAACTCCGAGGTTTTCGGTTATCAGGGCGTCCGCGAAATTTGCGCTCCATTCCGGGTCTTTGTTCCAGTATTCGTCTACGAAGACGAGGCAGCGCTTGTTGTGTTTTTCGGCAAGGACGCGGATTTCCGCAATAGTTTTTTCCACAGACTTGGTGCGCCAGCGAGGTTTCAGAGAGACGGAGCCGTCTTCGCTCTGCTCTACGTCCGCCATCTGCCTCCACCAAGCGCAGAAGCGGCAGTTGCTGACGCAGCCCCGGCTGTGATGGATGGTCGCGCCGCCGGGAGAAAAAAGGAACTTCGATGTTCCGTAGAGATGCATCGGCATCAGGTCGTAGGCGGGTAGGGGGAGGGAATCGAGGTCGCCGATGAGCGGACGCGGCGGAGTCTCGACGGCGCGGCCGTCTTTCCTGAAAGCGATGCCTCTGACGCCGCCGACAGCGCTTTCGCCGTCTGGAATCGCGGCGAGCAATTCCACAAAAGACTCTTCGCCCTCGCGGCAGACAATGTAATCTATAAAGTCGTTCTTGAGCGTGTCTTCGATGAGGTTGGTGAAATGCGAACCGCCCGCGATTGTTTTTGCTCCGGGGCAAATCTCTTTCGCTAGTTTCAAGGCCCTGATCGATTCATGGCTGTAAACCGCGTGGTTTTCTCCCACGCCGACGGCGTCCGGATCGACGCGCTTGATGGTTTCGGCGAGGCTCTTCCAGCCCATTTTTAGAGGGGCGCAGTCGACGGTGGCGACGGTGTGCCCGGCGGCGCGGGCGGAGGCTGCCAGACACGGCATCCATTGGGGCGTGAGGAAATTGTCGTCCGCGCTGATATACGGCCAGAAGCGCTTCGGCGGCTGTATAAGAAGAACTTTCATCAGACCTCCGGCTGCGAGACGCGGCATGCGCCGCATTCTCGGTCAGCGTCCGCTCTTGATTGCTTTCAGCGAATCGGCGGCGGCGGCGGTTATGGCGTCGACGTCGGCCTCGGTGTGCGCGGCCCCGACGAAACACGCCTCGAACTGCGACGGCGCGAGATATACCCCGCGTTCGAGCATCTGAGAGTGGAACCTCGCGAAAAGCTTTATGTCGCTTTTCAGCGCCTCAGCGTAATTTCTCACCGGGCCGGGCGCGAAGAATGCGCAGCCCATGGACGCTATCTTGTTGACGGCGACATCGACTCCGTTTTCGCGAGCGCCTTTTTCAAGACCTTCAAAAAGCCTGTCGGCGAGAGCGGCCATCCGTTGGTAGGGCGACTCGTTAAGGAGAATTTCGAGCGTGGTTATTCCCGCCGCAACTGCGATCGGGTTTCCAGACAGAGTGCCGGCCTGATAGACAGGGCCGGAAGGAGCCATCATGTCCATGAGGTCTGAGCGGCCGCCGTAGGCCCCGACAGGCAGCCCTCCGCCGATGATTTTCCCGAGAGTGGTAAGGTCGGGAGAGATGTTGAAGTATTCCTGCGCGCCGCCGGGGGCAAGCCTGAATCCGGTGATAACCTCGTCGAAAATCAGCAACGCGCCTCGCTCGGCCGTCAACTGCCGCAGGTCTTCGAGGAATCCCGGTTCCGGCAGAATCACGCCGACGTTTGCGGCCACAGGTTCAAGAATCACGCAGGCGATTTGTCCGGGCAGAGCGTCAAAAAGTTTTTTCACGGAATCGATGTTGTTGTAATCGGCGTTCAAAGTGTCTGCGGCAAGTGAAGCGGGGACGCCGGGGGAGCTTGGCTGGCCGAGGGTGAGGGCTCCGCTTCCTGCTTTGATGAGAAAGCTGTCCGCGTGCCCGTGATAGCAGCCTTCAAATTTGATGATTTTGTCCCGGCGCGTGGCGGCTCTGGCGAGTCTGACGGCGCTCATAGTGGCTTCGGTTCCGGAGTTGACCAGCCTGACCTTGTCCAAGCTTGGAACCATATCGACGATGAGTTTCGCGAGCCGGGTTTCTGCTGATGTGGGCGCGCCGAAGCTCGCTCCGCGCTCGGCTGCGGACTTCACTGCGGCAACCACTTCGGGCCTCGAATGCCCGAGTATGAGTGGGCCCCAAGACGCCACGCAGTCAATATATTCTTTGCCGTCGGCGTCGATTATCCTTGCGCCTTTTCCACTCTCCATGAATCTTGGCCCTCCGCCGACTGATCCGAACGCCCTCACGGGCGAGTTGACTCCTCCGGGGATATACTTCAACGCTTCGGCGAACAAGTCCGCGCTGCGGCTCATCTGTCTTCCTCCATAAAAAGTTTGGTGTCGGATTTCTTCAACTCGCGCAAGCTGAATAGTATCCTGAAATTTTCAATTCGCAGTTCTTCTGAAATTAAGCGCGCCTGTTCCTTTACCACGTCATCGGTCGCGCCGTGTATCATTGTATAGAGGCGGAAGGGCCATTTGTCCGAGCGGGGGCGGGCATAGCAGTGGCTGACGCAGTCGCGAGCGCTCATCGCGCGCCCCGCTTCTTCGATTCTTTCTTCTGGCACATCCCAGACGACCATTCCGTTGGCTTTGACGCCGGCTTTGCGGTGTCTGATGAACGCGCCCATCCTTCTGACAATGCCGGCCTCTTTCCAGCGGCGGGCGATTTCGAGCGCTTCAGCTTCAGACATGCCAGCGCGCGCCGCTAAATCAGCGTACGGCCTCTCGCGCACGGGGAGGTCTTCCTGCAGAGCGCGCAACAGCCTTATTTCATTTTCCGCAAACTCCATCCGGCCCTCATTTCGTAAGGTCGAAGTTCACTTTAATCTTAAAGATATGCGTTGCCGGAAGGTCGATAACTTCGTCGGCTCCCGAATTATTTCTTATGTCGTCGATGATTGCGGCCACTGCCGCCTCGTCGCGGGCTATGACGGTGAACCACATGTTGAACGCGTCGTCCCGCTCATAGTTGTGAGTGACCTCGACGAAGCGGTTGACGTATTCGGCGGCGGAGTCAATTTTGCCGGGGGCGACGCGGGCGGCTGCCAGCGTGCTGACGTAACCGAGCGCGCGCGGGTTCAGAGACGCGCCCATTCTTCTGATAAATCCCTCTTCGCGCATTGCTTCGATCCGCGCAATGGCTTCGCTCTCGGCAACTCCCGCCTTTTCCGCGATCTCAGCATAAGGCCGCTCCGAGAGTGGGAATTCCCTCTGAATCAAAGTAAGCAGGAGCCTGTCGGTGTCATCCATCGCCGCGCCTCATCGATTTTGGCGTGTACACGCAGAAAGGTTCCTCGGCTAGATAGTCTCCGGAAAGCTCAAGCGCTCTTGCTCTGCATCCGCCGCAAACTTTTACGTATTCGCACACGCCGCATTTGCCCTTGTATGTCCGAGTATCCCTCAATTCGTTGAACACTTTGGAAGTCTCGTAGATTTTTTTGAAGTCGAAGTTTTCGCGCCGCAATTCGCCGCAATTGACATCGAAGAATCCGCATGGCTGAAGAAGGCCGTCGTAAGAGACAAAGACGAAGCCGTCTCCGCCCATGCAGCCTTTTGTCATGGCGAAAAGCCCGTGGGACTTCGGAGTTACCTCGCGGCCCGCTTTTTCTTCCCGCTGTCTGAATATGCGGTGGTAGTGAGGCGCGCAAGTGGGTTTGAATTGTATGTCGGTTTCGAGGCTTTTTTCATAGACCCAGTTTAGGGCGCGCTCGTATTCGCCGGGCGGGATTTCAAGGTCGGATATGGCTTTGCCGCGCCCGGTCGGAACCAGCAGGAACGGGTTGAAGGCAACGGCTCCGAGCCGTTCTGCGAGCGCGAGTATGTCCGCTAGTTCGGAAATGTTGTGTTTGGTCACCGTGGTGTTGATCTGGAACTCCATGCCCGCGTCCCGCGCGTGGCCGATGCCTCGAAGCGCGCCATCGAACGCTCCGGGGACGCCTCTGAATTCGTCGTGAGTCGCCGCTGTGGCGCCGTCGATGCTGACGCTGATGCGTTGTATGCCGGACTCCTTCATCTTCGAGGCGGTTTCAGGAGTGATGAGCGGACCGCAAGGGGACATCACGACGCGCAACCCTTTGTCAGTCCCGTAGCGCGCTATGTCATAGATGTCCTCGCGGGTCATCGGCTCGCCGCCGGTGAGAATTAGTATCGGTTTTGAGAAGGAAGCGATATTGTCAATGAGCAGTCGCGTTTCCGCCGGTGACAGCTCGCCCGCATAGTCCTGATTGCGCGCGGAGCCTCGGCAGTGCTTGCATTTCATGGGGCATCTGCGCGTTGTCTCCCAAGCCACCAGCCGAGGCGCAGGCCCGGCAGGTCTTCCGCCGACGTCCATGCCGCCTTTCATCCGTTCCTCCTCTTAAACTCTTCCGCGACTGCCTTTGCGAAGTATGTCAGAATCATATCCGCGCCCGCGCGCTTTATTGAAGTCAGCGACTCGAACATTGCGCGGTTCGCGTCAAGCATCCCGCGCTCCGCCGCCGCCAATATCATCGAATACTCGCCGCTTACGCTGTAGGCGGCCAAGGGAAGGTTCGAGCGCTCGCGGACGGCGGCTATAACATCAAGGTAAGCCAGCGCGGGTTTCACCATGAGGATGTCCGCGCCTTCGCCTTCATCGAGGTCGATTTCGCGAAGAGCCTCGCGTCTGTTCGCGGGGTCCATCTGATACGAGCGCCTGTCGCCGAACTGAGGCGCGCTGTCTGCGGCGTCTCTGAACGGGCCGTAAAAGGCCGAGGCGTATTTTGCGGCGTACGACATTATGGGAGTCATTGCGAAGCCCGATTCGTCGAGCGCGGCGCGTATGGCCGCCACGCGCCCGTCCATCATGTCAGACGGAGCCACCATGTCCGCCCCGGCAGCCGCATGCGACAGCGCCATACGCGAGAGCTGCTTAAGCGTCGCGTCATTGTCAACGTTGTCGCCTTTTAGCAAGCCACAATGCCCGTGCGACGTGTATTCGCATAGGCAGACGTCCGTTATCACGCACAAATCCGGCGCGGCCTTTTTTATCAAAGTCGTTGCTTTCTGAACGACGCCGTCCGCCTTGACGCCCGACTCGCCTTTGGGGTCTTTCTTGTCCGGCAGGCCGAATAATATGACCGCCGGGACTCCGAGAACGAAAAGCTCCGCGCATTCGGCGGCGGCGGCGTCCGCAGTCATCTGATATTGTCCGGGCATTGAGGCTATCTCGCGCCTCTCCCCGGAGCCGGGAATGATGAAAAGCGGAGCTATCAGGTCGTCGACGCTCAGCGTCGTCTCTCTAGTCATCCGCCTAAGCGTTTCGGTTCTTCTCATCCTTCTCATTCGAACAATCGGGAATTCCATGAGAGTCACTCCAATCCGATTTCTTCGTCGGTCAGGTAGCAGGCCGGGTCTTGCGCCCATTCATCGCCGTACACAGCCTCCGCGCGCACTCGGAAGTTTCCCGCGCACACGTCGAGGAAACGGCATTTCGCGCATCTGCCGCCAACGTGTTTCTTCTTCTCCTTCAGTTTCGCCATCAGGGGGTCGGACGTGTCCGTCCAAATCTCGCTGAACAGGCGCTTCTTTACGTTTCCAAACGAGCGGTGGCGCCAGAACTGGTCGGCGTGAACGCTCCCGTCCCAGCTTACGCAGCCTATGCCCAAGCCGGAGCTGTTGCCGCCGTTCATCTTTAGCAACTCCATCACGCCGTCCGCGCGCGGGTTGCCCTCGCGCAACATCCTCAGATACACGTATGGCCCGTCGCAGTGGTTGTCCACAGTGAGGACTTCCTTTTCAATGCCGCGCGCGTGAAGTTCCGCCGTCCTGTCGATTATCAGGTCTACCACGCGGCGCGACTCCTCCCGCGACAAATCCTCTTCGATTAGCTTTGCGCCCCGCCCGGCGTAGACAAGATGGTAGAAACATATCCGCGGAATGTCCTTCTCTTCGAGCAGGTCGAAAATTCCGCCGATGTCCGCCGCGTTTCGCTTGTTGATTGTGAACCGCAGACCGACTTTGATTCCCTGTCTTTTACAGGCTGCGATGCCAGCCAGAGCCGCGTCGAACGCTCCGGGAATTCCCCTGAACTTGTCGTTGGTTTCTCTCAGTCCGTCGAGGCTGACCCCGACGTATGAGAGGCCGATTCGTTTGAACCTCTCGGCCATCTTGTCGTCTATGAGAGTGCCGTTTGTGGATATGACCGCGCGCATGCCTTTGGAGACGGCGTATTCGGCCAGCTCGAAAAGGTCGGGGCGCATGGTCGGCTCGCCTCCGGAAAACAAAGCGACCGGACATCCGAACGCGGACAGATCGTCGATGAGAGCGCGCCCCTCGGATGTCGAAAGCTCGCCTTCATAATTGATGTCCCGCGATTGCGAGTAGCAGTGGACGCAGCGCAGGTTGCACCTCCGCCCCATGTTCCACACCACGACAGGCTTCTTGTCTTCCGAGAATTGGAGAAGGTGAGACGGAAGCCGTCCGCTGTGCCTACCGTATCTCAACGCGTCGGACGGCTCGACCGTCCCGCAGTACAATTTCGATATCCCTATCATCTATTTTGCTCCGTTTGTATTTGTCCGTCTAAATCATTTCACGCCGAAGAACTTCAGCGCCGCGGCCACAAGGCCCGGAATCGTATAGTCTTCCGCCTCGGCTGAAAGCGGTATGCCGCATTTGCGCATCGTGTCGGAAGTCACCGGGCCGATGGAGATTCCCGCGAACTTTTTCGCGTTAGCGGCAATGAAATCCGCGCCTATTCTTTCCGCAAAGAAGCGGGCGGTGGAAGAACTTGTGAAGGTCACGGCGTCCACTCCGCCGTCCGCGATGCGCGCGCGCAACTCTACTACGTCAAAATCTCCCGGAACGGTTTTGTACGCGACAACCTCGTTCACCTTTGCGCCCTGTTCGCGCAACAGGCGGGGCAGGGCTTCTCTCGCAATATCAGCCCGAGGCATCAGATACTTCTTGCCGTCCGGCGGCTCGATCCCGCACAAGCCTTCGAATACCTCTTCGGCGACATATTTGTCAGGCTGGAAATCAGGGACAATGCCGAAATCGCGCAGCCTCTGGGACGTCGCCGGGCCGATGCTCGCCACTCTGACGTTCGCGAAGTTCCGCGCGTCGCCGCCTATTTTCCAGAGTCTCTCCATGAAGTATTCGACACCGTTGACGCTGGTGAAAACCGCCCAGTGATACGAGCCGAGTTCGCCCGCCGCAGCGTCCATAGGCCCCCAGTCGTCCGGTGGAACTATCGCAATGGTCGGCATCTCTATCGTGTCCGCGCCCAGCCGCCTCAGAGCCTCGTCGAGTTTGCTTGCCTGCGCCCGGGTTCTCGTCACCACAATCGTTTTTCCGAACAAAGGTTTCTTCTCGAACCACGCCAGTTCGCCCCTAAGCTCGTTCGCTTCTCCTACAATAGTCAAGGCGGGCGGTTTTACATTTTCACTTACCGCTTTGGCGCAGATGTCGCCTAGCGTTCCAGTAACAACCCTCTGCTTGGGCATCGTCGCCCATTCGACAATCGACACCGGAGTTTGAGGCGAACGGCCGTTCCCGACGAGTTTCGAAACGATGTCGGTAAGGTTCTTGACGCCCATATAAAACACGAGCGTTCCCGCCGCCGTGGAGATTTTCGACCAATCGATAGAACTATCGTCTTTGGACGGGTCCTCGTGTCCGGTGACGAACGCGAGCGTGGATGTGTGACGTCTGTCCGTCAACGGGATTCCCGCGTATGCGGCAGCTCCCAGCGCGGCCGGTATGCCCGGAACAACTTCCACTTCGACTCCGCGCTGAACCAGAAACGACATCTCCTCGGAACCGCGCCCGAATATATAGGGGTCGCCGCCCTTGAGCCGGACAACATGCGAGGCGGACGCGGCTTTGTCATACAGCAACTGATTTATGCCGTCCTGCCTCAGCGTGTGCGCGCCGCCTTTCTTTCCGACGTATATTTTTTCCGCTTTTTCTTTCGCGTGTTTGAGCAGGGCGGGGTTGGCTAGGTAGTCGTAGATAATCACATCGGCGTCTTTTATCGCTTCGAGGCCGCGGACAGTGATAAGTCCGGGATCCCCCGGCCCGGCCCCGACCAGCGTGACTTTTCCTGTTTTTGTCATAGGTTTCTTCTCCGGGAATCAATCCATTTTGGGGCATTGAGAGCGGATATCTGCCAGAACCGCGCCCCCGCCTTCAGCTATGAGACGCCGCGCAAGGCGCCCGCCGAGCGCCGAGGCTTCTTCAGTCGCGCCCGCTTCCTCGCCTTCGTAAAACGGCGACCCGCACAGCCCGGCCACCATTCCGGAAAGCTTCAACCTTCCGTCGGGAAGAACGGTTGTGAACACGCCTACCGGAACCTGACATCCGCCTTCAAGTTCCCGAAGGAAAGCGCGTTCGGCGTCCGTCGCAGCGCGGGTAGGCGGGTGTTCCAGAGCGCCGACGATCTCCTTGACGCGCGAGTCGTCCGCGCGAACTTCCACCGCCAGAGCGCCCTGTCCGACCGCATGAAGCCAGTTGTCATCTTCGCCCAGCACGCGCGAAACTCTGTCCGCGCAACCCATTCGCGTCAAACCCGCCAGCGCTAGGATAAGCGCGTCGTATTCGCCGGCGTCCAGCTTGTCCAGCCGGGTGTTGACGTTGCCTCGGATGTCAACAGCTTTGACGTCGGGCCGTCTGCGCAGAAGCTGCGAAATGCGCCGCAGGCTGCTTGAGCCGACTCGCGCGCCGGCCGGAAGATTATCAAGAGACGCGCCCGGAGCGCCTATCAGCGCGTCCTCCACAGGCGCTCTTTCCAGAACTGCCCCGACTTCCAGCCCGGCGGGAAGCTCCGTCGGCAGGTCTTTGTAGCTGTGGACGGCCAAGTCAATGTCGCCGTCCAGCAACTGCTGTTCTATCTCGCGGGTAAAAAGCCCCTTGTCGCCTATCTTCGCGAGAGGGGCGTCGAGTATTCTGTCCCCTGTCGTCACGATGATTCTCTCTTCGATGTCCAGACCGGGGAATATCGCGGCCAGCGAGTCCTTGACGAACGCCGACTGTATGCGCGCCAGCTTGCTGCGCCGTGTCCCTATAATAAGCCTACTCACGCTCGTTGTTCTCCAGATCGAATATTTTTCTTATCGTCGCAACCCAGTAAGGCGCGTCGTCCGCGCCCCCGTGCCTGCTTTCGCGCAAAAGAGAGATTGGGGGGTGCAGCAGCTTGCCGACCAGCCCCTGCGCCAGCGCGTCCAACTGTTCCCGCTGTTCCGGAGAGAAATGCTTCGCGCTCCTCTCTACTTCGTTTCTCTTCACCGAGTCCGCCCACTCGACAAGCTCCTTTATGGCCGGAGTCACCTCTAGAGACCTGTACCAATCGACGAAATCGTCAAGCTCTTCTTCGATGATGCGCTCGACGCGCGGGACTTCCCGCTTGCGCCTGCCGAGGTTCACGTCCACAATCTTTCTCAGGTCGTCGATGTCGTGAGCGAACACGTTGTAGATTTTTTTTACCGCCGGATCAACGTTCCTCGGCACCCCGATGTCGATGATGAACAGAGCGCGGTTCTGCCGTTCGCGCATGGCGGCGCGGACGGTCTTTTCGTCGATTACGAACTCGCGGGAGGCGGTGGCGGCGATAACCGCGTCAGCGTCGACAAGCGCCGCTCTCATGTCTTTAAACGGCGTGAAATGACCGCCGAGCGAGTCCGCCAACGCGCGCCCGGACTCGTCTGTCCTGTTTGAAACCGAGAGGGAACCGATTCGCTTCTGAATAAAATGCTCGGCTGTCAGACGCGCCATTTCTCCGGCTCCGACAACCAGCGCTCTTTTCTTTGAGATGTCTCTGAACACTTTCTGGGCAAGCTCGGCGGCCGCTAGGCTGACCGACACCGCGCCCACGCCTATTTCCGTTTCCGACCTCGCGCGCTTGCCGGACCGGAATGCCGCGTGCATCAACTTGTTTAACATAAAACCATTTGAGCGGGCGCGGGTCGCGATAGCGTACGCGTCTTTCATCTGCGCTAGAATCTGCGCTTCGCCCAGCATCATGGACTCTAGCCCGGCCGCTACCCTGAAAGCGTGCCTAGCCGCTTCCCGGTTGTGAAAAGAGTAAAACAGCCCGTCGTCCAGCGCGGCGGCGCTTTTCCATCCCTTGAGTTTGCTGATAAGCCACAATGGAACCCCAGCGGCTTCTTCTCCCGGCATCGGAGAATGCCTCGCCAGAAGTTCCGTCCGGTTGCATGTGCTGACCAGCAGGCATTCCTCGACGCGGGGGTCGGCATTCAACTCGTTCAAAGCCAACTCGGCCTCTGCTTCCGAAAACGCCAAACGCTCCCGTATCTCAACGGGCGCTGTATCATGGTTGATACCGACAAGCGTCAGACGCATTCCTTAAGCAGCGCCCCGAGCGGCGCCTCGTCTCCTTTTAAAAACATTTCGATCTCCGGCGACCCGGCCACCTTGCTCATTATCCGCATGCGCTTTTTTTCATCCGGTTCGCTCTGTATTAGCTTTTCACGGAACTCCCGTAACTTTTCAAGAAGAGCCGCGTAAGAGGGCGGAAACGCCGCTTCCAAGTCCCGTCGAATCTTCTTAGCCAGCGCCGGGGCCGCTCCGCCTGTAGAAATAGCTATAGTCAATTCTCCCCTGCGAACCGAAGCCGGAACATAGAATCCGCAAAGGTCCGGCACGTCCACCACATTAACGAGACGGCCCGCCGCGCGCGCGTCCTCGCTGATCATCTTGTTCGCCGCCTCGTCGTTCGTGGCGGCTATCACTAAAAAATATCTCGCTGCTTCCCCGGCCTCGTATGCCCGCTCTCGAAACTCCGCTTTTCCTTCCGCCGCCAGACTGCGCAACGCGTCCGTAGCCTGCGGAGACACCACCGTCACCTTCGCGCCGCATTCGAGCAGGCTCTCGACTTTTCTTTCCGCCACGGCCCCGCCGCCAACCACTAGGCAGTCTGTTCCCTCCAAATCCAGAAACATCGGATACATCGGGTTTTTTCGCCGCGCCATCCGTTTTTCCCCGTCAGTAATAAATATTGTGGAACGTGTATGGAGCCACGTTCAGAATGAATATCGAAACCGCGACGGCGATGAATCCGATCGCGGACATGAGGGCAATGCGGACTCCGCGCCACCCGAAAAATATTTTTGCCACTAGTATTATCAGGTATATCTGCGCTGTGAAAACGGTGGCGGCAACCTTCGGGTCCCCCATCAGCAACTGCCCTCCGCCCACCTGCGCGAACCCCAGTAGTATCGACACGCACAACATTATGAAGCCGAACACCGCCGCCCTGTACATAGTGTCGTCTAGCTCCTCCAGAGAAGGCAGTCTGTGGAACAGCAGTCCGAAACTGCCCCGCTTCAACTGTCTGTGCATCGCCAGATACATCGCGCTGTATATGAAAGCAATCGTGAACGCCGCATAACCTATGAGGGCCACTCCCACATGCGCGAAAAGCATGGAATCGTTGAACTGGGGCGGGCCGGGAACAATCTTTATGAAAATAGTCGCCGTTCCCTGCATAGCCGCCGCCGCTCCGTATATAAGCGCCCCGACGGATTTTGTTTCAGAGTACCTTTCCAAAATAAGATAGATAGCGACCAGCATGAAAGACAGAACGGCGGTCGCTTCCGCCCCTGTTGTGAGAGGGGGATGTTTGACCGCGCCGCGGAGAGCCATCAGGAAGAAAAAATCGAGCGCCGCCGTGCCGACAGCCAAGGCGCGCAGCGTCTTTCCTCCGCTCTTGCCATCTATCAGCGCGAATTTCACATATCCAACGCACGCTGCCGCGTATGCAATCGTCACAATGACGGAGAACAGCTTCAAACCGGATTCTTCCTTTCCGATATCTATATACTTCTGACATTATAAGATAATAATTAAATCGTTAATTGTAAAGGAAATCGATGACACGAAAAGGACAAAGCTTTCATAGCAAACACCGGAGCCGCCAGTTGATGTGAACTGAACAAACCATTAATTTCAGCTTGCAATTACGGTGTCGACCCCGAATCGAAAATGTTTGAGGTTATAGTAAAAGAGCAATTCTATTCCAAATATTGATAATGCGTTTGACGCACTGCGGGCGCGAAAGGCGCGCGGCCCCATTCGGAAAAAAACGAAGGATATATAATTATTCATTTTGTTACAGCAATATTTGCGGTTTCTTTGCGGGGATTGAATAATGCGGCGATTGTGCTAGAATATCTCGAACCTTTCTGCTCCGCGCGCAGCGACGCAACGGCCGCGTATAGCAGCGGAGCCGATGACCGAAGGGAGGTAAGCCGTTGAGCCACAATAGTTATGAATTGCTTTTCATTACGGACCCGGCCTTGGCGCCGGAGAACCTGACCGCATTGCAGGACAGGATAGGCAGCATCCTCACAGCCAACAATGGCGAGGTCGAGGGAATTGACGACTGGGGCGTGCGAAGGCTCGCGTACCAGATCAACCGCCTCGACGAGGGCCGCTACATGCTTGTCAACTTCAAATGCGAGCCGGCAACGCTGGCTGAACTGAAAAAGCAGCTCGGTTACATGCAAGACGTGGTTCGGTTCATGCTAATCCGAAAGGGGGATTAGCGATGTTGAACCGGATTATTCTCATAGGCCGGCTCACAAGAGAGCCGGAGATGAGATACACGACCGGAGCTGGCAAGCCGGTGGCGACGTTCACGATCGCCGTCGACAGGGGGTTTCAACAGGCAGGCAGAGATAAGGAGGCCGATTTTATCCGAATCGTCTGCTGGGAAAAGCTGGCTGAAACCTGCAAAAAGTATCTCGTGAAAGGGCAGCTTGTGGCGGTGGAGGGAAGGTTGCAAATTCGCAACTGGGAGACTCCGCAGGGCGAGAAGAGGACCATAGCCGAAGTCAGGGCCGATTCGGTGAAGTTCCTCGACAAGCCCGCGAGGCAAGCCGGAGGCGGAGGCGCGGGCGCGTCGCAAGGCGTCCCTCTCGCGGGTCAGGAATACGAAGACCCCTATTTCTCCAAAGGGAGCGATTTTCCACCGGAGACTCTGACCAAAGAGTCCGCCAAACCCGCCGCAGGCGGCAAGAAGGATTTCGGGTCTTACCCGGATAACTCAATCGATGAAGAAATCGAGCTCGACGACGACGAGCCGTTCTAGGAGGCAAATCTGACATGTCTTTCGATCCTCGGAAGAAAAAGAAGAAAAAAGGATTTTTTCGCAGGCGCTCGCGCAAAGTGTGCGAATTCTGCGTGGACAAGGACCTAGCCATCGACTACAAGAACGCTGACCAGATGAACAAGTACATCACCGACCGCGGCAAAATCAAGCCGCGCAGAATGTCGGGTTGCTGCGCCAAACATCAGCGGAAACTCACGACGCAGTTGAAGCGCGCGAGAGAAATGGCTCTGATACCTTACACACGGGACTAACCGCCGCGCGCGGCAGTCCATTTCTGAAAGGAGCGTTTTACCTGAATGAAAGTCATACTGTTGAAAGACGTCGACAACCTTGGAGACAAGAACGACATAAAGAACGTCGCTCCGGGATACGCGAGGAATTTCCTCGTCCCCAGAGGGCTGGCTGTTCAGGCGACTGAATCCGAGATGAAGCAGCTCGAACACAGGATGAAGTTCGAGCAAAGGAAGCAGGCGAAGCTCGAAGAAAAGCTCGTCAAGATGGCGGGCAAGATAGAGAGCGCCGTGGTAGAGATAACCGCGCACGCGGGCGTGGACGGGAAACTCTACGGCTCAGTGTCCGGCAAGCATATCGCCGAAGTCCTGACAGAGAAAATGGGAATTGAGATTGACCGCAAGAGGGTCAAGATGGAAGCTCCCATCAAACAGACAGGCGAGTTCGAAGTGGTTGTGACGCTGGGTTCGGGCAAGAAAGCCAATATTAAGGTGATCGTCAGCGCGGAAGGCGGAGAGGCTGAGGAAGAGAAAACCGAAGCAGCTCCCGAACAACCGGCGGCGGAAAAGCCGGGCTCGGAAGAATCGGGCGAATAAACTCCGGTCGCAAGCCGGTTGCTGAACGACGCGGCTAGCGTGTCGCGATGCCGCGGTCGATCCACGCGCGGGCGGATGCCCGCGCGGCAGGGACGGCGGTTCACCCTATGTCTGAAAACGTGAAATTTTCCAAAGTCGCTCCTCAAAGCATCGAGGCGGAGCAGTCCGTTCTCGGCTCCATGATTTTGGACAGGGACATGATAGCCATCGTGCTCGAAACGCTTGAGCCGAGGCATTTCTACGCGGAAAAACACGGAGAGATTTACAAGGTCGTCCTCGAACTTTACGAAGCGAACGAGCCGGTAGACATGGTGACGCTGGTCGAGTTGCTGAGCAAGAAGGGGATGCTCGACAAAGTCGGCGGCCCGGCGTACCTTTCAGCTCTGGTAGAGGGCGTCCCCACGCCGGAGCACGCGCCGTCATACGCGAAACTCGTCGCCCAAAAGGCGATGCTAAGGGACCTCATTAAAACCGGCAACGAAATTGTCAGGATGTCTTACGACGAAGAGGAGAACGCGGACGAGATTATCTCGGAGGCGGAAAAACTCCTGTACGACATGTCGCAGGGCCGCGCTTTCAAAGATATTACTCCTATCAAAGCGGAGCTAAAAAAGGCGTTCGAGATCATCGACCGCAAATATCAGAACCGGGGAGAGGTCAGCGGTCTTCCCACAGGGTTCGAAGATTTAAACAAGCTGACAGGCGGGTTCCAGAAATCGGACCTGATAATACTGGCGGCTAGGCCGGGGATGGGCAAGACGAGTCTCGCGCTGAATTTCGCCGAACATATCGCGGTCGAAAACAAGACCGGAGTGGGAATATTTACTCTTGAAATGTCCGCCACGCAACTCGTGACCAGAATACTATGCGCTAGGTCGGAGGTTGACGCTCTGGCGCTGCGCGAAGGATGGCTGCGGGACGACGACTGGCACAGGCTGGCTATGGCGTCGGAACAACTCCACAATGTGCCTATCTGCATAGTTGACAGCCCCGGCCTCACTCCTCTGGAACTGAGGGCTAAAGCCCGTAGGATGCAGAAGGAGTTCGGCGTCGAATTCATCATCGTAGACTATCTCCAGTTGATGAGCATGCCCGGCAAGTGGTCTGACAGCCGCGTGCAGCAGGTCTCCGAGATGACCCGGCAGTTGAAGATGATGGCTCGTGAGTTGAACGTCCCGGTAATGGTGTTGTCCCAGTTGTCCCGCGCGGTTGAAACGCGCGAGAAGGACATAAAGAAAAAACGGCCTCAGTTGAGCGATCTGCGCGAATCAGGCTCCATCGAGCAGGACGCCGACCTTGTGATGTTTCTTTTCCGCGAAGGATACTATCTGGAATTGACCCAGACGGGCGCCGAAAGCGTGCAGTTCGACGAATCGGAAGCGCAGAAGGTTGACCCGCTCAAGACCGAGTTGATTCTGGCCAAGCACCGCAACGGCCCGACCGGCAAGGTCTTTTTGACTTTCCGCAAGGAGTTCACCAGATTCGAAAACGCTTCTTCCCGGGAAGAATATTAGGACGGATCACGGATATCGAATAACACAACAAAACCTCGTCAGACAGACTTCGGATGAAGTCGGACTGGAGGACAATCCAATGAAAATTCTAGTCATAGGCGGCGGCGGCAGGGAACACGCGCTCTGCTGGAAACTGTCGAAGGGCGGCTCTGCTGAGAAAATCTTCTGCGCTCCCGGAAACGCCGGAATAGCCGGCGTCGCCGAATGCGTTTCTATCTCCGACGGCGACGTGAAAGGGTTGCGTGATTTTGCCGTACAGCAAAAAATAGACCTAGCCATAGTCGGCCCGGAGCTACCTCTAACCAGAGGAGCGGCGGACTCGTTCAAAGAGGCTGGGATAAAGGTTTTCGGGCCTGCCGCATACGCCGCGCAACTCGAGGGCAGCAAGTATTTCGCGAAGGATTTCATGCGGGAGATGTCAATCCCGACCGCCGATTTCGCGGATTTCGCCGAGTACGAGCCTGCGCGCGCGTATCTGGAAAAGGCCGCGTATCCGCTGGTCATTAAAGCGGACGGGTTGGCCGCCGGAAAAGGCGTTCTAGTAACGTCGAGCAAAGACGAGGCTCAGGACTTTCTGAAATCTCTGATGTTGGACGGAGCGCACGGCGGCGCGGGCGCGAGGATTGTCGTCGAGGAATGCCTTGTCGGCGAGGAAACATCCATACTGGCCGTCTGCGACGGGCGCGACATGGTCATTCTCACCCCATCTCAGGATCACAAAAGAGCTTACGACAACGACGAAGGGCCGAACACAGGCGGAATGGGCGCGTATTCCCCGGTGTCGATTGTTACCCCGGCTTTAATAGAAACGATTAGAGAACAGGTGTTGCAACGGGTGGCGGACGGGATGAAAAAGCGAGGGACTCCGTTCGTGGGAGTGATCTACGCGGGCATGATGCTGACCGCCGCCGGGCCGAAAACGCTGGAATTTAATGTAAGGTTCGGCGACCCGGAAGCGCAGGTTGTGCTCCCGCTCATAGAGGGAGACTTAGCGCAGATATGCCTAGCCGCCGCGGAAGGAAGACTGGCGGAAGCGAAGTGGGAACCCGCGCGCAGGACTGCTATGTGCGTCGTCATGGCGTCCGGGGGGTATCCGGGGAGTTACGAAAAGGGCAAACCGATAAACGGGCTGGAAGCGGCTGGCGCGTTGGATGATGTTGTGGTTTTTCATGCCGGCACGGCGGCGAAAGACGGACGGATAGTCACGGCCGGAGGAAGAGTTCTGGGAGTCACCGGAATAGGGGCAAACCTGAAAGAAGCGTCCGCCAAGGCTTACGAGGCGGTTCGCCTTATAAGCTGGGAAGGCGAGCGGCACAGAACCGACATAGGAAAAAGAGATCTTGTGAGGATAAACTAAAATGAAAAAAGAAGTGTTGTTGACGCCGGGACCGTCTCAGGTTCCGCACAGAGTCGCGGCGGCTGGAGCCGCTCCGATCATGCATCACCGAACGGCCGAGTTCGGCGAGATTTTCGCCAGAGCTGTGGCTGGAATGAAAAAGGTTTACGGAACGGAAGGCGATGTGTTCATTATCGCCTCGTCGGGAAGCGGCGCGATGGAGATGGCCGTTGTGAACGCGCTTTCGCCGGGAGACCGCGTTGTGGTCGGAAACACAGGGAAATTCGGCGAGCGTTTCGCTCAGATGTGCCGCGTTTACGGTGTTGAAGTTGTCGAGCTTGTCCGCGAATGGGGCAAGATTGTGACTCCCGAAGAAATGGACGAAGTCCTGACGAAGGAAAAAGACATCAAAGCAGTTTTTATCACATACAGCGAAACATCCACAGGCATAATGCATCCGCTCGCCGAGTTGGGCGAAGTGATAGACAGGCACGGCGCGCTGTTCATCGTGGACGCCGTGAGCGGTCTGGGCGGGCTTGAGATGAAGATGGACGAGTGGAAGGTAGACATGGTAGCCGCCGGATCTCAGAAAGCCCTCATGCTGCCTCCGGGCCTCTCCTTCCTTGGCGTAAGAGGCGAAAAAGCGTGGAAAGCGGTCGAGGAGTCGAAGATTCCGAAATATTATTACGACCTCAAAAAGTACAGGAAATCAATGCAGAAGAGCGGCGACACGCCGTTCACAATCCCCGTGACGCTGGTGATAAGCCTTGACGAGTCGTTAAAGATGATGTTTGAGGAAGGGCTGGAAAGCATTTACGAGAGACACAAGAAGATGGCCGCCGCCACCCGCGCCGGAGTCAAGGCGCTGGGTCTGAAGCTTTTTTCCGAGCATCTTTCGTACGTAGAGACGGTGCTCGAAGTCCCCGAAGGCATGGACGGAAAGAAACTGTCGTCGCTGATCACCAACAAGTACGGTTGCAGGGTGGCCGGAGGACAGGACGCGTACAAGGGCAAAATAGTTAGGATAGCCCACATGGGATACGTGACGCACCACGACGTCCTGCTTGCCATCTCCGCGCTTGAGATGTCGCTCAAGGAGCTTGGGCACGACTTCGAGCTTGGGACGGGCGTCCGCGCGGCCGAGGAGGTCTTTCTTTCATGAAACAGAAAATTTCGAAAACAGCCTCGAAGAAACCCCGCGTGCTCATTTCCGACAAGATAGACGAACGCGGGATAGACGAACTGCGGGAGACGTGCGAGGTAGTGGTAAAGACGGGCCTCGGCGAGAGCGATTTGGTGAAGATAATCGGCGGGTTCGACGCTCAGATTGTCAGGGCGGCGACGCGCGTGACAGAGAAAGTCATTAAGGCCGGGAAGAACCTGAAAATAGTCGGCAGGGCGGGCGTCGGAGTTGACAACATAGACGTCGCGGCCGCTACGGAAGCCGGCATTCTGGTCGTCAACTCGCCGGAGGGCAATATCCTGTCGGCGGCGGAACACACAATCGCAATGATGATGTCTCTCGCTCGCTGCGTGCCTCAGGCCAACAGGTCGATGCACGACGGCAAATGGGAAAAAAGCAAATTCATGGGCTGTCAGGTAGGCGAAAAGACGCTCGGCGTGGTCGGGTACGGAAAAATCGGGAAACTTGTGGCCGAGAGGGCGGTCGGGCTTGGCATGAAAGTTCTCGTGGCGGACCCCTACACCAACGAGCAGGCGGTCACCCGCATCGGCGGCAAGCTTGTCGACAAAAAGGAACTTTTCAAAGACTCCGATTTCATAACTTTCCATGTGCCGAAGTCGTCTGAGACTTTCCACATGATAGGCAAAGACGAGTTCAAGAAGATGAAAGACGGCGTGAGGATAGTCAACTGCTCAAGAGGCGGAGTCATACAGGAGGACGCGCTGATAGAGGCGGTCAAAAACGGCAAGGTGGCGGGAGCCGCGCTTGACGTGTTCGAGAAAGAGCCTCTCGAAGACAGCGAACTGAGAAATTTGCCGAACGTCATACTCACCCCGCACCTCGGAGCCTCGACCATTGAAGCGCAGGTGAACGTAGCTGTGGATGTCGCCCGGCAGATAAGGGACTTCTTTCAAGGCAAACCGGTGACTGGCGCGGTGAACCTTCCTCCGCTCAAACCGGAAATACTCAAGCTGCACCAGCCGTATTTCGAGATGGCGGAAAAACTGGGAAGGCTGCATGAAAGCCTCCGGGATTCGTCCGTGTCTTCCATAGAGCTGACCTTCGAGGGCGACCCGGCGGAGATGCAGACCAAGCTCATCACGAACTATTTCCTGCTCGGAATGATGAAACCCCGCTTCTCCGACGCGGTCAACATCGTGAATGTCGAGCTGATGTTCTCTCACCGGAACGTGGCCGTCTCGGTGAACAAGAAGAATTACGGAGCTCCGTCGGGCAATATAATCACCGCCGTGGTGAAGACTCCGAAAAGCTCGCACACTGCCTCCGCCGCTCTAATAGGCGGAGGAGAGATGAGGATCGTGAGCATCGACGGGCTGAAGATGAACCTCGTGCCCGAAGGCAAAATGCTTCTGATATCTCACTTGGACAAACCCGGCATGATAGGCAAGGTCGGAACAGTCCTAGGGATAAACAACATAAACATCGCCGGAATGGTGGTAGGCAGGGAAAAAGTGCGCGGCAAAGCGATAATGGCGCTCGGAATAGACGACGAGGCGTCCGCCGAAGTCATAAAGCAGATAAGGGCAATACACGGAATGAAATCGGTGCGGATGGTGTCGTTCTGAAACGGGAACCGCGTTGCGTTTGCGTATTCTTTTGTTTTGATTTACAATTTAATGTTTGAACAACGAAGCGGATGGACGCTGAACAGGAGAAAAGGAAATGACTGTGGAAAAAGGGAAACTGGATGAGGATTATTTCGGAACGCCGCTGAACGTGGCGATGAGCGTTCCGTTCACTATCGAGGTCGGCGACATTATTCTCGGCCGCATATCCAAGGTCGATGAGGAATTCGTATATGTCAGCACCGGGTTCAAGTCTGAGGGAAGAATACCCGTCGCAGAGTTCAGGCGAGGGCCGGACGCCGACAAGGAATGGAAGATAGACGACGAAGTGGAAGTGATGGTCGACCGGGTTTCAGGCGAAGATATCTATCTGTCGTACGAAAAAGTCGTCGCAAGAAGGCTGTGGGATACTCTGGCCAAGAAACATGAAGACGGCGAGCCGGTTGAAGCTGAAATAATTCAGCAGGTCAAAGGCGGATACCGAACTGATATAGGGCTTCCCCGCCACGCGTTTCTTCCCGGCTCTCATCTGGGCATCCAGACGCAGGCCTCCGAGCTTATAGGAAAGAAGCTGCCCGTTTACATCATCGAGTTCAACACCGAGACGGAAAACATCGTGGTGTCGCACCGGGAATGGCTCAAGAAGCAGCAGGACGAAGCTCAAGGCGAAGCGTTCGAGACCCTGCAAAAGGATTCAATCATAGACGGCCGAGTCACTCGTCTCACCAATTTCGGGGCGTTCGTTGATATCGGCGGCGGAGTCGAAGGGCTTGTTCACGTGTCTGAGATTGCGTGGTCGCGCGTCGGGCATCCGTCTCAGGCCCTTTCCTGCGGGCAGGAAGTCAAAGTGAAAGTGCTCGATTTCGACCCCGACAGCAAACGGATATCTCTCAGCATGAAGCAAGCGGCGGGCGACCCGTGGGACAAGGTTGACGAGCATTTCGCGGTCGGCGAGATAATCGTCGGCTCAGTCGTAAAGATGGTGAAGTTCGGCGCGTTCGTCATGCTCCGCGACGGCTTCGAGGGGCTTCTCCACATCAGCGAACTGGAACAGGAAAAGGCCGGCGGCGAGAACATCAAATTGAACTCTGGCGACGAAGTGAAAGTGAAAATCCTAAACGTCGATCCCAAAGGCAGGCGCATAAAACTCGGCCTTCCTGTAGAGAAATCGTCCAAGGTTTCCGGCGAATTCAAACAGTACATCGACAACGGCTCCAGCGGCATCAGCATAGGAGACATGATCGATCTGGATAAAAACAAAGAATAAATTCAGATTGACCGAAGATTTGATATTCAAAGCGTCCGGGAGACCGGGCGCTTTTATTTTTCATCTAAAAAACGATTCGGTCGCGGCAGGTGTAAACCATCATCGAATCGTCCCGCATCCTGCCCGCCAGACAGCAGTTAAGAGAGTCGGCAAGCTCGACGGCCATTGAAGTCGCCGCAGAGACCGCGCAGACTATCGGGATTCCCGCGCGGGCGGCTTTCTGCGCCATCTCAAAGCTTATCCTGCTGCTTAAGAAGGCGACGCACTCGCCAGCGTCTACGCCGTTCATCAAGGCAAAACCAATAACCTTGTCGAGAGCGTTGTGCCGTCCCACGTCCTCTCGGACGGCGACGAGCGTTCCGTCAGGCTTGAAAAGCCCGGCTGCGTGCGTCGATCTTGTCTTCGCTCCGAGGGCCTGATTCTCTACCATAAGCCGCTGCATTTTCATCAGGTCGGCCGCTCCGGCTTTCATATCGCTTTCGATAGGGCGAACTTTTTTTCTCAAGTCGTCAAGCATTTCCACGCCGCATATTCCGCATCCGCTCCGGGACTCATATTTTCGCCCGGAGGAAAGCCTTAGGTCTTCCGATTCCGAGCCGTTTTTCGCGCCGCGAGCGTCCGCAAGAATGACGTTGACGACGTTCGAGGCGTTGTTTGCGGCGTCCGCGCAAAACCCGCATCCGGCGATTTCAGAGAAAGAATCGACTATGCCTTCCGTTAGACAGAAACCGCAGGCAAGCTCGGTCTCGCAGCCGGGCGAGCGCATTATTACCGCGTACGGTTTTCCGTTTAATCTGATTTCCAGAGGCTCCTCGACGGCAAGATCGACGCCGGACGATTTGCGTCCGCCGTTTTCGATATTCAGAACGAAGTGCTTTGTTGTGGGTTCCATTAGAGAAAACCTTTCGGGCAAAGGCGGCGCGGCAACAGCGAAGCCGGACCACAGGATATCATTAAGTGTAAACAAAAACAGTCTAGGATGAAAGCCGGGAGTCGAAACGGGTCAACCGGCGGTGGTCGCAGGCGCGCGGAATGAACCGGGGCGCTTGCGTTGCCTTTATAAATGTGGTAGTGTTAATTCCGTTGACAGCTATCAGAAGCGATATGAAGCTGAAGACGGAGGTAGTTTCGTGTCGGAGAAAGATCTGGAACTGATAAGAGACGTCGATATGACCGTCAGCGTGGAGCTGGGGCGGACGAAGAAGCTGTTTAAAGAGATACTCGATATGAAGCCGGGGACGGTGATCGAGCTGGACACGTCGACAGGCGACAGGATCGATTTTCTCGTGAACAAGAAGCTCGTCGCGCGCGGCGAAGTGATGGTGATAGACGGCAAGTACGCGTTGCGTGTCACGGACATAGTCGGCTCCATCCCCGAAGCTGTGAAGCAGGCGTTGAGCGAAGGGCGCAAAATCGGCGCGTGAGCAGTATGGGCGCCGGTCGAGCGACAGCCCGCCGGATGGGAAGTCGGACATGCGGGACACTGTAAGCATCAGGGCGCGCGGCGGTCGCGGCGGCGACGGCAGCGCCAGTTTCAGAAGAGAAAAATATGTGCCGCGCGGCGGCCCGGACGGCGGAGACGGCGGGCGCGGCGGTCACGTGATTATAGCGGCCCACGACAAAGTCAATTCCCTCAGAGACATCAAACCCGGAACTGTTTTTCGCGCGCCCTCCGGAGGGGCCGGCGGGAAATCGGGAAAATACGGACGCGCAGGCGCCGACCTTATCGTTCGCGTTCCAGCCGGAACCGCGGTTCTGGACGCCGAGACAGGCGAACTTTTAGCCGACCTTGCGGCTAACGGCGACAAAATCATAGTCTCAGCCGGCGGCTCCGGCGGCAGAGGCAATATGCATTTCGCGACTCCCAAGAACCGGGTTCCGCTCGAATTCGAGCCGGGCGGCGAAAGCGAGGAGCGCGCTCTTTCTCTTGAATACAGCATACCCTCCGAAACAGCCGTCATTGGTTTTCCGGGGGCGGGAAAATCCACTCTCGTCCGCGCTCTAACAGGCTCCCGAACTCCCGTCGGCGAATATGACTTCACGACGAGGAAGCCGTACATAGGCGTTTGCGGCGCAGGGGAGTTCGCGAGCTTCAGAATGCTGGATATGCCCGCGCTAGCCGACGGCTCGTCCGAAGGGCGCGGAGTGGGCAACTTCTTTTTGCGGCATCTGCGAAGAGTGGAGCTAATCGTGTTGCTGATAGATTTCCGCCCTGAAGCGCCGGAACCGGAAGCTCAGGTGGAAACGCTGCTGCGAGAGCTTGCCGCTTACGACCCTGAATATCTGGAAAAGAAGCGGCTTGTGGTGTATAACAGGCGAGACGCGGAAAGCCCTCCCGAAGGCGCGGCGCGAGACATAGAAATAAACGCGGCGCGGGGAGAAGGGCTTGAAGACCTGAGAGCCGCGATATCGCAATCTTTAGGACTGACTGAAGATGTCGAAAATTAAAAAACCGAAGCGAGTAGTGATAAAGATCGGCAGCCGCACGCTCACTGGGCCGGACGGCAGGATAGACGGCTCCCACATGAGGGACTTCGTGAAGGAGACGGCCAGACTGCATGAGCGCGGGCTGGACATCGTCGTGGTGTCATCAGGAGCCATAAGGACGGGCGCGCCGATGCTGAATCTGGACCCGGCAAATATAAGCATCAATCAGAAACAGGCGGCGGCGGCGGTCGGGCAGGGCATGCTCATTGCCAGATACAGCGAGCTGTTTTCGGCTCACGGCATAGTGGCCGCGCAGGCGCTCCTGACTCCCGACGTGATAAACGACAGGCGGAAATACCTTAACGCGCGCAACACGCTGAGGGCGCTGCTGGCCCTTCGAGCTTTGCCGATTGTCAATGAAAACGACACTGTCGCCATAGAGGAAATTAAGTTTGGAGACAATGACCGGCTGGCGGCGATGACGGCGATACTAGTGGACGCCGACCTGCTGATAAACCTATCAGACGTCAGCGGGCTGTGCAGCGACGACCCGGCGGTGTGCGAGGACGCGCGCCTGCTGGAAACAGTGACGGAAATAACGGAAGAACTCTTCCTGAAAGCGCGCGGGCCGCGCTCAGGAGGCTCCGGCGGCATGGCCACAAAGCTTGAGGCCGCCCAGATGTGCATGGACTCAGGCATAAAGATGATTATCGCGGACGGCTCGACTCCCTCGGTCATGTCGCGAGTGATCGACGGCGAGAAAATCGGCACTACCTTCGTCCCTCAGCCCACCCCGCTTTCGGCGCGCAAGAAGTGGCTGATCGGATGTCTGCCCGAAGGCAGAATTGTTGTGAACGATGGCGCGCGGGAGATGATTCAGAAGAAAGGCAAAAGTCTGCTGCCGAGCGGCATTGTTGCCGTAAAGAAAAAATTCGACCGGGGAGCCTGCGTTCAGGTCTGCGGCGAGTCCGGCATGTGTTTCGCCAAAGGGCTGACAAGTTATTCCTCCGAGGAAATTAAAAAAATCATGGGACGCCAATCGTCCGATATTTTTAATATGCTCGGACACAAGATATCCGACGACGTGATTCACAGGGACGACCTGACTCTGTTCTAACGCGAATTAAGAACAGGGGCGATTGAATATTTCACGGATATAACCGATTATATAAAGATACGCAAAGCGCGGGCATCGCGCGCGCTGGACGCATGAAACCGGCGTGGAATTGACGTTGACGGGGGAAACGGACATGGCGGGAACTGACAACGAGCTTAAGAAAAAGGCGGCGGCGGCGCGGGCGGCGGCGCTCGAACTCGCCAACCTCAAGGACAGCCGGAAAAGGGTGGCGCTCAAAGCGATGGCGGCGGCTTTGAGAGCGAACGCGGACGCGATTCTGAAAGCGAACGCGGCGGATGTGGCTGACGCCCGCCGAGCGGTAGCCTCAGGCAAACTGTCTCAGGCGATGCTGAAACGCCTCATGGTGGACAATGTCAAGATCGAAGGCATGGCCGAAGGCGTAGAGAGCGTTGCGAAACTGCCCGACCCCGTGGGCCGCGCGATATCGGAAATAGAAATGGACGACGGACTCATCCTCGAACAGGTCTCGTGTCCGATAGGCGTTATCGGAGCGATTTTCGAATCCCGCCCGGATGTCGTCCCTCAGATATCCGCCCTCTGTTTGAAATCCGGCAACGCGGTCATCCTCAAAGGAGGCTCCGAAGCCGCGAGGACGAACAGGGTTCTTAAAGACACGCTCTGCGCCGCCGCAGAGGCGGTTCCCGGAGTCCCCGCGGGCTGGGCGCAGTTGATAGAGACGCGCCGCGAAGTGAAAAGCGTGCTCGCGATGGACGAATACATCGACCTGCTCGTTCCGCGCGGCAGCAATGAGTTCGTAAGGTACATTCAGGACAACACGCGCATTCCCGTGCTAGGGCACGCGGATGGCGTCTGCCATGTCTATATCGACAAAGGGGCGGACTGGAATCTGGCGACGGCGATAGCCATCGACTCCAAGACTCAGTATCCTGCCGCCTGCAACGCGGCGGAGACGATTCTGGTTCACAAGGACATAGCTGCGGGATTCCTGCCGCAACTCGCCCGCGCTCTGGCGGACCACAACGTAGAAGTCAGAGGTTGCGCGGCGTCCCGACGGCTCGCGAAAGGACTCAAGGCCGCGAAACCTTCCGACTGGGACGCAGAATACCTAGACCTTATCGTTTCATTGAAGGTCGTGGATTCAATCGAGGCGGCGGTGGAGCACATCAACAAGCACGGCTCGAAACACACGGATTCCATAGTGACGGGTTCGAATAAAGCGGCGGAGTTTTTCTTCAAAAACGTGGATTCCGCTTGCGTGTTCCTCAACGCGTCCACAAGATTTTCGGACGGATTCCGGTTCGGAAAAGGGGCCGAGATAGGAATAAGCACGAACAAGACGCACGCGCGCGGCCCGGTCGGGCTGGAAGGCTTGGTCATCTACAAATATCTGCTTCGTGGTTCGGGCCAGATTGTGGACGACTACATGGGGCCGCACGCTAAAAAATTTAAGCACAGGAAACTCAGATAACGGGCTTTATGGCAAAACAGGCGGAAACGAAGATTATCGCGAAAAACAAAAAAGCGTTTTTCGACTACGAGATACTCGACAAGTACGAGGCCGGTTTAGTATTGAAAGGCTCGGAGATTAAATCCGCCAGAAACGGCGGAGTAAGTCTGAAAGAAGGGTATGTTAAGATTATCGAGGGGGAGGCGTGGCTGACGCAGACCCGGATAGCTCCATATAAGCAGAGCGGGGAATTTTTCAACCATGACCCATTCAGGGACAGGAAACTGCTCTTGCACAGGAGAGAAATTGATTCGATAGTAGGGAGAGTGCAGAGAAAAGGGCTGACAATTTTGCCATTATACATGTATATTAAGGGAAATCGGGCTAAACTTGAGATAGGACTTGCGAAAAGCAAGAAAAAATATGACAAAAAGGATGATATTATTAAAAGAGAGTTGGACAAAGAAGCGAGACGCGAAGTAAAAATGCGGACTCGCTCGCAATAGCATTCGCTCAGGGGGAATGAAGAAAAAGAAAGGGGGGCGTAAGGGCTCGACGGGGTTTTTACAGTCGATCTGCAGCATGCCGAGATCCCCGCAGTCTCGAAAAACGGCGGGAACACAAGTTAAGTGCAAACAACGAACTAGCTCTCGCGGCTTAATTCCGCGACATCCGCCGGACTTTTGCCGGTCAGGTACGGGTCGGGTGACGCTCGATCGGATGCCGCGCTCCGATACCCGGTAAGGGCGCGAAAGAAACTCCGGGACGTGGAACGCCGAAACCCGGTCCACAGGGGGTTGGCGGTCCGAGATCAAATAGTGGACTAAGCATGTAGACGCGGGCCGGTTGGATTCTTCGGACGCGGGTTCAATTCCCGCCGCCTCCATACACCCCACGCTCCCCCTGAGCGACGAATATGAAAACGAGCGCCACACGGCTGTTCCAACGAGCCGCGCTGATAGCGGTTCTCTCAGCGCTCGCGCTAACTTCCCGAGTATACGCTTCGAGCGTGTCCGGCCCCGTAGTTTCATTGACGAAAAATCAATCAGGAGCGGCGGCGGAGTTTTCTTTTTCCGGCCCCATCGTGTTCAAGGCGTTCTACCTGTCGAATCCTGATCGCCTCGTGCTCGACGCGCAGGGAGCTTTCTTTGAAAAATTAAACGAAACCATAGATGTGAATTCCGAACATATAAAAACCATAAGAATCGCGCAGAACAGCAGGGACCCCGAAATCGCGAGAGTCGTTTTCGATCTCAAGCATTACGTGAAACTAGATATCGCCACGGACAGCGCAACCGGCAAGGCGACCGTAAAGGAGCCTTCCGCCGGCAGCGGAATTCCTTTCCCCGAAATGAGCGTAAAGAATCTCAAGGACAGTGTCGAATTAAGATTCGATTTCAATAGAGACGCCACGCACACCAGATGGTCGACGGACAACCCGCCGAAGCATGTATTTGATTTCCCCGGTTACGCGCCGGCATCAGGGCCGGTCGAGAAAATCGTAGGCGAGGGGATTGTTAAGGCGGTGAGAATCTCGCGCAAGGACGCGGTGACGGACGCGGCTCGCGTGGTTATAGACACCTTGCTGCCCGCCGAAGTGAAGATAGAAAAAGAAAAGAGCGGCCACGCGCTGATTCTCAGGGTGATGCAGCCGTCCGTATACGGCAGAGTGGTGACAATCGACCCCGGACACGGCGGAAAGGACCCCGGCGCGCAGTACGACGGCGTGGACGAAAAGGACATAGTTCTGGACATTTCAATGAGACTGAAGGAAATATTGTCGGCAGCGGGCGCAAAAATCGTGATGACGCGCGAAACCGACATTTTCATCCCTCTGGAAGAGAGGTCGGCGATATCGAACAGAGCGGGAGCGGAATTGTTTCTGAGCGTTCACGCAAACGCTCTGCCCAATCACGAAAAGAAGCAGCATGTTAGAGGGGCGATGGCTCTTTATTATTCGGACACGACTAAGGATTTTGCGAAGGCTGTTTACGACGAAATGGAGAACGCGCTAGGCTGCGGCGGACTTGGAACGGTTGAGAGAAAGAAACTCGCCGTATTGAGAAATACAAAAGCTAAAGCGATTATTGCCGAACTGGGCTTCATGACGCACCACAGCGATTTCGAGTTATTGAAGGACGATATTTTTAGGGAGAACGCGGCGAGAGGCTTGTACAACGGAATCGAAAAGCAGCTAGGCGGGCGCGGCGCGATGCTGGCTGCCCTCGAACTGTCTCCGCAGATGGTCGCGCATAAGGGGCGCGGAGCGCCGGCGGTTGCGACGCGCGCTCCCGACGAGATATTTTACACTGCCGCCGGAAATGTTCTTGTTGAGCCGAAATCCGGCAAAGCGCCTGCCGGACAAGCAGAGTTGTTGCGCGAATTTCTAGAACAGTGGGAATTGCGAGAGGAAGGTCTGACGCATGAGATGGATGACCATCTGAGCGAAAACCGCGCCGTTCCCGCCAGAGGGGTTGTGAAGTCCCAGCCAGCCTCCATGCCTAACGTCAAAGGCGAATATCTGAAGCAAACTCAATAATCCGCCTTTTTTCATCTTTTGAAAAACTATTTTATTCGCCGTTTTGTTAGTATATAATTTGTCCGTTGAATTGACCAAAATGGCTAGACAAGAAAACACAACCTTGGTGAAGTCGCTGGAGGAATGCATCCACGCGGCGGAGCTTCTTCAGGCGAAGGCATTGCCGGCTCTGAAAAAAATCGAGAGCGGGGCGGCGGGAACGGATTTCGCCGCAAATGTAATAGAATTTGTTGATGAATTTGATCGGGTAAAGGCGATTTTTTCACAAATTCCTTTCATTGACGGCAAGCCGTCCGGCAAGGTGTCAGAAGCCGAAAAAAGGGCGGCGCTGGAGCTTTTTCCAACGCTTATAACGCTTGTGGAGGAGTTGGCGGTTGTGCAGGGATTGATGATGGATGCTATACAAAAGGACATGAAAGCAAGCAAGGATTCGTTGGAACTGGTAAGAAAATCGCAGAACATCTTCAACAAATTCGTGAAAAAACCCACAGACGAGACGCCGCAATTTTTCGACAAGAAAGGATAAGGCGGTAGCCGTTGTGTTTAAAATCACATCCCTTTTTATGTGAATTTTATGTTGACAGTATTCTATATTTAATATAGATTAAGTAAGATTTTAGGAGCGAAGCTATATTTTTGATATTGTCGGAGGCGGAGCGTGCTTGATAAATTGTTTAAAAGTATGCCGATGGTGGCGATGACGAAAGCTCTCGACACCGCGTCCGTCAGGCAGAAAGTAATCTCGAACAACATAGCGAATGTTGACACTCCGCACTTCAAAAGATCGGAAGTCAATTTCGAGGACGCGTTCAAAGCGGCGATAGAAAGAACTCCGAGCAGGCTGGCCGGTTTCAGGACGGACGGCAGACATATCCCCATCAATCCTCCGACAAGCATAGATTCGGTGAAGCCGACGATCTGGAGGCAGAACGACACCTTCAGCAGGGCGGACGACAACAACGTGGACATCGATGTCGAGATGGCGGAGTTGGCGAAGAATCAATTGCTTTTCAACGCTGTTGTCGAGGCGATGGACAGAAAGACGGCCGGGATAAAGAAAGCTATCTCCGGCAGATGATGAAGAAAGGTTGAAAAGGCCATGACGAACAACGGAATGTTCACATCAATAGACGCGAGCGCATCGGGGCTGACGGCGCAGAGATTGAGGATGGACGTCATCGCTGGGAACATAGCGAATGTGGACACGACGCGCACGCCCGAAGGCGGCCCGTTCAAGAGGCAACTGGTGGTGTTCGCGTCCAAGACTGACATGACTTTCAGGAAGTTCCCCTTTCTTCCGATGAAGATTAAAACCGAGATGCAGAATCCCGGCGAGGGAGTGAAGGTGCTGGAACTGATGAAGGATCCCGCGCCGCCGAGGCTCAGATATGAGCCGGGGCATCCGGACGCGAACAACGAAGGCTATGTGGCGTATCCGAATGTGGACGTCATCAAGGAAATGGTGGACATGATATCCGCGTCAAGAGCGTACGAGGCGAACGTGACGGCGATAAATTCCGCCAAAGCGATGGCGATGAAAGCGATATCGATAGGCAACGCCTGAAACAGGGCGGCATAAGGGCCGCGCGCAAGCCGCGCGGCGACTAGAGGAAAACGAGGATTAGAACATGACTACGATAGACCCGGTACAGTCGATCGGGCCGGTAAGGCCGAGTTCCCCGTTTCCGTTCGAGACGGACACGCCCGCGAAAACGGACGAGACGTTCGCGCAGATGTTGCAGAGGGCGGTCGGAACGACGAACGACATGATGACGCACGCCGACGAGATGGCGTTTAAACTCGCGCTGGGCGAAGTCGAAGATATCCATCAGGTGATGATAGCGATTGAGAAGGCTAGCATAGCGATGAGCTTGACGCTGGAGATAAGAGACAGGGCGGTCGAGGCGTTCAACACGCTGATGAGAACCGCCGTATAAACTGACACACGGGAGCGCGCCGAATGAAAGAGCGTTTTTTGAAACTGAAGGACAGCGCGGTCGAGTTCTGGACCCGGACGAACAAAAGGCAGCGGATGATAGCGGCGGGAGCGGCCGGAGCGGCGGCTCTTCTTGCTGTCGCTGTGTTGATGTTTGCCTTGATCAGGGGCGGACAGAAAGGCTTCGAGCCTCTTTTCACGAACCTCGAACCGGAAGACGCCAGCGCGATAGTGCAGGAGTTGAAGAAGACAAAAACTCCGTACACGATCGAGCAGAGCGGCAAAGCAGTGTTGGTGGACAAGAAAATGGTCTACGAACTGAGGAACGAGCTTGCGGCCAAGGGGCTTCCGGCCAAGAGCACGGTAGGCTACGAACTGTTCGACGCCACCCGGCTGGGAGTGACGGATTTCACGCAGAAAGTCAACCTCAAGAGGGCGATAGAGGGCGAGATATCAAGGACGATAATGAGCCTCGAAGCCGTCGAGCAGGCGAGGGTGATGGTGGTTCAGCCGGAGCCGAGCCTGTTCGTGGTTGATACGGAAGAATCTACGGCCTCGGTCGCCGTCCAGCTTGTGAAAGGGAAGACTCTTTCGGAGGATCAGGTAAGCGGCATCGTCCGGTTGGTTTCATCCTCTGTCGAGGGGCTTGACCCGAAAAACGTCATTGTGGTCGATTCTCAGGGAAATATCCTTTCCGAGTTCGACGAAAAGAAAAAAATGCAGGAAAAGATGAAGCTGACCGAGCTTCAGTTGAGGCACAAGGCGCTTCTCGAAGACATCTACCAGAAGAAAGTCTATGCGGCTCTTTCGAAGGTTTTTGGCGAGGACAACACGGTGGTCGTGGTGTCGATCGAACTTGATTACGATTCCCACGAGATAGAGGATGAAATTTATACTCCGGTGGTGGGCGACAGCGGGATAGTCCGAAGCGAACAACTGATCGACGAGAAATATCTCGGCACGGGAACCGTTCCTGAAATCGGAGTGCCGGGGACGACGTCGAACATTCCCGGATACAAGGGGTTGGCCGAGGGCAACGCCGAGTACAACAGGACGGAAGAAACAAGGAACTACGAGATATCGCGCCGACTGGACAAGACGCAGAAGAATCAGGGCGACATACGGATGATGTCGGTCGCCGTGATGCTGAACGACGAGGGAATAAAGTACGGGGAAGAGACGTACCTGACGAGAAGAAGAATTATGGAAATCAGGGAGAACGTCATCAGCGCGGCGAACCTGAACGAGCAGCGCGGGGACAAAGTGAGCGTGGTGCCGATAAGGTTCATGCCGGGCGAGCCGGGGCCGAAGGACGAGTACATCTTCAACCAGAAGATGGAGACGGTGAAGTACTGGACGCGGGTGGGGCTGATAATCTTCCTGATACTGCTGACGCTGGTGATCTCGTTGCTGGCGATGAGGACGTGGGTGGTGCGCGAGGAGTTGCCGCAGGAGCCGGAGTTCGAGGAGGAAGTTCTCGAAGAGCCTGTGCCGGTGGAGGAATTGCTCGCGCCTGAGCTGTCGGACGAGCAGAGGATGAGGGAGAAGATTAAGGAAGAAGTGCTTCGGATGATACATGACGATCCTGAGGGCGCGGCTTTGATAGTGCGCTCATGGCTGTTCCAAGACACCGACTGACATAAAGGGGCCGGGATCGATGTCCCGGACCTACTCACGGGAGCCGCATAAATGGCAAAGGACGAAAAGAACACCGGAATTAAAAAAGCCGCCATGATGATGGTGGCGCTCGGCCCGGAGATAGCCGCGGACATTTTTAAGCACATGTCCGACAACGAAATCGAGCGGCTGACTCTGGAAATTGCCAGCCTCAACAAGCTGTCGCCTAAGGAAAAGGCGGGAGTTCTTGAGGAATTCTACAATCTGGCGATGGCCAAGGAGTACATACTGGCCGGGGGCATAGATTACGCGCGGGATGTGCTCGAGCGCGCTCTGGGAACGGGCAAAGCCATGGACGTAATCAACAGGCTCTCCACGTTCTTGGACGTCGCGCCGTTCGAATTCGCCCGCAAGAGCGATCCGAACCAGTTGTTAAACTTCATCCGCAACGAGCATCCTCAGACTATCGCGCTCGTCCTTTCCTATCTGTCGCCCGCGCAGTCTTCATACATCATGAAGGCTCTCAATGACCCGGCGCTACAGGTTTCGGTGACCAAGCGCATCGCGCTTATGGACAGGACCAGCCCGGAAGTAATAAAGGAAGTTGAGAAGGTTCTGGAGAAAAAGCTATCGATGGTGTTGTCCCCGGAGTACACGGAGGCGGGCGGAATCGGCGGCGTGGTCGAGATACTCAACAGAGTGGGCAGGAAGACGGAGTCCGAGATTATGGACAAGCTGTCCGAAGAAGACCCCGAGTTGGCCGAAGAGATCAAGAAGAGGATGTTCGTGTTCGAGGACATCGTGAAAATCAACGACAGGGACTTGCAGCAGGTGCTCAGACAAGTAGAGAGCGCGCAGCTTGCCACCGCGCTGAAGAACATGAAGGACGAAGTGCAACAGAAGGTGTATGGAAATATGTCGAAGAGGGCGGCGGAAATGTTGAAGGAAGACATGGATTTCGCAGGCCCGGTGCGGCTCAGGGAAATAGAAGAGGCGCAGCAGCATATTGTGAACACCATCAGAGGAATGATCGAATCCGGAGAAATCTCGGACTACAGGTCCGAGGGCGGAGAGATGCTCTAAAAAAAACGGACGGTAGTCTGATATGCGCATAATCAAACAAGCTGAAGTGGGAAGCAACGGCGGAAAAATCCGGCTGATGACGTTTTCGGAGTTTCCGGAAGAGTTGTTCATGCCGGAGGAGCCGGACGAAGGCGAGGCTGGCTCGCAAGAGCGCGAAGCCGAGCATTCGCGGGCAGCGAAAGCCGCGCTCGAGGCCGCCCAGCGCGAGGCTGCGGAGATAACGCAGGTAGCGCGCGAAGAAGCCGCCAGAATGCGACGGGAAGCCTCTGACGAGACGGAACGGGCGCGCCGGGACGCCGCGCTCGAACTAGAGCAGGCGCGCGCGCAGGCCGCTGCCGACGCCGACCAGAACATGAAGCAGGCTTACGCCTCCGGTTATTCTTCCGGCGAACAGGACGGCTTTAAAAAAGGATATGAGGACGGTTACGGCAAAGGCAAGAACGCGGCATCCGAGGAAGCCGCCGGGGCCGTCAGCATGATGAGCCAAGTCATAGACCAACTTAAAATGTACCACACCGAGATACTCGCGGAATCCCAGAACGATATAGTCAAGATGGCGCTCGCGGTCGCCGAAAAAGTGCTTCACAAAGAGATAATGACCGATCCGACCACAGTGCTGGCGGTGGTGAAGAACGCGCTGTCGAAAGTCAGCTTCAAAAAACAGTTCGTTATCCACGTCAATCCGCTGGATATCGAGGTTCTGAAGGGGTCGTCGGACGAGATTCGCGCGGTCGTGCAGAATCACGAGTCGATAAAGTTCAAGGCGTCGCCGCAGGTCGAGCCGGGCGGTTGCATCGTGCAGACCGAGAGCGGGGTCGTGGACGCGCAGATAGACAGGCAATTCGGAGAAGTTCAGGAAGCCGTATTGAAGGCGGTCGAGGGCGAAGACGAGTAAGCGCCCGCGAGCCGGTATATTAAGATATGAACATTAAGACAGCCCAACCGTCCCGCAGGGTCAGCGATTTCAAAGAGCTGATCGGCAATCTCAATCTGGTCAGGCAGATAGGCCGGGTGACGGACGTGATCGGCGTGATAATCGAATCGCGCGGTCCCGGCGCGGCTATGGGCGAATATTGCGTCATCTACCCGCAGAATGGAAACTCGCCCATCCCGTGCGAGGTGGTCGGCTTCAGAGACGACAAGCTTCTGCTCATGCCGTTCACGGACATGCACGGAATCAGCCCCGGATGCGAGGTTCACGCTTCCGGCAAACCTCTTTCTGTCATGGTGTCGGAAGACAGCATCGGGCGGGTGGTGGACGGCCTTGGCAACCCGATCGACGGATTGGGAAGGATTCCCAACGCGGTCCCGGTGCAGGTTCACGCGACGCCGCCCAAGCCGCTCGAAAGACGCAGGATAACCGAGCCTATGCCGCTGGGGATAAGGGCGATTGACGGACTATTCACAGTGGGAAAAGGCCAGAGGATGGGCGTTTTCTCAGGCTCCGGCGTTGGAAAAAGCTCGGTCATAGGAATGATTGCCCGGTTCACCAAGGCCGACGTGAACGTAATCGGTCTTATCGGCGAGCGCGGACGCGAAGTTCGCGAGTTCATCGAAAGAGACCTTGGGGAAGAAGGGCTTTCCAGATCGGTAGTGGTGGTTGCGACGTCGGATCAATCCCCGCTGATGAGAATCAAAGGGGCGTATTTGGCGACCGCGATAGCGGAGTATTTCAGGGACAGGGGCAAGAACGTATTATTAATGATAGATTCAATAACAAGATTCGCGTACGCGCAAAGGGAACTCGGGTTGGCCACTGGCGAGCCGCCGGCAACGCGCGGATACCCGCCGTCCCTGTTCACCATGCTGCCGAAACTGCTCGAACGCAGCGGGATGTCCGGAAAAGGCTCAATCACCGGCCTATACAACGTGCTTGTGGAAGCCGACGACATGAATGAGCCGGTGGCGGACACTGTGCGGTCGATTCTGGACGGACACATAGTGTTGTCCAGAGCGTTGGCCGCGCGCAACATCTATCCTGCGGTGGACGTCATGCAGAGCATAAGCCGCGTTATGCCGGATGTCACCTCCGAGGAGCATCTGCAACTCTCCCGCAGATTTGTCGAGGTAATGGCCACCCACAGAGATGCCGAAGACCTTATCAACATCGGCGCTTATGTGAAGGACAGCAACCCGAAAATCGACTACGCAATCACGCGAATTGAGCGCATGAACGACTACATCAGGCAGGGGTTGTTCGAGAAAATCGAATATGAAGACGCAAAGAGATCTCTGAAAGGAATATTCGGCTGATTATGTTTAAATTCAGGCTTCAGCCGGTTCTCAAATATCGCGAGTTCATCGAAGAACAGAAGAAGATGGAGCTTGCGGAAAAACAAAGGGCGCACCTCGAAGAGAAAAAGAGAGAGGACATGCTCAAGGATATGCGCTACAGGTATCATGAGGCGATGAGGGACGAGACGGCGCAGACGGATATTTCGGTGACGAAGCTGGCGTTCTTTCAGACATATATATTCGTCATCGAGAAACAGATAGCAAGACAGCAGGAAAGGGTGTTCGAGACGAGCAAGAAAATGGCCGCCGCGCAGCAGGTTCTGGTCGAGGCGAAGAGGAGCAAGGAAGTCCTTGTGAAAGCGAAAGAGTCGGCTTACGGGAGATATTCATACGACGAAGCCGTGAAAGACCAGAAGTTGCTGGACGACATGGGGACCGTAAGGCACATGAGGTCTGAAAAAGGGATGGACGCCGCTTCAAGCAGAATGGCGTAAAGAGCGGGAGACAGCAGACGATGCCGATGAACGACAACATCATACGGATAAGCAACCGGGCCGAAGGCTGGGGAATCGTTAGTATGATGGAGCGCATAGAAAATATTCAACAAAAGTTCGGCGCGAATATATTTCCGAAAGTGGACAGGTCCGCTTTCCAGAAGGAACTTGAAAACAGCGCCGGGACGGCTCCGGCGAAATCGATAAAAGAGCGGGGCGGGGACGAGTTGTTCGCGCCCGGAACGTTTACACGGCCGGTTCCCGGAGCGTCGACTTTCGATCCGCTGATATCTCAGGCGGCGGATAAGTACGATTTGAGCCAGAGCCTGTTGAAAGCGGTGATAAAGGCCGAGTCGAACTTCAACCCCAGAGCGGTGTCGAGCAAGGGCGCGATGGGGCTGATGCAGTTGATGCCCGGCACGGCGAGGGACCTCAATGTGTCTGACCCATTCGACCCGGCGCAGAACATAGACGGCGGAGCCAGATACCTAAGGCAGATGCTGGACCGGTTCGACGGGGACACAAAGAAAGCCATTTCGGCGTACAACGCGGGGCCGAAAGCGGTGGAGACATACGGCGGAACTCCGCCTTACAAGGAAACACAGGATTACGTCGGCCGCATACTGAATATGTTGTCAGGCGGATGACGAATAGACAGAGCGGAAATAATAGGAAAGAGAGATGCTAGATATGGCGAAGAAAGCGGTGAAAACAGAAGAACGCGCGCAGCCTGAGGCGTCCGGCCGAGGCTCGACGTGGCTTTGGGTGGGGCTTGCCGGAGTGTCGGTTCTGCTGCTCATTGCCGTGCTTCATCTTTCCGGAGCCTTAAGAGGGCCGGAAGAGGCTATTTACAGGTCAACCAAGAATGTGCCGGTGTTGAGTTTCTTCACTAGGCCTCTGCACAGGGAAAGCTGGAAAGAAATCATGACCCCGGAGCAGACCATAGACGTCAAGCAGCTCTACGCCAAACTTGAGCGCGCCGAACGTCAGATAGAAAACCTCCAGAAGGCGACGAGGAAGATCAACGGGGTTGCCGCTGATATAGATGAAATGAAGGTCGGCATGGAAAAGATGGCCGCCGGGATGAAGAGCCTGTCAGACGGCGAGATCGACATCGAGGTTCAGCCCGCGGCAGCTCCGGTGGCTTCGCAGGCGATCGCGGCGACTGCTCCTCAGGCGCTTCCCGGAGCAGGCATACCGGAGCTTGTCTCTCCGGTCGGCTCCCAGAACTACAGGCTTATCGCAAAAATATTTGAAAACCTTCCGGCGGACACAACTGTCGATATTCTTAACAATTTGAACGACGATGAAAAAGTTGGGATACTCGCGGCAATGAAGGACAAGACAGTGGCGGACATACTCGCCGCGTTCGATCCCGTGAAATCCGCGCAGCTTGCCAGAATGCTGGCGAGAGCAAGAGGCTGAAACCCGCGCCCGACGGCGCGTATGACAATGATAATTTCTTTGGGGGTGATAAACCTTACAACTTAATAGAAAGGAGGTGATGGTAGATGCAAGCGACGGATTTGTTTCTTGGGTTGATTTCAGGTGGAAGCGCTGTGAAATCCCCGGAGCCATTTCCTCAAAGGGTCGAAGAGAATTCGCAGTCGGGCAAGTTCCGAAGCGTCTTGGATCAAGCGACTCGAAAGCAGTCTTCAAAGGCGGAAGCCGGAATCGCGCGCGAAGCTCAGAAAACGAGCGGAACGGACGCGGACAAAGCCGCGAAGCCTGAACAGTCGAATTCCACTGCGAACGACGCGGCGGAAATCACTCGACAACAGGCGGACGCCAACAGAAAGCTTGAAGCTCTGGTTGAGAGGCTGAGACAGGAACTCGAAGAAGGCGAAGGCGCGGCGGACGAACAGACGCTGGAGCTTCTTATCAGACTCCTAGCGCTCATGGCGGCAGCGGCGCAGCAGCAGCCCGAACAGGCGGAAAACGCCCTCGCGCTCGAACTGAACCTTGACGGCGAAGGCAAGCTTGGAGAAATCATTGATTTGCTGCTAGCCGGACGCGAAGCGATCGCTGCGGAAGACTTGGAAGGCGTGAACCTTCTGGTCAAGCTCGGCGAAGACAGAGGAATCATGATTCCTCTGTCTGAACTGATGAAAGCGGACGCCGAATCGGAAGTGCCGGAAAGCTCGATGAAAATCGCGCTGAAGCTGACGGACGCGTCGGACGCTTCGAAGACTGTCGAACTGAAGTTGACTTTGAGCGCCGACAGCATGAGAAGCGCTCAACTGGTCGACATGACCGACCCGGCTCTGAAGGACTCCGAAATAGCTCTGACGATACCGTTGGATATTTCGGCGGCTGAAAAGGCGAAACCGGCGCTCGACGATGAACTGTCGAGCATTCTGGCGAAACTGCCTGAATTGAAGGCCGGCAAGCAGGACGGCGAAGTCCGGATGAAAGAGGAAAAGGTTGTCGCCGAAACCGACCGCCTGACTGCGGCGGACTCCGAAAAGGCGAAAGCGGCCTTCACGCTCAAACCCGCTCAGGGTTCAGGCGAGAACGGAGTCAAGATTTTCACCGCCGAACCTCTGTACCCGCCTTCGGACGTCAGTCTGAAGTCTTTGGACGCGGAAGCGCTGGCGAAAGAGCTTGCCTCGGTCGGCTCCGACAGAGTGCAGATTTACGAACGTCTGCAGAAACTCCTGTTCGGAGACCAGCAGTCGCAGCTCGATTTGGAGAAGATGCTGGCCGGCAAACTGGAATCGGCGACGATTCTCAAGAGCCTGCTGGAAGAGTTCTCCGAAGGCGCCGGACGAAACCCGCGGGAATGGGCAGAGAGCCTGCTGAGCGAAAGCTCGGGCAAGGCGGCGGCGAACGCGGCGGACGACGCTTCGCGGATCCCGTTCTTGGGACGCGAACGGATTCAGAATCCTATTCAAGAGATTCTGATTTCAAAAGCGGAGACAGCGGCGGCGACCCAAAGCGGACAGCGGCTTCAGGAAAGTGTGATGTCGCAGGTAATGGGCAGGATGTCATACACCGCCCTGAACGGAGCGAACGGAGAAATCCGTATCGCGCTGCGGCCCGCCGAACTGGGAGACCTTTATCTCAAAGTGAAGGTTGAACAGGACGTTGTGACGGCCAAGTTCACGGCCCAGAGCAACGAGGTCAAGGCGATCATCGAGAACAACCTCGGACAGCTTAAACAGGCGCTGGAAGAGATGGGCGTCAAAGTGGGCAAGTTCGAGGTCGAAGTGAGCGCCGGAAACCAAGGCCAACCGCAGAATGCGCGCGAAGAAGCCCCGGGCGGCTCCTATCAAGCGGACTATGGAACCGCGGCGATGGAGATGACCGACAGTAGTTACGCGGCTACCCTCGATTTCGACTCGGAAACGACCGGCACGTATGGCCTAGCAGGCCGCTTGGCCGCCGGACAAGCAAGCATTAGCTACCTAGCCTGAAGCGAACAACGAAGAAAGGAGGACATCATGAGTCTAGTAGAACTAATCGAGCAGTTTTCATCAGACCAATTGGCGCAGTCTAAAACAGCTTCGAACGAACTCGGCAAAGACGCGTTCCTGCAGCTTCTCGTAACCCAGATGAAGTATCAGGACCCGCTGGACCCGATGAAGAACGAAGATTTCGTGGCGCAACTGGCCCAGTTCAACTCTCTCGAACAGATGATGAATCTGAACGAGAGCTTTGAGAAGATGCTTGTCATGCAGACGTTGGCGCAGGCGAGCGCGTTCATAGGCCAGCAGGTCGGATGGTACAACACGGACGGGACGACAAGCGAAGGCCTCGTTGAAGCCGTGGAAGTCATAGACGGCGAACCGAGACTCATCGTCGGGACACAACTCGTTGATGTCTCCACCGTGTTCGCCATATCGAAGCCGACAGAATAAGGCGATTGGATTTTTCAAAGAAGGAGGTGAACTAAGTGGTTTCCAAGATTTACGGGCCTCAGACAATCAGGCCGCAGCAGGTTGAGCAGATCGGGCTTCCGATATCCGCTCCGCAGACAAGCCGTCAGTCGGACGTCAAGACTGAATTCCAGCGGATATTGGAACAGAAGACCGGAGCGGTGGAGTTTTCGGGGCACGCGACGAAACGCCTTGAACAACGCGGAATAGAGCTTGACGCCGCCGACATGGAGCGTCTGGCAAAGGCCGTCGACCGCGCCGGAAGCAAGGGCGCTAGGGAATCGCTCGTTCTCCTTAACGGCATGGCCTTCGTGGTCAGCGTGTCCAATCGCACCGTCATTACGGCGATCGATATGGAAAACATGAAGGAGAACGTGATAACCAACATCGACAGCGCGGTTCTCGCGTAGTCGATCGGCAACAAGGGGCCGGACCTCTCCGAGGAAGCCCCCCATGAAATGCCGCCGAATGACTGAGGCGGCGAAACAACCGAATGGCAGTCCGGCGCGCGAACAGGGAGCGCTAAGCGGTTTGTTCTCTCCAAGGTGACAAACCCGCTCAACTCGACTAAACAAGCTCCCGACGCGAAAAGGACTCCCGGCCTCCGCGCATAGCTCCGGAGGTTCGGCCGCGAGGCGAAGGCTCGCCCCGCGCGGCTCTTCGGCAATTCTTACGGGAGGATCACATGAACTCATCGTTTTACACGGGTGTGCTTGGCCTGAAAAACCACCAGACCCGCATGGACGTGATTGGCAACAACATCGCCAATGTTAACACTTACGGCTTCAAAATGGGACGCGCGACTTTCGCCGACCTGCTGAGCCGCACATACTCATCCGCTTCCTCGCCCCGCAACGGGCGCGGCGGCACGAACCCCCTTCAGGTCGGTCTCGGCGTCACTACCGCCGCCGTCACCAACATCATGACCCAAGGGCAGCTCGAAACCACCGGACGTCTCACCGACGTCGCCGTCAACGGCAACGGCTGGTTCGTTCTTCAGGACGGCTCCGGCAGCACCGTTTACACCCGCGACGGCTCCTTCGGCCTAGACAAGGAAGGCAGCCTCGTGAACGCGAACGGCTTGTACGTTCAGGGCTGGTCGCGCGTGCTAGTGGACGAAGACCACAACTTCTCCATCGACACTCAGCGCCCGGTTGAGAACATCTCGTTTGTTTACGGCGAGAAACTCGAAGCCGCCGCCACCACTCAAGTCGCTCTCGCCTGCAACTTGGACGAGACGTCCCGTTCGCTCATCGCGGACGGCGTAGACCCCAAGGAAGGCTGGGCAACAAAGAACGACCTGCTCGTAGATCTCTATGAGAGCTACACCAACCAGTATTCGCCAACCCACCTCGGAATAAGGGAAGGCGACTGGATTGAAATCAACGTCAACACGCTTTACCAGAACCAGCAGACTCTTGGCGTGAGCGAGAACATCCTGACGAGCGGCACAACCATCACATACTCCGGCGTCGGCACAGTTCAGCAGTACAGCGGTCTTGCCGATCCGACGGAACTGCCGATGACGAATATCGCTCTAACAGGCGGTTTGACCCGCGTGTTTATGAGCCCGCAGCAACTCGCCGCTCTCGGCGCGGGCAGCAACCTTTACACAATCGACGAAGGCTCAGGCGTGATTTATTCCACTGAAGACCTCACCGGCGAAACACTGTCGTGGGATGTCCAGTCGAGCGCCGAGAGCACAATGCCTTACAACGCCGATAAATATCTTTATTTCCAAGTGACGAACGATACCACCATCGGCAACCTTGAGACCGCGATTCAGAACGCTCTCAACGCCGCGGACATCAACGGCACTCTTAACGCCACAGTCAAATACAATTCCGACGAGGCTAAGTTTTACATCTACAACAACGGAGTGGATGGAACCGGCAACTTCAACAGCATCACCGTTAATATCAACGCGGTGTCGGGTTCAGGAATAAGGCAGGCGTTCATGCTTCAGGATTCCACATACCCGACGCTGACCGGAACCCGCCTCGGCATCACTCAGGGCGGACTCGGCAACGCCATGACCCGCGAGCATGTCGGCAACTTCGACTACCAGACGAACAACCTCACTCTCGACTACGGCGATGTCAACGGCTCTGCTCAGATTTACGGCCAAGTCGTAAGGTCTTTCCTTACCGCGACAGGCGCAGATATGCTGCTTGATGCCGGCACAGGATTCAACTACATCGACATAAACGACTGGACGGGATATACGAACGGCGGAACGCTCGGCATGATAGCCGACACCGAGGAACTCACGGTCAACGGAACGACATGGCGGAACGTGTCTTCCTTCACCGGAGCCGCCAACGAGTATCATATCTCCACAAGCGCCACTGGCGTTCCGAGAGTGTACTTCAACAACATCGACAGCGTTCAGCCGGCTGCGGCGGCGCCAATCACTTTCAGCTACCGCACACAGACCAACGGCGTGACCGGAGCTCCGAATCTGCTTCTCACCGAGAATGTTGATTACACCATCGACGCTGCCACAGGCAACATCTCCCTGATTTGGAGCGGCGCAACGGCGAGCGCGGTATTCGGTGCGGGCGGAGCGGATTTCACTGGAACCATCAGCTTGACCGCTGACTACACCACAGAACAGAGAAGCCTTACGCCTCCCGCAGAAATCATGAACAGCCGCTGGGCGGATTTCGCTCAGGAATGGCAGGAAGTCAGCGCGGGCGGCGCGGGCAATGCCCGAACCGAGTTCAACAATATGTTCTCTTCCGTCAACGGACAGGCCATCAACGATCAGGCGACTTCCGCACAGCCCACCTCCAAGGTCACTAAGCTCTTCAACTCGGCAGAGACCTACAGGACGTCCATCGACGTTTATGACTCCCTCGGCGACGCCCACACCCTTCAGTTCATTTTCACTCACGTCGGCTCCAACTACGACCTCACTGAGCTTACCAGCTATCAGAATCGCTGGTACTGGAGAGCGGAACTGCCCTACGACGACGTGTTCTCGTTTGACAGCATGGACGCCGTGGACGGGATTTCCTCCACAGCGAAGCTCAGCGGCGAACTGGTGTTCGACAACAACGGCTTGATCAACATGACCCGTCTCAGCGGCAACACAGGGCCGATAATGTTTGACCCGTCTCCGGTGGGAGCCAACGGAGCGAGCAGCCGCGCTGTGGCAGCCCTCTCGATAGAGGCCGTGTTCGACGGCTTTGACAGCCCTATCGATGGCGTCACACAGTACGCCTCACAGTTCACCACCCGCGCCTACATGCAGAACGGGTGGGAGATGGGCGTGCTCGAAACTTTCGGCGTGGACAAATCGGGCGTCATTCAGGGCAAATACAGCAACAACGTGGTTAAGCCCATCGCCCAGATAGCCCTCGCGATGTTCGCCAACGAAGAAGGCCTCACCAAGTTGGGCGACAACGAATTCTCGATTTCGGCCAACACCGGCTCGGCGCACATCGTCCCGGCCTATGTCGCCGGAGCGGGCGAGATCGTCGGCGGCACGCTGGAACAGTCCAACGTGGACATCGTCAACGAGTTCACCAACATGATTATCACCGAGCGCGGATTCCAAGCGAACTCTCGCATCATCACCACCTCCGACGAAATGCTCGTCGAGGTGCTGAACATTAAACGTTAATCCGCCGACCTCAGACGGAAACTAAGAAATCCAAACCGGCCCTCATTTCCGGGAGCCGGTTTTTTTTATGCCTAGAATTCGTATGTGCTGATGCTTAAATGAGATGTTCCAGAGTTTGCGGGGAAACCATTTTTTTGCAAAAAACAGGTTTCCCCGCGCCCCTTCCGAAAAAACTCTCAATAAGCCGGTTTTGCTGAACTTCGTTCTAGGCAAAACCGGCATTATTTTCATTCGTGAAAAACACCCGGAAAGTTTTTCAGAGGTCGCAAATCCTTCATTAGGATTTGGGAGCGATTGTTCAGAGAGGATGAAATACGAGGCGCAGGCGCATTTTTGAAGTAGGGGCGGGGTTGCCCCGCCCCAAATTATCGTAGTTATTGGGCGCGGAAACCGCGCCCCTACTGAACAAAAAAAAAGCGGCGGAAACGAAGCAGTTCGCCGCTATAAAAATCGTCTCGGTTCGTAAGGCTATCGATGAATCCGGACTCAATTATGCCTTGCTATAATCAACAAAAGATGCGGGGGATTTTATTTCCGCTATAATTTTCCCACAAGAGAGAGCAGGTTCAGCAATATGGACGACAGGGGAAATAATACACGGCAGGACGACGCGATTGAAAAGACGCTGGCCGCGCACGACACGAGGTCGCAACACGCGCAGTGGCTTCAAAACATCCGCGCGAATCTTGCCGAGATAAAAAAGGGCAGGGACATTTCCCGGCTCAGAGGGGTTTTTGCGGGTATCCCCGGAATCGTGGCGGGCGCGGGGCCGAGCTTGGAAAAAAACGCGGGACTGCTCAAAGACGTTCAGATGAAGTATCCGATTTTCTGCTGCGATAGAGCTATGAAAAGGATGACGGCGGCGGGAGTGTCTCCGCAGATAGCGGTTGTGGCGGACGCGTCGGATGAAACAGCCGCTTTTTTTGACGATATCGATGTCTCAAAAATCACCCTTATTGCTCCAACTTATTCCTCTCCCGCGATGTTGCGCCTAAATTGGAGGAAGAAAGTTTTTTACAATGTGACGGACGATGTTGACAAGGGATATGAGAGCGCGGCCATAAATATGACCGAAAGGCGGATTTCGGCGATACCCGGAGGCGTTGTCGTTGGAAATATGGCTATGCTCGCCGCGAAAATCGCAGGATGCGCGCCTATAACCTTCATAGGAAACGACCTGTCTATGACTGAACCGTCAGAAGAATTGAAAAATTCAGGCAAACTTATGGAGTCAGAAGGAAAAAACGGCGAGAAACTATACTCAATACCCGGATTTCTGGCGGCGTTCGAATGGCTGATTAAGTTTGCTGACGCGGACCCGGACGTGAAATCCGGCAGGTTGAAGCTTTACAATTCGACCGAAGGCGGAATTATGTATTCGGACAATATCGAGGGATTGCCGTTGGCGGAATTCCTTTTACAATATAAAGGAACCAATAAAAGTTTGAATACTCTATTGCGCTCAATGATATAGCGTATGATAATAACAAATATATCGTAGAGGAACAGAGGCCGATAAATGATTGAATTAATAAAGCTGAATGACCAAGCGATAGTGCTAAATTCGGATTTGATAGAGTACATAGAGGCCACGCCCGACACGATGATAACGATGACGACGGGAAGAAAGCTAGTTGTAAAAGACAAAGTTGACGAAGTTGTGAGGAAGGTGATAGAATATCGCCGCAGTATATACGAGGGACTTGCGATAAAGCCTCAATAGAACGGAAAACCTGTTTTTTTCATATTGAAAGAGGAAAAACAAGGAGGAAGCGCGAAAATGGCAGAAGAGGAAATTTTGACAGAGGCGGCTCCGCCGTCGAAAAAAAGTTCCGGCGGTGGTTTCTCAATCGTTCACCTCGCGATTATAGCCGTTCTCTTGATTATCGGAACGGCGGCAACAGTCCTGCTTATTCAAAGAAGCGTGGGCAATATCAACAAAGAAGTCTCGTCCCAGATAGGCAAGATCAGACAGCAGAACGAGACCGGAAGGATAGCGGCCGGCAGCGTGAAGATGGAAGACTGTTCCCTGACCGCTCAGCTCGCCTCGATGGAAAAACCGCTGATAATCAACATGGCCGACGGCCAGTCGTATATGAGCGTAGGGATAACCGTTTGCCTAGCCACGGACCCGAAGGAAGCCGCAAAGAACGGAGCCGCGCTGATGGCCGAGTTTGAAGCGAAGAAGGACATGGTTGTTTACGTTTGCAACGAATATCTGTCCCGGCTGACCAAAGGCGACCTGTTCCCGGCGGCGGGCGGAGCTTCAAATGTCGCTCCGAACGACGATCTGGCGGCGATAGGTTTCGACGACGAGCCGCAGGATTTCTCCCGCAGGATGGACTCGATACGCGGAGAGCTGCTACAGATGTTCCAGCAACGCCAAATATGGTTCGTCAAGGATTTGTACTTCACGTCGTTCCTAGTGCAGTAAAAAGAAAAGCCCCGGCGTAGGGGCGCGGCGGACGAACCTCGGAGGAAACTGATTTGGGCGACTTTCTGTCACAAAGCGCAATTGATGATCTGATAAACCAGCTTGGCGACGACACCGGCGGACCGTCAGGAGGCGGCGGAGGCGGAGACCTCGGCCTTGACCTCGGCGATTTTGATCTCGGCGACATGGGCGGCGGCGCTTCAGCCCCGGCTCAAACATCCACAATCATTCGCGCCGACACCGCAAAGAATGTCCAGTCATACGACTTCTCGAGGGCGTCCAAGTTCTCAAAAGACCAGATTCGAACCATTCAGATGATACACGAGACTTTCGCCCGGCTGCTCTCAAGCACGCTGTCAGCGAAAATCCGCGCTCTCACCCGCATCAAAGTCGTCTCCGTCGAAGAAGTAACCTACGAAGACTTCATCAACACCGTTTCCAACCCGTCTATGATTTGCATCTTCGGTCTTCCCCCGATGGAAGGCAACGCGGTGATGGACATCAGCCCGCAGATCGGTTTCCCGCTCATGGACAGGCTTCTGGGCGGTTCCGGCGAAGAGGAAGAGGAAGCGCGCGAACTGACCGACATTGAGCTTAACATCATGGAAAGCGTCATCATGGACGCTCTCAACTTCATCAAGGACGCGTGGAGCAACGTTATCACCCTCAGCCCGAAGCTCGAAATCATAGAGAGCAACCCGTACTTTGTGCAGATAACTCCGCCGAACGAGATGATAGTGCTGGTCAACCTCGAAGTGGAGATAGGCGAAAAGACCGGCAGGATGAATATCGCGCTGCCGTACGTGATGCTTGAGACGGTTCTTCCGAAATTGAGCATACAGCAGTGGTTCGCCACATACAGGCGGGCGGTGTCGCCGGAGACCCCGATAAAAGTTGCCAAACGGCTTCTCAAGACGAACGTGCTGGTCACGGCCGAGCTTGGCGAAACGCAGATAACCCTGAAAGATTTTCTCAGCCTCGACGTCGGCGATGTGTTGCAGTTGCAGACGAAAACGGACGACGACATCGACGTGTATGTGGGCAACAAGCTTAAGTTTAGAGGCCGCCCCGGTCAAGTGGGCAAGAGCATAGCTGTGCAGACGACCGCCGTGGTGAAAGACAGGGAAGACATCTGAATACAGCGGGCGTCCGGAACCGAAAAATGACGCGCGCCCTGTGGTTGCCCCGTGAGCGAATCTAAAAAAATCACTGATTTCATAAGCGTATTTCTTGATCGGTTTCGCGTCTCCGCAAGCGGCATAGCCGGTTGTGAGTTGACATACAGCAAGCCATCCGCGGAGCGACTCGACGCTGCTGAAGTCGCCGCGCTCGACTCAGGCCGCTATGTCGCCGTCACTGTTCCTGCGACAGCTCCCGTTCCCGGTTTGTCCGTCCTTTTTATCCAACTGCCGCAAGGCGCTTTGATTCCGGAAAGAATAATAAATCCGGGAGCTTCGGTTCCGCCCGGCGAATTTTCGGATATTCACAAGGGAGCAGTGTCCGAACTTGTGGAACAAGCGTGGTCGGCCTCGGCGGAAAGCGCGTCCGGCCTGTTGGGAAAACCTTTTAAAACAGGAACTCCCGCCGCGGCGCTTAACACAATAGGCGGACACCTCCGGAGTCTGCCCGCGCTTACGGGAATCTCAAGATATTTTTCAGCATCGGTTTCCGCGTCGATGGACGGCGCGGAATTTTTCATCCGTCTGGTTTTTCCGGAGCAGTTCATAGACGCGTTGTTCGCGGATGGAGCCTCGGCTCCGGCGGCCGGACGCGCGGCGGCAAAACCGCTTGCTGCGACTCCTGCGGCAAAAAAGAAAATCCAAGCGTTCGAACCTCCGGCTGCAAACGTTCCCGCCAAGACCGACGCTTCAAGAATAGTCAAGAAAAAGACGCCCGCCGCCGCTCAAAAAGCCAAAGCTCCCGCAAATAAAACAGAAAGAAATCTGGAGCTCCTTCTGGACATCCCGGTGACAGTGACGGTGGAACTCGGAAGAGCGAGGGTGACCGGAGGCAAGTTGCTCGACATAACTCCCGGCTCGGTTGTGGGACTGGATTCTTCAAACAGGAAGCCGGTGAAGATTTTTGTGAATGAAAAGAACGTTGCAATGGGCGAAATAGTAGCGGTTGGCGAAAAACTCGGAGTGAGAATAGTCCAGTTGGTCGACCCGAAAAAAAGGCTTGAAGAATTTTGACGAAAATTGACGGCCCCTTAATCTGAACCATGTCCGCAATCAAGTTATTTCCCGAAAGATTGATTGAAAATCAATAGTTGTATATTATATGAGATTATATTTAGCGGGGATATTCGGGCAATCGGCGCGAAACGAAGAGCGCGGGCGTAAAAAAACTGTCTGACAAGGCCTTAATATGAGAGAACGCGCTGTGGGAAAAATGGGACCGGCACGATGGATTGCGGCGTGCTGTCTGGCGATAGCGTTGATTGCGGCGGCGAATTTCGCGGAGGCGGCTGAGAGCCGCGCGCCGGGAGCGGAACCGCCGGCGGCGCA
>MWCD01000014.1 GCA_002069885.1 bacterium ADurb.Bin236 | reverse complement strand
TATGCCCGCAAGGGGCGACAAGAACTGGGACGCGGACGTGAACCGCGCATTTCGGATCATCGACAAGGCGCTCGAAGACCTCGGCGCGAGGCCGAGATATTTCGACAAGCGCACCGTGTCGCCCGGAACCGCGTCGGTGAACGAAAGGCAGGTCACGCTTTCCGGCATCGAAGCGGTCGTCGGCCAGACAAACACCATTCTCGACGGCGGGACGGTCACAGTTCCCGCAAACGGCACAACCAGGGCGCGCGTGGACATTCTGTCCATCAATCCCGAACAGCCCGCCATCCTCGTTCTCACACAAGGTGATCCCGCGGGCGACACCGAGGGCGCGCTCCGCGTGACGAAGATGTACGACCGCAACACTTCGGGGTTGGATGAACTGCTCAACCCGACCGGAAGGACGGGGACGCTTTTCGTAATCCCGACACTCCTTTCGCATTACGATCCCTCGGTTGAATCACTCATTGCCCCGGCCTACGAACTGCCGCTTGAAATGTTCTCGCAGGGTCCGCCGGACAGCGTCATTCCTAAAATTCTGCATTTTGATCCGGCGACGGGGTCGTTCGTAGACACCGGCGTCGATCTTCACTTCACGTCCACATTCCGCTCGAACGTCGGCGAACTCATCGCCGTGATTCCACTCGGATGCATAGCGCCGAATGTTGCGGGAACAGGTGACAGCTACTTCTTCGCGTGCATTGTTTCGAACGACAGCATTCCCGGCAACGTCGTCATCGCGGAGTTCGACGCGGAGTCCGGGGCTGTCGTGGACGCTTTCTGGTTCTCGAACGAGGACAACAATGTATTTTTCTCCATCCCAGGCTTCTGGAAGTTCACGGGTGTGGAGTCCGGCGCTCGGACATTCCTCGCGTCCATTCTGCCGCTCACGATGCAACTCAAATTTGCAAAGCCCATCATGGCAAGCGTCCGAATTCCCAATTCTCCATCGGCTGTGAAAATGTTCGGCCAGCCGCTGACGTTCGGAACGACGACCATCCACGCGATGGAGGTTGTGACGGATTCAATCCGTTCGCTCTGTCCAAAGGGCGACCTCGTCGCATTGCCGGGCAGCGGCATGGACGGCTCCGGCGTTCTCATTTGTGGCGCGAGCAGTTCGGAGGAAGGTGCGGTCGGTTCCATCTTCAATCAGAACAACAACGACAACGTGACACGCCCCTACAACTCGATTCAGGGCGAAATGAGCGGGAACGATGACGGCAACGGGTTTGACCCGCTCCCGATCATTCTCGAACTTGCCGGAAATGCCGCCGCATGGGATTTGAACGCGGCACCAGTTTCTCCGGCATTCACATCCGCGGTCGATGTCATGAACGGCGACCAAATCGCGATGGCCAGCCGCATCAGCAACAATCGCACTGAATGGCGCAACCCGACCAATTCACAGATCGAAGTCGTTCTCAATGACGGACACACCACGCCGCCTGTCGGCAAAGAGATATTCCTCGCAATCGAGGGGGAGCAGAACAACGAGAAGTACGACACGATGTGGTCGGTCATGGTGCAGTCGCTCCCCGGCGATAGCAAGATCGGCGTCATCCTCAACAACGCACATATTTTTCGCGGTGGCTCGATAAGCGATTACTACCGCCTTAGCGGGTTTCAGTACAACGGCAATATGAAGATTCGTGCCGGTTACCGCATCATGAACGGTAACAGCTACACCGAGCGCGTCCTGCATCTGGACGGTGTCGCCGACGCGGATGTCGGCAAACCGGTGAAGATCACATACGACCACGACGGGCTCGAACTTTCCTGCATTTCCTTCATCTGCGGTGACGGCGAAATCCGCGAGTGTTATGCGGGCTCTGACTATCTCCGCGATCACAACAACAACGAGTTCCCGGACTGGCTCGGAACCGTTTACCGCGAAACCTGCAAAGGCGACATCCACATTGGTTGGAATGTTCTCAATTCCAACAACACCAAGTCCATGCCGCTCGCGCAGGAGTTCACTCCGGTAATCAAATCCCGTTCCGAGAACTATGTCGCGTTCCAGAAGAACAACATCACCGGCGCGCCAAGCTCTTCCAACACCATGACTTATGACAAAAACGGTGTCACGGCGAGTTGGCAGGATACAAACGGCGGCAACGACGTCTTCATCTGCGATGACACTACGCTCGTATCCAGCAGCGGGCTTCCGGTCCAGGGCGGCGGCGGAACGGATTACACCCAGCTTGCCCCGGACGGATTCAAGTGTTCCGTTGGGACAGACATTCCGCTTCTCACAACCGACGTCATCAATCCAGATTACGTCACGGTCGAGTTGCTTCCCTATCAGGAACCAATCTTCACCGGGAAAAGATACGACTTCCCGTCCGCAATCGCGGTTGCGCTCGGATCGGCATATCTCAAGGGCAAGTTCTATGCGCCCGGTATCGCGCTCTCCGGCATTCCCTATTCGGCCATCTTCGAGTTCTCGCCTTATGACGAGCCTGTGGCACAGGACGAGCCGACCGGCCACATCAAGGTCGGAGAAGTCCTCGTGCAGCCGGACGCGGACGGAGCGCCGCTCACAATCCTTACGCAGCCGGACTATTCGAGTGCGACAGTTTCCCGCGCCGATCAGTTCCGCTCGATGCTTGCGGCGTTCAGCGTCATGAACGATCTCCACAATCTCCTGCCCGCGTTTCTCACCATAGCGCCGTTTCTGAAGAAGTAAGGAGCATCCATGCTGACGTCGCATGATCGTGATAACTCGATAATCGTGTCATGGACAAATCCTCCGGACGCGGCTCGGACTATTCTCGTCAGGAAAACGAGGGATTATCCCCGGAACATCCATGACGGAATCGTCGTGTCCGACGCCGCCCCGGCGGTGGAGTCCTTTGTCGACCCGTCTCCCGCGCACGGTTTCTACAACTACTACCGCGCGTTCTTTCAAGACGCAGTCGGCGCATGGATTGATGTGCCCGTGGAAGTTGACCGCTCGCGCATCCGATGCGAGATGTCATTCGATTATCACGGCAAGCTGTACGGCAATCTCCCGGAACTCTACGAACGAAATGACGAGAACGACGAGTTGCGCCGGTTCATAGGAATCATAGCATGGGAACTGGAGAAGTTCAGGACAACACAATCCGGTCTTAACGACACATCCAATGTGAACGAAGCGCGCGATGACCTGCTCGAGCATCTCGCGTGGAATGTGGGCTGGCTTCTGAATCGAGAGCTGCCGGTGTTGCGCCAGCGCGCCGAAATCAAACGCGCCGTTGCCATCTACCGAAAGAAAGGCACGCGCCGGGGACTCATCGATCTCATTCAGGGGATCATGAACTGGGACATGGAGGTCATCAAATACAACCGCAACATCCTCATGACCGGCCATCCAGACAGCACGACGCTCAAGGTGAGTGATCCAAACGTCACGATGAACATGGATACGTCAGCAGACACGGCGGACTATATCCTCGGCGGCGACAAATCTCCGGACAGAATCCGCATCAAGATCAAAGCGACTTACGACTTCCACATGTTCGAGAAGGTGCGAAACAAGCTGTTTCGTATCCTCCGGTTCTGGGTGCCCGCGTGTATGTCCGTGATTCTCGAACTCGCCACATACAACGAGGAGTCGAGTTGCATCGGCGACTGGCGACCGGTTCAGGCGGACCTTCTGTCAAACAACTGGCTTTTCACGGACACATTCAGCGAAAACGAATGGCAAATCCTATCTGAAAGGACGACCAACAATCTCTTATGGAGAACTCCGTTACTCACATCCCTATGAAAACGGCTTTCACGATTGAAGGCCGTTTCATGGACATCGCGCACTATCTCGATGGCCGCTCCGAAATCATCCGCGAGGGACACAACATTGTTACCGATTCCGGTCTCGGCCTCGTTGTAGGTGCGCTCGGTAATCTGATGAACGGCATCGCACAATGGCAAGTCGGAAGCGGCGATCCCGCATGGGACACGGCCCCCGAGGAAGCGACGGCAGACAGGACTTGCCTCGTCGCGCCAGTGATTATGAAGCCGGTCACGGTTTCATACTGGGATGCCGTGAACAATCGTTTCTCGCCGACGCCGACCGACACGATTGACGTTCGCGTCGTCTTCATGGCCGAAGAGGCAAACGCGCAGCTCCGCGAGTTCGGGCTTGTCGGGCCCGACCCGGCTCACGTTCTTTTCAACTACGTCATCCACGAGCGCATATCAAAGTCCAATAACTTCAATCTCGAACGCATCATGCGGATCACGGTGCGGCGCGAACAGAACTGACGAAAGGAAGTATCACTCATGGCAAATAGAAAAATACGTTATCTCATTGTCCACCATTCCGTGAGCAACTGGGGCGACGGCGCTGTCATTACGGAGTGGCACACAAATCCCAAGCCGAAGGGCAATGGATGGAGCGCTCCCGGCTATCACGCCGTCATCTGCAACGGCTATCCCAATTACAACGCGTGGAGCAAACGAAAATCCATCGCGGTCGCGGACGGTCGCGTCGACCGCATCTGGTCGGAAGACAAATTCTCAAACGGCTGCAAGTATGCGAATGCCGATGCTCTCCATGTGTGCCTCATCGGCGATTTTGACAAGGACGCGCCGACTGAGCGCCAGATGGAAAAGCTCACGGACCTTCTCGCGTTCTGGTGCCGGAAGTACGGACTCGATCCCCGAACGTCGATCTACGGACATGGCGAGATGCAACGAAAGATTGGCAAAGAAGGCTACAGCAAAACGTGTCCCGGTAAAAACGTGAGCGTGAACGCCGTGCGGAAAGCTGTCGCAGAGAAGATGTCTCTCGCGGAGGTGAAGAAATGACCGTATCCCGCAATCAGTTTGATGAAACGAAAAACTGGACGGAGCCGGAATGGCAGGAAGGCGTCCCCGTCATGGACGCTGATCTGAACCTTGCCATGAAGATCGGCAAGACCGGACTGCGACGTGCGGTGTGTGATTTTCTCGGAAACGGCTCACCGAACGACGGGTTCAAGTTATCCGGCCTCGCAACCGACCCCTTGATCCATACCGGTGACATCTGGATCGCCGGTCTGAAGCTCGAACTGTCTGAAGACGCCCATGCATCCGAGCAGCCGAATGCGCCGGTGGCGTTCCCAAATGGAAACGGAATCTGGTTCATTGACACCGTCGAGCAACTCCTGACGAACGCGGAAGACCCTGCGATAAGAGACTACCGGCTCCCCGCAAACGTGGAAACACCGGTAAAGGTGTGGAAGACCGACTGGACGCTCCGAAAAGTCCTCGGCGCATCGCTTCCGATGCCCGAACCCGACCATTACTACCTTGGCATCGCAATCGAGGCTGGCGGCGTTCTCACGGACATACGAAATACCGGAATGATTCTCGCCGGTGCGGACACTGGGTATCAGAACCGCGTCGGTGGTCGTCCCGGAAGCGGACATCGGCACAAGGATGAGGATATCGACGTCCAGAATCCTAACTACACCGGCGACACGCTCGAGGAAGTCCTGAATGAAATAGATTCACGCATCGACGTTGTTCAGGGCGGCATCGGTGTTGTCACGCCTCACTCGGCATCGCACAGCGCAGGCGGTTCGGATCAGGTCAACATCGCAAACCTGTCCGGGCAATGCACACAGGCGCAGGTGTCTCCCGCACATTCCGGCTTGCACACAGCGGCTTTCAACGGTGGGCTTCCGGTATCTCCCGATGTGAACGGGAACGCATCTATCGGCGCGCATCTCTTGGACTCCGCAATTCACAGAAAAAATCACAACGATCTTCTTTCCATGCAGGGCGGCACGTCGACAGAGCGTTATCACCTCGCCCTTGACCTCTACAACGCCGCGTCAGGAGCCGCCGGCGCGAATGCCGCCAACCCGTTTGCAACGGTCGGCGATATCTCAGGCGTCGCGTCCAAGTTCGCGTCGCCGGTTCAGACCGCGCAGAATCTCCGCGACGTCGCGGCTGCGAACCGCTCGGACAAACAGGTGCGTCTCGTGGAGGACAAAGGTTCCCTTTATCGCTTCGACGATACCGGAACCGGAACGGACGACGGAGATGGGATTATCGCGCCGACATCCGGCACGGGACGATGGTTCAAGATGTCGTCGGCGGTGCCTGACCTTTCGACGGTTCTGTCAAAGGGAAACAGCGCGGGCAACCGCAAAATCGTCAATCTGCTTAACCCGGACAATCCGCAGGACGCGGCGACCATGGGCTGGGTCAAAAACCTCGTGGGCGCTGGCGGCACGAACGCCTCGTGGGTCGTCATGGACACTTCCGGCGCGCCCGGCACATATTCCGATCTGCAACTGGCAATCAACGCGCTCGGCAGTGACGGCGGTGTTGTCTGGATAAAGCCGGGCATTTATACCCTCAGTTCGCATGTCACTATGAAACACAACACCATCCTCTACGGGCTCGGCTCGATGGAGGAAGGTTTGCCGGACGTCATGCCGACACTGGTGCCCGCAGCCGGGTTCACCGATTACTGCATGATTCAGGCGTCCCCCGGAAACAAGTTCCTGAATCTCTGGATCAAGGTTCCGAAAAACAGCATCGGCATCAGTCCATTCCGTTATTACGGTTCCCGGCTTGATGTGGATGGTTGCTTTATCGAAGCGGCGACCACGGACTTCGGAAGCGATTTCAACGCGACCACAATCGGGATCGGCGGCGAATGGGGTGTCTGGGGACAGGAAATCATGAATGGCAAAATCCGCAACTGCGTATTTCGGCGACTGCGGCATGGTATCTACTGCGAACTGAACAATAACACGGTCATCGAATATAACCGGTTCCAGGGCAGCGGCGGTTTCCGGTATGAACTCGATGATGTCATTTATTCGGCTGTCAATCAGGGGAGCAACCAGTTCCGCGCGACCTCTGCTGTCGTGAACTCAGGTCTTATCGCTGTTGGCATGACGGTCGGATTCAGCGACGGCACTAACAGCGACAGCAAAATGATTCAGGACATGGTGTACGACAGCATGTATGGATTCTATATCTGCACCGTGAACGGAGGGTTCCAACACGGATATGACGGATCGCCCGGCCAGAGTTTCTACAGCCAGCCCCCCTCATCCGGGATCACGGCGGGTGACAACACCTACGAGACGTTCATCTGTTTCAACTACTTTGACGGCGGCGGAAATGGATATCTCGATATCAATGCCGCGAGAGACCCCGGCACGAACATAGGTCTTCTCAACGCATACATCATCGGCAATACCTCCGCCACGCTTTTTACGGGCGTTGATAAACCGACCGTGAAGTTGCAGACCAGCCCGTACTCCTTCTCCGGCGGTGACATCCTGTTTCTTGGCAACACTTTCGCCGGACAGATTTTTGTTGATGGATCGAACACTGTCGCCTTCATCTGTTGCAACAACAACATCGGCTCGATAGATGCGACGGCTTATGAAGGCCGGGTCATCTTTAACAACAACCTGTGTCACGGCAACGTGAAACTGAAAAACGCGGCCACGGCCAATGGCAACTACGTCGCGGGAAATCTTCAGGTCATCAGCGGCACCACGGAGAAGACGCTGGCAGTCGGCAATTTTGTAGGTTACGGAATGACCCTGGCCGGTGACTACAGCGTTGCGGCGAACAATGTCATCGAGGATGGTGGACTCAGTGTTGGCGGCAAAGGTTCACGCGCGTCCGGGAACTCAGTTCGCGGCACGCTCACGCTCGGCTTCTGGGGATCTGCTACGGGCAATGTCATCCGCACACAGAAGTCGGTCGCCATCAGCGCCATCGTGCCCCGTGCGCAGATCGCTGGAAACGCCTGCATCGACGAGTTCAACATCTACTCCGACACCGGAAGCCAGAAGTTTTACGCAACAGGCACGTCATGCACGTTCTACACGGCGGGGCACGTGGACAATTTCCAGCCCGGCTACTGCGTAACGTTCCAGAGCAGCAAAGACATCGAGACGCGAATGATTACCGGCGTGTCCGGCAACACCATCTCATGGGCCGACGCTCTCAACTCCTCTTACGGCGGCACATCAAATAACGCCTGGGCATATACGAATCTTGCGCATATCGACGGCGTGTCGTCGCTCTCGGTGGTCACCGGCAACTTCGTGTGCGGCGACATCAATGTCACAGGCGGGGTGAATCTGTCCTGCACGTTCGTGGGATCGTCCTGCGTAGTCAACGGCAATCGCGTCCTCGGCATGATGGTCACAACTGCGGCCGCAAAGAAGAACGCGGTGATTGGAAATATCTTCACGAATTCAAAAGCGGTACAACCCGGATGGCCGAAAGCGTACCCGTTCTCTGGCACACCGGATAACACGAACGAGATCGCGCACAACATCATCAACGGCTCGGTGATCTGAGCCGGAAAGGAGTTTCATAAATGAGAACGATTGAAGGAGATTTCAGCGCGGTGTACAACGCCGCGACGGACGACTACGAGGTGGGTGTTCCGAAAGTCGCCGTGACTGACCCGGAAGACGGGCAGGAAAAGACGTTTGGCGAGACCGGCGGACTCTTCTGTCCTTACCGAGAGCCGGGATTCCAGTATCCGCTGCTTGCGCCGAATGCGCAGCGCAAAGTCGTCAAGCCGGAAACGCTCCAGCGCCGGATGATCTCTGGCGAAAAGCCGATCTACGCGCACGCGATGATCCTCGACCGCGGGGGGCCCGTGTGGAACGACACTATCGTGTGTCACGACCTGATCGTTACGGAACTGACAGCAGAGGAAGTTCTCGGGTTCCTCAACAGAGTCCCGACGCGGCTCTTGCAGAGCTACCGCATCGCGGAATCGGCAATTATCCTGGAGCCGCCCGCTTCGTGGGGAGAAGACTATACGGTTCCGGTATCCGAAGGAGGTGAATAATCAATGGAGAACAATCTTCTCGTGCAACTCGGCGGCATCCTGCTCACGCTCGTTGTGACACTGATCGGCATTTTCAAAGGGCTGATCCCGCAGCTTCTCAGCTCATTCGAGAAACGGCTTTCGGACAAAGATACCGTTCTGGCGAAACAGAGCACCGCGCTCGACGAGGTGTGCAGAGAGCGAAAGGAACTGACCGACCGTTTCCTCTGCTCTCTCAAGGAACTCGTCGTGCAGAATTCGACATCCATGACCGAGTTGACGTCCACGCTGTCGGAGTTTCAGAAAAAGATGGCGGACGACCACGCTGTCCAGCATGAAAACCATCGGGATATTCTCGATTTGTTACATGATCAGAAGAAGCCGAAAGCCCGCGCCGTCGCGGGTTCGCGGAAACAATAAATCCGGGCGCCGCCCGAAAAATATTGGAGGCATACCATGCATTTCACTACGGACCAGATCATTCAGATCGCCATCGCTCTGATGCCGGTCATCATTGCCGTTCTCGGCATCGTGTTTAAGCTCAATCAGAAGGATCGCGAGGAGCTGGCGCACGCAGCAGACAGCGCACTGAAACGATTTACCACCGGCGAGATCGATTCCACGCACGCGAAAGAACTCATTCTCGCCACCGGTGTGGTGTCGGAAAAGAAAGTGGACAAGGTGCTCGACGCCGTTACGATTTCGCTCAAGGACAAGAAGGCGCAGATTTATACCGACAAACTCATCCCCGGCGTTGGCGTGACCGTGGACACCGGCGGGGCGGTAAAAATCGAGCCGTCAGGTCTTTTGAACAAGCTGTCCCACAAAGCCGGGAAGTGGATTAAGAAAACGCTGTAATCAAGCCGTAAACACGGACATAGTCCAAAACGGGGGTCGGAGAGTTTTTCGGCTCCCGTTTTTTGTTGTTACGACCCGTTTCAGGCTCCAGACACGTCAAAATAGCTAATAATGGCGTTTAAGATTGCAATCCTTTATTTATCTCGTGTTTTTAACATTTATCTTTATAAATTGGCTTGACTTAACCCGCCCCCGGCGTAACATGTGTGTAGAATTAAAAAACCTTATAAACAAAGGGTTTTTTACGGAAACGGAGGCGGACAACGATGGATTTGAAAGACATCAGATTCGGGATCGAGATCGAAACGGTAAGACAGACCCGCGAGAAGGTTGCGCGGGCCATTCAATCGGTTGTCGGGGGCACGGTGCTGCACACCGGAATGCCGCAATGCCACGACCCATGGGAAGTCACCGACGACCGCGGCCGCAAATGGAAAGTGGTCGCCGACGGGTCGCTCACAAACGTGGATGCAAAGTATCGGGCTGAAATCGTTAGCCCGATACTTGTTTATGGGGACATGGACCAGCTCCAGGAAGTGGTCCGGGCGGTACGGAACGCCGGAGCGCATATAAGCAGCCAATGCGGTGTTCATGTTCACCTCGACGCTGACGCCTTCACCGCGAAAGCCCTCGTCAATCTCGCAAAAATCGTCAACAAACAGGAAGACCTCATCGTTAAAGCCCTCGATGTAAACGAGCGGCGGCTCACTTCTTACGCAAAAAAAGTAAACGGCGAGTTCATCGAGAAAATTGAAAAACGGAAACCGAAATCAAAAGACGAACTCAACAAACTCTGGTACGGCTACCAGAATCAAAGCCCGACGCACTACGATTCGACCCGCTATTATGTGGAGCCGGAGATTATGTGGAGTTGTTGCAAATAATGCTGATTTCATCACGAATTGAACCCCGATTACTCAACATAATATTCCGTCGTCAATCTCGAGTTTACTCGTCATCTTTTTTAAGCCAAGCGAATTCCGGAGATTTCATCGGCGAGTCGAAGGACAGGCATCGGGCGTGGGGCGGCGCTTTACAAAGGAATGAAAAACAAGTGTTCATATCTCTATGGCCGGAAATAATTTCCGGGCAAATAAACCATGGGGGTGTGATCATGCTGGAATGTTTTTTTGAGGATGAGACGCGAATGCGTCAGATGCGCAGAGGGCCGTTCGGCGAGCACATAGACGGTCTCGCCGCATCTCTGCGGCAGGAAAGGTATGCTCCGACAACCGCGAGGGGGATGTTGACTCTTGTGGGAAAGTTCAGCCGGTATGCGGAATCAAAGGGTGTTTCAGATGCGGCGAAAATCAGCAAAGAACTGGCTGATAAATTCATTCGCGAGGAGTTGGCTTCAGAAGGCGTTTTCCGCAATGCTCTCAACGTAATGGCGCACATTATGAACTATCTTCGAAAGCAGGGAATAATCGCTTCCGAGCCGGAAGTACCCGTCAACGATCCGTTCATGCCATTGTTACTGCGCTACAAAAGCAATCTCGAAAATATCCGGGGATTGGCGCCTGCAACCATCTTTCACTATCTGAGAGGAGCGCGGCGCCTGCTCGAATGGCTCAGGGACAAGCGTGGCAACAAAGCGGTTGGGGAACTCACCGGCCCGGATGTCCTTGATTTCATTTCGGACCGCATTGCGTTGTACGACAGCCCCGCGTGGCGACGGCATTTATGCGGTGAAACAAGAAGTTTTCTCCGTTTTCTTTTATGGGAGGGAATTACTGACGTGGACCTGGCGCGCGTCGTTCCCAAAGTGCGCAAATACCGTTTGTCCACCGTGCCGCGCCATCTACCGTGGGAAAAAGTTCAGGAACTGATAAACAGCATTGCCACAGACCATCCCGAGGGAAAACGCGACAAGGCAATTCTGACGCTGCTTGCCTGTCTTGGCATGCGGTCGGGAGAAGTGCGCGGGCTTACGTTTGGGCAAATAAACTGGCGGCGCGCGGAAATACGTTTGCCGAAAACGAAAAGCTGCAAAGAGCGCGTTCTGCCATTGTCGCAAGAGGTGGGTGATGCGTTGTCGGATTACATACTGAACGGAAGACCCGCCATTGATGTCCCGCAGGTTTTTCTGCGGCACAGAGCACCACAAGGCCCTTTCCAAACCCACGGCTCCATAAAATCCATCGTGGGCAGATGTTTGGAGCGCGCCGGTATGGATGCGCCGGTGTGGGGACCACATCTTCTGCGACACAGTCTCGCAACCCGGATGGTGAACAACGGGGTTCCCATCAAGGACATCAGCGATGTTCTCGGTCACGCAAGCATAGATACGACGGCGATCTACACAAAAGTTGATGTGGTCCATCTCGCGGCTGTCGCGTTGCCGTTTCCAGGAGGTGCCGTATGAAACCGTTCACAAGCTGTTTCGCCGAGCACCTCGCCGGATACATAAAATTGAAACGCGGGCTCGGTTTGAGATTCGACACCCAGGCCGACACGTTATGGTCTTTCGACAAATATGTCCATGAACATGGTTGCAACGGGCTTCTCACTCAGGAACTGGCACTTGATTTCGCATCATCGAATCCCAACGTCACATTGAAGAGTGTCGTGAGGCGGTACAACGACGTGAGGAACTTTGCGGATTATCTCGCGACATACGAGCCAAGGACGCCGCGCCTCGATCCGAAAGTGCTGCGATGTCCCCGGACGCGCCCTCCGGCGTACATTTACACACAGGAGGAAATCGACCGGCTGGTCCGCGAAGCCCGTAACGTGTCTCTCAAGAACCCCATGCGCGGCATCACCTTGCGCGCCATGGTGGGACTGGCGGCAAGTACCGGAATGCGAGTCAGTGAAGTCGTTCGGCTGGATAAATCCGACGTAAATCTCGACACGGGGATGGTGAGCATACGGCAGACGAAATTTTACAAAGATCGCCTTGTTCCCGTGCATGTCACAACCCTTGATGAGCTGCGAAATTATGCGAGCGCGAGAGATGCGTTTTTCGTCGGGTGCGACTGTCCGGCGTTTTTCATAACAATGTGGCGCACTCGCTTCTCAAAACACACGCTCTCACTCGCATTCATCAACCATGCCAAGCAGATGGGAGTGAAAACCACATCGGGCTGCAATCCGAGGTTCCACGATCTGCGCCACACATTCGCCGTTACTCGCATGGTTGAATGGTACAAGTCGGGAGAGGATTTAAATAATTTGCTTCCCAGCCTTGCAACCTACATGGGGCATGTTCATTACAGCGACACGGCGTACTACATATCGGCGACCGCCGAGCTGCTCGGGTTGGCCGCTGAACGATATCACAACTGGCTCCGGGCATGGGAGGTGCACGATGAGACATGAAAGAACGCCGACTCTCTCGGAATTGATGGAATCTTTTTTCCGCAGCCGCCTCGCAGCCCAGCGTCGGGCAAGCCCGAAGACTATCGCGTCATATCGGGACGCAATGAAACTACTGCTCAGATACGCGAGTGAAAAGAAGGGGAAACAACCCTCGCGCTTGTCGCTTGAAGACATCGGCCGCGAAACAATCCTCGGCTTTCTGGATTACCTTGAGGCGGAACGCGGCAACTGCATCCGAACGCGCAACGCCAGGCTGGCCGCAATTCGCTCCTTTTTTCAACATGTCGCGTATCTCGATCCCGCTTCTCTGGGAACGGTGCAACGCGTTCTCGGAATCCAGAGCAAAAAAGTGGCGAAGAAGTCCGTCGAGTACCTGACGAAAGAGGAGCTTGATTTACTTCTCACAGCACCGGAGCGCGGGACACCACGAGGGAGACGAGACTATGTGCTGTTGCTTTTTCTATCGCAGACAGGCGCCCGCGTCTCGGAGGCGGTCGGTGTGAACGCCCGCGACATTCGGTTTGATCGCCCATGCCAAGTGCTTCTTCATGGCAAAGGCGACAAAGACCGCGTTGTTCCGTTGGAAAAAGCTCTCGTGGAAAATCTGCGGACATTTTGCGCGGAGAGCGGTGTCGACATAAAGGCCGATGTCCCGGTATTCAGAAATGCGCGTGGGCAACGGATGACACGGTTCGGCGTCATTTACATACTCAAAAAGGCGATTGAGAAAATCGCGCTTTTGAATCCTGAAATCGCCAGACGGTCGATCTCCCCGCACACGCTTCGGCACACCAACGCCATGCACCTTCTCCATTCCGGCGTTGATCAAGTGACAATCCGCGACTGGCTCGGTCATTCGGAACTTGAGACCACCGACCATTACACCGTAATCAACATGGATATGAAGTTCCGTGCCCTCGAGAAGTGCGGAATATCGGAGATGGGAACAATCCGCTTCAAACCGGAGGACAAGTTGCTGGAGATGCTGGATAAGTTATGAAATATTATGTGGAGCAAAACGGCCTGGATTGCCAGTTACAAAAGGCTTTTTCAGGCCGTACTCCACATAATATTTTGCTCAACATAATAGCGATTATGTGGATTCCACATAAGAGATACCGAGGACTAAACCTTCACAACGTGTGGTATCGCGGGACGGTCGAGTTCCGCTATTTCAACGGAACGCTTCACGCCGGAAAAATCAAATCATACATTCAGTTCTGTCTCGCGCTCGGCGCGAAAGCCGTCAACAGCAACGCGGCGAGCAGCCGCAAGCGCGACCTGAACCCAATAAACAGCAAATACGATTTTCGGGTGTTCCTGCTCGGTCTGGGACTCATCGGCGACGAGTTCAAGACGGCGCGCCAGCACCTGCTCGCATACCTCGAGGGCGACAGCGCATTCAAGAACGGACGTCCACAAACAGAACAGGTGGCGTGACGGAGGGCACAGAATGAAAATCAGAGTAAAATTCGGAAAGAACCCATACAACAACAGATTCTCATGCGGCCATTGCTGCGAGCCGTTCGAGCGCGGCGGATTCTTTATTCGGCTCGAGCATGGCGGACAGGTCGTCGATATACCGGTCTGTCCGCGATGCTTTGAATCGGGCGATCTCCTCGAAGGAAAGATCGACCTTAGCACCCATAATGCGTCACATCCGATTGGGTTGGCATAAATTGCGAAAGGAGGCGGTTGCAATGCGTATCGAACTGCGGGACGGCGAAAAATTCAGCGGTTCACCGATGAAAATCGTCGCACAGATGAAAGGCTCCACAATGTTCTCTGATGTGAAGACCGTCCGCGAGTACGTGGACATGGTGCTTCGCAACGCGAAGATGATGGAGAACGTCGAGCTGACCGTTAAGGGAAACACGGACGAGGAACTCGCGCGGTCGCTCGTAAGCGAGTTGCTTGAACGCAGACTCGCGCGGGAGGTGTAGGTATGGATGACGACCCCATCAATAAAATTGCTCGCTTCATTACCGAAGAAAATTGTTACGCGGTAATGGGACAATTCCGGCGGCTCCGCATCCTGACAAAAGCGGACGTCCGCAAAGCCATGGGCATGAAGCGCCAGGAATGGATTGCTTTCATGAAGGAGAAAGCCGGAATCGCCGGGCCGGAAATCAAAGCGGAAGGAGAACGGAATGTCGAATATGAAAAGGCGGAACGCGCCGCACAACCTTCAGAATCTTCAACAGAATCTGAATCCGATCATCACGATTGACGAGTCCAATGGCGAGTCCCTGTTCATGATCGTGGATTTCTCAATCCCAAAATGGAACCACGTCCGGCGCATCATCTCCAAGCGGCTGGCAAACAGGAATATCACGGCGGTCATCTACTCCGGGACGCCGGGGCCGGACAGAACGCTGACGGAGAAGATAAACATCCTGCAAATGACGGACGCGCCGGAAGACAAATTCTGGAAGGCATATCAGGTCTTGGAAGCGCTCTACAAGGCTGCTGGAGGGACGGTCGAAATCCGCAATTACGATGGAAAGTCCATACACGAAGCCGCCACGCTCATGAAACGACTGGACCACGCAAAGGTCTGGATGGGCGAAGAATGCGACCGGATAGATTTATAAGAGGTGAATCAAGATGTGTGGTTTGACGGGGGTAATACTTCAGACGAAGCGACGGCGGAAGACTGAAATCGAGGAAATCGGGCGCATCTTTACCGAGCTTCTTTTACTGAATCAGGCGCGCGGGAAAGACGCCGCCGGACTTGCCATGATTCGGCGCGACGGCGTGTATTCACTTTTCAAGCGTCCGGGCCCCGCAGCGAAACTGGTTATGGAAGAGAAATATGCCGAGATAGTGGGGCGGCTCGATAACGGGACGACCTGCATTCTCGGACACACCCGCTGGAAGACGCGCGGAACGGAAGCCAACAGCCTGAACAACCAGCCGATCCGCGCCGGCGCGGTCATTGGCACACACAACGGAACGATTATCAACGCGGATCGGCTTTTCAAACGATACCGGCTTCGGCGAACAGCCGAGACCGACAGCGAGTTCATCTTCCGGCTCGCGGATAAAAAGGAAAGCATCGAGGACTTCACGGGTTGCGTCAGGGACGTCCGTGGCGGCATGTCCGCCGTTTTTACGCGCACATCGGCTCCCGATACGATTCTGGCAATCAAAGGCAACAAGCCGCTAACCCTTTGGTATCACAAGGGATTCCGGGCCGTGTTCTACTCGTCCGAGGAATGGCCACTCAAGCAAGTTATCAGTGGAACCCGGGACGTCATCCCGTTGGACGTCGCCCCGTACACGCTATCGGTATTCAATGTCGCCGACGTGATGGACTTCCGCCAGTGTGATTTTTATTTCAAAGGAAAAATGAGGAGCTATTCATCATGGGGATACGACATATTTTCGTCTACGGAACTCTGATGCGGGGCATGTCGAACCACGACCGGTTCTGTAGAGACGCTCTCAACATAGAACCCGCAGTCACGACAGGTCGTCTTTACCATCTTCCTTACGGCTTCCCCGCGATGTTCGATGCCCCTGACGGTCAAGTCTTCGGAGAGGTCATGACGTTCCCGGATATCGGAAAAACGCTCGAACGCCTCGACCGACTGGAAGGATATCGCCCGGGCGATATCCAAAGCCACTACGTCCGAATTGCGAAAACCGTGACGATTCTGAACAACGGCGAAGACGTTCTTGCTTGGACTTACATTTATCCGAATGACAGGATGCGTACTGATTTCACTCCGGTTCTGACCGACTGCTGGCGGATATTCATGTCATCAATAGAAGTCCCTGTGTAAAATCTATACATTTCACACTCAAAAGTCGTTCTATCGCGTTTTTAACCCTTTGATTTCTTTTCATTATGTGTATGTAGAAGTATAATTCACGTTGTTTGAATTGTTTTCACTGTGATATTAGAAAGTGCTCAAATGTTGAAGAAAATCAGCCTTAAAGAGTTCGACCAAACCGAAATCACTTTCGATGAGCTGACGTATGTAAAAATGGTCCAACTATGGTGTGTCAGCGAACTCCCCGACTCGGTGATAGCCGATAAATGCGGCGTATCGAAGAGCAAAATAACGAAGTTAAGAAGAGATAAATACAATATCAGCCTTATGAATATGAACGAGCACATTGAAAAAGCTTTCGACTCGGAAATGACTTGTCGAGAGGAAGCCAACGCTATTGTGGCACATGTTTTTCGGAATGGTTTTCTGGAAGACCTTCATGCGGGAATTGTTGAAGAGAAGTTCTTAGACCCAAAATACAGTCGGCTCACAAATAATGAAATGAAAAAACTAATGATTGAATGCTGCGAAAAGATGGAAAACCTTCTTCGACTGAGAAAAGAAAACCCCCAAGCATATACGGATTTACTGAAGCTCAATTATCAGTTTTACTGCAGAGATTGGATCAAATAGGATATTACGCATATGGGATTTCGTCTTTTCAGAAGGATAAAAATCGCCCCCGGTGTAACGCTGAATCTAAGCAAATCCGGCCTGTCGACTTCTTTCGGACCGCGCGGTGCAAAATTTACCGTAGGTCCAAAGGGCACAAGACAAACCGTCGGTTTGCCCGGAACGGGATTGTACTATACAACCTCGCATGGATACGGAACACATAAAACATCTTCGCGGGCAACGAGTCCAAAACCATTACCAACTGTAGCACCAGTGCCGCCGCCTGGTCTCAATCTGAGCTTCTTTCAGCGTTTAACCACACCGGAGAACGAGAAATCGTTCATCGAGGGATGCAAGGAACTGGTCGGCAATAATCCTGAAAAGGCGCTTGAACATTTCAACACCTCCAAAGAGCTCGCCGACGCAGACTTCATGGGCGGTATCATAGCGTTCAAACTCGAGCGATTGACGGAAGCTGCTGATCATTTGAATGGGGCGTTAAATCAGCAAAGCCAGCTCGGAAAACTCCTAAATAAACACGGCATCGAAGCTGGGGCAAATATTTCAATAACGGATGAAATCACAGCGTTTGTCGGCGCGGACCTGCGCGGCGTTTTGCTCGCTCTTACTGAAGTATATCAACGGCTCGACAAATCGGATTCTGCGCTTCAATGTCTTTACAAACTCAGAGAACTTGACCCGAATGACCTGTTGATAAGATTATCGCTTGTGGAGTTGTATTACGATATAGGGAAAACCGATACGAATCAGGACAAAGCAATAATCAACTTGACGCAGAATATCGAAAATGAGAGTGCCATTCATGGAGCGTTGCTGTTGTACCGGGCCAAGGCAATGCGAATGCTCGGATTGCCTGACGCCGCTGTTGATGTTTTAACGAAAACGATGGGGCGAAGAAAAGATCGACCGCAGGAACTGTTGTTGGCCCTGAGATATGAACGGGGATTGGTTTACGAAGCTCTCGGCAAACAACAACAAGCACGGAAAGATTTTGAAAAAGTCTATTCTGAAGCACCCGATTTTGAGGAAGTATCAAAAAAACTTGAATTATCGTAAAAAGACTTTTTCCAGCCACCGTTGCCAATATGACACGCAAGACTAAATTCGTTGGTATTTTGCTGGTGTTTTTTATCGCACCGAATATTTTTGTCACACCTCTTTTGGTATAATCTGATGTGTCTCATTGACGTATATGACCCATTCAAACAGGGTTAAAAGATGATGGGTAGCGACAAGATGTTTCATCAACACGTCAAATCGAGTATGATTATTGAAAATTGTATTCTGGAAGGAACTGCCTTCTAATGCCGAGAATATTTGACAACATCGAACTCGATCTCCTACCGGCCTTAAAAGAAACCCTTGCAGTTTCAGAGCGTTCAGACTTCTGCGTCGGTTATTTCAATCTTCGTGGCTGGCGGCTGATAGACAGTTACGTGGAGAAATGCAGCGGCAAAGAAAATGATTGCTGTCGTGTCCTGATCGGTATGCAAAAACTCCCGGAACAGGAACTTCGCGATCTATACAGTCTCACTTCAAGAGCTGAAGGAATCGACCAGAAAGAGGTCAAAAAACTTAAACTTAAACTCGCCGAGGAATTCCGCCAGCAGCTCATGGTCGGCGCGCCCACAAACGAAGACGAAGCAGGACTTCGCCGTCTTGCCCGTCAGATAAAGAACAACAAAGTCGCCGTTCGGCTTTTCCTTCGGTATAACTTACATGCGAAGCTATATCTCCTTTATCGAACGGATTACAACAATCCGATCACAGGCTATCTGGGAAGCAGCAATCTCACACTGGCCGGATTGTCCAGGCAAGGCGAACTGAACATTGACGTCCTCGATCAAGACGCCTGCAAAAAACTCGAAAAATGGTTCAACGACCGATGGGAAGACCGTTGGTGCGTGGACATCTCTCAAGAGCTTGCGGAGATAATCGATCAAAGTTGGGCGCGGGAAGACCTCGTTCCGCCTTATCACATCTACCTTAAAATCGCATATCACCTTTCGCAGGAAGCGCGCGCCGGGCTCTGCGAATTCAAACTGCCATCAAATCTTCAGGGACAGCTTTTTGATTTTCAGGCCGCCGCTGTCAAAATTGCCGCGCATCACATCAACAAGCGAAAAGGCGTCGTCGTCGGCGATGTGGTCGGTCTCGGCAAGACCCTCATGGCCACCGCCATCGCCCGAATATTTCAGGACGATCAATCCCTTGAGACCCTTATCATCTGCCCCAAGAATCTCACGCCCATGTGGGAAGATTACGTTTCAAAATATCGCCTCATCGCCAAGGTTTTGCCTGTTAGCGTCGCCGCCAGAGAACTCCCGGAACTCCGTCGCTACCGGCTCGTTATCATTGACGAAAGCCATAACCTGCGAAACCGCGATGGGCAGCGTTTCCGCGCCATTCAGGAATACATCGCCGAAAATGAATCCCGCGTTGTTCTTCTCACCGCGACGCCATATAACAAGACATTTCTCGACCTTTCCACTCAGCTTCGTCTCTTCATTCCAGAGCATGAAGACATCGGCATCCGGCCAGAAGCCCTCCTGCGGGACATCGGAGAAACGGAATTCATCCGCCGTCACCAAGCCCCGCTTCGTTCTATAGCCGCCTTTGAGAAAAGCGAATTCATCGACGACTGGCGCGACCTCATGCGCCTCTATCTCGTCCGCCGCACCAGAAGCTTCATCAAGGATAACTACGCCGACACCGATCCAGAAAACGGTCGCAAATATCTCGTCTTCGCGGATGGCAGGCGTTCATATTTCCCAGATCGCATTCCAAGAACGTTGAAATTCAAACTGGATGATAAGGACACGGCGGATCAATACGCCCGCCTTTACACAAAGGAAGTCGTTGACCTCGTGAATTGCCTGTGTCTGCCCCGATATGGTATGAAGAATTATCTGATTGAGAATGCAGAGGAACTGGCCACCCCGCAAGAGAGATTCATCATTGAAGATTTGTCCCGCGCCGGAAAGCGGCTGATGGGTTTCTGCCGAACCAACCTCTTCAAGCGTCTTGAAAGCTCCGGCAGTTCATTCCTTCTATCAGTCGGTCGCCACATCATCCGCAACTATGTATACGCTTATGCATGTGAAAACAAATTGCCTCTTCCGCTCGGAACGCTCGATTCCGAGTTCTATGACTCTTTGACCAATGATGAAGATTCCGATGCGCTTGCCGCGGCCCAGACGCTCATTGATTACACGGAAGCCAATGGTGACAATGGAGATACCGAATCGGAATCAAATGTCATCGAGCAATTCTCCGACGACTGGTTCCGGCTGAACGCTGAAAAGATTTACAAAACCTACAGCACGAAATACAAAAAACGCTTCAAGTGGATCAGATCGGAACTCTTCACCGACGACCTCAAATCGAATCTCCTTGACGATGCCTCATCGCTTATCGAATTATTGAAAACCAGCGGCGAATGGGACCCGCGGAAAGACACGAAACTGAACAAATTGCGGGAACTCATCGCAAAAAAACATCCCAAAGAGAAAATCATCGTCTTCAGCCAGTTTGCCGACACCGTGCGATATCTTCACTCCCAACTGAAAAACGATATCAGCGCCCTCGAGATGGTCACCGGCCAGTCCGACGATCCCACTGCAATCGCATACCGATTCTGCCCAAAAAGCAATGAGAAAAGCATCCCTCCGGAAAAGGAACTCCGCGTCGTCCTCTCGACTGATGTCCTCAGTGAAGGTCAGAACCTTCAGGACTGCGCTATCGTAGTTAATTACGATCTCCCGTGGGCGATCATCCGTCTCGTGCAGCGCGTCGGCCGCATTGACCGCATAGGCCAGACTTCTGCAAACATCTTCTGTTATTCATTCCTTCCCGCGGAGGGCGTCGAACGCATCATTCGGCTCCGAAGCCGTGTGCGACAGCGCCTCGCGGAAAACGGTGAGGTGCTCGGCACGGACGAGCAGTTCTTTGAAGACCAGAAGGAAGAAAAAACACTCAAAGACCTCTACACCGAGAAATCCGGCATTCTCGATGGCGAGGTTGATAACGAGATTGATCTTGCTTCTTTTGCCTATCAGATATGGTTGAACGCAACCAAAAACGATCCGGCCACAAAGAAAGCAGTTGAAAACCTGCCTGATGTCGTTTTTTCAACCCGCACCCACACCCCGACCCAGCACCAGCCCGAAGGCGTCGTCGTTTACGTGAGAACCGTGGAGGGCAATGACGCGCTCTGCTACGTGGACGACAAAGGCAAGCCGGTGACCGAGTCGCCTCTGGCTGTTCTCAAAGTTGCCGAGTGCGCTCCCGATACACCACCGAGAGAAAGACATCCTCGCCACCACGAACTCGTGAAGAAGAGCGTGGATGTTATCGTTCAGGATGAAAAGACAGTCGGCGGCCAGCTTGGGCGACCTTCCGGCGCACGATTCAGAACCTACGCCAGACTCGAACTGTACATCAAGAAACTCCAGGATGAAAACAGCATCTTCCTGACCGAGGAACTCAAACGCGCTTTCAACGACATATACCGATTCCCGCTTCGTTCCCTTGCCGTGGATATTCTCAACAGGCAGCTTCGCACAGGCATTTCAGATCAGGCGCTTGCCGAGCTTGTGGTTGCTCTGCGCGAAGAGGACAGGCTCACCCTTAATCAGGAAGAGGCCGATCAACAGGAACCGCGCATCCTGTGTTCTCTTGGGCTTTTCGGCGCTGAGGGAGGCAAAACACAGGAATGAAAATCAACACCGCCCGCGTTCGAAAATGCCTCAAGGATTTTGATTGTGAACCCCTGTTCGTGGAGGAGCTTGGTTGGAACCGATACCCGAATAAGCCCATAGAACTTGAAATAGATTCCTGCCTTTTCGTTCTTCATCATGTCGCGGAACTTGGTGGAATGGTTGTATTTAGGTGCGAAGACCCGGAGACCGGAAAAATACCCCCAAAATCCACTCGACTGAAAATCGAAAACAAGGTAAAGGGAATCGTTCACGAACACATTATTATTTTTACCGACAAATCGAAAACGGAATCCTTGTGGCTCTGGGTCAAGCGAGAGGCGAAAAAGGCCTCAGTGCCCCGCGAGCACAAATTCCATCGCGATCAGCCCGGCGATCTGCTTCTTCAGAAACTCGCCGGCATCGCATTCTCACTCGATGACCTCGACGATCAAGGGCAGATTGATATTGCCAGTGTCAAAAGCCCGGTCGCCAAAGCGTTTGACGTGGATCGCGTAACAAAGAAATTCTACAACGAGTTCAAATTCGAACACGCCGCATTTCTCAAGTTCATCAAAGGTATAGATTCTCTCGACGACTCGCAGTGGTATGCCTCCGTCATGCTCAATCGCCTGATGTTCATATATTTCATACAGAAAAAGGGCTTTCTCAACAGCGACCCTCATTACCTGTCGAACAAATTCAAATCCGTCCGGGAAAAGAAAAAGGACACTTTTTATCGTGAGTTCCTTGTCCGATTGTTTTTTGAAGGCTTCGCCCTCGAACCCAAAGAGCGCACACCGGAGACGAAATCACTTCTCGGCACAATCCCGTTTCTGAACGGCGGCCTGTTCATGCCGCATCAAATAGAAGAGAACTATCGCGAAAAGATTCATATCGCCGATTCCGCGTTCGATAAACTCTTCCAGTTCTTCGAGCGTTACACATGGCATCTCGACGACCGCCAACTCCGCGCCGACAACGAGATCAATCCCGATGTCCTCGGCTACATATTCGAGAAATACATCAACCAGAAACAGATGGGCGCTTATTATACCAAAGAGGACATTACCGATTATATCTGTAAGAACACGATAATCCCTTTTCTTTTTGACCGGCACGCGAATCTCCGCTACTCGGACATGAATCCATTTCCGATGAAGGATGTGGAGCCATACATCTACGAAGCTGTAAAGTTGGGCGTCGAACTGTCTCTGCCGGAGAACATAGCCTCCGGGATAAAGGATGTATCAAAGCGCACGGACTGGAACCGTCCCGCCGACCCAGATTACTCGCTACCCACGGAGATCTGGCGCGAGACGGTAGCCCGCCGACAGCGGTTCCAGCAGATTAGAGATGATTTCGCCGAGGGCAAGATTCAGAACATAAATGACCTTATTACATACAACCTCGATATAAAGAAATTCGCCTACGACTGGGCGCGAGGCATAACCGACCCGATAACGCTTCGTGCGTTCTACTTCGAAAATCTTACGAAGATAACCGTGCTCGACCCCACCTGCGGAAGTGGCGCATTTCTCTTCGCCGCTCTCAACATCCTTGAAACGCTATATGAAATCTGTCTCGACAAGATGGCTTTGTTCTCAAAAGATTCGAAATATAAGGAATTCAAAATCGAGATGGAACGCGTCGGGCGCCACCCGAACAAGAAATACTTCATCTATAAGAGCATCATCATAAACAACCTCTTCGGCGTTGATCTGATGGAAGAGGCCGTAGAGATATGCAAACTCCGTCTTTTTCTCAAACTCGTCGCGCAGGTGGACGATGTAAATCGCATCGAGCCGCTCCCGGACATAGACTTCAACATCAAAGCCGGAAATACCCTCGTCGGATATGCGTCTTTCGAAGAGATTGAGAGAAAAAAGAAAGGCCCTTTAAAGATAGTTTTTTCTTTTGGTGAGGAAGAGGACATCATTACTAAAGTAAAATCCGCCGACCGCGAACTTATAAATTTCCGAAAACTCCAGACTGAACTTGACGTCCGCTCCGCTCAATTCAGGAAAGCAAAGGAGACCATCAAGGCGAAACTGAAAGAAATCCGAGATGAACTCGATAAGGACCTCGCGACCGATTACGGCATAAAACTGAGTTCTGAAAAATCATTCGCAAAATGGCGCGCGTCTCATCAGCCCTTCCACTGGTATGTAGAATTTTATGACATTATGAACAGAGGCGGTTTTGATGTGCTTGTAGGGAATCCGCCTTGGATTGAATACTCGAAAGTAAAAAAAGATTATTCAGTGCGAAATTATAAAACAGAATCGTGCGGAAATCTTTACTCGATTTGCACAGAACGAGGGCTTCAGATTCGAATACCGCATGGCCGCATGAGCTTTATCGTTCAACTTCCTATTGTCAGCTCATCCCGCATGACGGTAGTTCGCAATATGCTTAAGGAGCATAGTTCTTCGTTATATGTCATTCCTTTCGGTGACAGACCCGGAAAACTATTTGAAGGACTCGAGCATTCACGAGCAACAATCTGGATGTCGGGTGGCGAGCAACGGAAAATACAAGATAAACTACATCTCTCAACGACAAGATACCAACGCTGGCCATCGAAAGTTCGGCCTCAATTATTTCAATCGATAGAGTATGCATTAATAGATAACGACGTTCTTTATCGTGATGTTTTTCCAAAGTATGCAAATACACAAATAGCACGTATATTTAAAAAGGTTATTGACTCTTCTAATCATCCTCTTGGTGAGTTCACCGCTCAAGAGCAAACACAGCATTTTATCTTCTATCAAGAAGCAACTGAGTATTGGGTCAAAGCAACTATTGGACTTCCCTACTATTCAAAGAATGGCAAGATCAGTGCGCCTGCTCATGGTCGGTATTTATTTCTGAATGATGCTGACACTGCTCGAAGGATATGTGCAGTCATGCACAGTTGCCTCTTTTTTGCACATTTTGTTGCCTATAGTGATTGTTTCCACCTTAACGATTCGTCAGTTCGATCATTTCCAATTCCGAAATCACTTGTACATGAAGATAGGCTTGTTCAATTAGGTGACAAACTCATGGTCGCGCTCTTGAAAGGGACGGAGAGAAAGAATATCCAAACGCAAGACGGTCATAAGATTGCATACGATGAATATTACGGCTGGAAAGCGAAGGAGTTGATCAACGAGATAGACCATGTCCTTTCGAAGCACTACGGTTTTACAGACGAGGAACTCGACTTCATCATCAATTACGACATCAAATACCGCATGGGGAAAGATTCTGATACAAATGATAATGAAATAACAAAAGCATGACAGGAGTAGATTTTATGGAACCTTCGAAAATATCTGATCAATTAGTTTCATTAAACTTTCTGGCATTGAACAATCATGATTTCAATTTTGAAATATATCGAAGTGTCTCCAATGCTCAGAGCGCAATTGAAAGGGGTGAAGACAACTCTATCAGGAGATACAAATTGCCTCAGATGCATGAAGCTGGCAATAACGATCAGGCCTTCTCAGATTATCTTGTTAGCATAAACAAAGTAAACGGGTTTGATCCTTTTATGGTTAATTCTTTCGACAATCCATATCTTACATGTTTTTACCTTTATCATCGTCTTTTGGCTCAAGCCAAAACCTCTTCTCATAAAGATACCTTTTATGAGGATGATTCATATCGGCATGTAATCAATTTTATTCTCTCAAAAGATGAATACGGTAAAGAATGCGTTGGCTTAGAACCATATTATTACGGGCCAAAGAAACACTTCGGTTATATAACAGGTTTTCATTACAAGTCAGATTTAAATGTTGTAAACAGACAAATTCTTATTAAAAGCTTGAGCCTTTCACGTGATGGAAGAGAGAACAAGGATTATTATGTAGACCATTTTCGTAAGATTGAAGAGTTTCTATCGTCATTCCGAAAACATTTGTTTCCAATGCATATTTCAGATGGCTATTCACTAGACGTAATCTGGCCATCGGAAGGTATTAACACAATAAGACTAAACTCAAAATCATATTTATTTTCAGATGGCAAAAACTCGAATTCACAATTCAAGGGTATGAAGGATTATGGACCCCTAGAACAATCTCATGGCGATCCATTGATCTGTTTTTTTTATAGGCAGGAAGATAAACCCTATGCTTATGATCTTAACAACGCGTTACAGGGAAAGACATTTGCTACCTTTTCTGGATTTACCAATATGTTCAGATTGACAATTACAAAAGAGAATATAAGAGGGATTGCTATTGATAACTTTGACACTCCACAACTGTTGAGTGCAATTGAAAAGTATAAAACCATATCAAAGGATCGTCTTTCAATACCAGTAATAATATTCCCATGGTCAAAATTAGAACAATCTGTTGACGGCAATGACATTTATTACAGGCTAAAACACGTATTCCTATCACAAAAAATACCTACTCAGCTTGTAAGTCTACAAAGATTAAAGAATAAAGAGTCGTTAAAGTGGTCTGCTTCAAACATTGCACTTGCCATTTTCGGTAAATTAGGGGGTAAACCATGGAAGGTTTCTCCGAGACATGACAAATGCCTAATTATCGGTATCGGCCAGTCCCACAGAAGGGATTCCAGTGGAAGCATATCTAAGTATTTCGCGTATTCAGTTCTTTCAGATTCGAGCGGCATATATGACAGTATAAGAATATTGTCACACACAGAAAAAAGGAAAGACTATCTTGATGGTCTTGTTGAAAACATAAAAAGCGTTTTATGCGAATATACTGACAGATATGAGCGTTTTGTAGTTCACACTCCCTTTAAGTTAAGAAGAGACGAAATGAATGCAATATTTGAAGCACTTAACAGCTATAAGAAGAATGAGGGGTGCAATAAAACGCTCGTCGTACTGAAGTTTAACGAGAAAAGTAAATATTTCGGTTTTGCTCTTACCAATAACAGTAAAGTGCCTTTTGAAAGCACATGTCTAAGCCTTGGTAAAGATGGATATTTAGTATGGTTCGAAGGCCTCCAATATCATAATCCAACTCTCAGGAGGAGAATTTCGCGACCGATGCATATAGAATTTACTTACCCTACAAAACAGTCATCTGGTACAGACGACGGTTTCTTGGCTGACGATGATAAAATCGCATACATACAAGACGCGATCAATCTGTCTGGAGCAAACTGGAGAGGTTTCAATGCGAAAACTTTACCTGTTTCTGTTTACTATGCAAAGCTGATCGCAGATTACATAGGAAACTTTGACAGATTGGGCCTTGAAGAGATAGACATTCAAAATCTTCCGCCATGGTTCTTGTAAGTATGGAGGTGAACAATGCTATTCAAAAAAGATGAAGTGGTATTTCTTCTCGGTGCTGGAGCTAGTGTTGAAGCCGGAATACCTGCTTCGAGAAACATGATTGACAGCCTTGAAGAACTACTTAAGAACGACTCATGGAAAAAATACACTTCGTTATATCATTATATGAAGAGTTCAATAATCTATGCTGATGGAATAAAGGGCCGATTCGAATATGATAATTTCAACATCGAAAAACTGGTAAATACGCTTGATGAGATTCTCAAGAGTGACGAACACCCTCTATTTCCATTCATTGGTTCTTGGACACCCAAATTGCCGGAAGTTGCTGGAAACGATTTGAATTTATTAAAAGATTTTAGGAAAGATATTATTCGACAGTTGAGAGATAAATGGATTCAACTAGAACGTAACGATAATGCGAAATATTACACGGGTTTATCACGATTTCAGAAGGAATATGAATTTCCACTGAGAGTGTTTTCCCTTAATTACGACATGTGTGTTGAAATTGCCTGTGCAGAATCAGGAGTCGAAAGAGGATTCGGAGACGATACGAGATGGGATTGGCGTGTCTTTGACAATGAACAAGAAATCGAAAGCAACATATTCCTATACAAATTGCATGGTTCGATTGATTGGGTCAGAAATACAAATGGAGAACTCACCTACAAGGATAGCACTTCAAGAATTGAACTTGATTCATTAGAAATAATATTCGGAACTACCTATAAACTTCAATACGTCGATCCTTTTTTATTCTTATCGTATGAATTCAGAAAAAGAACTTTGAGTGATGCAAAATTGATCATTGCTGTCGGTTATGGCTTTGCTGATGATCATATAAATGGAATTATAGGACAATCTTTAAATAGCAGTGACAATAAGAAACTTCTTGCCGTTGGCCTGTTTGATGATGAGACAAGTGAGTGTGGAAGGATAAAAGCAAAATTGGCCGTAGCAAAAGAAGATAAAATTGTCTGCTGGGGAATCGGTGCAAAGGAATTTTTTGAGACGAGTCTTTCGATTGAGAATATATCAAAAGTGTTCCCGGAAGAAGCACCACCATTTCAAGAAGTTCAATAAACACGACATACATTAATTCAGTGCGAAGAGAGGTGTTTTATGACGATACGTGAACTAATGGACGGAATTGAGAAGCTCGACCTCGTGTTGCCGGAGTTCCAGCGGGAATATGTCTGGGAAAAGGAACAGGCGAAACAACTTATCGTGTCCCTGTTCAAGGGGTATCCTACCGGGAGCCTTCTATTCTGGAAAACAGACAATCCTCCGGACATCAAGAATAACGCAGTGAACAAAGATAAAATCGGCACGACGATGGTCATCCTCGATGGTCAGCAGAGGTTGACGACGCTTTATCTATTTGTAAATGGCAAGATACCGCCGTATTACATTGATCAGGATATTCAGAACGACCCGCGGAACCTCTATTTCGACGTTGATTCCGGCGAGTTCATGTATTATCAACCGAAACTTATGGACAGTAACCCGACATGGGTGTCGGTCGTGAACTGCTTCAACGGAAAAGGCCCGAGTGTGTTCGATGTAGCGAAAGCAAAGGCCGGCGACCAGGGCGGAGAGGCTGCGTTTAAACTTGCGGAAGCTTATAACGAGAAATTGAACCGTCTCAAAAACATCATTGGAAAACCCTATCCAATCCAAACGGTGCCCTCTGATGCAAAGATAGACGAAGCAATAGATGTCTTCGATAAGGTCAACAGCATGGGCACGAAATTGACCGAGGCCGAATTGGCCCTAGCCCACATTTGCGGGAAATGGCCACAGGCACGAAAGGTGATTAAAGAGAAAATACGTGAGCTTGAGAAGCACCACTATTACTTCGACATAACTTTCATGGTGCGAGCGCTGACGGGAGTTGTGAAAAAGCGAGCGCTTTTCTGGACCATTCATGAAACGCCTGAGCAAGAATTGAAAGAGGGTTGGACAAAGCTCACCGTCTTATTGAATTACTTGATAAACATTCTCGGCAAACACGCCTGTGTGCATTCAACGGAAGACCTGAACACCAGCTATGTTCTTGTTCCGCCGCTTGTTTATCTTACCAAAAAGAACGGCAAGTTCACGGATCAAAAGGACATCAATCTTTTTGTCCATTGGCTGTATGCGGCGAGCACATGGGCGCGATATACCGGACAGACGAACCAGCGTCTGGATCAGGATATTTCCATCATTGACCGTAATGGTGACCCGTGGAAGGAACTCGAAGACAATATCATTGACCAGAGAGGCCGCATTGATCTGAAGGCCGCGGATCTTGAAGGGCGAGACATCCAGCACCCGGCTTATCGCATGGCTTATATCATCATCAAACGCAGAGGCGCCTTTGATTGGTTCGACGGTCGACCTCTGGATGTGCAGTACGGCCCGTCCTATTCGATTCACAGCCACCACATCTTCCCGTCGTCGGTTCTTTATAAGGAAGGCGGATACACCACTGACAATCATCTTCATAAGAAGATCGTCAACGAGATCGCAAACCGGACGTTTCTGACTGGGTCATCAAACCAGAGTCTGCAGAACACGCCGCCGGACAAGTATTTCCCCGGAATCATAGAGAAATTTCCCGGCGCTCTGGAAAAACAGCTTATACCGATGGACGAATCTCTGTGGAAACTTGAGAGATATGAGGACTTTCTTACGAAGCGACGTGAGTTGATAGCCGACGCATATAACGAACTCATGGACAGTCTTCTCAAAGGTGTTGTGATAGAAAAGAAGTTGCAGACGCTCGACGACTACCTGAAAGCTGGTGAAAGCGCGACGCTGGAATACAAATCCACGTTGAGATGGGACGTCAAAGAAAAACAGGTCAACAAGGCGCTCCAGAAGGTTATCGCTAAGACAATCGCCGGTTTTCTAAACTTCGGAGGCGGGCTCCTTCTTATCGGCGTTGTGGATGACGGCTCGATATACGGCATCGAAGACGACATGAAGACCCTGAAGGGGCAGAACACCGACGCCTTCCAGCAGTCGCTCATTGCACTCGTCACGGATTACCTCGGTGCGGAATACGCCGGATTCGTTTCGATTTCATTCGAAGTATGGGATGACAAAACCATCTGCATCGTAAAGATCGAGTCATCGCCTAAGCCAGTCTTCCTCTGCGAAGCAGCAGGCAAGGAGTTCTACGTACGCGTTGGCAACACCACCCGCCAACTCGACGTCCAGGCCACCCACGAATACATCGGTATGCATTGGTAGACATGAGGGAATAAATGACTATATGGCTAAGACTCCTGAACATATAAAATGGCTATCCAATACGGGCAATTTCTTGAAGACTTCTGACGGAAGAGATATTGAAATATGGGTGCTAAATCATAAAGCAGATGACAAGATTTTATCAGCGTGGGCAAGACATTTCAGAAGACATTATTGTCTCGATACGGAAATTGACATACTACGTGATGGGACTGGCCTATCTAGGAGGGATTATCTCCTAAGTATAGTCTTTCCTGATTCAAGAACTCCTCCAGGACCAAGTTTGCGCTCAGGTGATTTTGCAGAAATCCTAATTGCTGATTATCTTGAATTCATGCTATCTTTTTGGGTGCCACGTCAAAGATATGATAGCAAAAACATACGCAATGAGTCCACTAAAGGAAGTGATGTTATAGGTTTCAAGTTTGCTGCGGTTGACGATTCTCCAGACGACATTCTAGTTATTTATGAAGCAAAGGCAAAACTTTCAGGGACAAAATGCATTAATCGCCTTCAGAAAGCTGTGAATGATTCAGAAAAAGACTATCATTTACGTAAAGCCGAATCATTAAACGCACTTAAAAGACGTTTTGTTCGTAACGAAGATACTGCAAGTGCAAACAAGATTAAGCGTTTTCAAAACAAATCTGATCGTCCGTATATTGAACTTTCAGGTGCAGCAGCCATATTCTCAACCGCTACTTATGATAGGAATATAATTCAAGAAACAGATGTCTCAAGCCATCCCAACGTGCCCAATTTAAAACTTATTGTAATTAAAGGCGATGACATGATGACCCTCGCACATGGGCTTTATAGGAGAGCTGCGGATGAGGCCTGAACAACAATCAAAACGACTCCTTGGTATCACTTATTCAAAAGCCAAGATGTATGAGTATGCAGTTCCATTAGAAGATCATATTGAAATACCACGTGATCCAGCGGAACTATTTGCTCTAACTATAGGATTGTTGGGCGATTATTCTTCAGAGATAAGCGTTGGAAATGGGCGCTCGACCGAGCGCATTGATGAACTCAGCAATTACATACCTTTTTCAGCACGTTTTTTTGACGCATATCTACAATCGCGATTAGATGAACATCTCGATCCTTATCTATTGTTGATTGGAGCATCGGCTTACTACCTTTCTGACATGCCGGGTAGTGCTTCTGTACTTGCCAGCTATTTTCAAAATGGATGCCCTGATTTGAGCGGCGATGGTCTTGAGCAATTGTTACTTTGGATTCTGAAAGCAAATTTCTCCAACGGAATAAAACTGACAAATAACCGTTATGATAAGCTTATTGAACGTATTTCTTATAGGCTGGCAAGCTATTTTTCAAACGGAGAAGGGTCTGATAAACTATTATTGCTTTTGCGCCGTTTCAGAGAGATAGTTTACAATACTGGAACACCTCGTCAGCTACTATTCTCTGATGTGATTACTTCCATCACAATAAAACGAATACAAAATTCTACATGGAATAGTCTACCCCAATATACAGATCTTTCGGTTGAAGCATGGGCAGAAGTTATAAAAAAGGCCTCTTATATTCGTGAACTATGGCCTGCACAGCACCTTATTGGTACTCATGGTGTATATAGAGGAAGATCAGCAGTTATACAAATGCCAACAAGTGCTGGAAAAACGAGAGCTTCTGAAATCATTATTCGTAGTGCCTTCTTATCTGGCAGAACATCGCTTGCTATTATTGTTGCGCCTTTCAGAGCCTTGTGCCATGAGATTCATGATAGCCTTCTCTCTTCTTTTAAAGAAGAGTCAATTAGCATTGATGAATTGTCCGATGTTTTACAAAGAGACTTTGACATTAAAGAGTTCTTGGGTAAAAAACAGATCCTTGTAGTTACACCTGAAAAGCTTTTTTATATCTTAAGACAATCACCAGAGATAGCCACATGTATTGGATTGATAATTTATGATGAAGGTCACCAATTTGACTCAGGAACGAGAGGAGTTACTTATGAACTTCTTCTAACATCCCTAAAGAGAATGATTCCTGATAAAGCTCAAACTATTTTGATTTCAGCCGTCATAAGCAATGCAGAGATGGTGAACAAGTGGCTGAATGGCGATGAAGCGGAAGTTGTTAAGGGATCTAAATTGGCTCCCACTTATCGAACAGTTGCATTCACGAGTTGGCTTGATCAACGTGGACGACTTGAGTTTGTAGAACCCAATGAATTAGATACAGGCATGTATTTTGTGCCTCGAGTTATTGAACAACATGAAATTGACAAAATAGGAAGAGAACGAAATGCTCGGGTTTTTCCAAGAAGAGATGATGGGAAAGATATTGCTTTATTCTTAGGCCTAAAAATCTGTGGGAATGGAAGCGTCGCAGTGTTTTGTGGCAGAAAGGATGTTGCAGCTAATATCTGTGAAAAAGTCGTTGACATATACGAAAGGAATTTGCCTATCCCCAAACCATCGTCAATTTCAGATGCACTAGAAATAGATAAATTACATTACATTCACTTGCGTAATCTGGGTGCAGATGCAGTTGCAACACTCAGTTCAAACATCGGTGTTTTTGCGCATCATGGAAATACTCCACATGGTATAAGACTGGCCATAGAGCATGCACTTCAAAAAGGACTGGTGCATTTCGTCGCTTGTACATCTACTTTGGCTCAAGGTGTGAATTTCCCTGTAAGATATCTTATAGTGACAAGTATTTATCAAGGCGAGGAAAGAATTAAAGTGCGTGATTTCCACAATTTAATCGGTCGTGCTGGACGATCCGGTATGTACACTGAAGGGAGCATAATATTTGCAGACACTGAAGTTTATGATACTAAGCACGAAAGAGATAAGAAATGGAAATGGAATCAAATAAAAGACATCATGAATCCAGAGAATTCAGAGCCATGTGCCAGTTCATTGCTTGCAATTTTTGAACCATTGAAGAGCGACGATAGCAAATACATCTTAAAAATGGGTCCTTTGGATTTGGCGCGTTTGTATGTTGAGAGTCCAGATGAATTGCCCTCTTTTGAAATTACTACCGAACTAAAAGATGCAAAATTTAGCCTAAAAGGAATAAAGAGCCAGATTTCCTATAAGCTTGGTATTATTTATGCAATTGAGAGTTTTCTTATGACTTATTGGGATGGTTCAAATAATCCTGATGATAATTCTCCCATCGAAAACTTGGCTCAAGGTACACTTGCATATTTTCTTGCTGGAGATGAGCAAAAGAACCATATTATTGAGCTTTTCAAGATTCTCTCAAAACATATTGTATCAAGAATTGAAGATGTGGAAAGAAGAAAATCATTTGGGAAATCAATGTACGGTGTTAAAGAATCTTTAGAAATTGAAGAGTGGACCGTCAAAAATTACAAGAAGCTTGCTTTGAGCAAAAATCAAAATGAAATGTTGATTCTGATATGGCCGCTCATGGCGAGGATGATAAAGAACAACACATTCAATAAGTGCAACCCACCTGATATATTGATGACTGTTGCTGGTAAGTGGATTAACGGGGAGCCGTATTTTGAATTATTTAACTGCCTCAGAGATTCTGGTTTGAGACTTGGATTCGGAGAGAGGCCCAGAGCAATAAAACTCGATCATGCTGTAGATATTTGTGAGAACGCGTTATCATTTGACGGATCATTGGTTCTTGGTGCAATCATTGAAGTATTGAGGTTTTATAAGAAAGATGATGGGGTAATAGAAAATCTTGAAATGCTTCAAAAACGAATGAAATATGGACTCCCATCACACGCTGCTGTTTCTTTTTATGAGATTGGTTTTTCGGATCGTGCAATAGCAATGGATTTATGTGAATTGGTTGAAATGGAGAGTTCGCTTAGTCGACAACAGATTGGCAGAATTATTCGTAAGGAAAAAAAGAAGGCCAAATTAATTATTAACAAATATCCATCGTATTATTCAGAAAGACTCAATGTGATTTTAGGATAAGACTAAATGTGCCATTTTAGGGTGATGTGATGCCCCGATTTACAGACGTTCGGAAATATATAATTGAATGCCACGTAAAATGGCCTAAAATGACTTGAAGATATAAAATATAGTTGATTTTCTCGGAAACTTGACTGCCTAACATTTGTCCAGTATAATCATATTGGAATATAAAAGTACCTCGCGGGTTCCCCTGTAGGGCCGACTCCCACGGCCCGTGCACCACCCCAAGACCCGCCGGACGATTGTGACTCATGGAAGGCATCCCCGCCTCCAGAGACACAACGCCTCGGCGAAACTTAGCAGTAAAGGGGTGATTGCATGGACTGGGTCGGAACGGCCTTTATCCTCTCAGGACTCTGGCTCATCGGAAGCAAAAAACGTATCGGGTTTCCCGTCGGCATCGTCGGATGCCTATTTTGGGCTGTCTATGGGCTGCAGCATCACATCCTGAGCATTCTGGTCGTCAACATCATCTTTGTCTTCGTAAACGCCCGCGGCTGGTACCGCTGGTCAGACATTTCCTACGAAAAACATGAAAGGAGTGAGCATCATGTTTACTGATGAACTGGTGAAGTACGGCATTCCTACAAACATTGTGGACGCGTGGAAGGAGTCCGGCCTTGAAAAACTCCTCCCCATTCAGGCCATGGCCATCAAGAAATATGGCCTTTTCGGAAAGAAGAACCTCATTATTTCAGCACCGACCTCGTCTGGGAAGACCTTTGTCGGTGAGATCGCCGCGATAAAAATGGTCGAGGATAAGCAGAAAACCTTTTATCTCGTGCCATTGAAAGCGCTGGCGGAAGAAAAGTGGTACGAATTCAAGCGCAAGTATGCCCGATACGGTTACAAAATCGTCATCTCGACAAGGGACCACAGGGAGTTTGATGAGGACATTGAGAACGGTGATTTCAACATCGCAATCATCGTATATGAAAAGCTCCAGCAACTCGTGACCCGGAATATCGGGCTTTTGTCCAAGATCGGACTCATTATCGTTGATGAGCTTCAGATGATATCCGATCCGTCCCGGGGCGCCGACCTCGAGATGCTCTTGACCAAGCTGAGAATGTATCAAGGCGAATACAAAATACTCGGCCTTTCAGCGGTGTTGAAGGACTGCAAAACAGTCCCGGAATGGTTGAACGCCGACTTCCTGGAATACTTCATCCGTCCGGTTGAGCTGCGGCGTGGACTTCTCTATGAAGGAAAGTTCCATTACGAAGAGTTCAACACCGGAGAATCCGGCACCGAGGATATGATCCATGTCCCGGACGGGAAGACGCTCAACATCATGATCCCCAACGTCCTGCAAATCGCAAAGAACGGGGAGCAATGTCTCATCTTTTTGAAGGATAAAAATGCCACCCGGACAGTTGCGGCCGCGATTGCTGGAAGTTCTTCATTCCCGCAGGCGCAGGATGCGATAGAAACCCTGAAACATGCCGAGGACACCTCGTCAAAAGAGAGTCTCATCGAATGCCTCGAACACGGCGTCGCTTTCCACAACGCGGACATGAACTTTAGGGAACGGGAGATCATCGAGCGGCACTTCCGGCTCGGCAACATTCGGATTCTTTGTTCCACGTCGACGCTCGCCATGGGAGTCAATCTTCCGGTGCGGAACGTTTTCATCGAAGCCGAGACATGGCATTCAAATCCCATAACAGGTAGACCTGACACCAGACCGTTGATGAAAGTCGAATTTGAAAACATGGCTGGCCGCGCCGGTCGTCTCTCTCATGAGAAGGAATTCGGGCGAGCAATCATCGTCGCCGATAGACTAATCGAGTTCACTTCTGGCATGAAGAAATACATCGAGGGCGACCTTGAGGCCCTCGAACCGCATTTCTTCTCTGACGATCTGGCCACAGTCATTTTGAACCTCGTCGCAAGCGGTATCTGCCACAGCGAATCTGAGATTCAGAACTTCATAAAGCATTCACTGAGCTGGTTCATCGTTCGCCAGAAGCAGGACATGAATGTGAAAGAACTCGGAAGGAAACTCACGGAAGGTCTGAAGCGCTGCATCGAATATGGCCTGATAAAACGCTCGGCGAACGGGCTTGAGACCAGTAAACTGGGGTATGTTGCCGCCGTGAAGGGGATTTCCGTCGACACGGCCCGGCCACTGATAAATTGGCTTCGCGCCGTGAAAACGCGGTCCCCACGGGAGATCGAGATTCTTTACGTCGCCGCCCGCACCAAGAATGCGAAGGACTACTTCATCAATATGGCTACGCGGGAGCAGTACGAATGCGGGTACCATACGAAGATCAACATGCTTTTTGACCAGTGTGCAAAAGCCATGTTCAGTAAGATGATCGACGACCCGCTTGAGCGGAGCTACGATGCGATCAAGGAAATGAAGGTCGCACTTGTAATGCATGACTGGATTCAAGGAGTTCCGGTAGGAGAAATCGAGCAGAAATACAACGTCACATCCGGCACAGTAGAGCGTGTTTCCGGTGGGATAAGCTGGATCGTGGACGCCATCGCCGGTCTGGCCGGAGTCATTGATGTCGACGCGCTCCAGGTGAAGCAGTACGAGAAGATTTCACGACGGCTCCTTTTCGGTGTCGTTGAAGATGGTCTTCCATTCGCCGAACTGCGCCAGAAAGGTCTTACACGCAACCACCTATCAAAGCTCGTGGGATCGGGGATTACCGACATGGATGCGCTGAAAGCAGTCCCGTTGATGAGCCTTTCACGAATCATCCCGGAACGGCTGGCCAAGGCACTCCTTGCTCGCGTACACAAAAGCGAAGAGCCTGAAGTGGCAGCCCCTGAAAAAGCGGTGCAGACAACCATCGATGTTGTTCCTGCTGCGCAGGCTCCGAAATCTGAACCCATCCCGATCCAGCAGAAGACCACGTTCAAGTGCAAAGACCGTTTCCACTTCGACGGGCGCGTCGACAAAAAAAGGACTCACATCGTCATCAACGGAAAGCAGACATCCATTACCAACCGGAGTTTTGAGATTCTCCTGAAGATGGGAGTCCATATCAAAAAAGACGGCATCGGGTGGGTCGGCAAATCCGATATCACATCAGACAATCCGGCGCAGTACATTTCACGATTGCGCAAGGAGATCGAGCCCTTCCTTCTCGATTCCAGCGTCGACATTCTCGAAAACGACTCATTCGGGGCGTACCGGCTTTCGGTTCCGCCCGAAAATATCACATTCGATGCGGATGTCCTCCCGGACCATTGGATGCATGGCATCCGGGAACTTTCGGAGGAAATCGCCAAGTTCTCAGCCGTGAGCTGAAGACGATTTTTCACACCAGAAAATATCAGGCTGCCCGCACATCGTGGCAGCCTTTTTGTTATGTATAAAAAAGTCTTAAACCAAGCCATTATTTCATCGCTTCGCACTTCCCGTTACCCCGCCGTTATCCTGCCGTTACCCCCCGGTTAACCATCCGTTACACTTCCGTTATTCCTAACACGAACTTTTTTCATTAACGTAGAGGCTGTTATGAAAAACACATGGTGTCTTGGAAACAATGATTATAGGGAAAAGCAACAAGATAAAGCGTGTCAAAGAGATTGCCGGGAAAGTGGCGGAAACGAGTTTTCCAGTGCTTCTCCTTGGTGCATCCGGCACCGGGAAAGAACTGTTCGCAAGATACATCCACGAGAAAAGCCCACGGGCGGGACATCCGATGAACGTCATCAACTGTTCCGCGCTGGCGGACCATCTTCTCGATAGCGAGCTGTTCGGACATTCCAGAGGTGCATTTACCGGCGCAAGCGAGCGCCGGCGGGGACTACTCGAAGCGACCCACGAAGGAACGCTGTTCCTCGATGAAATCGCAGACCTGTCGCTTTCAGCTCAAGCAAAGGTTCTGCGCGTCCTGGAATACGGTGATTTCAAGCGAGTCGGAGAGGATCGCATGTCCCACGCCGACGTCCGAATCATCGCGGCCACGAATAAAGACCTCGGCAAGGAAATGGCCGAGGGGCGATTCCGCGAGGATTTGTATTATCGTCTTTCACGCTTCGTCATCGAGATTCCCCGCCTCAATGAACGAGCGGAAGACATCATGGACATTGCCTCGCACTACCTGAAGGAAACGAATCCCCAACAAAGATTCACTGGTTCCGCCATCAAAAAGATGCGCGCTTACGACTGGCCGGGCAATGTCCGCGAACTCATGAATGTGGTTATTCAGGCGTCTGTTTTACTGCCGTCCAACCGGAAGACTATTCAAGCGCAGGATTTACCGATTCGCGTTCCGGCCGCGAAATCCCAAGTAGAGAAAAAAGTGCTGGTTTCGTTCGATGAAAAGCGGAAGCGCATCATGGATTTGTTCTCGCAGAACGCAAAAATCAAGAACGCCGATGTGCGCAGCGCGCTCCAGGTTTCGCACACGACGGCCATCAAAATCCTGCATGAAATGGAGGGCAAAGATATCGTCGCGCATAAGAACGGAAAAGGCACATTTTACACTCGGATGGAATGTCCAAAATGAAGTTGATATTCGGGCACATCCATTTAACATACACCTGACCTATAAGGGAAAGGAGGTTTTCAACTTTGATAGAAGTCGTAAGTTACTACCGAGTATCATCGGATGAACAGGCGCAGAAAGACATCTCGATTCCGGCGCAGCAGAAAGCGATTCACCGCTACGTTGAAAGCGACCCGGACATGAAACTGGTCTCCGAGTTCCGAGATGAAGGGGAATCTGCATACCATCCGGCAGACAAACGCCCCGGCTTTTGTGAGATGATTTCCTACTGCAAAAAGCACAAGCCGAAATTCATCCTCGTCCACAAGCTCGACCGTTTTTCACGCAACCGCGAGGAATCCATCATCTTCAAATCGCTACTAAAGAAGAATGGTGTCACTGTAAAATCCATAACCGAAGTCTACGACCCGGAGACACCGTCTGGATTCCTTTACGAGGGCATGATCGAAGTCATCAATCAGTTTTATTCGATGAATCTCGCACTCGAGACAATCAAAGGACTCAACGAAAATGCGAGTCGCGGATTCCAGAACGGTGGCGTCGCGCCCTATGGATACCGACGAGATAAACGCGAAGAGGGAACCGCCATTCGGCATATCCTTGTTCCTGGCGATCCGGTACATATCCGAATCGTTCAGCGCATCTACGACATGGCCGCGAACAAAGGGCTCGGTCACATCCAGATATGCAACGCTCTGAATGAGGAAAATGTACCGGGCCCGAACGGCGCTCGGAAATGGAGTCGTTCTTCTGTCCACCACATTCTTACAAACGAGGTTTATATCGGTCGCGTTGTCTGGAACAAGATGAGCAAGGGAAAGAGGAACCCGCGGGAGAAGATGATAATCGTCGACAACGCCCACGAAGCGCTTATCGAAAAAGCACTTTTTGATAAGGTTCGGAAAGCGGTCGAGAAGCGGAATATGACGAATTTCGACAACGATTTTCACTATGCCAGATACCTGCTCGGCAACCTAATATTCTGCGCCGATTGCGGTTCAAAATACGTCGGTCGGAAGCAGAAAATCACGCTCCGGGGAAAGAAGACCAAGGGCGAGGAATATTACAATTACTACTACATCTGCGGCGGCTACATCCGAAACGGGAAAAAGACGTGCGACGCATTCCAAATCAAGCGTGAATTCATAGAGAATGAAGTCCTCGAAATACTCAAAAAGAACCTTTGTAACCCCGAGAAAATAGAGGAGATTCGGCTGTCGTGTGAGGCGAAGATAAAGACTCGGCGGTCGTGTTTTGGAAAGGACTCGGAATTCATCAAACGCCGCGTCGGCCAGATAGAAAAGAAAATCGAGAACTACTACAACGCCATCGGTGCTGGATTGGACCCTCTGAAGTGCAAGGATTTGATAGCAAACTTGGAAAAAGAACGGACGGAACTCCTCGCGGAAGTTCAATTAATAGTGCAAGACGACTATTACGACACCGTCATGCGCGAGGGCTTCGAATTGGTGAAAAGACGCGCGATGATCATATTCAAGGAGTTCAATGAATACCCGTTCGAAGACCAGCGTTCTCTAATTGAATTCTTCGTGGATCGTGTGGAAATCATCGACAGAAAGGTCGCTCGCATACATCTAAAAGTGCCGTTTGAAGATAACTGCAAGAGAATCACGGAACTCGAGTCGGAAGTCGCAGTTTCTGCCGTTAGGGGGGGTAACGGCGATGTAACGGCAAAAGGGCTAAAACAGGTGCAAAAAGGTGCGGATGTCGCGGAGTTTTTCGACCAAAATAAAAGAATCGTGCGCGATGTGGTTTACCCACAGCGCACGATTCAACTCCCCGGGCCGGATTCGAACCAGCAACCTAGCGGTTAACAGCCGCTTGCTCTACCTTTGAGCTACCGAGGATTTGCGGCGTTCCTTTTCTATGGCCCGGCGCGGACGGGTCTGCTGCCCGGGCTTTTTTCAACTGTGTAATTTTATTCGGTTTGTCGTGTGTGTCAAGTGGGGTTCGGGCATGGGGATGGCTTATGCCGCATTTATCGAAGAATTAAATGAAACTTCCCATTAGCCACTTGATAAAACAGCATCATGCACGAAGGAAAAAGCTTTGCGCATGGCACACAAATGAACATGGAGGATCATCTATCGGCAGGCAAATGCCGCGTGGTTCGGATATGTGGTTGTGTTCAAGGTGTTCGGCGGGGGCGGCGAGGGGCGGAGCATGAGAGCATGGCGCGGCGCGCTTTAAATGCGGGACGGTTGGTATTATTATTGGTGTCTGTATGTTGTGGCGCTCCGGAGGCGATGAAAATGTTCTGGGACAAGGTTAAGGAAACGATGCCGCGCGAGGAGCTGGAGGCGTTGCAGTCTGCGCGCCTGAGGGATGTGGCGGCGCGGGCGGCTAGGTCTCCTTTCTACAAGAAGCGGTTTGCGGAGGCGGGCGTGGACGCGGCGTCTGTGCGCGGGCTTGAGGATTTGCGTCGCCTGCCGTTCACGACGAAGCAGGATTTGCGGGACTGGTTTCCTTATGGTCTGGTGGCGGCGGACATGAAGGATGTGGTGAGGCTGCACGCGTCGTCGGGGACGACCGGCAAGTCGACGGCGGTGTTTTATTCGCGGGCGGACATCGACAACTGGGCCGACATGGTGGCGCGGTGCATGGCGATGACGGGCGCGGACAGTTCGGATGTGTTCCAGAATATGACGGGGTACGGGATGTTCACGGGGGGGCTGGGGATGCACTTCGGGGCGGAGCGGCTGGGGATGCTCACTATCCCGATGGGCGCGGGCAACACGAAATGGCAGATGGCGAACATGAAGATGTACGGCACGACTGTCATCCATATCACTCCGAGCTACGCGCTGCATCTGTGCGAGGAGTTCGCCGCCGAGGGGATAGACCCGAAGCGCGACCTGAAACTGCGAATCGCGCTGGTGGGCGCGGAGCCGTACTCGGAGGGCACGCGGCGCAAGCTCGAAGACTTCCTAGGCGCGAGCGTGTTCAACTCATACGGCCTGTCGGAGATGAACGGCCCCGGCGTCGCTTTCGAGTGCGTGGAAAAGAACGGCATGCACCTGTGGGAGGATCACTACATCCTCGAAATTGTGGACCCGAAAACGCTGGAGCCGGTGGCCGAGGGCGAGCGCGGGGAGATAGTGATGACGACGCTGACGCGGGAGGCGATGCCGATAATCAGGTACAGGGTGAGGGACCTTACGTCGGTTCTGCCGGGGACGTGTCCGTGCGGGCGAACGCACCGCCGTATAGACCGCATCACGGGGCGCAGCGACGACATGCTGATTATCAAGGGAGTGAACGTGTTTCCGTCGCAGATTGAGGACGCGCTGATGTCGATGTCCGAGGTGGGCGGCGGGTGGCAGATAGAGCTGACGCGGGTGGAGGGGGCAGACCACATAACGGTGAACGTAGAGGTGGCGGATTCCTTCTTCCGGGGCGACATCAAGGAACTGAACAGGCTGCGCAAGTCCATTCAGGGGGCGATAAAGAACGAAACGCTTGTGACGCCCGAAGTGAAGCTGGTGGAGCCGAACACGCTGCCGCGCAGCGTGGGCAAGGCTGTGCGTGTAATTGACAAAAGGCAAATATGATGAGCGCGCCGGCGAGGCGCGGCTTGGAGGCAATCCGATATGGCGGTTCAGGCGGTCGTATTCATGCAGAACATGCCCGGGCGTCTGGCGAGGATGACGGGCGCGCTGGCGGGGGCGGGCGTAAATATCCGCGCCACCACGATTTCATCCTCAGAAGGGTTCGGCGTGGCAAAGTTTCTGGTGGACAAACCGGAAGCCGCCGCCGCCGCGCTCAAGGACGCGGGTTTCCCCGTAGCCCTCAAAAGCGTGGTCGCCGTCAAGATGGACGACTCTGTCGGAGGCCTCGACAGGATTCTGCCTCTCATCCAGAGCAGGGACATCAACTTGGAGGACGCCTACGGGTTCATCCTTGAACGCGGCAAAGAGGCGGTCTTTGTGTTCGAGGTGGAGCATCCCGAGGAGTTGGGCGAATTTCTTTCAAGAAACGGCTGCTCGGTGATGAGCGATTCAGACCTCTACGGCCTGTGACGCGGGCGCGCCTCCCGGCGAAGCGCGACAGCGGACGGCTGCGCAGCTTTTCCGGACCGGGTTTGTTGAACGTTTCGATTTCTGACATAGATTGCGTGAAATACGGGTCAATCAAAATTAACTGCATCAAGACATTTCATAAACGAAAAAAAAGATTTTTTCAATGAATGAAGTTCAACAAAATCGCGCGCGCCAAGTTTTTTATAAGGGGAGATGGAAGCTTTTTTTAGAAATGGTTGTCCCGCAAACTAATAGAAAACAATAATCAAGGTTTTACATGTGGAAAATCCGGGTAATTGGACATACGGGCCGGAGGTTTTTAGACAAAAAAAAAGGAGCCCTTACTATTATTTGAGTTGAAGTCAGGGCTCAAGCAACACCAAAGAGAACATAAACCAGTCGATATCAGTGTACGCCTTTATAGCAACTATGTCAATCCGGCCTGAAAAATATTTATTTGTAATGTAAAAGCCCTTTGTTGAAAGGGTTATTTAGCCGACCGCGGGCCGATTCTGAGCGCGCGGTATTTTTTTTGAAACAGAAGGGCATCGTCCTCAAGGGCCGGACTTTCACAAATGACCCTGCCGCGCGCGCCGCACACTTTAAGAGCGCGGAGAGCCGCCGCGTAATCGAACGCCGATTCTTGAGCCGCAACATGCCGGGTTTCGCCCGCCGCAGAGTGTTCTATGCCCGAAAGATGGATGTGAAGGTCTTCCAGCGCGCCGCTGCCGAGGCTGTCGCCTATCTCGTCGAGCAACTGCCTGAAATCATCGAAACTGTTCGCCGCGCCCGCATCCCTCGCGTAGAAATGAGACAGGTCCAAGCAGGGGGCCACGCCCTCCACTTCGAGGCTCATTCGTATAAGCTCATGCGGACTGCCGAACTGAGAGCGTTTCCCGGTGAGTTCCGGTCGAAGGGAGACCCCGCCGAGTTTTTCGGCGTCGAGCGCGCGGCGAATGCGTTTCAACTGTTTTTTCACTGCCTTGAACGCGGATTCCGGCGGGTCGCCCCCGAAAAACGCCGCATGGAACACAACCCGGTCTCCGCCGCACGCCGCCGCCGCGCGCGCCGAATCCAATATCCGTTTTACGCTCGCCTCGACTTTGTCAGGCTCTTTTGAATTGAGGTTGACGTAGTAGGGGGCGTGCGCGCTCAGCGCCAACCCGGTCTCCTGAGCCGCCTGCCGCGCCGCCTCCGCCGCTTCCGGCGTCGTCCTCACCCCGTAGACATGCTCGATCTCCATGCATCCCAGACCAAGCTCCGCGAGTCTTCTTATGCCTCCGGCCAAGCCGCTGCCGGACGCCGAACGCGGTATCCCTCCGGTTCCGAACAGCAATCCTCCGCCGCGCGCCGTCACGTCCTGATTTCTTTCCCGGCCTTGCGCCTGACGGACTCCACTTTGCCTTCGAGCCGCTTCTTGGCCCCCTTGCGGTCGTCGATGGTTATTGATGTCAGAACCCTCGGCGATCCTTTGCGGACCAGCGCGTGGCATTTGCCGATTAGCTCCATAACAGCTTTCCAGTCCCCCTCGACGATAGTCCCCATCGCCGTCAGCTTGTAGTCCAGCCCGCTCGCGTCCACCATCCTTATCACCTTCGCCACGGTCGGGCTTATGCTCTCTCCCCCTCCAAGCGGAACAATCGTAAACGTCGCCAGCATAAAAACCTCCCCTAAGAAAACATCAAGCATAAGTATAAAAACCTTGCCACTAATACAAAACTGCTCGTTCAAAAAATGACATTTCCCCCGCGCCTTAATCAAAGCTGCGTCGGAGAGCCGCGCCGGGGATTTCAAGCTATAATGTGAACAGCGACAACGCGAGCTTCGGGCGCAGGCGCGCGATGGCGGAAAACGCCGGGCATAAGGAGCGGTTATCATTATGAAAGCATTGGTGACGGGCGGCAGCGGTTTTCTCGGCTCCAACATCGTCAAACATCTTGTCGAGCAGGGACACGAAGCGCGCGTCCTGCTCCGGAATACGTCGTCCACAAAAGCCCTCGAAGGCCTTGATTGCGAAAAGGCGTTCGGCGACATCACGGACGCGGAGTCGCTTGCTCAGGCGATGAAGGGCGTGGACTGGGTCTTCCACACCGCCGCCTCCGTCAGCATGTGGAAAGGGAGTTGGAAGCGGTCTCACGAAATCAACGCGGGCGGAACGCGGAACATGGTCGAAGCGGCGCTGAAGACGGGCGTGAAGCGCTTCATCCACACAAGCACGATATCCGCTCTGGGAATTCCCAAGGACGGGGAGGTCGGAGACGAAACGCTCGAATGGACGCTGCCGTTCGACTTCGCTTACAACCATTCCAAGCGAGAGGCGGAAAAAGAAGTCCTGAAAGGCGCGCGACAGGGGCTTCAGGCTGTAATCCTCAACCCCGGCATGATCCTCGGAGAGCGGGACGTGAACCTCAACGGAGGAAGCATGCTGCTGGACATCCGCAACGGGAACATTCCAATCTGTCCTCCGGGCGGAAACGGAGTCTGCGACGCGGACTCGGTTGCGAAAGCGCACATCGCGGCGGCCGAGCGCGGAGCGGTGGGCGAGCGGCACATCGTCGCGGGCGTCAACGCCACTTTTAAGGAAATATTCGAAACTGTCGCGGAAGTGGTCGGCGGCAGAGCTCCCTCGCTGCGCGCTCCCGCGGAACTAGCCCACATCATCGGGAAAACATGCGACTTCTTCTCGACATTCACAAAGAAAGAGCCGGACATCACATTCGACAAAGCGTTCTGGAGTTCGTGCCGCAACTATTACTCAAGCAGAAAAGCGCAGGAACTGCTCGGATTCGAAATAACGCCGATAAAAGTCTCAGTCGAAAAGTGTTACGAATGGTATCTCAAACAAGGCATCATGAAACCCCCGCCGCCGACATTACGGTGAAAACGGGAATCTGTTTTCGCCTCCCCCCGGTTCATATTATCGCCACTCATCCTCTTTTCAATCCGCTCGCAGTCTCGGCCCGGCCTTAACCCGTATTTTTCATGAGAAAAATCCGGGTTAGACGCTTGTGATATTTCAGAATCGAGTCCGCGACGCTTGGTTTCTCTGAAAGAAGTGACAAAGACGCGGTAAAAGAGTATATTCAATGTAACGAACAGGAGGGGTTGCCATGGGAGACAAGAGTCCGAAAAAGAAAGAAAAAAAGAAAAAAAAGGCTGACAAAAAGATTGTCGCGCCTAAACCGTCCGCTTTGTCGCCGGCCAAGAAATCTAAATAGTTTTTTAGGTTTGATATTGGTCGTTTTTTCTCGTTCAGTCGTGTGCCATGCGCGAAGCTGTTTTATTTGCGCATGATATCATTTATGTTTATTGCTATCGGGAAACGTTTCTAATATTTCGTATAGGTTTTCTAGATGTTTTTATTTCCCCGGCAGTAGAGCCTGAAGCCGCGCCATTCACTGAAGACATAATAATCTTTTCTTGGGAATTCCTAATTGCAAACAACATGCTTTTTACGAATACAATGGATGAGCCATTTAACCCGAATTATTTCGACAGATTTGGGTTTACAAAGCGCTTCTTTGCGCGTTGGTTCGCCCGCCGGTTATTTTAGCGACGGATGGCTTTTTTAGACGGTGTCGCAGCGTTCCGCGATGAAGTTTTTATATCCGTCGATTTCCGATTTGATTCTAGCCGCGTCCCAGCCGAGTTTTTCGCCGAGGTAGTCGGCGGCTTTCGCCGCGCCGTCCAGCCCCTGCCCGAAAAGCTTGTGAGTCCCGGTTCGAGCCATCGCGTCTGAAAGAGTCGCGCAATGCTCGGTTTTGAAGGAGAAGAGCAAAGCGCACAGCGGCTGTGAGTCGGGCTGCGAAACGATTTTATCCAAATCGCGAGGCTCTTTGGCAAGTTCTAGGACTCCAGCGTGCCTTGCGCCGTAGCGTCTTGCGACGTTTTCCAGTGTCACGGGATCGATGTCCGGCCATGCGGCGCGAAGCCTTGCGGAACAATCGTCCATGCAGCCCTCGATTTCGCCTCCGGGGTATCTGTCTTTGTGAGTCGTGGCGTATTTTGCTCCGGGTTTGAGTTTGGCAAGGATGCCTTTTGTGGCGACCTCCGCCAGATGCCGCGCCGGGCCGAGCTTGCCGCTGACCGACACGGTGTTGGGCGATTTGCCGCTCCATTGTATGAGGTCTCGACGGGAGACGGCTTTCGGGTCAGTCTTGCCCGGCTGTCTCAGCAACGGCCTCACCCGCGTGTAATACATGTCCTTTTCCGGGTCGCGCGCGTATTCTGGGAACCGGCTCTTGGTCTTCGCTGTTATCTCGTCGATGTCCGCCTTGAAGTTTCGGTTGTGGTTTATCCCGTCGCCGACCTCGACGTCGCGCTCGGTAGTGCCGATAAGCAATCTGTCCCTGCCTTTCGAAATTAGGAAGAGAATTTTCTTGTCTATCCAGAACGCGTAAGCCTCCGTGAGGTCGGGGGATTTCAGGAAGCGCGGGGAAACGATGTGGGAGCCGGACACTTTGCGGATAAGCTCGCGGCCCTCGCCGATGCCGGCTTTTTCCAGCGTGCGGTCTATGAGAACGCCGGTCGAGTTCACGACTATCTTGGGTCGGCATGAGAAGACCTCGCCCGTGAGCGCGTCCCTGATGCCGACTTTCGTCACGCGGCCGTCCGGCGCGGTCTCGAATTTTTCGGCGACGGCGTGGTTGGCCGCCTCCGCCGCGATCCCCGTGTCTCGAGCGTATCTCTCCGCAGACAGGATGTTCTCGATAACCAACCGTTCGACGTCCTCTATCTTGCAGTCCGTGAACCTGAATCCGCCCACAAGTTTGTCCGGGTTCAACTGCGGGGCTATCTTCAGCATCTGCGCTTTTTTGAATTTTTTATATCCTATTTTATCCTTGTTCGGCGGAAATCCTTTCATTATCAGGCCGAGAGCGGCGAACACTTTATAGAGTATCATCCCAGCCTGCATCATCCACATCCCGGCTCCGAAATAGCCGCCGACGGTGATGGGCATGCAGGGAACGCGAGGGATGCAGAAATCGAACGTCGTGCCGTCGCCCTTATAGACGGGCATGTAAAAGTTCAGGTGGCGGACGAGATGGGGAGCGTTGACGCTGAGCAACTCGCGCTCCGTGAGGGATTCGAAGACCAGCGGCCAGTCCGCCAGCGCCATCAGATATCTGAAGCCGCCGTGCGCCATCTCGGTCGAGCCTGCGCTGACATCCCAACCGAAGTCCCGGCTCTCCACAAGCTGGACGGAAAGGCCGTTGCGCGCGCACTCACGGAATATGGCCGAGCCTACTATCCCTCCGCCCACTATCAGGACGTCAGGCTCCGAGAGTATCCTGTTGCGCTGTGTCATCACAAGCCTCCTTTTAACGCAGGGGAGGAAAGAAGAGATATCCGCGCGCCCGCGCCGCCGTCTAAATTATAGTAAAATTCTCTCGCATATTCCTTATAGTCGCAAAGAAGTTATCTGTCGCGCTCCTGCGCGCGAAGGGCGTTGATTGTTTGAGGCTCTTTCGGGAATGTTTTTTGAGTAATGCCCGCTATCAGCAAAATGACAGACAAACAAACTGCCTGCTATTGCCGTATATTTGCCGTTTGATTTGTTGGGGCGGTATTTTAGATTGTTAAAAAATAAGCATAAAAAAAAGAAAAATACCGATTATGGGACAACCAAATGCGCTACGGCTTAAACATAACGGCAACGATAATCGGAATAGTTGCCGAAATAAATTTAAAATAATTTGTAAAACGGCAATAGTGCCGTATCGAGCTTTGTGGCGTGGGTAATAAACGGCCCAATTGCCGTTAGAGCATTGTGCCGAGGGTGGAAAATACGGCTTGACTGCCGTATTGCGCTGTTTATTTATTATCTTGTTTATCTATAATATTGCTCGTTGCAGAAATGATTTTGGTTTGATTCAATGCTCAAAACATGTCAAATGTAGCATCAGGCAGGGAATGGCAGATGGAATTATACGGCAATAAAAACACCGAAAAAAAATGCCGCAGAAGGCAATGTATAAGGAAGGAAGAAAAATGAAAGACTATGCGTTGAAGGTTTTCGAGCAAGTGAAAATGAAGAACCCCGGCGAGGTTGAGTTTCATCAGGCCGTCGAGGAAGTGCTGGAGTCGCTTGAACCGATTCTGAAAAAGAACCCGGTGTATCAGGATATGGCGATACTCGAGCGGATAGTGGAGCCGGAGCGAGTTTTGATGTTCCGCGTGCCGTGGTTGGATGACAGCGGCAAGGTGCAGGTGAACAGGGGATTCAGGGTACAGTTCAACAGCTCGATCGGGCCGTACAAGGGCGGGTTGCGGTTCCACCCGTCGGTAAACCTGAGCATATTGAAGTTTCTCGGATTCGAGCAGATATTCAAGAACAGCCTGACGACGCTGCCGATGGGCGGAGGCAAGGGCGGCTCGGATTTCGACCCGAAAGGCAAGTCAGACCTTGAGGTAATGCGCTTCTGCCAGTCGTTCATGAGCGAGTTGTTCAGGCATGTGGGCGCTGACACCGACGTGCCCGCCGGAGATATCGGCGTGGGCGGCCGCGAAATCGGCTTCATGTTCGGTCAGTACAAGAAACTGCGCAACGAAGTGACGGGCGTGCTCACGGGCAAGGGCGTTAATTGGGGCGGAAGCCTAATCCGCCCGGAGGCCACCGGATACGGGCTGGTCTTTTTCGCCGAGGAGATGCTCAAGACACGCGGCGAAAGCTTCGAAGGAAAAACAGTCGCCATCAGCGGTTCCGGCAATGTCGCCCAGTTCGCCGCCAAGAAGTCCGTCGAGCTTGGCGCGAAGGTAGTTTGCTTCTCGGATTCCTGCGGCTGGATATGCGATCCCAACGGAATCGACGGCGAGAAGCTCGACTACATGATGGAGCTTAAGAACATCAAACGCGGCAGGATTAAAGAGTTCGCCGACGAGTTCTCATGCAGCTATTCGGACGCCGGGAACGTGTGGGACGTAAAATGCGACATCGCTCTCCCGTGCGCCACTCAGAACGAGGTGAGCGGAGCGGACGCCAAGAAGCTGGTGAAGAACGGCTGCGTCTGCGTCGCCGAAGGCGCGAACATGCCGTGTTCGCCGGAAGCGGTGAAAGTGTTTCTCGAAAACAAAGTTCTGTTCGGGCCGGGCAAAGCCGCCAACGCGGGCGGAGTCGCCACGAGCGGGCTTGAAATGGCTCAGAACAGCATGCGCCTGAACTGGCCCTCGGAAGAGGTCGAGAACAGGCTGCGCGGCATTATGAAACGCATTCACGAATCCTGCGTCGAGGCTAACGACGAATTCGGATTCAAAGACAACTACGTGGTCGGCGCCAACATAGCCGGATTCAAGAAGGTAGCCGACGCCATGCTCGACCTCGGCGTCATCTAATCCCGAACCTGAAGGCGAGTCGCCGCTAAAACCGCCGGCGCGGGAAGCTCTCTTCCCGCGCCGGTTTTTTTTCGCGTTTAACCCCAGATTCGTCAATACACGAAGCATTATCCCGAATCCATCATTAGGATTCGGGATGAATCAAAGCGTTGTTTGATTGAACAGCATTGATTTGTTAGATGAAACTGCCCATTATACATGCTATTAGATGATTCTACCCACTACCAAGTGTGCCATGCGCAAAACTTTTTCTATTGCGCATGATGCTTTTCACCAAATAGTAAATGGGAGCTTTCATTTAGTTCTTCGTATAGTTATGTATTCTCAATTTTGACCAAACAAAAAGATGCGAAAAGCAAGGAAAAGAGGTTTTGGGAAAGAGCTCTTTTTAAAGGATTTTCCCAATAGCCGAAGGCGAAAAGCTTTCTATTGGCTTTTTTCGGGTTAAAGAAGCGCGGGCGCGGCTAATTTGCGGGCGACATTTCAGGCGCAGTTTAAAGAAATGGAGGGCCGGAGTCGGGCGGCCGCCGGTTCCGTAGCGGGTTGAGCGGCCCGGCTGGCTTTTGCGGAGGCCTTTTTTTCCCGTATTATGAATTTCTCCGGCAGAAACGCGCTTATCAACGGCTCAATCCCCGGATTCACTCGAAAGATGGCGGCTTTGATGTTTTTCTTGTTGCAGTGCTCGATTACGGAAATCAGCGCGCCTAATCCTGCGGAATCAATAAAAGTGACTTGTGACAGATCAATTAACATGGGGCGAGGGTCCAAGGCGGTTATGTGGTGAATCTTGTCCACGAAGTCGTGCTCCGTCTCCCATATCAGTTCTCCGCAGAGAGCCAGCGCTGTGGCCGACGGGGTATTGTTCTGTTTCATCGTGAGCATTCTCATCAACTCCGCCTGTCTGTGACTTTTGCTACATCTTATTAATACCAAATTCGGACAATCTCAAACATTGTTTTTTATCTTGTTTCCCACAGATGGGGCAAAAAAAGCATATTTGAAGCATCCGCATGGAGCATTTGCGCAGTGCCGCGTGTATATAGATAGAATATTCATGGACGGCAGCGGGCTGAGAGCAGTGAAGCAGAAGTGGGATTTGAAACTTGTTTCTAGTTCCCATTTTCGCTGAGGATGCGCGCTATGACATGGGCGCGAGCGGAAGTTTTGAAGCAATATTAATGTCGATTCTGGACGGTTTTGCTTTGACGCCGTATAACATTCGTATTGGCAATTAAAAAGGAGACGTCATCCTTTGAAAATAAAACCCGCTATTTCTATCATTTTGCCGGCGATCGCGTTGCTGGTTTTATTCGGAAGCGCATCGCATGGCGAATCCTCTAATCTGAAGGGAATATTGACGACGAACAGCGATCCCGCTATCCCTCTTTGCGAAGAAGCGTTAAACCCCGACAATGCGGTTGAAAAAGTTTTTATACACTGCGCGCTTGAGCGCGGCGAATTCTCAGGGCCTTCAGAAAAGCCGCAACTGGCTCGTGGCAAATCCGCGAAGGTCGTCGCGTACAACATCGAGAGAGGCATGGAGATTGAAAAGCAGATAAAGCTTCTAGCGGAACACCCGGTTTTTAAAGAAGCTGACATCATATTGATAAGCGAGGCGGACAGGGGATGCTCGCGCACCGGAAAGCTGAATGTCACGCGCCACATCGCGCAAGCCTTGAAGATGAACTACGTGTTCGGCGTTGAATATGTGGAACTGCCGCGTGTCTCAAAAAAAGCGGTTAACGAGGTTGACGCTGTGTGCGAACACGGCAACGCGGCGCTTTCGAGATTTCCGATAACAGGCGCGGAGTTGATAAGGCACAGATTTACAAGCTACAGCTACATGCCGCCGGGGCCGGATAGGGACCACAAAGAGCCGCGCCTTGGCGGCGGAATGGCTATTGCGGCGGACATTAACGCAGATGGGGATTCTTTACGAGTGTATTCCCTGCACTTTGACACAGACCCGTTTTCAAAGACTGACATCCCAAAAAGCCAAGCTGAGGATATCGTCTCCCATGCCGCCAATGTGGATTATCCAGTCATTGCGGGCGGCGACCTGAACACGGTTTCATACATAAACGACCTTCGCAACGGCGGAAAGAACGACTTTGCCGTTTCTCATTTCTTGGACAACGGCTTTGCAGACGCGCACGCCGACTTGCCTGTGTCGAAGCGTCACACATCCGGCATGAGCTATGGCGCCCCAGTAATTATAGATATTATTCTGATTCGGAACGCTAGGAGCTTTGAATCAGGGGTTTGCCCGAAATCGACATGTGGCAAACTGAGCGATCATCTTCCAGTTTGGACGGTTGTGGAGTGGGATTGACCCCGAATCCTAATGAAGGATTCAGGTCGAAAAAAGCGACACTCGCTAATCAGAGGCTTGAAAACTCAAAACCTTGCGTTCGGCGCTGACGGCCCCGACGCTTGTTTCCGATTTTCATTATCGATGTAGATTAAATATTATGTAATAAACGAGCAAAAACAGCTCTCCCCACCAGCCGAAGAAAGATATGATAAAACTGATAGTTATCTTAATCTGCCAAGACGACGGAAGCAGTTCGCCCGCTCTTCCTTCCCGTTCGCGCCGCAACATGTAAGGGCTGACCCGGAAGGAAAGAAAAAGGCCGTTAAGAACAAGCGGAGCGACAATAAGCGCTTGCGCCGCCGGGACTATGCTCATATCAACATCGCGATAAAAAACAGCGCCGCCAATAATTGCAAGAGTCAACCCGACCCAGATAAGAGGCTTCGTCACTTTGTGAGTGCGAGTAGTGGCTTCAGTCCAATACGAAGACTTGCGGCCGAGAAAACCGTGCAAATCAATCACAGTCACCGCGCCGAGGCCGATCACGAATCCCGCGATAAACAGGAATAGGCCCGCGATGTCCAGCCATTGATTCGTTGTTAAGCTTGTCAACAACATAATCATGCCTCTTAGAATCTTGATTGATATTATATCCCTATTTTGAAGCTCGAAACTGATTTATATCAAATGCTGGGAAAATATTATCATACGTCGATTAATGAATCCGGCAACTACTGGAAATGCCCGCCCGCTGCCGTCATTCCCTCGAAAGAGGGAACCCAATTTCAAATCACACACATTGACGGGCAGCAGCTTTAAACATCCGCACAAGATTATCTTTCATTTAAGAATGCCATTTATGCCAAAGTCACTCATTGCGTTGTTTGAAAACGATGGAGGGACAAAGTATTATTTACCGAATGAATTGAAAATAAAAATGCAAATTCTTATATAATAGGCATTCAACCGGGTCGAATTCAGACAAGCACGACTATTGCCTGATAGGCCCAGTTAAAAACAGGATCTAAGACGTTAAAAAGCGTAGAAATCAATTGCTATCAGAGAGGGAATGATGAGAGATCTGAAAGTTGAAGCCAAACAAGCAGATAATGGAATCGAGTTGCAGTTGGTTGGAGAGCTGATATTCAGCGATACAAAGCAGTTTATGACAGATATCCCAATTAGAGTAAGGGACAAGGGGCCTTGTGTGATACTGAATCTAGATAAGCTAAAATTCATAGATTCAGCGGGGCTTGGGTCTATCCTGTATGTTTCTGAAGCCTTGAGAATGCAATGTCAATCGTTAAGGATTATAAACGCGAACAATATTATTAAAAACTTACTGTCAAAGATTAAAGGCGTTGGAACGTTCATTCTAGAAGACTAATCTAGGCTTTTCATAATGAACATGTCTTTATTGTTTTCTTTAAGGCGGTTATACAGGCATTATGTGGAAGATGACGGCAAAGTTGGATTATAATTGGTGAAGCAGTTGATGACGATGAATAAGGATCGTTAGTAGATAACTGAAATCAGTTGTTTTTTGATTCTGAATCTATCTGAAGATGAAAAAATTCAATAAGGAGCATATTCATGAAACTAATAGACATCGGCATTGTGAACGACGGACTTATAAACATAGGGATAGTGAATGACGGTTTGCTGAACATCGGCATAGTCAACCGTGGAGTCCTAAACAGCGGAATAGTGAATATTGGGGCGTTCAACAATGGCATTGTGAACAAGGGGTTTGCGAATCTAGGCATTGTTAACCGGGGCGTAGTGAACACTGGCCTAGTGAATCTGGGTCTTTTCAATCATGGATTCGTTAACGTGGGCGCAGGAGAGAGAGGCGTGCTCAGCTATGCGGTTCTGAATCGAGGCTTCATCAATAAGGGCGCGGTGAATTTGGGCTGCATCAACAAAGGTGGAGTAAACGTAGGTCTTATAAACAAAGGTTTGCTGAACAGAGGCCTCATCAACTGTAGCGCGAATATAAAGAAACTCACTCGCACAGGCTTCCCGACTGCGAAGAAGAATTAGGATTGAATAAGAGAATGAAAGAATGATGAATTCATAGAGTATTAATTGGAGTTGGTGGGGCGGATTTATTTTCTTCTCTTTGGGTAGATGCTGGTGAAGGTTTTTAATGTCACGGAACGATCAAAGATATACACAAGCAACTCTTATCTTGTGTTAGGGGAATGGAATACGCTTCATGATTTGAACACTCTTGTAGATGTAGGGAGCGACCCGGTCGTTATTGACTGGATACGTAATGTATATACAGGTGTGGGAAAGAAGCCGGTTGAGAGAGTTATATTGACGCATAACCACATGGATCATAATGGGGCATTAGGAGCGATTAAAAGGGAGTTTGACCCGGAAGTTTTCGCTTTTTCTCCCGGCGCAGGAGTAGATCGTCTTGTGAAGAATGGGGACAGAATCAGGGCTGGCGACGATACTTTTGAAGTCATCCATTTTCCCCAACATAGCTCTGATTCTATTTGTTTATATTGCCGCAGTGCGCGCATTTTGTTCGTGGGCGACTCTCATGTAATTGTGACTGGCGACGACACTTCCGGCTCTGAGCCGTTTACTGACATTTTGATAAAACTTTCTGCGCTACCTATAGATTCGATATATTTCGGACATGGCGCACCAATTTTGGAAGGAGGGGATGAGGCAATAAGGTCCTCCCTTTCAAACATCGCACGCAACCGTAGCAGGAAAAAGAAATAAATTCCAATACTACTATTCTTACACACCGCTTCATATATAAGCTTTCAAAAAGCCAGTTGTATTTTCTGTGTTACGTCTGTGAATAGACGACGTTATTTAAGTAAGCGACCCAGATACCCCTGAACAATCGCCCGTGAATCCTAACGAAGGATTCGGGTTTAACGTTAAGCCTTAAGCTCAGTGACGATCCTATTGGAAATCCTTATGCGTTTAGAGAGTTCGTGGCTGAGTCCTGAGATGAACTTAAACGCGATTTCCGGGTTTTCCTTTTTCATCCTGCTGAGGCTGTCCACTGTAAACTCGTAGCATTCGATGTGTCCGTCCGCTATGACCGTCGCGGAGCGCGGCTTGCTGTCGATCACAGCCATTTCGCCGAATACTGTTCCGAGGCTCAGGGTTCCGACTCTTAGGGTCGCCCCGTTTGCCAGTCTGATTATGATGTGCGCGCGGCCCTTTGCGAGCAGGTGGATTCTGTCGGCCTCCTCGTCTTGTTTGAAAACTTTATCGCCGTCGTTGTAACTGTTCAGCTCTACATAGCCTGATATGATTTCATTTTCATCTTTAGTCAGCGCGCGGAGCATCCCAAAATCTTTTAGCGCGATCGTTTTAGAATATCTCTCTATGCCGAGATAATTGTCTAGCAACCTGTCTTCAGTCCATGAAAGCGCATCGTCTATGCTGTCGAAGAAATACTCTTTGCCTATCGCGCCGCAAATATTTGTTGTGTCGACCATGACAGATATCTTATTTTTCGACCTGATCGCGCTGATCGCGAGCACGACATTTCTTTTCTTGAAGTTCATCGAAGCCTTCATGAGTATGTTGAAACCTGTGCTGTCGATTTCAGAAACGCGCGCGAAGTCTAGAATTATAAACTCTACGTCTTGTTCTGTGAGCAGATGTTCGATATGGCATGAAAGCTTGTCGGTTGTCCCGAAGAAAAGCGCGCCCTCTAGTTCGAGAACCTTTATTTTATCGCCGTTCTGCTCGAGTATAGTAAATTCCTGCTCGTTGCGCATTGTGTTAGAGTGAACCTTGTCAGCGCCGTACTCCCTACGGACATTGTCCATGGTCATTCTGTAAACAAAATAAATGAGCGAAATGATTATTCCGGCGAAAACGGCCTGAATTACGCCCATAAAAACGAGAATCAAAAGGACTGTCATGATGATGGCGACGTCCATTGCCGATTCTTTCAGGCTGATCTTGCGTTTTAAGATGTCGCTGAATAGCGCAAGACTCCAAGGTTCCAGAAGCTTGATAGCCATGAAAACAAGAACGCCAGCGAGCACAACTTTAGGAACCAGCGCGATAAAAACCCCGAGCGCGAGCAAAATGCCCAGCATAAAAACTCCGCATATCAGTTTCGATGTTGCCGACTGAGCTCCGTTTGTGAAACTGGTGACCATAGCGGTTACGCTTCCAATGTTAGTGGTTCCTCCGAAAAGCGAAGCGATCGTGTTGCCTATGCCCTGTCCAATCAGTTCACGATTTGAGTCTGAGCGTTCTCCATTCATGCTGTCAGCGGTTACGACCGCAATGAGCGTCAGTAACGTTGCGACAACCGCAAGGCTGGCAGCAAGTGGAAGCAACGAAGGGATTGATTTAATAATATCGCTTTCGCCGAAAAGCTTCATAAAATACCATATATACTCAGGCTTGGGAATTCCAGATGGAATCTCGCCGATTACTGGGCCAAGATGCGGTGCGCCAACTAGTGCTTTTGCGCCGTAATAGGAGCCTGTTCCCACAATTATTCCCATAATCGCCGGGGGAATGCTTTTTAATATTTTTGGGCCGAACATGATTGTCGCGAAAGTAATAATGCCTACCGCCAGAGTCGGCATTTGTGCGTTCTTTGACAAGAAATCGAAATTCGACAGAACTGCGTCAGCCTTAAGTCCGAGCAGCGGCCTTATCTGCTTGCTCATAATTATCACAGCAGTGCCGTTCATAAGGCCTGCGACTACAGGAAGCGGTATATATTTTGCGAGTCCGCCGATCTTCAGAACTCCAGATAGCGTCTGAATCAATCCGGCAATTAGGCAAACTAGAAACAAAAGCGTAAGCGCCAATTGCGCTTGATTTGGCATGCCTTCTGCGATTTTCAACCCAGCGGACAAAACTGATGCCAACATTACAGCCACAAGCGCGTTAGGTCCGTTAATAAGTATCTTAACTCCGCTAAAAAATGCCGTGACAATATTCATCACAATCATTGAAGCAATAAACGAAACGATTCCGAGGGGCAAGTATTTTTCACCTAAAGGAGCAAACGCAAGCACAGAATACCCCATGCAGATCGGTATCCCGATAATTCCACCCATCACCCCGCCTGTTAAGTCGCCTTTGAAGGAATTGAGCTGTATGAATTTATTCATAAAACCGCTCCGATTTGTAGATGTTTCTTAAAAAGAAATGTCAAACAAAATTAACAAGCAATTTTAACTTATATAATAGGCAAAATGAATATATTTGATGAATTGATTTCATGAAAAATCAACTATTGGAATATCATAAGTGAGTTTGCACATCTTCAGCGATGATGAGAATAATAAACCAGCGCCAGCGCCACTGTCTAATTTGTGTATAATGAAGTTTAAAGATAAATGAAAAGCTAGACAGAAAGGCTTTCTAGCCGAGTAACTTTAATTTTTCTTACACACCGCTTCATATATAAGCCTTCAAAAAGCCTGTTGATATTTCTGTGTTACATTTGTGTTACAGCTTTTTTGAGCATTATTGCATCATCAAACAAAACCCCAAGAAACAAAAAAACCGCCTTCTCAAGCGGTTATTTGTCGATGGAGCTAACGGGATTCGAACCCCTGACCTTCTGACTGCCAGTCCACACCGTTAAACAAATAACCGCATAAACATTGGGTTATTTGAATTTGGGTTCTGCTACACATTGCTACACACAATTGTGTTTTAACACATCATCAACGTCCACCAGTGGTGAAGTGGAAAGACAAGGATGCGCTGGATTCTATACAGAAGTGTGATAGCAAACAATTACTCGATCCATTGACTCACTATGTCATTAATAATACACTTCCGAAATAACAATTATTCCACAGTTGCATAATCGTTATCTGTGCGAGGTTGGCATGAATGACAAGAAACCGATCCCATGAAGAACTAGAAGAGCAATCATCAAAGTGGCAGGTGCAAGATATTTTAGAAATATTGCCTGTTTTTGATTGAATAGACGAGGTTATTTATGTAAGCGACCCAGAAACCCACGAGCTTTTGTTTGCTAATGAAGCTTTCAAAATAAGATGGGGCAATATTTCAAAGGGTGATAAATGCTATAAAGTTTTACAAAATCGTGATACCGCATGTCCTTTTTGTACGAATGAAATAATATTTGGAGAGAAGTTGGGCCAAGCCCATATTTGGGAATTTCAAAACGAAGTTATTTACGACAACACACTAGGGTTAAGAGTCGGAGCTGATACTTGAACCATACTACTTTCTTGTAAGCCTTCAGCATGTGCCATTAATCGTAAGAATGCCTGTTAAATTGAATTACTAGAAACTAATTATTTGCTATATCCAATGAGGTTATAAGCTGCAACGACGCTTTCATTCGATGATTTAAAAATATAATTAATAAACATATGGATGAAATGTTTTATATGTTCGAATTTTGTCTGATTCAGAAGAAAAGCAAGTGTTCGGCAAAGCCAGCCCTAGTACTTGTTTCTGATTCTCATTCTCGCTAAAGGTCTACACGCAACGGCGATACGGATTAACTGACATCGGCTATGTCACAAAACGATTAGCTCCCTTTTCTCCGAAAGGGCAATCATGTGATTACTGGTGTTCTTTTATGGCCTGTCCCTTGGATGTGAAGGATATGCCCTGCTGGGTTTGTGCTCCTATCATTATCGATTCCACCATAGGCGCATTCATTGCCTTGGCAGATTCCCACTTTACGATAAAATTGGCCCCCGAGCCACCCGAAGTATCGTTGTATTTTACAACATAGCGGGTTGATTCTAGGGCTTTCAAGCTGACCGGATTGCCGACGTATTTCCTTATAAGTTTCCCTTTCGTGTCGTAGTAGTCAACGGACAATATCCTCATGGAATGCTTCATATCCGTGTTCCTTATGCTGAGCGTAACCGCTAGCAGCATCTTATGTTCTTGGTCCCCGCTGTAGATGTGAGAATACGCGGGGACGTATATCGTCTGTCCTTTGGAAAGAACCGGTTCAGAACACAGGGCTTTTTCATGTGCGATGGAAAAAAAGAAACAGGCGGTGATGAAATAAAGGGAAACCTTTCTTTTGTAGTCCATTGTGCGACCTCCTCATATATTAACTGACATTCCCCATATCGCGTCTATTTTGGCTCTGCACAACCCGTAAAACCTCGATTTTTGCGCCCCAATGTGGACCGGACTGCACGAAAGCCAGTTTTATACCATATATTTTACTCTAAACTCAGCTTCAGCACTAAAACATGATAAAAAAACATGTCCGCAATGCGCAGTTTATCCACCGAAGTTGCATGCTCTGTCTTGCTCGATTATTTTATGGGCAAAGACAGTCAGAGCATCCCTTTCTTACACACCGCTTCATATATAAGCCTTCAAAAAGCCTGTTGATATTTCTGTGTTACATTTGTGTTACAGCTTTTTTGAGCATTATTGCAACATCAAACAAAACCCCAAGAAACAAAAAAACCGCCTTCTCAAGCGGTTATTTTTCGATGGAGCTAACGGGATTCGAACCCGTGACCTTCTGACTGCCAGTCAGACGGCAATCCTAATAAACCGCATAAACACAAGCTTTTTTGAGTGCCAACATCCGTATGTTACAGCTATGTTACAGATTTTCGCCTCCGCTCTGGCAGTTTGAGATTCATTTCGGTAAAGTGCAATCAATCTATTTCTCATCAGGTTTCAAAATGCTTACTGGGATTCTTGTCCATCCGAGCGACAGATATGCATAATACGCCGCGTAGTCGTCACTCATAATGTATCTCTCACCTTTTTTGTAAACGAATATCTCCGGTTTATCCCCATCTTGTATCTGCATTTTTATGGCATCTATATACACTTCAGGAACCACAACGTCTTTTGAGAATGGATCGATCATAGCAATGTCCATCAACGTTTCCTCTAACACAACACCTTCATTTTTCATACATCGCATGAACAGATCTTGAAATTGCTCATCCCTAGGCATGTGATGGGCGGGTCTGAGCTTTTGAATATCCGCCTTTGACAAGTTTATTTTTTTGGGGCCTTTGCTGAATTTTATATCCATATCACTTTACCTACGACCGCTCGTCTATTTTGAACATATCGCCCGTACTGTGAGCGCAAAATAATTATACAGTCGAACAGCGCTGAATAATAGAATCGGTTTTTTTCATTGCCACGATGTTTAACTCAAGAAATGCCTACCGGTTTTTTCATCCCCGAAGAAATTTCGCAATCTGCTGATTGCTCTTTCATACTTTCGACAGAGCGTTTTGTAATTGACCCCGCTGGATTCGGCGATTTCGGAAAGATCGCGGTCGTGGAATATGTGAAGCACGATGAGAAGTGATTCCTGCGGGCTGATCACATCCGCAGCTACAAGACGATCAAGAACGGCTGCACAGTTTCTTTCTTCAACCATCATCTCAACGGTCTTCTCATCTTCAATTTCATCGGCTCCTCCTACAAACGATCCGGCATCTACGTCCTCCTCGGTGTTGTCTGGCGGTGCGAAAGGAATCATTTTCTTTTTCCGGATGAACTCGTACAGCCTCATAACCCGCTTTTTCACGTCCATCAAAATGTTGACGGCAATTCTTTCTCGTTTTTCCATGTCCCAGGACTGAATTTCATGAAGCGCCGCAAAGTACACTTCCGCGAAAGAATCCTGAATTGCCTCAGGTGCCGGTTCGACCTGTTTTGAAATCCGATCCAATCCCGGCCAGAGCACGGCGATCAAGAGTGTCTGCGCCGCCGACCCGTGAGTTCGTGAAAATCTCGCCGCGACGATCAAATCGAAAAGCGCGCTATTTTTCATGTCCCAATCCTCGTCGCTTTCATCATGCATGAAGCGGATAAAAGCGCCTACATCCGAAAAGCGATCCAACGTCTCGGAACTATCTTGCATCTTTTCAAACTTCATTCTGAATTTTTTTGAATGAACCTCCGTGAAAATACCATAACGAATCTCGTTCTTTGATGTGCGTGACATTTGCCCGCCGTCCTTTCCGGCTGGGCGTCACGCACCTCGTATTGCCTATGTTTTCAGGGCGTCTCGCGCCTCAAATATTCACATTGTGTTTATGCCAGACTCCCTGTGGTGACTGGCACCACAATGGTGTTCGTTCTGTGACATTTTCTGCACACGGCCATCGTCTGACCCTTGGTTACGACATATTCCACCCCCTTGTATCGAAGAATTAAATTGCCATTTTCTATCACACCAAGAAGAGTGCTGCAGTTTGAGCATCTCCATTCTTTTTTCATATTCACGGCCTCCATTTTCATCCCGCATGAAACGTTTCGGTTCGTTTGCAATCAGCTGCTCTCAAGATAATTCATCGCCTATCATGTGGGGAACAACTTCTGTACAACTTACCCCTCGCGGAGGGGCAACATTACAAACAGATTGAATGGTGGTAACAACGCGTTTCAGACAGGCAATTTCTGCTCGGATTTACCCAGATGTTATCTCCATGTTGCCCGTATGTTGCATGGGGCAACACGATGTACAAGGCATAAAAACAGGCTTTATCTCTTGGATATTTGATGCCACATGCAGAAAGGGCCGTCCACAAAGAAATGGGACAGCCCTATGAAATAACTTCTCGCCAACATAGGCGACCGGATATGTTACCCGGTCGCCGATAGACTTGTGACTTCTTCAGACAACTCCTTGATGCCGTGCATCCAGTGGCATGCCAGCGTTTCCGTATCGAAAATCAGATTCTCAGGAGGCACCGACAGCCTGTACGCGCCGAAAGCGTTGTTTTCTATGATTTCGGATTTGCCGTCCAGCAGGAATGGTTCAATCTCCCGACGGGCTCGTGACAGGTATTGCGTTGTGTTGTCCGGGGCAAGATCGTTCTTTTCAACCCATCCGATACCATCTTTCTTCATCTGCACGGCAAGCCTGAGCAGAATCTCAAACATCCTGTTGGTCATGGTCGTCTGTACGCCATTTATTCCAATGTAAGTCCTTTTCTTCTCAACTCTTCCGTCAAACATGAACTTATCCCGGCACTTGAACAGAGGCTTTTCCTTTGACGACCTCGAAGCTTTCGTTAATGCTGGACCCGGCTCATGTGGGGTTTCTATCGGTCTTTCTATCGCGGCGTTTTTCACGATGGGCGCAACTGAACCGAATCGCTTCACAATGCGGCGCGCGAGCGTGGTGGGAATAATCCCTGTCAATTCATCAAGGGATCGGGCTCGTAGCGTTTCGACATCGGCGATTCCAGCTTTTACAAGTTTGGCTATCTGGTGTCGGTTCAGCCCTTTAATCCGAAGCACGGCGAGGGAAAGTCCCTGTTGTTCGATGCCTACAAGAAGTCTGCGTGAAAGCTTTCCGAATTGGAGGACTCGGGTTTCACCCACATTCATTACGGCCGCAATTCCGGTGATGGCATCAACTATCCAGCTTATCCCTTCGGCCAGCCGCTGTATGCTGCCGGAAAAAGTGTTGTACTTTGTTTCGATGTCGATGAATGGCGTCTCAGAAATCCACTCGTTCATAATGAGGGCAACTTTCATTTCCTTGACGCGTTCGTATGTCCGGTAGATGGAATTATCAATATCCTGCCGGAACAATGCCCTTGCATCAGGGCCGAGCTGGCTTCCAAGCATATCGTGATATGGAGATTCTCTGTATTCCCGCGTGGACATGTTGATGTGATAGTTGTGCGCATCACTGGTGCGTGCAGCCACGTATAGCGTTTCAAGATCGCTTGTTGCACGGTTCCGAGCTTCGTTCAACCATGAAATGATGCTCAATGCCGATTCCACGGAAATGCCTTTTGTCGCGCATGCGAATCCAAGACTGCTCGCTTCGAGTTGTTTGTTCTTGTGATTGAACAGCCCCGCCTGGATGCAGTTTTTAATCACGGCGACGATCCGCTCATCGAATTCGGCATCAGACAGCGTGCCTTTCTTACGCGCCATGTACCAGCTCAAAGAGTTTCGAATGAAATTTCTTATCGAGCCCCCGGTCTTACAGATACCGCTGGCTACAATGTTCAAAACCAGCGTGCCGAGATCGCTATCCAAAAGGTGCGTCCCCATCTCTTCAATATCATTGTCGAGGTATCTGTGCATATTGGACTCGAATTCGAACTCGGAGGCGGCAACAACAATCGCGCGCCCGAATTCCTTTTCAAGCGAGAGGCGTCCGGCCCGACCCGCCATGTTCTCGAACTCGGCTTTCGTAATCGCGGCGTTGTATGGCCGGTTGAATCTTTTGTTTGTGTGCCACTTCTGCGTTTCAAGAAATACGTTCCTTGCTGGAAGATTCACTCCCATGGCGAGCGTCGACGTGGAACACAGAATGCGAATCGCGCCGGCGCGGAAATGCCGCTCCACAACTTCGCGCTCTTCAATATTCATGTCGGCGTTGTGAAACGCGACGCCTTTCTGAAGGCATTCCACGAGCTGGTGCTTTGAAGATGTGTCCTCAAGATGCGCAAGCTCCTCAATTGCGGCATCCGCTGAAGGCAAATTCGATTTCACTGCAAACGTGGCCGCAATATCGCGCGTTGAACTTTTGTCTTTGAGGAACACGAGGCTTTGTTCGCCAAGTTCAGCAAACCTCTTCACATTGGCAGCCAGACTTCCAGAGCAATCGTTTTCCCCGGGTTCCACGAGTTTTTCCTGCCCAGTCTCACCAGTGTTGAATGTTTCGTAATGAAAAACACCATTGTAGAGAATACCCCGCCGTAGCTCGACCGGTCTCTGGAAGTATTCGAGGAACTTCGCATCTAGCCATTCGGGCACGATCTGGCAGTTTTTCATAACTGCGGACAGTCCAAGGATTTTGAAGTTGCCTTTATAAAGCTTCAACTTCGTCAGAAGGAGTTCAAGCTCGGCGCCTCTGGTGTCGTCCGCAAGCATCTGCAATTCATCTATGATGACAATGCCGATTTCGTCGAGTAGTCCAATGTTCTGGGTCAGCAATTGCTGGAGCTTTTCGTAAACCACCACGGCGATGCCGAATTCACCGGCATTGATTCTATCGTCATATTCGCGCCGGTCGCGAGTCGAGATGACGACGCGGAAACCGTACTGATCATACTTCCTTTTGAAATCATGATATTTTTCCTCGGCGAGCGCTTTGAGGGGCACGCAGTAGAACACCTTTTTATTTTCAAGTGCGTTTCTGACCGCCGCCATTTCGCCGATAAATGTCTTGCCGGACGACGTCGGCGCTGAAACAATCAGGTTGCCCGGCCCGAAAAGATCGAATTTTCTCACCGCCATTGACTGAACGGGCAGTAGAGCCTTCAAGCCGGATTTTTCCCAGACATCGATAATGCTCGATGAAAACCCGTATCTGATGAGTTCGCCTGTCTTCATGATCGTTTTCTCCTTCTCTTTCGGATTTTAGTCATGGCGTGTGACACTTCTGTCCCAAAGAAACCAGCCACGCGCGTTTACGAAAATGAAAATGATGTTGACGATTGTGATGCTGGGAATGCCTGTCCTCAGGCCAAAGATGGCCCACAACACGCAGCCGAAGATGCTAAGGAGAAATCCAATGCGTTTTTTGCTGCCGATGAGCCAGAGGCCCGTGAGGATAAAGGCTGTTCCGCACCAGTCCATGCTATCACCCCTTTACTGCTTATTCGCCGAGGCGTTGTGTCTCTGGAGGCGGGGATGCCTTCCTTGAGTCACAATCGTCCGGCGGGTCTTGGGGTGGTGCATGGGCCGTGGGAGTCGGCCCTACAGGGGAACCCGCGAGGTACTTTTATAATCCAATATGATTATACTGGACAAATGT
>MWCD01000013.1 GCA_002069885.1 bacterium ADurb.Bin236 | reverse complement strand
AATATACCAGAAGCATTTCGTTAAAGGATTTCAAAGATATGGCTTAAAGCTAGAATATGGCGCGGATGAAATTATTGCGGCTCTCTGGGATGTCGAGAGTTGCGGAACACAGCAACATGATGAATTGAGAAAAAAGATATTTGATGACGTTTGGCTAAGCGACATGGATGCTATGGTTATAACTCTTGCTGCCGTTGACAATGGCGCGGAAAAATATATTCTGGACTTTGTAAAAAAACACTATCTCAGCGCGGATGTGGCAAGAGAAAGATGTCTTGCGGTTTCAGTTCTACCATGGCTGACAGACGCGGAAGCGCTCGATATATTGCGTAATTTGAAAAAAAACGATCCAAACCGATGGGTGCGAAACCATGCGGAATGGGCTTGTGATGTTGCCTTAAATGAGCGCTGTTGTCGTGAGCTATACAGAACAGCATTGCGGGAAAAGGAACCGAAAAGGATGTCTGCCATGCTTCAACAAATCAAACCTGCGTTGACACCGGCTGCCCTTCTCTGGAAAAGCACGATTCTGGCTGAAGAAAAGCAAGCTAATAATATTCCTGAAAACAAAGTTAATTATGCGATCAGGTCGGTGTTTTGGAACAAGCTGAGAAATGGTCTCGCGAAAGTAAAGGTGAACGGAAGAGAACTAGACAAATACATAAGAGGTGAAAGCATAGACCCATACAGAACGATTCGATTAGCCCCATGGTGGGATGTTAAGACAGACTAGCCTTCCATCGGCAAGTTAAAGCCTGCATATATCCACATGAATAAAGAGATATTTGTAATAAGCATTACTAATGACGTAACGTTGAAAAAGTTTTCCCTTAAAATCCCTTTCAAAACATTTCACGCTAGCGCCGATGTCGCGGCTTCGCCTGCGCCATCGGCGCGTATCAGCGAAAAGATATTGAGAAAGGGTTTTCAGAGGAATCATGTTCATAAACGATTTTACATAGGGCGTCGGCAGAGAAGCGCGTCAGCGATTCTCTGCCGACGACCATTGAAACGTTTTGAAGAGATTCCAAAGAGAAACTTTTTCAAAAGTTTCTCTTTGGTCTTTGGTTTTTATCTCTTAGCCTTTACTCTTTGGCCGCCGGAGGCGTCTCATTAGCCTTTTTGTCTTTTCTACTATTTTTTCGCCGTTTGTGCGGCAAAAAAGTCGCAGGCACGGTGACAAAAAAGTCACAGCCTGGCTTTTAATCTCGAAAACCGAAATAGCGTCGCCAAAAATATCGCTTTGAATAAAGGGTTTCTTTTTCGGCGCGTTTTTAGCAAGTTGGCAAACAATTTGATATTTATTGCGCAGGAGAGCTTGTTATCGTTTGGCAACCCGGATTAGCGGAACGGCAATCGGCAGCGTTTGCTAAAAGAAAAGGGGGACGTGTCCGATGAAAAAACGAACAGACTGGATGCGGAAAACGCGGAGGGCGGCTGTAGCGCTCGCGGTGGCTGTTGTTTTGGGATGCGGTTCACTCGCTGCGGGTTCGGACGAGGTCAAGTTCAAGTTTGAAATCCCCACTATTCCCAAGACGCCGAAGATAACAGATATAACTAACTCAACGGCGGTGGCTGGCGCAACCATGAAGGTTTACGCGACGATAGTGGGACAGGAACAGATGCAAGCTTGTTGTGGAGTTAATTGCGACAGGACGGACTGCGCAATGGCAGACTGGTGGGGCAGGCCCGACCCGACAATTGAGCCTAATCCACCTTGCATTCCGAATCCAAACGGGGTGGGGAGTTGTATGAAGGCGGGGAACCCGAAGCTTTATTACTACATTAACGAAGTCGCCAATACCGGCCCCCCAGAAACAATGTCTTATAACTCAGATTCGGGGAAGTTTGAAGGTGAAATCAATCTGGCGGGAACAACGGAGGGCGATGTTGTCAATTACTATATAGTAGCAGTAGACGGAAGAGGGAATGTCACTTCGCAACTCCCAAGCCCGGATAAAGCGTCCTGCAGCAGCGTGACATCATGGAACGCGGCATACGAAACGGCGGCCACAAGCAACTGTTCGATGATGTCTAGTTATGAGCGCTGTTCGGCAAACCAAACGGGCGCTCCGGCTTGCGGAACGAGTTATTCCGTCAATGATTCCGCCGGGGACACCTGCGGCGAGCCGGACGCGAATGGCAACCAGACGGTAGTCTCAGGTTTGCAGATATTGGATGTCGGAGGATACTCGGCGAGCGCGGGCAAAGGATTCGGAGATCTGCCGACTGACGATGTAGTGTGCGCGAAGATTAAGCTCGGCGCGCAGCCGCCTCAATCTGGCGCGGGGGCCATCGAAGGCTATCTTATGATAATATTCAATCCCGACATAACGGACCCGAACCCGGCTGACATTCACTTTCCTAACGCTTTCGCAATTTCGTTCGCGCCCAAAGCGGAATCCGTAGGCGGCAATCTTGACAAGGTTCTATGGAGCGGCGACTGTGTTACCAACCCGAACACGCCGGATCCGCTCGCATGCAAGATTTTTGTGGGCACGGACGCTGAGGCCCGCTTTAAAGTCGGGTACACGAACAACGAGTTGAGATTAATCTCAAAGAACTCGTTGCCCAATGGTAAAACACTAATCGGGTCATCCAGCAAAAGCGCGACCATGGTGTTTCTGACAGGGAAAATACAGCTTTCAGGCGGTGTCCCGTTCTATGTGGTGGACCTCACGCCCGGTCTGGACCTGATAAAGGACAACAGGAGCGCGACTGTCAAAATTCCGGACAGGCCGGCCCCACCGATTATTAAATCGACCACCTGCAAGACGGGCGGCGCGGGGACTTCCTCAACATGCGTCAAGCAGGGAACGGCGGCTCCCGAGGGAGGCAACAATTGCGATTTTGAGATACTGCCCTCGCCTGACAAGTCGTTTACTAACTATTACAATGTTTATTACAACACGGTTAACGATAGGGCTTCCGCCACGCTTGTGGCGGCGTTGTCCGGCTCCGGCAACTTCGCTGAAAACGGTTCGGCGCTGTATAACAAAACTTACAACATCCCAAATTCCGGAAATCAGTTGAACGGCTATCCGAGGTATTTCTTCTTCTCGGCAGTCAACACGACCGCAGTTCCCGGACAGCAGGAGACGGAGCAATCCAAGTGGACGAGCGCGGTCTGCGCGCCAGAAGACTGGGTGGCCCCGGCGGCTCCGACGGCGTTCTCCTGCGCCACCCCGCAAGGGCAGGAACAGAAGTGTTACTGCTCGTGGACGGCGGACAAGGCATCGGACCCGTCTCTATACGGTTTTGATATAAGGCGCGGCGGAGCGCTGTTGAACACTTCCGCCATACTTCCCAACTACTATGACGACCCGAACCTTGTGAACGCCGTCTCGTACAGTTATGAAGTCAGGTCGATAGACGTCGGAGACAATAAATCAAGCTGGGCGTCCGCGACCTGCGTTCCGGAAGACTTGAAACCTCCAGCCAAGATAGAGCCTTCGGTGGTTCTGCAAACCAACAAATACGGCGTTGTAGTTAGCTGGGACTCCAGCCCAGAGGAAGATATGGCGGGCGGAGGCAGGTATAACATTTATTACTGTGAAAAAACCGGGCCGACATCCTGCGGAGCGGACGCCGGCGGGTTGCCTATCGGCTACTTAAAATTGAACGGGAATGTCGTGGAGCACCCGGTCGAGCCCGGGACAATGTCCTATTCCAACGACAGCGCGTTCGGCAATGCGGAAAAAGAATGGTGCTTCTGGGTGGAAGCCTGCGACAACTGCAAGGCGGCTAACACGTGTCCGTCCAAACCCGAAGCAAATTGTGGCTTTTTCGACACGACATCAAGGCACAGAAAATGCTTGACGGTCACAGCGGTCGGACGCGACATCGCTCCACTTTGGCCTGAGAATCAAGTTGCGCATGCAAACCCGGATGGGCAATCCTGCACGGTGTCATGGAATCAGGTTTGCTCTGGCGAGGAAGGGGATTTCATAAACTGCGACTATCCCAAACCGGACGAACTGGTTGGTTACAAAATAATGCACTCTCCGGCTGTTTCCGGCGGATGCGCCCAGTTGCCTGAACCTAACAACGAATCAGCCGTATTGAAGACAGTAATGGCGGGAGGAAGCTCTGAATACACCCATGCAAGCGCATTTCTTGAGAATGGGACTCCATACTGTTACAGGGTTTACGCGTATAATGTTTTTTCCAAATATTCAAGAGCCACGCCGGTCCCGGCGACGGCGCAAGCTGTTATTTGTGCTCCTAAGGATATTCTGGCTCCGAATAAGCCAGACATGATAGAGCCGATAGCGTTTGATCAGTTTTCATGCGAGCCGGCATGGGCGGCGGTGAAGGACAAAAATGCGGTGACGTATGACATCCACAGGTGCGAGGGCAACTGGGAGACCTGCGACTCGGGAGCTAAATTCACGAGAAGAAACGCCTCGCCGATGACGGGCTTGAGCTATATGGATCAAGATGTGACGACCGATGCGGAATACATTTACTGCGCGACGGCCAGCGATCCTAGCGCAAACACAAGCGCCATGTATGAGTCGTCCGATCTATCCAACTGCGGCTATTGCTCGCCGACGGACAAGTGTTTTCCGCCGACGGCTGTTGAAGGATTCGAGATAGCTCCCACATATTACGGCGTGAGGGCGGGATGGACAAATTCCGCCTCCGACGACGGGATGGGAGCCGGGTATCACGCGTACCTGTGCGTAAGCTCGAATCCGGCGTCATGCGCGGCGCCTTACGGGAGATTGACCGCCGGAGCGGTCGCTGGGGAACATGACAGGCAACTGGGGCAGGAACCGCTCACATTCGCGAACGTTCCGGTAACAAGCTCCGGCAATTACTATATCGGAGTCAGTTACACGGGAGTGTCTTGCGGAGAATCTCAGATAGCGGTGTCCGCGGCGCCTGTCAACTTGGAAACACAGGATTCGTGCAGGACGGGAGATCCGGGGGAATGCCCGGTTGAAATCGCGCTTGTCGATGCTTTTGAGAAATATTCGATAGCCGCTTGCGACAGCGTGGATCCGGGTTGCCTGTTCGCGGCAGGGGTGTCCACAGGGTTCAAGAAAATTAAGGAAGGAGCGCCCGGCGTTCAGATCGAAGTGGTTGAATCCGCCTACAAGACGGTTGTAAAAAGAGCGGTCACGGATTCAAAAGGAGAAATAACTACGTTCAGGTTGAGAGCCGGATCGTGTTCGGAATGCGTGGACCAGACGAAAAAGTATATCGTTCAAGCTAGATTCCCTGTCGGGACATGGGACCCGAAAGCGGCGAACCTCATGGGATGCGCGGCTGATTCTACTGAAGGCGAATGTGTGGCGGCGCTGCAGCCGGCGGGGTCTTTAAGCGACACAGCCGTCAACTACGTCAAGGCGTTGGCCGTCCCCGATATTTCCACCGCAGGAGGAGGCGAAATGGGCAATCCGACTTGCCGCCCTACAGTGCATGTGGCTAATCTGCAACCTCTTAAATATCGGTTCGGCGCGATTGCGGGCGACGCGAAATATCACCCGGCGGCCGATTTCAATTTGGACGGAAAAATATCCATCCATGACCTAGCGGTTCTGAAAAAGAACTTCGGCAAACTGGCCCCAGTGTCGGCGAATACGCTTCTCTGCGATCCTCTTTACGACGTAAGATAACGCGCGCCGCGCTTTGGAAAAAAGAAAAGAAAAGAGATAAGGGAAATCTTTTGAAAAAAGTTTCTCTTTGGCAGCCGGAGGCGCGGTTATTGATGATTGCGGATATATTCGTTGACGTTGAATTTGGATTTGCAACCGTTGTGGCTCATATATCTTATTTTACCGAAGACAGGGCGTTCGCCCCATGCGCGGTCGTGTACGCCGCCGATGCTCCAAGCGATGCCCGCGTATCCGTTCGGGTCGCGCCCGTCAAGCTCGTATTTGTCGTTGAGGTAGATGGCGGCGCTCATGGCTTCTTCCGGGGAAGAGGTCCATTCGAGGATTTTTTTGCACCAGTACATGCGCATGAATCCGTGCATCTTGCCCTCGGCGGCCATCTGCCGCTGGGCGGCGTTCCATAGCGTGTCATGAGTTTCAGCGGCTTCCAGATCGTCTCTCGAATACAGATATTCCCTTTTGTCCGCGCGATGCTCGTTGAGAGTTTTTTTGGCCCACGTGTGGAAACCGTCGAAGGAGTCGTAGTTATCGTTATAGAAGCAGAAGTTGTCGGAAAGTTCGCGGCGGACGATGAGTTCTTCGAGGAAAGGGGAGGAGCCGGGGGAGCCGGAGGAGCGGACATCGAGCGCGGCGCGCTGGGCGGACAGTTGGCCGAAGTGGATGTAGGGAGAGAGGCCGGACTGTCCGTCGATGTTGGGGTTGTTGCGGTCGGCGTCGTAGCTGTCGAGCCTGCGCGAGATGAAGCCGCGGAGAGCTTTATTTGCCGCTTTGCAACCGGGGGCTGGGCGGGAGGGTTTTGCGCCGCCGGACGGAGAGGTGGGCCACTCGTTGCGCGGCGCGGGTTTGTTCCAAGCGAAGGGGTGTTTCTTCAAGGCCGGGAAATCCGTTAGAAAGCCGTCCAGAAGGCGGTTGATTTTCGGTCTTATAGTGCGTGCGGCGAATTCCAGTTTTGGGGACGCGGCGCGGCAGGGAACGATGTTGTGGGCGTCGACTTCCTCGAATCGGAAGTTGACATTTCTGGCGACGAGCGATTTCCAGCGGCGTTTAATTCTGAGCGGGTCGAAGTCGGCGACGAGGGCGCGGGCGCCGCATTTAGCAAGGAAGGCGGGAAGGGCTGTTTCCGGCTCGCCGCGCAGCAGGAAGAAGGGGATGGATTTTTTTTGAAGATCTGCCTCGGTCTCGCGCAAGCCGTCCAGCATGAAAGAGAAATGCGCGGGCGACGCGCCGAGGAAAGAGGGGACTAGGCAGAAAGCGACGGCGAGCGGGGAGCGAGTTTCGAGCGCGATTTCCTGAGCGCGGAGCAAAGCCCAGTTGTCGGCGGCGCGCTGGTCGCGGCTCATCCAGTAGACGACCGGGCCGTGGGCGACGGGCGAGTCGTTGAGGATTTCAATTCTGTCGCTGTTCAATCCGCACGCTCCGGGTTCGGGGGCGTTATTTTCCGTTGCGGACGAAGTCGCGTCCCCGTTCGAGGGCGGCGACGTTTATGGGAAGGAGTTTTTTTCTTTTTTCGGGCAGAGTGGAATCGAGGGCGGCGACTGCGTCTTCGAGCGTGACGACGCCTGTTTTCTCGATGTAGGCTCCGAGGGCGATCATGCTGGCGGTGCGCTCGTTTCCTAGTTCGGTGGCCAGATCAACGGCGGGGATGAAGACGGACTGGAGGTCGTCGCGGCCCGCGTCTTCAGGTTTCATGAAAGAGGCGTTGGCGACCAATACGCCGCCGGGGCGCACTCGCGGGGCGAATTTTTGGAGCGCGGGTTTTGACATGATGACGGCCGAGTGAGGCCGGGCGGTTATGGGGGAGCCGATGCGTTTGTCGGAGATGACCACAGTGCAGTTTGCCGTGCCGCCGCGCATCTCGACGCCGTAGGCCGGCATCCATGTCGTATGGCGGCCTTCGTTCATCGCGGTTAGCGCCAGCAGGTCTCCTATCATCAGAATTCCCTGACCGCCGAAACCAGCCATCATCACATCGTAGTACATCGCGCTATTCTCCCCTGACGCCGGCTCGCGTCACATGTAGTCGGCAGTGGTTCTTTCCTTGAAAATGCCGAGAGGGAAATAAGGAATCATCTCGGCGGCGACCCTCTTGTATGCCTGTTGCGGGGTCATGCCCCAGTTGGTGGGGCAGGTGGACAGGATTTCGACGAAGGAGAATCCCATCTGGTCTATCTGCATTTTGAAAGCTTTTTTGATGGCCTTTTTTGCGGTCATCAGATTTTTCGGGGTGTCGCATGCGACGCGGGCGACGAAGGCGGTTCCTTCGAGCGTGGCGAGCATTTCGCACATCTTGATGGGATATCCGTCGCCCATGAACTCGCGGCCGTACGGGGACGTTGTGGACTTCTGGCCGAGCAGAGTTGTGGGGGCCATCTGCCCGCCGGTCATTCCGTACACTGTGTTGTTGACGAAGATGACTGTGATATTTTCGCCCCTGTTGGCGGTGTGGACGGTCTCGGCCAGCCCGATTGCGGCCAGATCGCCGTCGCCCTGATAGGTGAAGATGATTTTGTCCGGGTGAACGCGGTTGATGCCGGTGGCTTCCGCGCAGGCGCGCCCGTGCGGGGCTTCCAGCACATCCACGTCCACATAGTTATAGAGGAACACGCCGCAGCCTACTCCCGCCACTCCTATCGTCCTGTCCTGAATCCCGTATTCGTCGATAGCTTCGCCAATCATCTTGTGGACGTTGCCGTGGTTGCATCCGGGGCAGAAGTGGAATGTGACGTCGTTGAGGCACTTGGGCCGCCCCATGATTTTTTTCGGGCCCGTCGCCGGGGTAATGTTTTCGCTCATATCAGCCGTCCAATCTTTGCGGGCCGTGTTAGTAAATTTTTTTGATTTCTTCGAGCACGTCGTCCGGAGTGGGCAGGCCGCCGCCGGGCCGGGCGTACAGATGAATGTCCGCCGCTCGGTCCAGATTCACTTTCACGTCCTTGTACATCTGCCCGGTGTTCATCTCGACGACGAGGACTTTCGGGATGCGGGCTGAAAGCTCGGCCACCGCTTTCTCAGGGAACGGGAACAGCGAGATCGGGCGTAGCATTCCGACTTTCATGCCCTGCTCGCGCGCCATATCGATGCCCGTCTGCGCCATCCGGGAGCAGGAGCCGAACGCGACCACCAGAAGCTCCGCGTCATCCACGTCCGTCGTCTCGAAATATGTGTCTTCCTGTTTCATCTTGTTATATTTGTCAAACAGCATCCAGTTCTGGACTTCCATCTCGCCGTCGCCGAGGTAGAGAGACTTGATGAGGTTGGATTTGCGGCCCGCGTTTCCGTTGAGCGCCCAAGGTTTGTCCGGCAGGGAGATATCTTTGAAGTCGGGGCGGGGGCCGATCTCGACCGGTTCTTTCATTTGGCCGAGGATGGCGTCGCACAACAGCAGGGCCGGGTTGCGGTATTTGTCCGCCAGCTCGAACGCCTTGATGGTGAGCGAGAACATCTCCTGAACGGAAGCCGGGGCGAGGACGATGGTGTAGTAGTCGCCGTGGCCGCCGCCGGAAGTGACCTGTTTATAGTCGCCCTGAGTGGGGGCGATGCCGCCGAGACCGGGGCCTATGCGGGAGATATAGACGACGAGCGCGGGAAGCTCGGAGCCGGCCAGATAGGAAATGCCTTCCTGCATGAGGGAGACGCCGGGGCCGGAGGAGGAAGTCATGACGCGCGCGCCCGCCGCCGCCGCGCCGAGCACCATGTTGATGGAAGCTATCTCGCTTTCGGCCTGAATGAAAGTGCCGCCGATTTTCGGCATCTCTCTGGCGAGATATTCAGGGATATCGTTCTGGGGAGTGATGGGGTATCCGAAATAGAACCTGCAACCGGCGTGGATAGCGCCTTCGGCGATCGCCTCGTTGCCTTTAGTCAGTGTGAGCGCCATAGTTCAACTCCGTCGCGCGGGTTATTTGTACACTTCGATGCAGATGTCCGGGCACATCTCCGCGCAGATTTTACAGCCCTTGCAGCGGCCTTCCGGGTCAGCGAAGACCGCGGGCCGGTAGCCCAGCGCGTTCATCCGTTCCTCGTCCATCGATATGAGGGTCTGGGGGCAGTTGTCGGCGCAGACGCCGCAGCCTTTGCATTTATCAGTGTCGAATGTTATGTAAGCCACGTTCTTGTTCCATCCCGTGTTGTCGGCTTTCGCGCCGCCCGGCGCGCTTAGAAAGGATAATAAAATAGACAGATAATTTCAATCAATTTGCGCGAAAACGGCGCTTTATTACGTCTTTGCGGCATTTAACAGAGTGAAGTTGTTTTGAACGAATTCATATTTGCCGCAATGGCTTGCCGGATGATTTGGGAATGGCGGGGGGGGGGAGTGTCGTTTGTGGCAGTTTGTGTTGGATGTTCGGGGCCTGTTGTTGTAGAATTCGGAAAAATCCGGTCGGGGGCTGAACGTGATGATAAAGGAAGCGATAAAGAAGGCGGTGGAAGGGAAGAATCTGACGCGGGCGGAGGCGCGCGCGGCTATGGAGGAGATAATGAGCGGCGGGGCGACTCCGGCTCAGATCGCTTGCCTTATCACGGCGCTGCGCATGAAGGGCGAGACTATAGACGAGATTACGGGATGCGCGGAGGCGATGCGCGAAAAGGCTCTCAAACTGAATGTCAGGCGCACTTCTCTCGTCAACATCGACCGGGAAGATATCAATATTGATCAGGAAACGATTCTCGACACGTGCGGCACGGGCGGGGACGGAACGAACACGTTCAATATATCGACGGCAACAGCGTTCGTGGCGGCGGGAGCCGGTGTGACGGTGGCCAAGCACGGCAACAGGTCGGTGTCCAGCAGATGCGGGAGCGCGGATGTCGTGCAGGCTCTTGGGGTGAACATCGATCTGCCGCCGGAGCGGGTGAAGGACTGCGTCGAGCGGGTGGGAATCGGGTTCATGTTCGCGCCGTTGTTCCACAGCGCGATGAAGCACGCGATCGGACCGAGGCGGGAGATAGGGGTGAGGACGATATTCAACGTGCTGGGGCCGCTGACGAATCCCGCCGGGGCGAACGTGCAGGCGCTGGGGGTGTACAAGCCGGAACTGACGGAGACGATGGCGCGGGTTCTGAAGAACCTCGGGGCGCGCGCGGCGATGGTGGTTCACGGCTCTCACAGTTACGACGAGATAACGATAACGGGGGAGACGCGGGTCTCTGAGCTGAAGAGCGGGCGTGTGAGGACGTACGAGATAAAGCCGGAGGATTTCGGGATGAGGCGGGCGACTCCGGCGGCGATAAGGGGCGGGGACGCGCCGGCGAACGCGGAGATAGCGCTGAACGTTCTTCGGGGCGCCAAGGGGGCCAAGAGGGATGTTGTTTTGTTGAACGCGGCGGCGGCCCTGATTGTGGCCGGGCGCGCGGGGAACTTCGCCGACGGCATCCGCGCCGCCGCTGAAAGCATCGACTCCGGCTCCGCTCTCAGAAAACTCGAACTTCTCATCGCCGAGAGCAACAGGTGAGCCGCCCGGCGCGGCTCCGAGATGGCTGATATGAACTCAAACGCGGCGCGCGGCAACGGCCTCAAAGTGTTCCTGTCCGTTTTTATCGCGTGCGCTTTTTTCACTAATTTCTACATGACGACAAACGACGCGTCCCGGTTCAGCCTGACTGTGGCGCTGGCCGAACGCGGCAGTTTAGAGATTACGGACATCCTGCCGGAGGTTACCTCGGACGGATGGAAGATGAGGGACTACGCGATAGTGAAGCGGGACGACGGGCGGGTGGTCGTGCTGAGCGACAAGGCTCCGCTGGGGTCGTTCGTGGCGGTTCCGGCGTATGCGGCGGCGCGGGCGGCGGGGTTGCCGATGCCGTGGCGGATGTTCATCGTCAGTCTGATGGTGTCCGGTCTGTGCGCGGCGTTGACGTCGCTGCTGATATACCGGAGCGCGCCGGCGTCGTGGGCCGGGGAGGGCGGAAGGGTGGCTCTCGCGCTTCTTTACGGCATTGGTTCTCCCGCCTTGTTCTACGGCAGCATCTTTTTCTCGTCGTCGCTGACGGCGTTCTGCTTGTTCGCGTCATTTATAAGCATGACGGCGCTGAAGCGCGGAGAAGGGGCGGCGCGGGCGGCGGCGCTGGTCGGCCTGCTGGCCGGAGCGGCGGCGGCGAGCGACTACTACGCGGCGGCTCCCGCCGCGTGCCTCGTCGTTTACGGCGCTTCGTTCGGACGCCGCGCGGCGTTCCCGGCGGTTGCGGGATTCGCTGTCCCGATAGCGGCCCTGCTCCTGTATCACGACGCGGCTTTCGGCGCGCCGTGGCCGCTCTCTTACAAATACGCCGCCCTGTTCGGGCAGTACCACTCGAGCGGATTCTTCGGCGTGTCGGCCCCCGGCCCGGAAGGCCTGAAGCGGCTCGCCGTTCTGCTGTTCGGAATCAACCGCGACGGATGGGGATTCGTCATAACGTTCCCGCCCGCGATTCTGGCGGCGGTTGCGTTCCGGCGTTACGCGAAGTCGGATCCGCGCGCGGGCGCGGCGTTCGCGGCGATGGCCGCCGCGTTGCTGTTCATCAACACCGGCGTCGGATGGTTCGACGCTTACAGCGCGCGTTTCATGACTCCGCTGCTTCCGTTCCTTGTCGTTGCGCTGACAGGGCTGGACATGAAGCGGCCCGCCGCGCGGGCCGCGTTCGCCGCCGCGTCCGCGGTTTCTCTCGCGGTGAACGTTGTCGGCGCGGACAGATTTATGCCTGAGCGGATATGGGAGGCGGCTGCGGGGGCGCAGAATCTTGCGGCGGCCGCTCTAGCCCCTTTCGGCGTTTCTCTCGGCTACGGCAACTTCGCTTTTCTAGCTCTCTCAATCGCGCTCGTCTGGCTGCCCGGAGCTGTGGCTTTACGGCGACAACGCAAAGACGGCAAAGAGGGCGGTTAAGGGAAAGCTTTTGAAAAAGTTTTCCCTTAAAATCCCTTTCAAAACGTTTCACGCTGGCGCCGAAGGCGGATCTTCGCTCTCCCCATCGGCGCGTGTCATGGGAAAAGATATTTGGAAAGGGGCTTCATGAGGTTGCTTTTCAGAGAATGTCTTTGCAAAGTTGCTGTATGTAAGCCGGAGGCGCGAAGTCGGCCGCCGCAAGAGCGGCGTAGGGGGGTTACAGGCTGTCTAAACGGCCAAGAACATCCTTCATTCGGGATTCCTCGTGGAACCGGGATTGAAGGTATCTGAGTTGTTTTGATTTGTCGACGAACTCTTTTTTTGCTCCGGGGAATCCGGTGGTGATGAGGGCGTCTATCTCGGCGGACAGCCAAGTCCAGTTTTTCAGGTTTATGGGGTTCAGCCCGTATTTCTCAAGGGTGGAGTTCACAGGGGTTTCGATAGACTTGATTGCCTTCCAAGCTTTGGAGTTGATGTCGAGGAAGGTGGTATCGTCGTCCATCCATTCGGAGTTGTCGCGAAGGAGGGCTAGCACGCGCTCGATTTCCGGTTCGAGGGAAGAGTCCAGATCGAGCCGGAGGGTTTCGATCTGAGAGTCATCAAGCCCGGCGGCGGCGTCCGGCGCTTTGCGGGCTTCGCGACGCACGTTGCTCATGACGTATTTCTTCATGTTAACGCTGATGTCGGAGATGAAAGACTCTACAAGAGCCTGAAGGTCGTTCTTGGCGGTCTCGTGTTCCTTGCCGACGACTTCAAGCTGTTCGGCGATTTTTTTGAGGATAATATTTTCGGATTCCATGAATCAATCGCGCCCGCCCCTCGGCGGGGCCTTTCACCTGATTCTCACGCCGCTGTCGATGTCGCTCTCCGGCCTCAAAAGAACTATGCCTTCCGGCGAGCCGGCGGCGAGAATCATCCCGTGGCTCTCGACTCCCCGAATAAGCGCCTTCTTCAGGTTCGCCAGCACGACCGTCTTTTTGCCGGCTAGGGACTCCGGAGCGTAAGAGGCGCGGATGCTGGCGACGATTTGCCTGACCTCTCCGCCGATGTCTATCTTCATCACGACCAGCTTGTCCGAGCCTTCCACCGCAGCCGCTTCGAGAACGGTTCCCGTCCTCAAGTCGAGCCTCGCGAACTCCGATATGTCTACCTGTGTTTCGTCAGCAGCCATTCCTATGCTCCCGCCTCCCGTCCGTGTCGCGCTTGCGCGCGTCTGCTAATATAACATACATCCTTCCCGCGCACAATCGCGAGGCGCGCAATAAAGAGAAACCAAGGAGGAAAAAACCGAAGGAAAAATTTCAAACCCGAATCATAATGGCGGATTCGGGTTTGCTAATCCGGGATGTGCGTTCGGCGGCGGTTATCCTGCGGCGTGTTTTTCATCAACCTATATATGGTGTTGTATCCGACGCCGAGTTTCTTTGCGGCTTCGACGACGTTGCCGCCGCAAATTCTAACCGCGCGCTCGAAAGTCTCTCTTTTTACCTGCTCGAAAGGGATAATTTCCTCCGCTCCTGAGCCGGAGCCTGAGAGGGAGACGGGGAGCGGCCTGTTTTTCTTGGCTTCCTCGACGATGCTCTCCGGAATCATAGCGGCGGTCACGGAGCCGCTTCTGTTCATGATGGCGATTCTTTCGATGGTATTTTTCAACTCTCGGATATTGCCGGGCCATGTGTGGCGCATGAGGATTTCCATCGCGTCCGGACGGACGCCTTTGAAGGGGACGCCGTTTTCTTCGCATATCCGCCGCAGAAAGCGGTCGCACAGAGCGGGGATGTCGTCCGCCCTGAGGCGCAGGGGCGGGATGTGAATCGGTATCACATTTAGCCGGTAGAATAGGTCGTCCCGGAAGCGGCCCGCGCGGACTTCCTCCAAAGGGTCTTTCTTGGTGGCGGAGATTATTCGGGCGTCGATAGTGATTTTTTCGTTTCCGCCGACGCGCTGGATGTATCTTTCCTGAAGAAAGCGAAGGAGTTTCACCTGCATATTGAGGGGAAGCTCGCAGATTTCGTCGAGGAAGAGAGAGCCGCCGTCGGCGTTTTCCGCCGCGCCGGTTCGTCGCGCCGAGGCCCCTGTGAAAGCCCCTTTTTCATGTCCGAACAGTTCGCTTTCAATAAGTTCCGAAGGGATTGCGCCGCAGTTCACTTCTATGAGATGGCCTTTTCTGCCGCTGACGGAGTGCAGGGCGCGGGCGACCAGTTCCTTGCCCGTGCCGCTTTCTCCGGTGATGAGCGCCGTCGCGTTGCTCGGAGCCACAACTTCTATGGTGTCGTAAATCTTGCGCATCGACTCGTTGCCGCCGACCATTCCGTGGTATTCGTTGCGGCCGCGCGCCGAAGTGGCAAGCTCTGCGAGTTTGCGGGACATCTGGGTCGTTCTTATCGCATGGTTCACCGCGATTTCAAGCCGCGTGGGATCGAGCGGCTTGGAGATGAAATCGAACGCGCCCCGGCGCATCGCCTCGACTGCGGTCTCGATGCTGCCGTGAGCCGTCATCATAATGAACGGAACGCTCTCGAACGAGGGATGCAGGGCTTCAAGGGTGTCGAGTCCGGACCTTCCGGGCATGAGCATATCTATCAGTATCGCGGACGGGCGCTCTGCGGTAATTACTTCAGGGGTGAGGGCTGCGCCGTCGGACAGTTCCACCGGGTCGCAACCCATGCGCTTCAAATGAAAAGCGGCGAACCGGAGGATCGCCGTGTCGTCGTCAACAACTATCACTTTTTCCATATTGGATATTATATACGCCTTATCATGGCCGTGGGCGGCGCTCAAGCAAAAAATCGCCGTCTTCGCGCCGTCAGGACATCATCAACTGAACCCGTGTCGTTTCGAAAGACGACGCATGTTCCGACAACGAACCTCTTTTCTTCTGTCCCGCGAGGAACTTCACGAACAGAGACATGCTTTCGTCGCTGTTGTCCCGGACTTTGTATTTGCAGAGGTTCACTGTAACGTTGTCTGTGAACGGGAGCAGTTTTGCCGACGGGCTTTCGAGATATGTGTCGGCCTGGCAGTAGAGAGATTGAGCGCAGTTTTTCATGGTTATCATTCCTTCCTTTGTTGTTTTTCTTTGATTTCTCAGTCGGTTGTGAAGGTATATGTCACAGCCGCCGTTCCGTTCATTTTGCTCGATTCCATCGCGTATTTGAGGCTTTTGCTGACATCGGCTCTGTTGACCCCGGCGCTCGCGAAGCTTACCGTTTCGACCATTTCTTCGGTTTCTCCGTCGTCGAACATAACATCCATCGTCAATCCGCTGTTCGCTTCGACATCGAGGACGCCGTCCGCAAGTCTGCATGCCTTGCTGTTCTCTTTTCCATTATCTGACCTGTTATCGTTGTCTGCGTTGCCTTTCACGCAAGCCGTTACGTGGCGGGGTATCTCGAAAGCCAACCGGACTTCCACTTTATCTGAGGCGGCGAGAGCCGCCGAGGCCGTCATCATCATCGCTACCAGTGTCGTCAGCATCATTTTTTTCATCTCGTCCACCTCTTTCCTTGTTGTCGCGATAGACATTAAAGCAAGATGGCGGCTATGTCCGTTTTTTTAAATAAAAAAGCTAAAAAAGAGCATTGATAAACGAATAATTATTTTATTAAATCGAGATGTGAAACCCTAAATTGCCACATAATTCTTTCCGTTTTGGAAACATTGTCATTTTGGAAATAGTTGTTCATAGCAAAGTGACATATTTACACTGTAACCGGATACATACGGGATAAATGAATGTGCGCAGAAACACATTTGCAAATATAGATTTATCAAAAGGGATATTTGTTTGTCAAAGAGTGATGAACAGCAAATGGCATGAACTTTGCAATAGATAAGTTGTCCGGACTCGGAGACCCAAAGGATGATTCCGGAGACACCAGAAAAGGGGAGATGGCAACATGAATCACACATTGACGAACTTCGGGGAAATCATTACTGTGGGACTCGAAGGGGAATTGACATCAAGGTGTTATCCGGCATTCGAGGAGAAACTTAAAAACGAATGTGAAAAAGGGAAAAAAATAGTGTTCATAATGGACAAGGTTGAATTCATAGACAGCATAGGCGTAGTATTTCTGTTGAGGATGAGAGAGTTGGTAGAGGGGAACGGCGGGTTTTTCGCAATGTACAACCTGAAGTCGTATGTTGAGAGAGTTCTGAGGCGGCTGAGGCTGGAAAAGGTGCTGCACGTGTACAAGAGCGCGGAGGAGTGTTTCGCGTCTATGCTGTCGGACGATCTGAAGTTCGAGGATAGCGCGTTGATAGAAATCGACGAGGAGCGCAAGTTGGTGAAGTTGACGACTGCGGCGCGGTGACGGGGAGAGAATCAGCCCGCATAAGCGAAGGAAGCGAGTCAGCTCTCCGGTTTGAAGTCTTTGGCGTTGATGTCGTGTTTTTTGAGCATCTTGTGGAGAGTTTGTCGGGTAATGCCCATATCGGAGGCGCTTTTGACAATGTTGCCGTAGTTGCGGCGAAGAGCGTCCACGATGAAGCTTTTTTCGAAATCCCCAACAACTGAATCCTGAGCGTTCTTGAGGGTGAACGCGTCAGTTTCGGGCGGAGCGAAATTTTTCGGCTGAGAGCAAAAGACTCTTTTAGGCAGAAGGTCGGCGGTGATGACGGGATCGTTCATAAGGGCGATGGCATGTTGGATAGCGTTTTCAAGCTCCCTGACATTGCCGGGCCAGTAATAGTTTTGCAGGGCTTCTGAGGCGGCGCGGTCGATTTTCACATCCTCGCCCGCGTGTTTTCTCACGAAATGGGCTGCGAGCAGAGGCACGTCGTCGGCGCGTTCGCGAAGGGGCGGGATTTTCAGTTCAATGACGTTCAATCTGTAGTATAAATCTTCCCTGAAAAGATTGTCGGCGACGGCCTGCTCCAAGTTTTTGTTGGATGCCGAAATGATTCTGCAATCAACTTTCACGGGCCGCGAGCTGCCGACGCGCATGATTTCTTTTTCCTGAACGGCGCGGAGCAGTTTTACCTGAAGAGAAAGAGGAAGCTCGCTGACCTCATCGAGGAAAATGGTTCCGCCGTCGGCGTGTTCGAAGTGGCCGATTCTACGAGAGACAGCGCCGGTAAAAGCGCCTTTTTCGTGTCCGAACATCTCGGATTCGAGAAGGTTTTCGGCGATGGCGCCGCAGTTGATGGCCACAAGGGGGCCTTCTCCGCGCGGCCCGGCGTTGTGGATGGCTCGCGCGAACACTTCCTTTCCGCATCCGCTTTCTCCGGATATGAGCAGGTTGACTTCGGTGCGCGCTATCCTCTCGGCCAGTTTTTTTGTTTCGATGAACCTGTCGCTTACGCCTATAACGCTGTCGAACTCCACGTATCCTTTGATTTTGTTTTCAAGGAATGCGATGCGGCATTTGAGTTGGCCGCTGTCAAGGGCGTTGTTGATGATTACGGAAAGTCTGTCGAAATCCACTGGTTTTTCAACGAAGTCGAAAGCGCCTATTTTTATGGCTTCGACCGCTGTTTCGACCGTTCCGTGCCCTGTCATCACGACGACTTCGGCGGGGTATTTCATTTCTTTCACTGCGCGGACGAATTCCATGCCGTCCATGCCGCCGGGCATCCTCAGGTCGGCCATTATCAAGTCAACGTGATTGTCTTTGAGGAAGTCGAGGGCAAGGTCGGCTAGTTGCTCCGCGCGCACCTCGCAGCCTTTCTTTTCGAGGAATCTGCGCATCAGGCTCAAAAACGACTCTTCATCATCGACAACCAGTATCGTTTTATCTTTTAATTCCATGTTTAGCGACGCTCTCGCAATGTTTTTTTAATGCCGAAACCTATGAGTTTTCTTTTCATACATAAAATACAACAAGCCGCAGTTGTGCGCAATATCACGGCGGTTATTTTTAATGAACTATTACAAAAAAAAGCCGCCGCATTATAATAATCACAACAAAAAACTCAGGCATATAAAGGCGCTTTAACCGACGCAGAATATTATTAGAACGGGTTTTAACAAGCGAGGGTGAGGAATCATGACGAATACGCATGGCAAGACAACAAACAATCAATCGAAAAATTTTACATATACATTGTTGTTCATCGCCGCGGCGGTCGGGATAGTCTTTTCGGCTGTTTTGATATTCGACAGAGACAAAAAAAGCCACATGGAGCATCTTGAGAAGCAGTTGTCGGCGGTTTCATCGCTGAAAGTCAACGAGCTTGTGCAGTGGAGGAAGGAAAGGCTAGCGGACGGGACGGTGTTTTTCGGCAACAAGGATTTCATGGGACTTGTATCGCGGTATTTTGAATCTCCGGAAGACGAGGAGGCGCTCGAAAGGCTGCTTGTTTGGATGTACAACGTGAGGAGCGCCTACGGATATGAGCGAGTGTATCTGGTTGACGCGGTGGGAGAAAAGATTATCGTCGAGCCGGCAGAAGGAGGCTTGGACAGGGAGCATTTAAAAGCGGACATTCTGAGCATGTTGCCTAAGGGCGAGCCGGCGTTTCTGGATTTTCACATCTGTGAAAACACGAGGCATCCGAGGCTTGCAGTGGTGGTTCCGCTGACGCGGGAAGGAGAGAAGGATGCTTTCGGCGCGCTGGTGTTGAAGATAGACCCCGAACAGTATTTGTATCCGATGATAAAGAGATGGCCGACGCCGAGCCGGACGGCAGAGACGCTGCTTGTCCGCCGGGAAGGGGATGAAGTAGTTTTTCTGAACAGCCTCCGGTTCAATAATGACGCGGCGCTCAAACTGCGGCTGCCTGTGAGCAAAACGAAGCTGCCCGCCGCGATGGCTGTGCTTGGAAAGAAAGGCAACGCGCGGGGAGAGGACTATCGGGGAGAAAACGTGCTGGCGGATGTTCGAGCCGTGCCGGATTCGCCGTGGCGGATTGTCGCCAAGATGGACGAGTCCGAGGCGTTTGAGCCGATAGCGGAGATGCGGACGCTGACGGCAGCGATGGCGGCGTGTCTGATAGCCGCTGTCGGGGCGGCGCTGTTGCTGTCGTCGCGGAAACAGAAGATGAAAATATTATGGGAGCGCGCGGAAGCGGCGGTGGCGGTGGCGGAGAGCGAGGCGAAGTACAGGCTGCTCGCGGACAACACGCTGGACGTTATATGGAAGACGGACCTCGATCTGAAATTCGTTTATGTGAACCCGGCAAGCGCGGTTGTTCTCGGATACGCGCCGGAAGAACTAATCGGCAGCGGGCTGGGGAATCATTGTTCCGAGGAAGAGTTTGCGAGGATAAGAAGCGTCATAGAAAGCGAGATTGCGCTCGGCGGGGAAAGCAAAGGAATAGTTTTCGAGACGGATATGCTGCGCAAGGACGGGATTGCGGTTCCAGTGGAAACGCATGGAAAGTTCCTGTTCGACGACAAAGGAGCGCCATTTGCGGTTCAAGGGACGACGAGGGATATATCGGAACGGAAGAAAGCGGATTTCGCGTTGCGCAGGAGCGAATCGAGGATGAGAAGCGTGCTGCGCGCGGCGCCGGTTGGAATCGGCCTCGTGAAGGACAGGATGATGATGGAAGTCAACGAAGCTATGTCAGTGATGACGGGGTATTCACGGGAAGAACTGTCGGGGCAGGCGGCGAGAATGCTTTATCCCGCGGACGAGGATTACGATTGCGTCGGGCGTGAAAAATACAGGCAGATAGCAGAAAAGGGACACGGGACGGTGGAGACCCGCTGGAAGAGGAAAGATGGGGAAATCATACACATCATTCTGAGTTCGACATTGATTGAGGGGGACGATTTCGAGGCGGGAACGATGACGTTCACCGCAATGGACGTCTCGCACATGAAGGAATACGAGGAAAAGATATCGCATCTGAACCGGGTGCTGTTGGCCATAAGAGACGTGAATCAGCTAATAGTGAGGGAGAGGGACCCGGAGGCGCTGGCGAGGCGGACGTGCGAACTGATGGTCGGGAGCAGTGGATACACGGGAGCGATAATTGTTTTATGCGGCGAGGACGGGAGTCCGGAGTTTTACGCGCAGGAAGGGATCGGGGATGCGTTCGGGCCCCTTGAAGAGGAATTGAAGAACGGCAAAATGCCGGCGTGTTGCGAGGCGGCGGCGGGCGGTTCCGGCGTCCATGTGGTCATGGACAGAGAGAAGGAGTGCGAGGGGTGTTCGCTGGCCGAGGGTTGCTCGCAGAGCGCGGCGATGAGCGTCAGGCTGGAGCATGCCGGGGTCAACTACGGATATGTATCGGTGTCGCTTGAGAATGTGGGAGGCGCGCCGGACGAAGATGAAGTGTCTTTGTTCGAAGAGATGGCTGGGGATGTGGCGTTCGCGCTGCACAATATAAAAACAGAAAAGGACATGAGGCGGACGGAGAAAGAGAGAGACGAGATTCATCAGCAGTTGCTGGCGGCGCAGAAGATGGAAGCGGTTGGAAGGCTTGCCGGCGGCATAGCGCACGATTTCAACAACATGCTGACGGTGATAAACAGCTACGCCGGAATGGTTCTAGAGGCGCTGCCCGGAGAATCGGAGCAGAGAGGGGATGTTGCGGAGATACTGACTGCGGGCAGGCGGGCGGCGGAACTGACGCGGCAGTTGCTGGCTTTCAGCCGGCGGCAGGTTATGAAAATGGAAATCGTCGACCTCAACAGGGTCGTCAAGGATATGGAGCCGATGCTGAAGAGGCTAATCGGAGAAGATATACTGCTGGCGACGCACCCTGATCCGGAGCTTGGAAGAATCAAGGCCGACGCGGGGCAGTTGGAGCAGGTGGTGATGAACCTCGCGGTGAACGCAAGAGACGCCATGCCGAAGGGGGGCAGGCTGACAATTGAGACGTATAACGCGGAGCTTGACGAGGAATACGCGGCGCGGCACGCGGAGGTTTCGCCCGGCTCGTATGTGATGTTGTCGGTCACCGACACGGGATGCGGGATGAGCCAAGAGACGATGGAGAGGATTTTTGAGCCGTTTTTCACGACGAAGGAAATGGGGAAGGGGACGGGGCTGGGGCTGTCGATGGTGTTCGGGATAGTGAAGCAGAGCGGCGGGCACGTGTGGGTGTACAGCGAGCAGGGGAAAGGAACCACGTTCAAAGTTTACTTTGCGCGGGATTTCAGCGGAGCGCAAGTCGCCGAGCCGGAAAAGGACGAGCCTGAGGACGCGGGCGCGACGGGCGGAGCGACGATACTAGTTGTGGAAGACGAGGCGGGAGTTCTCTTTCTGGCGAAGCGCGCTCTGGAATCAGTCGGATACAAGGCGATAGCAACTTCATCCTGCGAAAACGCCATAGAGATTTTCAAGACCGAGGGAGAAAGAATTAACCTTCTGCTGACGGACGTGGTAATGCCGGACATGGGAGGAAGGGAGCTTGCCGGAATACTAACGAGGATGAATCCGGCGTTGAAAGTTCTTTATATGTCCGGGTACACAGAAAATTCGATAGTGCATAACGGGGAACTGGACGAAGGAGTGAACTTCCTGTCGAAGCCGTTCCTGATATCCGAGCTTATCAAAAAGACGCGAAAAGCCCTTGGCTCATAAGGCGCGGCTCCTCGTCGGGGTCGTCGTTATCGGAGTGGCGAGGAGACTGGAAATCCACTTTAATATTCTCGAATCGCTGGCAGAAACCGCGCAACGCGTCTGCTGAAACAGCAAGTCCGGAATCAAGGATGTCAAGGATTTCTCTTTCCCAGCGGGCGGCGCCGAGGCTGACGCGGGCGAATCCGTAGCTGCCGGCCGAGCCGTTTATCTTGTGGACGATGTTTCTTAACGACAACAGAGATATTGAGTCGCCGGGGTTCGATTCGAGCCCTTCGAGGAGAGACTCGATAGCTCTTGCGTTCTCAAAGAAAGATTCTATGTACAAAGCCCGGATTTCGGCGAATTCCGCCATGCTTTCGGGAGTCAGGACGGAAGAGGAGCAGTCCGTTTTGACAAGCTCGCAGACGCGGCGGACGATCTCGCGCGGCTGCCTCGGCTTGTGGAGGACGATGCCGACGCCCATATCGACGAACAACTCGCGGAGAGTGGAGGTGTCTTTGAAGAAAGCGGAAAGAAAAGCGATGGGCGGCATTACAAGGCCGGGAACGGCGCGCGCGGCCCTGCACAACTCCACGCCCGTCATATCCGGCAGAATCCCGTCAATTATGACGGCGGAGAAGGCGCGTTCCCTGAGCAGAGAAAGGGCTTCGGTTCCGGCGAGGACGCCGACATAGTCCCAGCCCGCCTCGTTGAAACTGAAGCGGAGGGCGGAATGTATCGCGTTGTCGTCGTCGACGACCAGCACGCTTAGTTTTTTAGTAAAATCGTTCATAGAGTTCTCCTTTCCGCAAGCGACGCGCGCGGCGTCAGTCGTTGGAATCGTCCGAGTCGGGGCGGCAAGGCGCGGCGTCTTTCTGTTCGAAGTCGCATATCTTGCGCACCTGCCCGGCTAGGGACAGCGGATCAAAAGGCTTGTCTATGACGCCTTTGGCTCCGTGAGCCTCGTATTCGGTCTTTTCCTTATCCCTTACGCGGGCGGTCATGAAAATGACCGGGATGTCCCGCGTTTCAGGGTTCTCCTTGAGTTTTTTCAGAACGGTGATGCCATCCATCTCAGGCATCATCATGTCGAGAAGGATCACGTCAGGGCGGATGGCGGCGGCGGCGGAAAGGCCCTCTTTTCCGTTCTCGACAAGGGTCACGTCGAAGTTGCCGATGCGCCTCAGGCTGATGTCGGCCACCGTTCTTATGTCTTTCTCATCGTCGATAAGCAGAACTTTTTTAACTTGCATGTTTGTTTGAGACCATCCTTTCAACTGAAGCCTCGTCCAGCAGAGCGGCGATCATGCCGGCCAGCCGGTCGCTGAACTCCCCTTCGGAGATTTTAGATTTTGTGAAGAACTGGACGCTATCGCCGCCGAGCGCGGCCTTGTCGTCCTCGGTGAGGTCGAGAGCGGTGTAAACCACGACCGGGATGGAGGCCAGTTCGGGATTGGCGCGGAGAGACTCGGCGACGTAGAAACCGTCGCCGGAATTCATGAGAACATCGAAAACAATGAGGTCGGGCTTCATGGAATCGAGCATGGCGACGGCCTGACGGCCTCCGGGAGCTGCGGCCACCTTGATGCCTCTGGATTCAAGGATTCTTTTCATCATAATGGTCAACTGCGGGTCGTCGTCGATAAGCATTACGCTGGGGGGGCGGGGCCTTTTGACAGCGTTGCCGACTGTGGAGACGAGCCTCCGGATGTCCAGAGGCTTCGTCAACCAGTCGTACACTTTCGGGACGTTAGCGGCGTACTGATCAGGCCCGGCTCCGCTGACGACGATGACCGGGGTTTCGCGCGCCTCGTCCCTCGATTCGACGCCGCTGATGACGTCGAAGCCCGAACCGTCCGGGAGTCCGATATCGACTATGACCGCATCGTAAAGGTTGTCCCGCGTCAGTCCGGCCGCAGACGCGACATTTGACGCGGAGTCGACATCGTAACCCTTGTTTTCGAGCGCCCTGCGCAACAGGTTTCTAACTCCTGCGTCGTCGTCCACGACTAGTACGCGTCGCGAGTCTTTCTTGCCGAAAACGTTTTCGGCGTCTATGGTCACGGGCGGTTTCACCTCCGAATTTTCACTCTTCGCGGCGGAAACCGTGAAGAAAAAAGTGGTTCCTTCGCCTACTTTGGACTCGAAGCAAATCTCCCCGCCGTGGCCCTCGACGATGGCCTTGCATATCGCCAGCCCCAACCCGGTGCCGCTCTTGTTTCTGGTCACCGACGAGTCGGCCTGCTGGAATTTGTCGAATATCCTTTCCCTGAATGAATCGCTTATGCCGTCTCCTTGGTCGCGGACGGAAACGACAACGTTGCCGTTTTCCCTAGTGGCGCCGATGAAAACGCGGGAGCCTACGGGGGAGAACTTGATGGCGTTTGACAACAGGTTGTCCAGAACCTGAACCAAGCGGTCTGGGTCGGCCATGATTTTGAAATCGGCGCGGGCCGCCGATATCTCTATCTCGTTGGCGTCGGCCATAGAGCTCATTTCCTGAACGCTTCTTTCGACGATCTCGGCAAGCTCGCAGACCCGTATGTCCATGTGGATTTTGCCAGACTCGATTTTCTGCAGGTCGAGGATGTCGTTGATGAGGAGGGCAAGCCGTTCGGCGTTTCGGGCGGCGATTCCCACAAGCTCGTCTGCCTCGACGGGAAGCTTGCCCATAATGCCGCCTGAAAGCAGGCCGAGGGAGCCGCGCAGCGATGTCAGCGGAGTGCGCAGCTCGTGCGAGACGGTGGATATGAACTCGTTGTGCATCTTCTGTATTCTTTTGCGCTCGCTTATGTCGCGGGACACGGAAGCCAAGCCGACCACTTCCCCGAAGGTGTTTTTTATGGGGGACACGGCGACGGTCACGTCCAGAACGGTTCCGTCTTTTCTTCTGCGCTCCGTCTCTTCGAAGAACACAGTTTCGCCCGCTGCGACTTTTCCGAGGATGTCGTCGTAGTCGTTGATGGTGTTTCGGGTGGCTATCAGGGATATGTGTTTTCCTGCGGCCTCATCTTCGGAGTAGCCGTAGATATTTTCCGCGCCGGCGTTCCAGCTTGTGATTGTTCCATCCATGCTTACGCCGATAATGGAGTCCGCGGAATTTTCGACAATCGAGGCGAGCAGGGAGCGTTCTTCGTCCGCTGATATTTGGCGCGTCATGTCTTCGGCCGTCATCACGATGCCGGACACTCCGCCGGCGATGTTTCCCACGGGGAGGGCCTTGACTTTAAAAAACGTGGGCAGGCCGTTGATTGTTTTTTTCGTCACGCGCTCATGCGGCAGACCGTCTGACGCCGCGCTCACAGCGGGGCAGTCCGCGCAGGCGTCTTTGCTCACATCGCAGTTGAACACTTCGTGGCAGTATCTTCCGCCGAAAGACCCTGCGCCCGGAAACCAGCCTTTCATCTTCCCATTCACTGCGGCCACTTCCATGTCCATGCTCAACAGGGCGACGCCTATGTCAACGCTTTCTATCAAGGCCCTGTATTTGGCCTCTGACTCGCGGACGGCTCTCTCCCCGCGTTTGCTTTCAGTGATATCGAGGATGACGCCTATTATTCCGCCGGGGGTCCCGTCCTCGGTCTTGAATACCGCTTTATGGAAGACCACGTCGCTTACGCTGCCGCCGCTTCTGGCGACCTGCGATTCGTATACTTGCGTCTCTCCCGTTTTCAACAGCCTCCGGTCGGCTTCGTCGTAAACCCTAGCGTTTTCAGCGGGCGATATGTCATACACGGTTTTTCCGAGTATATCCTTCTTTGCCATCCCCAGATGTTCCTCGAAAGCTTTGTTGCATTTAATATACGCGCCGTTGGAATCCTTGCTGAACACCGGAGCGGGGATCGTTTCGAGCAGAGTCTCGATGAACCTGTGATGTTCGCGTTCGCGCGCCTGAGCCTGTTTTCTTGATGAGATGTCGCGGAGAATGCCGACCGCGCCCCAGCCGCCGTTGATTTTCAAGGCGGATAGAGAGAGTTCGATGGGGAATTCGGAGCCGTCCGCGCGGACGCCGACGAGTTCGAGCGTTTTGCCGACCGCAGCGCCCTCGCCGTTGCTCGCGAATTTTTTGAATCCAGCCTCGTATGCATTGTAGTATCTTTCCGGAGCTATCGCGCGGTGCAAATCCTTGCCGAGGATTTCTTCGGCTTTCATCCCGAAAATCGATTCCGCCGCCGGGTTCCAGAATGAAACCGCGCCGCGCTCGTCTATCATAATGATGGCGTCTTTCGCGGCGTCGGTAATTGCGCGAAGTCTGGCTTCTGAGAAGCGAAGCGAAGTTTCCACAGCCGCCTGAGCGCGGGCTTCTTCTTCGAGGCGCTCGTTTGCGGCTGAAAGCTCCCGCGTTCTTTCCCGCACGGTGTTTTCAAGCCCTACGGCGATCAATTCAATTTCATGGAAAGCGGAGTCGCGCTCCTCTATGCGCCGAAGCAGAAGCCGGGAGGAGATTAGAATTCCGAGGACTCCGACCAGCCAAAGGAGAGCATGAAGCGACGCGGGCGAAGCGGTAAAAGGCTTCAGCGGGCCGGTTCGCTCGACGACGGGGGCTGCCACGCTCAGCGCGCCGAATGTCTTTCCGACTTTGTATCCGTCCTCTGCTTTGTGACACTTCATGCACTTTTCTTCCGTAATCATGGGTCTGATCAGCCTGACGTGAGGCTTGCCTTCGATGTTTTCAACCGAATAGAACTCGGAGGGATCGGTTGCGAAACGAACCAGCGCGTCGGTTTCCCATGCGTCAGGCTCGTTTTCCGGATGATGCGGCTTTAAGCTGGTTATCTTCGCCCGCGTCCCGAATTTTTCATGGCTCAGGTTGAACACTTGCCGGGTCATATATGCCGGATTCACAAGGGTCAGCTTTTTGCCGGAAGGAGTCTCAATGTCTCTTTCAGGGATATGAGCAAGGTTGGGATTCGGCGGAGTAATCTCCGAAGCGGGCGCGTAAACGCCTCCCTGCATGTTGACCCATAGCCTGTATGCGATGTCTTTGTTTAATGATTCCTCGGCCCTCGCCAGCGCGGTCTGCAGTCTCTCGTTGTTTTTTTGTCGCGCGAGAGTCGAGAACGACCCTGCGACCAAGACCGTCCACAGGATGACCGCGCACGCGGAGTAGATCCACGTCCTTGCCGGTTTCAGCCGCGCCTTTTGTTCATTTATATGTTGTGAGATGTTTTCGCTCATTTATTTTGCTTCCTTTTGAATAGCCCGGGATTGCCGGGAAATGAAAATCGGATTCGAGATAAGCTTCATCCCGCGAGAGCCTTCAGCTTCGATGCGGAAATACTCCGCGTCCGCGCCCGGAACGGGTTCCGCTTCGTAAGTTATCCGGAACGGGGCGGCTCCGCTGAACACCTTTGCGACCTCTCCGTTCCTGATGATGGAGGCCGAGACTTGCGCGCCGCGCGCCGGGACGGAATCGATAACGGCGGAAACGAGAACGCGTCCATCCGATATGAGCGTTTCGCCGGAGACGGCGGTCTCTTTCCCCGCGCCGGAGGCGAAGAATTCGGGCATCCGCAGAGAGCCGCCGGCCGCAGTGGTCGTCACGTACATGCGCCCCGTGTTCATCGCCGCAATTACTGAGTCGCTTGTGAATTTTTCGGCGAGGACTACCGTAAGAACGGAATCGAGCCGCTTGCGGGCTTCGTTGCCGTAGAAGTCTACCTCGCCGAGCGCCCAGAAAGGTTTTTCCCTGCCGCCGGCGGAGTAATCGGCGAGCGCGGCGTCCCACAGCCCGCCGGGCCGCGCCGTTTTTTCATATCCTTCATACAGCGCCGCGAACGCTGTGAAACCGGATGTTTCCAACAACATTTCCTGATGCGGCTCGGCGTATGCGACTGCGGTAAAATTCAGGTTAGCCGCGGCTTTTGACAACAGTCCTCTTGCGCGCGCGTCTTTCGATCTGACGCGGAGTTCCCATTTCGCTTCAGGGTGCGCCCACGCGATAATTCCTCCCGCGCTTTCCACGTGGTTGATTATCGACTGGCGCTGTCCGGCGGCCGCTTCTTCCGGGTTTTCGCCGCGATTCTGTCGTGTGAAAGGGTAGGAGGCCGCGAACAAAAGAACGGCTGCGGCAAAAATGCACGCGCCGAGAGCGCGGTACGGACGAGTCGCGCGCGCGATTTTTATTCTTCTTCCGCAGCCCGCTCCGAAACACATCTCCTTTTTTTTCTTTTTAAGGAATAGAACCGCGCCCGCCGCCGCCAGCGCCACAGTCGCAAGCAACTCCGGCCATGAGGTCGTCGCAAGACTGTTTTCGGTCCATCCTGCCGCCGCCGGGATGCCTGCCCAGTCCTGCGGCTCCTTCATCCCGAACGCCAACAGCTCTTTGTTCCAATCATACAGCTTGAGGTCTCCCCTAGCGGGGGAGCCGGACCACTTGAATGACGGAGCCACTTCGAATCCCGGCATGATAAGCACATCGTCGAACTTTGCGTCCGCCGCGTTCACATCCTCGACGTATGCTTCGATTTCGCTGGGAGACACATGCTCGCCGTGAACTTTCACCTTCAGGATTCCCTCAAAAGGATTTACTCCCACATGCCAGTCCGCGCGAAGTTTGTCCGTCAATATGACGGCTTTGACCTCGCGCTCGCGCGCCGCGAAACCGATTTGTTTGGCGGTCATCGCTCCTCCGCTCCTCGCTGTGTGAACGTGGACGGCGGCTGGTATGTGCAGGTAGTCGGTCATCTTTATCTGCTCCCTGCCGCTCCGCAGAATTCTTTCCACCTGTAGATATCCGGTTCGTTATTTTCGCAGGAGCGGTTTTCATAAGCTTCCAACATCATCTTAAACCGAGCCGCTTTTTCTCTTAGCGTCTTCTTCACGGCATGCTGTCCGGGAGTCAAATCTCCGGCGGCCGCGTACTTCTCAAGCAGATTGATCGCGTTCTCCATCTTCTCCAGATTCTCTTTGTAGAAATCGGCTATGTCTCCCATGGCATCCTCCGTTAAGAATCTTTTGACAGCGCGGGCACAGTTTCCCGCCGTCTGTTTAACAAGAGCTTTTCGATATCTTTTAGAGACCTGTCGATATCCGAGAGAATTCGACCGTAATCTCTGTCGACCGCAAGCGAAGCAGGGGAAGATTCGTCCTCGCGATTTTCAAATATGCTGTTTTCGCATGCGGCAAGCTCCCAGTCCTTAGTCAGGACTTCCATAATTTCCGGGGCTATTACTCTCGAAGCTGCTATTGTCAGTTCTTCATGTCTACTTGCGTTGCGAGCGGGCATGTTCGGCGGTGTCCTTTTGTTGAAATTCATGGCTTTGCATAAAGATACGCACGCAACAATAATGCAATCCGCGTGCCATTCGCTGTTTGCGCGCAACCGATAGAAAAAACGATTTGAAATAAGCCATATTTATTTTTTCTTTTCAGCGGGAATTCTCGCGGATGTGTAAAATCGCATGGACACGATTACTTTTTTTCATCAGCGGGATTACAGGCGTAGTCTGTTTACACTGTAACTAGAATCATACACGATTTGTTGATTATAGAATATGTGTGTTCTCGTTACGAAAAATAATATCAAGATTAAAATAACGCTTTTCAAATTCAGCGTCGCGATGTATGCATTTGGCATAAGATTTGTCGTTTTTTGTGTGAATCAAAACTATAAGGGATATGAAGATGCGGAGCATCAATCAGGTTAAAAAACGTAAAAGGTCGTCCGGAATGATGATTTTCACAACAGACAATATTTACGGCGGCTCTCAGTGTAAAATGTGTAGAGCAATCCGGTGTTGAGAAAGCGCATAAAGACGACAATGGCATGGTCGGATTCAAATAGAATCGTCATCTGAAAACTAGGGGCGCGGAGGGATATGATGGAGAACGGGGCGTCGAAGATATTGCTGGCGGACAACGGATCGGGTTTAGCCGAACGAGTGGTTGATATGCTTGAAGGAGCGGTAAAAGCCGAGTTGTTTAATTTGGAAACCGTCAGTTCCGCGGGCGAGGCGGCGAAGATGACGGTGGAATCGAAATTTGACGCCGCGCTTCTTGTTTTGGACGCGATGGAAGAAGGTTTGGAAGGGATAAGGGAGTTAATAGAAAGGGATCCGTCGTTGACTGTGATAGCGCTTTCTGCCGAGTGCGACGCGGAACTCGCGGCGAAAGCCATTAAGAGCGGGGCGCAGGACTGTCTTTCTATCGAAAACCTGACTCCGGAGTTTCTGTCAGGAGCGATTCTCAGATCAATCGAACGTCAGAAATTGCGGTGGGAATTGATACGCAGCAAAATGGATCTCCAAGTGAGCGAGGCCCGTTTCAGAAACCTGATAATCCGTAACTCAGACGCCATGCTTGCGCTGGACCAGAATGGAGTGGTGAAATTCGCTAACCCGGCGGCGATGGCTTTGTTCGGCAGAACCCATGATGAACTTATCAACAGCGCGATAGATGAGATTTCGGACAACATGGAGCCTCGTATGGCGGATATCCGCCGCCCGGACGGCTCCGTAAGGCGCGTGGAAATGAAGTTCGAGCCTGTCGAGTGGGAAAACAGTTTCGCTTTTCTGGCTTCCATCAGGGATGTGACCGATAGAAAGCAGGCTTGGGACAGAATATCAATATTTTCAAAGATACTTTACGAACTGAACCGGGTCTCCGAAGACGGCGTCGCGGCCGTTAAAAAGATACTGTTCATGTTGAAAGAACATTTCGGCATAGAATCGGCGGCTGTAAGGATGCGCGGTGGAGAAGATTTTCCATATCTTGTTCACGATGGTTTCTCGGAAGATTTCATATTCACTCAAAACAGCCTCATAGCAAGGGATGAGAACGGGTTTTCTGTGAGGGACGAGGCGGGAAACCCGATTCTGGAATGCGTTTGCGGAAAAGTCATTTCGGGAGCCGCAGGGTTGGACTCAAGGTTTTTCACGCCAGCGGGAAGCTTCAGGGCGGGGAAAACTGCGGATTGCGCTCATGCTCTGGCCGCGCTCGGTGAAGGAATGCGACTCAGAAGCAGATGCTTGGAAGAAGGATATCGCACCCTAGCGCTTGTCCCTCTCCGGTCAGGAGATGAAACTATCGGACTTCTTCAGATGTGCGACAGAAGAGAAAACAAGATATCTGAAGACATGATGGAATTTCTTGAACAGATAGCCGCGAGTCTGGGAGTGGCGCTCAAAGACACCCTCACAAGGCGCGCGCTCGCCGAAAGCATTGAGAAATACCAGACGCTGTTTAACAGTTCGGGCGACCCGATTTTCATACATGACTTGACCGGGCGCGCGCTTGAAGCGAACGACTCAGCTTGCCGAAAACTGGGATACGCTAGAGAGGAGCTTCTTGGATCGTCCATGGAAGAAATCTTCGGAGTCGGAATCGAGGAGCTTTTTTCGCGACAGGAAGATGAACGGGAAGGAAGAGTCTACGAAACTTATTTAACAACCAAGAACGGCCAGAAAGCTCCGATGGAAGTGAACACCCGCATGATTCAATATGGCGGGCGCGGAGCGGCCCTGTCTTCTGCTCGGGATATTTCCAGAAGAAAAGCGGCGGAAAGGACGCTCGCGCGCCGTATGCGCCTCGAACAGACCCTTTCAATGCTCTCGGCAAGATTTCTCGGAGTCATGGACACAGATGAGGCTGTTAACGCCGCGCTTTCCGACATAGGAGAATTCTTGGGAGTAAGCAGGATGTTCGTTGTTAGAACGTTTGACGGCGTTTCCCCCAGCGTCACTCATGAATGGGTAGGCGGAGATTTGGCGCCGATCCGGAAAACTGTGCGAGCGATTTCTCTGGATGACTGCAAATGGACGATAAACCGGCTTAGGAACGGAGAGCTTGTCGATGTAAAATTCTCGTCGGACATCCCCGAAGATGCGGCAGGTGAAAACAGGCTGGTCCGCGAGGTGGGCATGAAGGCTTTCGCGCTGATGCCGATGTTCACCGGAGACGCTTTGACCGGAGCGTTAGGGGTAGGCGACCATAGAGGCCGCCGCGAGTGGGACGACGACGATTTTTCAGCTATTATCATGGCTTCCGCCATAATAAAAGGCGCTTTGGACAGGAAAAAAGCGAGCGATTCACTTGTTGAGAGCCGGCAACAGTTGCAACTTGCCATAGAAGGGGCGGGCCTCGGCACATGGGACTGGAATATCCGAACCAACGAAGTGAAGTTCAACGACCTTTGGGCGAAACTGCTCGGCTACAAGCTTGAGGAACTTGAGTCCAACACTGAAACTTGGAGCAGGCTGACCCACCCGGACGACATGGAAATGGTGAACGAAAAGCTCGCCGAACACATAGCTGGCAAAACGCCGATCTACGAGGTCGTGCACAGGGCGCGGCACAAATCAGGCAGATGGATATTCGTGTACGACCGGGGCTGTGTAGTGGAAAGAGACGAGAGCGGAAATCCCATTCGGGTCGTTGGAACTCATCTGGACATCACGAACCGTATCGAGGCCGAGAAGGCTCTGCATGAGAGCAAGGAAAAGTACAGGCTGCTTGTTGAGAACTCCACATTTATGATGTGCAGATGGCTGCCGGACACTACGCTCACTTTCGTGAACGAGGCCTATTGCCGATTTTTCGGACTTGAACCGCAGAACCTTGTCGGCAAACGCTTCATCGACTTCATCCCTGAAGCCGGGAGGGAGGTTGTTTTTAGAAAAATCGCTTCGATGAGCAAGGACAACCCCACGCTCACTTACGAACATGAGGTCGCAAGGCCCGACGGAACAGTGTCTTGGCAGAGGTGGACGGACACTGCGGAGATGTTCGACGCCGACGGCGGAATCACGGCTTTTCAGTCGATAGGCGAGGATATAACCGAACTGAAGAACGCCCGGCAGGGGGTGGAGGAACAGTACCGGGTGCAGACGGTGATAAACGCTATCCTGCAGATACAGTTGATGGGAGTTCCGCTCGAAAAAGCTCTCAAGTACGCTCTTCACGAAATAGTCTCCGTGGACTGGCTCGGAGTCGAGCCGGCGGGCGCGGTTTTCCTCGCGGACGCGGGAAAATCGACGCTGACGATGGTCGCCGACGTCGGGATGGACCCTGCGGTTAAGCAGATGTGCGGAGTCGTGGAATTCGGAAATTGTTTTTGCGGTCGCGCCGCGCAGACCGGCGCCATTCAGTTCGTTTCAAATCTGAACGAATATCACAAGGAACTGCCTCCCGGCTCTGCGGACCACGGTCATTACTGCGTCCCGGTGATGTCGGGCAGAAAAACTCTCGGAGTTCTAAATCTCTATGTGAAGGCAGGCACAAAACAATCGGAAAAAACGGAAAGAATACTCCAATTGTTCGCGGACATAATCGCGAGCATTATCGAACGGCACAAGGTGGAGAGCGAAAGAGACTCGTTCAGGGAACAACTGTTTTTTTCTCAAAAGATGGAGTCCATCGGCCAGATGGCCGGAGGCATGGCGCACGATTTTAACAACCAGCTCGCCATCATCATGGGCAACGCTCAACTCGCGCTGGAGGATTTGAAGGAAAGCGACCCCGGCCGGCTCGAATTTAAAGAGATTATGACGGCTTCCGTCCGCGCGCGGGAACTCACGATGAAACTGCTCACATTTGCCCGAAGGGAAAAAATTAATCCTCAGCCGCTTTCCGTCAAAACGGTCGTTGAGGATGTCGCAAAACTTCTAAAAAGGAGCATCCCGAAAAAGATTAGCGTGCTCGCCAGATTTGAGGTCAAAGACAGCGTCGTTATGATGGACGTCAACCAGATGCATCAAGCCCTTCTTAATATATGCAACAACGCTGCGGCTGCCATGCCGGACGGCGGACACATCGTCATCGAACTCGGCGAAAGAGACATAGACGAAGCGGCGGGGATTACCGTTGAAACATCTCCCGGCAGATACTGCGTCATAAAGGTTTCGGACACCGGCACGGGAATGCCCCCCGAAGTGACGGAAAGAATATTCGAACCGTTCTTTACCACAAAGCCGCGCGATAAAGGAACCGGGCTTGGGCTTGCCATAACATACGGCATCGTAAAGAATCACGGCGGATTCATTGAGGTGGCTTCCGAAGTGGGAGTAGGAACCTCATTCAGCGTCTATCTTCCCGTCGACGAGTCCGAAACCGCCGAAACGCAACTCAAAGAAGATGAACATCTTTTTCAAAGAACAGGAACGATCATGGTGGTGGACGACGAGAAGCCGGCGCTGAGCGTCGCCGAAAGAATACTCCGGAAATTCGGGTTTGACGTTGTCGCCGCTTCAAACGGCCCGGACGCCGTCAAAGCCTTCAAACGGCTGAAAACCCAGATCGACCTTGTCGTTCTGGACATCATAATGCCCGGAATGGACGGAGCGGATGTGTTCAGGGAACTGAAAGCGCTCAACCCGGACGTTAAAGTAATTCTCGCTTCAGGGTACAGCGTGAACGGGCAAGCCGGAGCGATTATGAAAGAGGGCGCGGTAGGATTTGTCCAGAAGCCATTCACAATCTCTGAACTCGGCGCCGCGATAAACCATGCCTTAAGCAGCCGATAGCCGCTTCGAAATATTGTTGTGTCGCGCTATGAATACTATTACCTACACGTTTTGTTAGATGAAACCACCCATTAGTAATAAGTATAAATAGCATCATACGCAAAGGAAAAAGCTTTGTCACACAGATGGCGGGATGAATCATCTAATAATAAGTCTAATCAAAACAAGCGCGAATCCGGATTCGTCGATAGAACCGTCGAATCCTGACCGGATTTGCAGAAAATGCGACGCGCCGATGTATTCCTTCATTTACATGTAGCGACAAGAGCGCCGTTATTTTGACTTTCGTCGCTCTGAAGAAAACTTTGCGCTTTTCAGCCTGAAAAATAAAAAACCGAGAATTATCAATGATAATTGGCGCGCCTCAAAATTCATTTGCCGTTCGGATAGCCATTGGCACGATTATTGCGTTTTACGACGGTGTTGAAAACAAACGATGTCGAGGGAATGAATATGATCAGGACAACCGAATCGTGGACGCTGAAATGCAAGGCAGTCACATGCAACGAAAGAAACATGTCGCGAAAAAGGAAGCACAGAAGACATTCGCTCAAGACAATCACAAGGAACCGGAGAGTCCGGAGACTTATAATGATAACGATGATACCGTTCATTGCGCTTGCCGCTTATGCGGTCGTCACGCCGGTTGTCGCGTCCCCGCTTTTCAATGAAATCGTGATAGGAACAGCGCATGCCGCCGGAGCATCCGCCAAGCCGCCGAGCGTTGATTTCAACGCGCTCAAAGATATTGTCGCGGTAGTGTCGGCTCCGTTGGGATTGATTCTACTTGCAATGCTGCTGGTCGCTTTCACAAGCGCGCGCTCAGTCGCGACGCGGTGACGCGCCGAGGACCGGAACGAATATCAGGGCCGCCGCCGTTTTTCGACAGCGGTTGAAAACGCCTCTTATCCTCATTTCCTCTTGGCGTCTAACGCCATCTTGGCGGGTTGCAGAGAATCCGCCCTTTTTTTATTATGACAAAACCATTTCTGGTTGAATGCTAAGTGGCATTATTTCGGAACTGTGCGCGTATGAAAAAACGAAAAAGCGCGTTAATCGTCTAGAGACTGCCGCACTTTTCTGGCTAAGCTTTCCACAGTGAATGGTTTCTGGACGAATCTGACTCCTTCTTCCAGAACGCCGTGATGAGCTATCACGTTTGCGGTGTAGCCGGACATGAACAGCGCGATCAAGCCGGGTTTGAGAGACGCGATTTTCTCCGCGAGTTCGCGCCCGTTCATTTCTGGCATGATAACGTCTGTGAGAAGCAAATGAATAGCGTCTTCATAATTCTCTGTTTTGGTTATGGCTTCCGTAGGGGTTTCAGCCGGTATAACCGTATAGCCGAGAGTTTCGAGGATTCTCTTGCCAAGTTTCAGTATGGCCGGCTCGTCTTCGACAATCAGGATTGTTTCTTCTCCAGTAGGCACGGGGCGGCGCTCCGGCTGTGTCGATTCCCGCTCGTTGTCGACCTTTGACTTGGGCAAACATACTTTGCACACGGTTCCTTTTCCCGGCTCGCTGTAGATATTTATGAAACCTTCATTCTGCCTTACTATTCCATAAACCGTCGCCAGCCCTAAGCCGGTTCCTTTTCCTGTTTCCTTTGTTGTGAAAAACGGCTCGAATATTTTTTCGCGCGTTTCGGCGTCCATCCCGCACCCGTCGTCGCTAACCACCAGCATCACATACTCTCCCGGAGCGGCTTCCGGCTTGCTTTCACAGTATGCCTCGTCGACAATAATGTTTTCCGTTTCAACCATTATCTTTCCAGTTCCTGATATCGCGTCTCTAGCGTTCACGCAGAGGTTGGCTAATATCTGGTCGATCTGTACCGGGTCTATCTTCGTCTTCCACAAACTGCGGCCCGGTTTCCAGACAAGGTCGATGTCTTCGCCGATGAGAGTCCTGAGCATTTTAAGCATATTCTCTACTGTTTCATTAATGTCCAGAATAACAGGCTCCGCTGTCTGCCTCCTAGCGAAAGCCAAAAGCTGCCGGGTGAGGTTTGCGGACCTTTGAGACGCCTGAAGTATCTCGTGAAAATTTAGTTTCAGAGGCGAATCCTCCGGCAGGTCGAGCATGGCCAGTTCCGAGTTCCCGATTATTACGCTCAACATATTGTTGAAATCGTGGGCTACGCCGCCTGCAAGTCTTCCGATTGACTCCATCTTTTGCGATTGGGTCAATTGCTCCTGCAGCTTAGTCTTGTCGTCTTCCGCGCGCTTTTTCTCGGTTATATCCTCGAAAGTGGAGTAAACCTGAAAAGAGGTTGTTTCCCCTTCGTTGAATTGGGGCGTAGCCGTGATGGACAACCACACGTATTCGTTCATTTCCGGATGAAAAATGCCTCTTATGACAGGGCCTATTTTTTTCCCCGTCCGAAGCGCCTCCATCGCGGGATGCTCTGCGCCGGGAACCGGCTCCCCGTCCGGCTCTATCATTTTCCAGCGGGGATCCATCGACGTTCTTCCCTTCATCTGGTCTGAAGTCAATCCGAGAATCCGTTCTGCTGCGGGATTCGCCGATATAATGGCCCCGTCCGCCGCTTGATAGACAATTCCCTGAGACATCGTTTCGAACAACCGGCGATGCGCCTCCTCGCTGTCCCGAAGCGCCTCTTCCATCCTTTTTCTCTCGGTGATGTCAACGCAAGTGGCAAGAACCCGCTCAGCTCCGTCGACGACAATAGGCTTCAATTGCACCTTTTCCCAGAAAACCTCTCCAGACACTTTTCTACTCATCCATTCGAAACTTTGCGGGCCTTCCTGCGCCGCTTTTCGTATCAGTTTCAGCGCGTTTTCCAACGAATACGGCGGCTCATCCCAGAATGAGTTTGCTTTCAGTTCATCAAGAGACGAAAATCCGTATGCGACATAGGCGGTTTTGTTGGCGTCAAGCAACTCGCCTGTCTCTTTGTCGTGTATGAAGATTGAAACCGGTGATTCCTGAAAAAGAATTTTGAAGCGCTCCTCGCTTTGAGTCAACTCATTGCCGGCTTTCGTCAGGCGCGCGGTTCTCGCGGCCACCTGTCGTCGCAAAAACAGAATCGCCGTCCCAGCCAGCGCGAGAAGAGCCGAGATAATCCCAAGCGTCAATGGCATATATCTTGCCATTGCTTGATCCGGCTTCTTTTCCATCCAACGGCTGATCGCGCGATAGTATGGGGAGCCGGACTCATATTTCCAAGCGTCCAAGCAGCGGTCTATCGCTTGAAGATATTCGGAGCCTCTCCCTTTTGCAGCCGCAAAATACAGCGTCGCTATGTTGAATACGATGGCTGTTTTCGCAAGGTTGTAATCTTTATAAATGTAATCGCCGAAATAATGGTTTGCCACCGCGGCGTCGGCGCGTCCTTCTCTGACCGCAGAAAAAGCTGCGGCGAGCGAATCCGCTGAAACTATCGTCACGTCACATTCAAACCCGGCGACTAACTGTTGAAATACTTTTTGTTGTATCGAGCCGTCAAGCAATGCTATCCGCTTCCCGTTCAAATCCGACAATCTTTCAATTTTGGATTCCGGTTTCGAATATACCTGCGACCAGCTTTCTAAGACGGGGGTTTTGTTGAAATCGTACAACAACGCCCTCTCTTCTGAATAAGCGACATCCGGCATCAGGTCGATCCGGCCTTCTTCAAGAGCGCGGAGACATTCCTGCCACTCGCATTTTACATATTGCAGCTTCCAACCCTCTTCTTTCGCAATTTCTCTCAGGATGTCCACAAAGATGCCTGCGGCGGCCCCGTCGTCTTCAGTGAATATCTTCGGCTTGTTTTCATACAGGCCCACTCTCAAGTTTCCCGGCTCGCTCGCTCCCGCCGGCAGCGAAATACACGCGCAAGCTATCAACGCTAAAAAGACTCCGCGAGCCTTTGTTTTTAACATCTCAATCGCTCCTTTGCCCGGAAAACTAGAGTGTCCCTTCAGAAACCACAATCGCGCCATTGGTCAGATAATATAGTGACAATTATATACCATACTTATCTGAGTTTGTCGATTTTCACATATTGATAATCGGAATGTGTTTGAAATAACTTCCGAATAGACTCGTTCTGAACTGATGGCAGGGCCGCGCAGTTGTGTGTCAGCTCGGTTTAGAACGAAGAACCGGGATGGATGTAACTGCGGTTTTACATTGTTTTTCGCGGGTTACTCTAATGCCGCTCGATATTTTTGTGACCAAAAGCGGAGACAAAATAAATGGCACATACAAAGCGAATATTGCGATTCAGCGGCGAATGTCCGGGGCTTTGGCAAGTTCTTTGCACTAATCCTTAGCGCGAGAGAAAACGAGACGAGAAAAAACGAAGGGAGGAGATAAATAGACAAACGGCGCAGATGACCGCAGAGCGCCGCAACGGAATCAGGAAAGATTCCAAGCGGTCCGCGCAAACGGATCGAAGCCGATTTCCGTAGAGGCGGCGCGAACAAATGGCCTCTAACTCGGAAGCGGCAATCCACGGAGAACGCGAAAGCGTTCCGAAAAAAAACTCGGCCGTCCTAGCGGTCGGAAAACTTAACGGAGGAAAGACAAGTGAAAATGAAAAAAGTATTCTTATCAATCGTCGCGGGACTGATGATTAGCCCGCTCGCCGCCTTTGCGGCGGCAGACGACCAGACGGCGGATATCAGTTTCAATATTCAGAACATGATCGTTCTAAACATCGATTCGGGAGATGTTGCGGTTCCTACTCTTGCGGATGTTTCTTTCGCGGACCTGACTACCGGAGAAGTGGAATGGATCACGACCGGCGTTCTTTCCGTGGACGCCACGGAGGACTGGAAACTCGAAGTGGCCTCGACATCCGTGGCCGACTACTTCGGCGGCACGGGTAACGCGACAAAAGCGCTTAGCGATCTAGCCATTAGCGTAGACTCAGGTTCCAACTACGTGAACTTGAGCGCCGTTGACGCAACATCCCCCGTCGAACTGATCGCTTCAGGCGTAGGCCTCGGCGTGCCGGGCGTCGGAATAACGTTAGACGCCATTCAATACAAGCTTGCTTTGGACGCGACTCTCGATGTTGCGGGAACCTACACGGCGAATCTGACTTTCACTGCGATCACAAACTGATGGCGGCGAGTTAAAAGGAAGAGGGAAAATTGCTTCCCTCTTCCTTAAACCCCCGGGCGGGCTGCGCGAAACAGACTGCCCTCCCGGACGTCGATCCCGAAGATTCTAAAAATATGAATTAGGAATCAGGGACGACAAGAAGGGAATGAATCCGGAGGATAGTGAAATGAAACTGAAAAAAATGTTGATAGCAATCGCGGCGGGACTGATGCTAGGCCCGCTCGCCGCCGTCGCCGCGACGGACGACCAGACTGCGGACATAAGTTTCAGGATAAGGAACATGATTTTGATCAATATCGAATCCGGCGATGTAGAGACCCCGGTTCTGGCCGATGTCTCTTTCTCGGATTTGGCAGCCGGAGAAGTGGAATGGATCACGACAGGCGTTATGTCGGTCGACGCTACTGAAAGCTGGAGATTACAAGTGTCATCGACTTCCGTGGGGGATTACTTCGGCGGAACAGGAAACGCAACGAAGTCTCTCGGCGACCTCGGCATAAGCATAGACTCAGGCGTAAGTTACTTCAACTTAGACGCGGGCGACGCGACGCTTCCAGTCGAGATTATTCCATACGGAACAGGCCTCGGCGTGCCGGGCGTGGGAATAATGTTGGACGCCGTCCGTTATAAACTGGCGCTCAACCCGGCGCAGGATGTGGCCGGAACCTATACTGCCAATCTGACTTTCACCGCGACCACTGATTGACACGCGGAATGAACCGGGGGATTAAACAATCTATCTCCCAACAACGAAGACGCCCCGGCCCGATGCTTGAAGCGCGAGGCTCGGACAGCGCGAGAAGAAATGAGAGGATAACGAGATGAGACTGATGAACAATCTAAAAAAAGCGGCTGGCGCGGCGATAGCGGCAATCATGTTTGCCGCTCTGAACGCGGCTCCCTTGACGGCGTTTTCCGTGTTGCCAATGAAGATCGAACTGAACGCCGCGCCGGGCGCGTCATACACCACGTCGATTGTTATAGACAACACAGGGAGCGATGAGCTTCAGATGGGCCGCGTCTACATTCAGGACTGGGACAAACAACCATCAGGGAAAGACGTTTACCGTGAATCGGGCGAAGTCGACCGCTCATGCGGAGGCTGGATAACTCTGAGCCAATCTCAATTCAACGTTCCCGCCGGGGAAAAAGCGGAAGCAAGATTTTCCTTCTCCGTTCCTCAAGACGCTTCCGGGCTTTATTGGACTTTCATCATGGTGGAAGGAATGCCGACTCCTCAGAAACCTTCGGCGGAAGACGGCAGATTCAAGGCGGCGATAACGACTAATATGAGATACGGCGTCAGGGTTTTCATCAATGTAAAATCCGGCATCGCGGCGCGGGGCGAACTCTCTTCTCTGACCGTCTCTCGTCCGGACGCGCAAAGCGAATTCAAGGATTCTCCGCTTATCGCGAACATCGGGTTCTTCAACACTGGCAACACTCTTCTGACTCCGCACGGCGTGCTTGAGGTGAGAACGCTGGCAGGCAAAACAATACATACGGAGGCCGTGTCTTACGAAAAAAAATATGTCATTCCCGGCCGGGAGAGAATTGTGACCGTTCCGATTGAAGCCCGGCTCGCTCCTGACGAATATGTCGCTCTTGTGATAATGGATTACGGCGGGGAGAAGCTTGTCGCCGGACAAACTTCCTTCACTTCTAAAAACATTTCGACCACAGCTCTGACGGGATATGAAATCGACAGGAAATAACGACCGGAATGCGGGTCGAGCGCTCCCGCGGTCACTCATACAACCGGCGAAAAGCCGGAAGCGCCAAGAGGATAATGAGATGATAAAATCAAATCAAATTCGATTTATCATGACAATGACAATAATCCTCTGCGCCATGTTCGCCGGCGCAGGCAGGGCGGACTTCCGGGTGGAATTAGAGTCCGGATCGGTCGCGTTCGGCTCGCTGACGAAAGAAGACCTTTACGCGGGTTTCGTCGAAGCCGGCGCATCGGACGGCGTTTACGCTTTGCGAGCGTTGATAACGGACGACGAAAATGCGGGATGGACGCTTTCCGTAAGGGCGGACACGGCGGAATTCACTTCGGTTTTCGCTCAGAAATCATGCGAAGACTTACTCTGGCGGGTGGACGGCCCGGAGCCTTATATTGCTCTAACGCAATACGACGAGCCTGCGGCCTCCGGCGCGGGGTCTGATTACGTTGACATCGATTTGAAGCTGTTGGCGGGTTGGGGCGACCGCGCCGACTCCTACGGCATCGTTCTAGTCTTCACCCTGACTTCGGACTGAACGGAAAGGCGTGATGAAACAGTGATTAAGCGCCTTCTAAAAACAACATCCGCGACAACTCTCCTGCTGATAATCCTCGCCGCCGCGTCGGCGTCGGCAGCCTCCTTTGTTGTCTCCCCGATGGACGCCGCGACAAGAAAAGTCAAATCTTTGGAATTCGTGACGGTCGGCTTCACAGCCATACTGAACGAGGGCAGCGCGCGCGACTTCTCGATATCGCTCGAAGCCGGGAACGGCGCGGCTGTCGTGGGCGCTCCGTCCGGCATTTTCCTCTCCCCCGGTTCTTCGGAATCTTTCGCCGCGACGCTTATGGTCGCCGCGAACGTCTCCGCCGGTCAGCTTATTCCTATTGTCGTCACATTGTCAGATTCTTCGAACCCTGCGCTCTCTGTCTCTGCGAGGTTGGAACTTTCTGTGGACAATCCGGTGTGCGCAGAGTTTGTCGAGCCGCCGGCAGAGATGCTCTTCGCCAACGCCAACATATCCAAAGTGTCCGTGAAAATTAGAAACTGCGGGGGCGATTCAGAGACCTTTGAATTGTCCGCGCATCCCGGAGCCGGAGTTACGGCGCACGGCAGAAAGAGGTCTATCGATATCGCTCCCGGAGAAACAGTCGAGAGCGTTTTCAACGCGACCATTTCAGGCGACGACGTGAACGGAGCTTCTCTGACTCTGAAGCTGTCCAAAGACGGTTCGCCCGTGGCGGAAACCACTTTATTCGCCAATATCGCAAGGGAGACGGAAAGCGTAAAGATAGTCGAGCACAAGAGCATAGATGTCAAGCTCGCCGTGGGACATTTGATGCGTTCCGGCGCGCGCGGTTCGACATCAGTCCAACTTACGATACCCGGTTTCGAAGAAGGGGATTTCGAGATGAGAACGGATATCGGAATGCAAAGGTCGGAATCCGAAAACATGAGGGTGAAGCGGCAGACGCATGAGTTCAGGTACGGCGACTCCAAGCTTTCGCTCGGCAACCAGCAAATGCGGTTTTCGAAGCGGACGCGCAGCAGAGAGTTCCGAGAGGGTTGGATAGCGTCCCGCGATTTCGGCTCGAACGAGATACGGATAGGCTCCGGGGGCGGATCTGGCGATGTCAGATTCGTTAAATGGAACAGAAGCGCGCCGGGCGGCGTCTCAATCGGCGCCGGAAGACTGTGGAATGAAAACCCGTCGCCCGGAGTGTCCCGCATGACGGCCGATTCGCTGACGGTCGATTACTCCGACGGCGACAACATCTTGGTTAAAACAGAGTTGGCCGCGACAACGATAGAGAATGAAGCCGGAGCATCCGCTTCAGGCTCGGTCGCGGGATTCGAGGGCGAGTATAGACACGGCAAGATGAAAATCAAAGCGTTCGGCCAGACGGGCGACAGGAATTTTCAGTCTAACGGCCCGACGAAGGAAGTCGGACTCAGGGGTGAATGGAAAATGGGGTCTGGCGGGCGCGTGTCCGCTGACTACAGAAAAGGAACCAGCTTCCGCGCGCTGTCTCTTGATCCGATGGACGCCGCGCGTCCCGGATACGATCACGAAACTTTCACAGCGGGCTTTTCCCGCTCGGCGCCCGGCGGAATTAGCGCTCGATTTTCCGTCAACAGAAGAAGACGCGATATCGCAAGGCCGGACAACGCGCTTCTCTCAACGCCTCTGTCGGAAGACTTCTTGAAGTTGAGTTTTTCAAAAAACATGAAACCTTTTGATCTGGCGCTCGGCCTCGACTCGGGCTCTCGCGGCTTCATGGGCGAAAAAGGCGGATATGGCAAGTTCGCATTCAGCGCGGGATACAAAAACAAATCCACAAGAATCGCCGCTGAAATCAATAAGACTTCCGGAAGGGGCAGCGGCATACCGGCGTTCAGCAGCGAACAAGCTTTTTCTTTCAACGCGACTTATCTTTTTCCGAACAAGAAAAATACGATTCAGGCGTCGTGGAGAAGCGGAACGGTCGAGGACTCGTTCGATTCCATACCTATGAAAACAACTCGCTTTTCATTTGGATTTAATTCCAAGCTCGCGTCGGACGCATATATCGATCTTGCGTATCACGCCCTGAATTCCAGAGGCGTCGCCGAAAATTTCTTCTTTCTAAAATACACGAAAGATTTCAAGATAAGCATTCCGTACAAAAAGTATGGAGCGGTGTACGGCGTGGCATTCGAAGACCTGAACGGAAACGGCGTATTAGACGGGGACGAGAGGCTATTGAGAGGGTTGGAGGTCGTCTGCGGGACGGACCGCGCGACCACCGACTCCGAGGGCCGATATGAGATATCCGCTCTTGTTCCGGGCAGATACGAACTGCGCGTCTCTCCGAAAACCCACTCTGTCAGACTGACGCCGTCCCCCGCGAGCGTCGGAACGATCAAAGTGTCGTACAACTCCCGCATCCGCGCGGACATGGCCATGCTTCCTGTTTATTCTGTCAGCGGGCGCGTGTCGGTGAAAGCCGACAGCTACTTCGCGCGATCCGCAGGCGTTTCTCCTGAAAACCTTCGCGTAGTCCTCGGAACCGGGGATGGCGATATCGCTTACGCGTTCACGGACAGCTCCGGCTTCTTCTATTTCGAAAATATAATTCCCGACACTTACCGCGTCGCGCTTGACCCTGAATGGATTCCGGTCAGGGCTGAAATAGTTGAACCTTCCGAACACATAGTCCGATGCGAAGGCGGCTCAGGCTGCGATCAGTTGGACTTCACGATAAAAGCAAAAGAGAAAGAAATATCTTTCAAAGAATTCAAACCCGCTCCGGCGTTTCTCCCGGCTAGGCTTCTCCTGCTATCTGTCTCCGATTTCGGGATCAATACGCAATGCTATTTGTGGAACGGCGCTCCGAACATCCCGCCTCCAATGTTCGTCACGCGATGCGAAATCAATTGAACCGGATTCGCTCTCTCTGAAAAAGCAACGCCGGGCGCCGCCTCCAAGTTGTGCATTGGGGCGCGCCGCGAGAAAAAGGGTATCGATATAACGGGTTCCCGAGAAAAAGTTGTCGCTGTCAGTTTCGATCAATATAGAAACAAGGCGTCAACCATCTAAAACATCTCTCACTTTTCGCGTGAAATCCTCGACATTGAACGGTTTGGATATAAAGTTGATGCCTTTATCCAGAATTCCGTGATGAACGATGGCGTTTTCCGTGTATCCGGACATGTACAAGACTTTGATGTTCGGGCGCAATTTGCGAATGCGTTCGGCGAGTTCGCGTCCGTTAACATCCGGCATGACGACATCCGTGACAAGAAGATCCACCGGATATTCTGAGTCGGCGCATATGCTGATAGCTTCGTCCGCGCTGGCGGCGCTGATCGCGGAGTATCCGCTGGATTCTAGGACTCTGATGACCAGTTTAAGCACGCCCGGCTCGTCTTCAACGACGAGGACGCGTTCTTTGCCGCCGGAGGGGCGGACGGAGCATTTCTTTGCGGGTTTCTCTTCGTCATCAGTCGGCTCCGTTCTGGAGAGATAAATCTAGAACGTGGCGCCTTGCCCCGGTTCGCTGTAAACGAAAATGTGCCCTCCGCTTTGTTTTACGATGCCGTACACGGTGGCTAATCCCAGCCCGGTGCCTTTCCCTTTTTCTTTCGTGGTGAAAAACGGCTCGAACAGGCGCTCTTTGTCCGCCTCGGCGATTCCGCTCCCGGTGTCCGACACGGAAAGCATGATGTAAGGGCCGGTTTCCACTTCGGGATGAAGTTCGGCATAATTATCGTCAAGCTCGACATTTGCCGTCTCTATAGTAAGGCATCCGCCGCCCGGCATCGCGTCGCGCGCGTTGACGGCCAGATTAAGAATCGCCTGTTCCATCTGTCGAGGATCAGCCATCGCGTTGCCAAGCCCGTTTGAAAGACATGTCTGAAGCTTGATGTCTTCTCCAATTATGCGGCGCAACATAGGCTCTATGCCCGCCACTATGCCGTTAAGGTTCAGGTTTTCCATTTCGAGCGGCTGTTTGCGGCTGAACGCCAGCAGTTGTCTCGTCAGTTCGGCGGACCGGGTTCCGGCGCTCAATATCTGCCAGGCTGAGTCCTTAAGTGGAGAGCCGTCCGGCAATTCTTCAATCATCATTTCCGCGTAATTGTTTATAACCGTCAGCATGTTGTTGAAGTCGTGCGCTATGCCTCCCGCCAGCCTTCCGATAGCCTCCATCTTCTGCGACTGCTTAAGCTGCTCTTCGGCGTGTCGCAACGCGTCCTCCGACTTCTTTCTCTCGGTAACGTCCCACACCATTGATATCATCATGTTCCGTTCGGGAATCTGTACGTTTCTTGCGGAAATGTATGTTGTTTCCTCTCCTTCGCGTTTGATAGGAATAGTTTCCCAAACCATCCGGGATGGGTCTCCGCTCAGGCAATCCTCAATGACTCTTTTCTTGATTTCTTCCCTGAAAGCATCGTCGCGATACACGGTTTCCCAGAAAGCGTCCGGCGACGTCAGGTCTTCTTTTTTTATTCTGTAGTGTTTAGCGAAGTGATCGTTTATATATTCAAATCGCACCTCAGGAAACACGGAGTTCACAGCGATGCCGATAGGGAGATTGTCCAGAACGGTCCTGATGAAATTTTCTCTTTCCTGAAGCGAATCTCGTGCCGCTTTGAGTTCGGTAACGTCCATGATGTTTCCAACGACTTTGACGACTTCGCCGTTTTCTAAGACCGCGTTACCGCTGGTTCGGACCCACATTGCGCGGCCTTTCTCGTTGGTAAACGGAACTTCTAGGTCGTAAGGCTCTCCACGCTCGACGCATGCCTTGAAAGCAGCCTCGACGGCCTTGGAAGCATCAGAGGGATAACATTTAAGGCTATTTTTAATGAGTTCCGATGAATCCGACCCGGGGGCTACCGAATCAATGCCGTGTATGCGCAGCGTTTCTTCTGTCCAAGACATATTTTGAGCGCGCACATCCCATTCCCAGCCGCCAACCTTGCTGATTCTCTGAGTGGCGTTAAGCAGTTCCTCGCTCTCGCGAAGCGCTTTTTCGGCAAGCTTGCTTTCTGTTATATCCTTAAAAATTGTTGTGAATTGTCCGGGCGCATTTCTGAACGCGGTCACTTCATAGTGTCTCCCAAGGTCCCCTGAGAAATGGGCGAAATGCGTAGGTTCGCCAGTCATTGCGACACGCCCGTAAGCTTGAATCCACATCGGCTCCAGTCCGGGCAGAACTTCAAGCGCAGTTTTTCCGATTATGTCAGTTCCTTTCAGCCCGGTCTGCCTCTCGAACGCGGGATTAACCGCAAGAAACGCGTAGTCTATAGGCTCTCTGGCATCGTTTAGGATAATCTCATGAACGGCAAGCCCGTCCAGCATCTCCGCGAACAGCGTTTCATATTTCTTTTTCGACTCCGCTATTCGCTGGCTTGCCCGGTTAGACTGCGCTTGCAGTATGGACATCGCGGCGACAAATGCCAGAGCCACCAGACAGACGGCCGTAAAGAAGGAGCTCTCTTCCGCCAGTTCTCTTTTCCACTCCAACGCCTCGACATCCATGCCGAACACAGCCGCGATTTTTCCGCTTTCCGGGTCAACCAGCGGAACAAGCCCGCTTATCCATGCCCCCCATCTGTCTTTAACCGGGCCTTCCACGACAGGAACGCCATCCTTGAAAACACCGAGGAACCCCACCGAGGCTTCGGTATAAATCTGTCCGGGGGGCGAATAATCCGGCGAATCCGCAGGCTCCGAATCCACAAGAAACATTATTTCTCCGGCCTCGTTCAAACGCATAAGATAAACGAACCGGCATCTCAACGTGGCAGTGCGGATGGATTTCATCTGTTCTTTCAGGCGGGCATAGTCGGGCGATTCGACATCGGCGGCTGTCCCGTTCAATCCGGCGACAGCTTCAATATCAACTGCGCCTGCCGCCAGCCGAGTCTGCACAAGCAGCGTCTCCCGGTGTCTTTTATCCGCTTTCCTGACTCCGAGAAATCCGAGCGCTATTGCGGTGGCAAGCACGATTAAAATTAAAACCGCGGCTCTGGTCCTCGTCATAAAAAATGGACTGCGCGTTCCTTTTACATCGTCAGCCCACCCTTTTTCTTTTTGCGTTTTAGTTGTGGTCTTTTTCATAATATCATTCGCTTTCTTGAACGCGATCTTTTATGGATTAATGCCAAATACCGGCGGCTGACATACTTCAACAGCCGCCGTCCTTCTTCAAACAGAAATAAAACAAAACTTCCAGTCGCTTCAACTCAATCGCTAGATTACATGTCTAAACATTCTACCATAATTCTCAAGTGCGTCAAAGAGACGCGAGAAGAGCGCCGTTGACTTTCTTCGCTATGCGGGTTGATAAAGAAAAAAACGCGAAAGGATACGCGAATATCGGAAACGAAAACTGTCTTCCGCCCAAAATAATGCGGCGTTATGAGGGAATCGCTCCCAAGCGTCCATTTTTTAGTCAATGTCTGCGGCGCCCGCGAAGGTCAACACATCTCTTTTTTCAAAGCGCGCGCTTGAGACCGCTATCTGCTCGGCGTCGAGCGCTATATTCTTCGCTATGTGAGAGAGGTCTTCCTGACTAGCCAAATCCAGCCTGACTAAATCCACCATATATTGGGCGTTTCTTTTTATTCTTGATAGAAGCGCTTGCGCCTTTTCCTGCGCGGACGGCTCTGGAATCGCGCCGATGGACTTCAATATCTGTATATCTAGAAAACCTAAACCGGAAGGTATTTGAGACATCGGCGCCAATCTATCTAAGGTTTTAATAACAGACATTTTATCCGTTCTGTCTGCTGTGGAATAGCCGGTGGCCTCCAAGGCAGTTTTTTTCTTCCATCTTTCAACCTTTTCTATTATGCTTGCTTCCGCAGTTTTCATGTCGGTTGTCTCCATTTCATTGTCTTGCCGCCGGTCGCTTAATATTTATCAAATATCTTGCCATGTGCGCGGAAGCGATGGCTCGAGACACCAGAGAATAAAACAATCTATTATCAGAAGTCTTTTTTATCGCCGCGTACTTGTTTAAGTTGAATGAATCAGAACAGAAAAACAGGCTCAATGCTGTAGGAGACCGACTACACTGTAATCAAACGCCAAACAGGCAACAGAAACTCGGCCATGTCGCATATCCGGGTTGATATTTTTCAGGGCGGCGGAAAGAGAATCGCGTCAGCGATTCTCTCCCGACGGCCATTAAAGGGCGTTGAAGGAATTCAAAGAGAAATTTTTTCACAAGTTTCTCTTTGCGTTTTCTTTTTGTTTTTCTACTTCTATTCCGTCAGTTTTCTGGTTTCAGTTCTTCTTTCAGTTCTTTGAAGAAGGATTTGAGCGCGTCGCGGGTGATTTCGCCTTTTCTGTTTTCTACGCGGGAGACGGCGGCGGCGAACTCGTCGTAGTCTTCCTTTGTCATGGAGCCTTTGAGTTTTTTATCCGCCACTTCGATGGCGATAACGCCCGCCTCGCCGTAAGCGGCGGCTTTGCCCAGCCAGCTTTTCAGCTCTTCGAGGAGGAACTGGTTTTTGACCTTATTGAGAATTGGCTCCTGAATGCCGGCGATGGCCTGAAACTCCATTTTGAATTCGTCTTTGACGGGGGACAGGTCGCCCGCGTGGTAGTTGTTCCAGAATTTGCGGATCAGCGCCCTGAGGTCTTGGGAGTCGTGGTGGTTGATTAGGGTTCCCTGATTGAGGACGGCGAAAGGTTTGAACGCGCTGTAGGCGTCCAAGCCGACGGTGTCGATGATGGCTTTCTTCCATGATTCCTGAGCGTCGTAGGCGTAGGGATTCCAAGCGTAGTCTGCGATGGCGGCGAGGTTCACCCAAGAGCTGTACATCCACGGCATGGCGTTGGCGGTGAGGCCGAGGATGGAAAGATGGAGGTCGGAGGCGCGCCGCTGGAACGGGCCGAGGGAGATGGGGCCTTTTATCGCCATGAAGGTGTCCACCACCGGCACGTTGTCGCCAAGCAGCGGTTTGCGGTTGATGTATCCGGCCACGAAATCGGCGTCCGTTTTATTCACGGACCAACTGCATATCTCGTTGCCCGTCCATCCGTAGATGATGTCGGGATGAAGGATGTCTCCGACGGTTCCGCTGTATTCCTCGGTGACGTTTTCGTTCCAGTATTCGACGGGGACGAAGCTGAATTTTGCGTCGGGGACGCGTTTGATGACGGATTCGTAAGCGCGGTTGGTGATATCGGCCTGAGCCTCGCCGATATTTTTATACCGGGCTTTGTCTTCTTCTTTCGAGAGGGCTTTTCCGGTGTCGTCAAAGGCGAGAACGAAGCATTTGACGCCGATGTCGGCCACGGCGTGGAACTTGGCGATGAGGTCCTGAAAGTGCTGCTCGGAGGAGTATGTGATGGAGACGCCGGGGCTTATTTCCCAGCAGAACTGGATGTTGTTAAGGATGCTCACATCATTGAAAGCCTGAAAGCGTTTCAGTTCTTTTTCGGTGTAGGGGCTGCGCCAGTCGCTGCGGTTTTTCGGGTCGTCTTTGGGAGCGTAGAGGAAGATGTTCATTTTCTGGTCGCCCATCCAGTCGAGCGTGCGGAGCGTGTCCGCCGGCGCCCACGGAGCGCCGTAATATCCTTCGAGGACGCCGCGGACTTCAAGTATGGGGTAGTCGAAGATGATAGTCTGGTCGATGCGGCGGCCGTCGTATTTGGCGATGAGTTTCTTGATGGTTTTGACGGCGTAGAACCTGCCCCGGCTGTGGTCGGAGAAGATGGAGGCGAGAGCGGAGCCGTCGCCGGAGGCTTCTATCTTGAGCGCGTACGATTCGATGTTGGAGGAGAGGATGGCGCGGTCGCATTTGAGTTTTGCGCAGTCGGCGTCTGCGAAAGCGGAAGCGGGAGCGAATGAGATCGAAAGGACGCCGGGGCCGGAGGCGGTTTTTTCAAGGAAGTCTTTTCCGAAGGCGTCCTTGAGGGCGCGGTCGAGAGGCGCGTCCGCCGCCGTGGCGGCTCCGGATAGCGCGAACGACGAAACGGGGACCGGTTTGCCGAGCATGGCGGAGATATGCGGTTCCGGGATGATGTCGAGGAAGTTAAATCCCATGAGGTCGGCGCGGGCGGCCGAGGCCGCGAGCAGGAGCGCGCAGAGGGCGAACATAGCGGCTGATTTTTTCATGATGTCTCCTTTGCGGGCGGCGGTTTCTGTTACGGGCGCCGCGCCACGCGAACATTCTACTTAAAAAACGCTCAAAGATGAAGTTTTGTTCTTATTGATTGAAAGTCAGTTCGGATGGCGGAAGAGAAGCCAGATGAAGAAAGGGCCGCCGAGCATGGCGGTGATTACGCCGATGGGGATTTCGAACGGGGAGATGGCGGTGCGGGCGAAGGTGTCGCACAGGACAAGGAAGATGCCGCCGCCGAGGATGCATGCGGGAGCGAGGTCGAAGTGGTCGGGGCCGACTATGAGGCGCATTATGTGCGGGATCATCAGGCCGACGAAACCGATTGGGCCGCAGATGGCGACCACCCCGCCGGTGGCCAGCGAGACGGCGAAGAATATGGCTGCGCGCGAGCGGTCCACATCAACGCCCCGGCCCCGCGCTATCTCGTCACCGGCGGTGAGCAGGTTCATCTCGCTGCGGCGCAGAAATATCGCCGCGCCGCCCGCCGCTGACAGGACGGCTGCCTGCGCCACCTGTTTATAGCCGACGATAGACAGGCTCCCCATCATCCAGCGGACCATCGAGAATGAATGCGCGTAGTCGGCGAAGAACTGGATGAACATGATGAGGGCGGAGAAGAAGAAGCTGACGGCAACGCCGGTGAGAAGCATGGTGGCCATCGTGAAGCCTTTTCTTGCGCGGGCGATGCCGTAAACGAGGAAGATGGATGCGAGGGCGCCGCCGAAGGCGAATATCTGTGTGACTGAAACGCCGGGGATGGAGAACGCGAGTCCGAGCTTGATGGCTAGCACAGCTCCGAATGCCGCGCCGCCGGACACTCCGAGCGTGAACGGGGAAGCCAGCGGGTTGCGGAACACCGCCTGAAAGGACAGTCCGCAGAGGGCGAGCGTGGCCCCGGCGATGAACGCGAGGATGACGCGGGGCGCGCGCACCTGCCAGAATATCCTCTCCGCGGCGGTGGGCGGCTCGGCGTCGAATATGCCCGCTATGTCGGAAAATGAGACGTTCGAGCTGCCGACTAGGGGCGCGGCGACCGCGACGACTGCGGCTAGCAGTATCAGAGCCGCGAACGCCCGCGTCGCGGGCTTGCGCGTCCGGGCGGTCATAGGCTCCTCCGGGGAAAAGCGAACACGCCGTCCTCGCCGTCGCCGCGCGCGTAGTCGAACTCGGTGTCGAAAAGCTCTTCGAGGCGGGGTTTCCGCATGAGGCCGTCCGGAGGGCCGTCGTAAACAGCCGCGCCTTTCTTCATAGCCACTATCCTGTCGCTGAACCGCGCGGCGAAATTAATGTCGTGTGTGACGGCAACGACTGAGGTTCCGCGCTCCCGGTGCAGGGATTGGAGTATGCGCTGGATGTCGCGCTGATGTTTGGGGTCGAGGTAGGTTGTCGGTTCGTCGAGGAGCAGGACGCTAGGCTCCTGAGCGAGCGCGGCGGCGATAAAAATCTTCTGGCGTTCTCCGCCGCTCATCATGTCCACTCGGCGGTCGGCGAAATCCGCCATGCCGACGTCGTTCAGGATTTCAAGCGCGCGCGCGGCCTCCCTGTCGTCCGGCCGCACGAGCGGGTTCATCCTCGGATATCTGCCCATCAGGACGAACTGGAGGGCGGTGAAAGGCAGATAGACCGGGCTGCTCTGGGGGACATAGCCGACGCCCGCGGCGATCTCCCTCTGGCGCAGAGTCGTGACGCATTTGTCGTAAAGCAACACCGCGCCCTTCGGCGGCATGATGACTCTTACCAGATGCCGCAGCAGGGTGGATTTCCCGGCTCCGTTGGGGCCGACCACGGCGATGAACTCGCCGGGCTTCGCGTCCATGCTCACTGAGTCGAGGACGCGTTTATCCCCGATCTCATAGCTGAGGGAGCGGACTGAATATATGGGGCAGTTATCAGCGGGCATCATCGACCGCCCGCCTGAATTTGTCCAACAGCAGAACCAGCCTAGGCCCGGGCCGCGCAACGTAATCTTCCGTCCAGATAAGGATGCGGTTGTTTTTCACCGCGTCGACGTCTCCCAGCGCCTTCCAGTCGGAAACGATGCGCCGGATGTCCGCCTCTGATAGATTTTCTCCGAGCCGCGTCTCGATTATCAAGGCCGGGTTGCGGGAGATTATTTCTTCGAGCGAAGGCTGCGGGTAGTAGATGGAAGAATCGTCGAAGATATTCTTGCCGCCGGAAGCGTCGAGCAGTTCGGTGAAGTAGGAGCCTTTGCCGGCGACGTACAGGCCTTGAAGGGAGCCGGGAGCGCGGTCTACCACCACCATCACCGACACCGGTTTTTTTGAGGCGGACGCGGCGCGGGCGTCTTCGAGGGCGGATGTCATTTTGTCCGCCAGAGCTGCGGCCTCTTCCGTCCTTCCTACCGCAGCGCCTATCGATATCACCGATGCGACCACATCGTTGAACGTGTCATTGGGCGTGATGAGCGTTCGGTATCCCATCCTGTCCAGCTCTTTTGCGATGTCGGATGTCGCGGGGGTGAGAATCACAAGGTCAGGATTGAGGCTGATCAGCGCCTCGAAGTTAAGGTCGTATAGGCCGCCGACGCGGGGTTTGGCCGCCGCTTCCGGGGGATAGTTGCAGTAGTTTGTGACTCCGGCGATCTCTGAATCGAGTCCGAGCGCGAACATGATTTCGGTGGCTCCGGGGGAAAGGGAAACGATGCGGGAGGGGAGGTTGGCGCCGCGGGCTGCGGGGTCCGGCTTGGGCGCGCGCGAGCATGAAGCGGCGAGCGCGCACAGCGCAAGCAGCGCCGCCAAAGCCCGGCCGGGTTTAACTATGTGCGAAGCCCGTTTGCGCATCTGGAAATTATACACCCCGCGCCCCGGAGGGCGCGGGGTGTTTTCAAAATTCAGGCTATTCATCCACTTGCATTGTTGTGAAAGCGACCGCGTATGGCGGCAGGCCCACGCTCACCGGGCCTTGCGCCACCGTGTTCGTCAGAGTGTCGATAAACACGATGCCGGGCGTCTCGTAGCTCATGTCCGGCACGAGCAGGTATCCGAAGGGATCGACGGCGATGCCGCCGACGGTGTAGCCGCCGGGGGTGTAAACGCTCGCGCTCACCGCGCCGGTGGACGGGTTGAACGGGATGATGTGGTTGACGAACGAGGAGTCCGACACCGCGACGTAGGCTTTGGAGGATGACACGACGGCCAAGCTGCCGGGAGCGCCGCCGAGGCCGGTTTTGTCCGCGACGGACGCCGCCGCGTATGTGTCCGGGTTGACGGAGTCGACGCCGCCGGGAGTTTCCGGATTGTAATAGTCGCCGGAACTGCTGACGTAGATTCTGTTTGTCGCCGCGTTGTAGACGGCGTACTGCGGGTTCCAGCCGGAAACCTCGACGCCCTGAACGCCGGGGGCGGCAGCGTCGGCGTCTATGAGCGAGTCGGTCGCCGTGTCGATGACGGCGAGTATGCCGGGGGCCGCCGGAGCCCAGTCAACCAGATTCTGGAGCAGCACGAAGACTTTCGTCCCGACTTTGACCATCTGAGCCATCTCGGGAATGCCGTCTGACAGCGCGAACCCCGACAGGTTGATTGTGCCGAGTTCCGTCCCGGTCGCCGGGTTGACGATAAGCAACGATGCCGAGCCGAGCCGGGAGACGTACGCTTTTGTCGCCGATATCGCTGCGACATCCTGCGGGTTCGAGCCGTTTCCGGTCGAGAACTGCGTCACGAGCGAAAGCCCGTCCGCGGGGTCAAGAACTGTTATATTGTCCTGACCGTACCTGTTTATGACGAAGACGTAGCCGCCGTCGGCTTTGACAGTGGCGTCGCTGTGGATGGATACGACGTTGTTTGTGGCCGCCGGGGCGGTTGACATGTCGCCGTTGAGGGTTATGTATGAGAGCGCGCCGGAAGTCCAGTCTGTTGTGGCGACGACGGCAATGGCGACGGAAGACGAGGAACTGTCGGGAAGCGCGGACGCGAGCGCGGCTTGAACGGCTGCGTCGCGGGCCGCTGCGGCCGCCGCGTCGGCAATCGCGTCGGATATCGTCGCGCCGGCGAAGTTCTCGCCTTCAAGGGCTGTTGCGACGCCGGTCTCCACGGCTGTTATCTCTGCGCGGGTCAGGTCGGAGAATGAGCGGCCTGAGTCCGACATCCGCTGTTCGATTACCTGAATGACCGCCTCGGACACGGGAGATATCCCGACGCCGGAAGTCGCGGTGGCCAAAGCCCTCATCTCGACGGAGCCGAACTCGACGGAAAGAAGGACGAGAGTGGAGGCGACTTTCACGCCGGAGGGGAGCGAGATTGAGAAATTGCCGGCGGCGGTTGACTGCGAAGTCGCTAGCAAAGTGAGCGCGCCGGACGAGCCGACGGAGTACGCGTTGACCGTCACATCTGAGGAAACATTCTGGAGGGCGGACGCGGTTCTGTCGGCAGAGCGGGCGGAGACAGCGCCGCCGGGCGTCTGCACGGAGCCGGAGATAGTGTCGCCGGGGGCGCTTCCCCCGCCTCCGCCGCAACCGGCTGCCGCCATCGCAACGGCGACGGCAAGCGCCGCTAGATACAATTTAATGCCTTTCTTCGCTTTGTTCATCGCTATTCTCCCTTTGGGTTATTTGAACATCCTTTGATATGTGAAAAAGAAGGCTTTTCCGGGAAGCGGGAACCCGATGTAGTCGGAAACCCTGTTGTCCGTCAAGTTTTTGCCTTCGATGGTGAAAGTGGAATTCGAGCGGGAGAACGACGCGCCGACAGAGTGGACGTCCCCCGATGGGAACGGCTGGATGTTTGCGCGGTCATGATAACCCGCGCCCGCGCGGCTGAACTGATGCCAAGCTTTCCACGGCGCGCGCTCGAACGCCAGCCGGGAATTAAACTCGCGCTCTCGCCGCCCCGGGAGCATGTTTCCGCGCCAGAACGCCACATCGCTGTCGTCCCTCGCGTTCTGATAGGTATGGTTGGCGGACAAGCTCCAAGAGGACGATAGCTCGGCGGAAAGCGTCAACTCTAAACCGCGAACCTTCGCCCGGCCTATGTTGTCCGCGCGGGCCACGCGCTGCGAATTCTGCATGAACACTATCAGGTTGTCCGTGTCCGCTCTGAAATATGACGCCTCGAACAAAGCGGTTCGCGCCCCTCCGCCGAGACTCCACGAAAAACCGATGTCGTAGGACTTTCCTTTTTCCGGCGACAATCCGGTGTTGCCGATAACCGAGCCTCTGTCGCCGAACAGCTCATAAAATGAAGGCGTTCTGAACTTTCTGCCCGCGTTGGCTTTGAGGCGGAACGAGTCTGACGCCCGGTAGCGCGCTCCCGCGGAAAACGCCGTCAACGCGTCCGAGCGGGATGTTTCGGGGGCCAGCGGGGAGAAATCAAACGGGTCGTCGCCTGAAAACCTGTCGCTGACGCGCTCAAACCTGAACGCGGGGACAATCAGCAACCTGTCATCGAGGAACGCCGCCGAGTCCTCGACCGCCGCTGTTATGGAGTTGCGGCGGCTGGGTTTGCCGACCTGATTGGCCTGTCTCGCGTCGCGCGGCTTGAAGCTTTCCCGCGAGAGGGAGAGCGCGGCGGTCACAGCATGGTTTTCCGCCGGGAAGAACTCGAAAGACGAAAACAGCGAGTCCGCGCGCGTGGCGTTGCGATTGTCCTGAGAGCCGAGACCGATCTGGCTCGCCGGGTCGTAAAACCTCGTCGTGTTGGCCGAACTTGAGAGCCTCATAGTGGAGACCGCGCCGGGGATGAGAGCGCCCTTGTCCTCAAGTGTCGCCGTAAATATATTCCTGAAAGTTTTTAGGCGCGCCAGCTCAGACTGGAAATTGCCGAGACCGGGAACGCCCTGTTCTTTGAAATAGGATTGATTTGAAAGAGAGACGCGGCGCGGCCCGCTTTCGCCGCCGCCGGGAAAAATGTCCAGCTTGAGGTCGAGGTTGTCCGCCGTGAAATCGTTGTTGACGCGGGGAGTCCACTCGTCGTCGGCGGCGTTGAGAGGCGTGCCGTTGTCGTCGAGGAACTTGAAATCCCCCTGAGAAGACATGCGGGAGAAATCGACGGACGCGCGGGCGGAACGTACGGGCATTCGCGCGAACGCGTGCAGCGACCGTGAGCCGAAAGAGCCGATCCCGGCGGACGCCTCTACGGAGGCGTCTCCCGCGCCGGGGCGGGTGACGATGTTGACCGCGCCCGCGCAGGCGGCTCCCTGAAATCTGGCGGGAGCGCCGCCTCGGTAGACCTCTATCCTTTCCACGTTCGCCAGCGGGACGGCTCCCATGTCAACCGCGCCGCCGACGGCCTGATTGAGCGCCACTCCGTCCACCATCACCAGCACGTGCGCGGCTTCCGAACCCCTCACGGACACCGTGCTGAAGCTTCCCAACCCGCCGTAACTGCGAATCTCTATTCCGACTGTCTCGCGCAACAGTTCGGGCACGGTCGAGAACCGCTTGTCGAAACTCTCGCGGGGAATCACAGTTATCGACGTGGGCATGGACTCCAGTTCAGCTTCCGCCGATACGGGGTCGGCATAGATAACCAGTTCGCCGATGTCGATGGAAGAGGGAGCTTCGGCAGGCAAAGCGGGGGACGAGGCCGCGAACATCAACAACAACGCGGCGGCGCAAAACAATCTCAGCGCGCCGGAACGGCTCCCGCTGCTCCGCTCAGACATCCTGCGCGTATTCTTAATAAAACGTTCTAACTGAATTGAATGGTTATTAATCAAAAAACACCGAACCCCTTCGAGGTCCGGTGTTCGCCTCACAAAGTCATGCGGCGGGTCTTTCTCTGGAAGAACCCGGCGCGGGGCAAAGCCCCTGTTCTTTTGCAGGTCTTCTGGCTTATGGATCCCTCTACTCGCCGAACCTTCCCGCTCTCGCAGTGGTCACAATCGGCTTTCGTCCCCATTCACAGCGGCCGGACCGCGACGGATTCGCACCGTCTTCCCTATTATCCCTCCGAGGAGGGTCAAAAGAACTTAAATCGCAATATACTCCGCTCCCGGCCCGATGTCAATACCGCGGTCGGCGGAGCTTAAAGGAAAACTATTGAAAAAGCTTCCCCTTAATCGCCGCGCTTTAAAAGCGTCTTTGGCGGTTCAAGGAAACTCTGAAAGTTTCTCTTTGGCCTTCATCTTCATCTTTTGCTTTTGTTATTAAACCCGCTTCGCCGCGCGGGGGTTCTTTCAAAGCGGCGCGATTTCGATTATATTGTACCAGTTAGGCGCGGGAGCGCGGGAGCGTTCGCGGCGCGGAAGGAGACGCCATGTGGATTTCCGAATTTGATAAAAAGTCATACAGATCGATTTTAAAGTGGGGCGCGCCGGACGTGTTCAAGCATCCGGAAAAAGAGTTGATGGGCTATATTAAAGAAGTGTTCGGGTTGAAAGACTCGGATATTGCCAAGCCGCATCTGCCGGGACTGGACGTGGTGAAACTGGAAGCGCCGTGCAAGCTTTCCGCCGACAAACTGGAAGCGTTGAAGGGGATTGTCGGGGCGGAGAACGTGTCTACGGACGACTACGACCGCGCAAAGCACGCGTACGGCAAGACATACTTCGACGCCATAAGGATGCGCAAGAACGACGTGACGAACCCGCCGGACTGCGTGGCGTATCCGCGCGGAGAGGAAGATGTGAAAGCGGTGGTGTCGTTCTGCGACAAGAACGGGATACCTTTGGTTCCCGCCGGAGCGATGTCGTCCGTGACGCGGGCGATAGAGTTTCCCAAGGGCGGAATCTGCTTGGATATGACGCGGCACATGAAGAAGGTTCTGTCTGTGAACGAGAAGGATTCGACGGCGAAAGTACAGCCGGGCATCTACGGGCCGGACCTCGAAGCGCAGCTAAACGCGACCAAGACGAAGAGCGCGCCGGGCGGCTACACTTGCTGCCATTTTCCGCAGTCGTTCGAGTTCTCGACGGTGGGCGGGTGGATAGCCGCGAGAGGAGCCGGACAGCAGTCAACCGGATACGGGAAGGCGGAAGACTTAGTGATATCGCAGAGGTGGGTGACGCCCGCCGGGCTTGTGGCCACGCCGCCGTATCCCCGAGCGTCCGTCGGCCCCGACCTCGACCAGATATTCCTCGGATGCGAAGGCGTGTTCGGAGTCATGACCGAAGCGACTATCAAAATTCGCAAGTTCCGGCCCGAAAACAGGCAATATTTCTCATTCATATTCAAAACGTGGGACGACGCGGTGTCCGCGTGCAGGGAGATAATGCAGGGCGAGTTCGGGTTCCCGTCCGCGTTGAGGATTTCAGACCCGGAGGAGACAAGTATAGGACTGAAGCTTCATCACATCGAAGGAAGTCCGGTGGATTCGCTTCTAAAGATGCTCGGATACAAGGATATGAGCCGATGTCTGTTGCTCGGCTCGACGGAGGGCGACGCCGACGCGGGGGCGCTGATTAAGAAGAAGGCTAAAGCCATCGGCTCAAAATACGGCGGGTTCTTCCTCGGCTCCAAACCTGTGAAGTCATGGTGGAAGGGCAGGTATTCCGACCCATACATGCGCGAAGACCTCATGGATATACAGGTGATGACGGACACGTTGGAAACATCGGTGACATGGTCGAACCTGATGGACGTGTGGAAAGGCGTGAGGGAAGTTGTCAAAGCGCGGCCCCATACCGCCTGCATGGTCCACGCCTCCCATTTCTACGAAAACGGAACCAACCTTTATTTCATTTTCTTGTCCCGGATGGTTCTGGGCGACGAGTACAACGACTATCTTGATTACCAGAAGAAAATTATCGACGCGATAAAGAAAAACGGAGGGTCGCTCAGCCACCATCATGGAGTGGGCAGGATGCTTGCGCCGTGGATGCCGCAGCAGTCGGGCGATACCGGGCTTGAAATATTCAGGGCGATAAAGCAGCGGCTTGACCCGAACAACATCATGAATCCGGGCGGAACACTAGGATTGGATTAGCCGTATCGCCATAGCGTCAGCCGAAGCATTCCGGGTTGAAACATCTCCTGTTTGCGGATATATTGATTGATGTTTGCATGATGCCTGAGGGAGAAACAAATGACAAAAAAAACAAGGACGCTATTCAATATAGCCGCGGCGCTTGCGGCGGTTTTTTTCACAGCGTCCTCGTTCGCCGCAGAGCCGAAACCGTACAGGGAAGTCGGCGTTGAGGAATTCATTGATCTGATGGAGAGCAGACCGGAAATCCTGCTTCTGGACGTGAGGCTAGCCAATCAACGCGAGGCGTTCAGGCTCAAGAATTCCATCGGAATCCCTGTCGAATCGCTCGAAAGCCGAGTGGGCGATCTTGACCTAGGCAAGCCAATTATCGTTTTCTGCAGAACCAATAACAGGATGCAGGAAGCGGTGAAGATTCTTGCGCCGAGGAACCCGGCGGAACTTATCGGCTTCAACGGCGGCATGGATGCGGTTCTCAGATTTCTGACCTATGAGAAGCAGACTTTGGACTCCACGCCGGAAAAGAAGAAATATTACGACGCGCTGCGAAAACGAATGGAATCGTCAATGGCGATGATAGGGCTGACGATACCGGAAGCGAAGCTGACGGACGGCGCCGGCAAGGTTGTTTACACGTCGTCATTTGCGGGCAAACCCGCCGTGTTCGCGTTCTTCTATGCGCCGGAGGCCGAGCAGTATGAATCGACAATGAAGGCGGTGGCGGAGTTCGGCAAAACCGCTCCGGGCGTTCGGTTCATCCCTATAGCAGTCGCCGAAGACGAAGCGAGCGCGCAAAGTCTCGCGGCGAAGCATGCGGCGGCAAATAAAGAAGTTCCGCTGTATTTCGATCTCGGCGCGCCCGCCGCCGCAATGATGGGAATACAGTTTCTGCCGTATCACATGATAACGGACGCGCAAGGGGTTTTGAGGGTAGACGGGGCGGCGACCGCGTCCGGCCCGCTGGAAAACTATCGAGACGCAACGCTCCTCGGACTGGCTCAAACTGTCGCCGGCGGCGGAATCCCCGCGTTCCCGGTGTCGGAGATGGAACTCTCCGCCCAAAAGCAGGATAGGCTCGTGGGACTTCCCGCGCCGGATTTCTCTCTGCCCGACCTTAAAGGCGAGAAACACAGCCTTCGCGAGCTTGCGGGAAAAGAAGGCGCACAATTGATATTCGGAACCCTCGGCTGTCCGTACACCGTCAAGCACCTCGTAGCCGCCGCCCAATGCGGCAAGGCGTCGGACGCGCCCGGCGGATTCAAAGTCATTGCCGTTCTGCCGGGAAACAACTTTCAGGACGCCGAACAAACGAAAAATTTTGTAGCCCAGAACAACATAGAGTATCCCATTCTGATAGACGCGACCGGAGAGAGTTTCAGGGCGTATGCGATTTCATCCGTGCCGGTGTGGTGGGTTATCGGAGCGGACGGGATAGTGAAAAAAAAGCAGGTTGGATTTTCAGACAATGCGTGTGTGGCTACGGCGCAGGTGCTAGGCAAGTGAAAACGCGGCGCGCGTTGCGCCTTCTCGGGAGCTGAAATGTCTTTAAACGACGATATGATAATAATTCTGGACGTGCCGCTGGGGATGGAGTCGGCCAGAATGCTTTCACCCGCCAGAGCGGACATCTCTCCGCTGGGATTGCTTATAGACAGGATGTCGAGGATAACATCCCCGAAAAACATATCGGTTCTTGTAAACATGGAGCCGGGAGGCAACCCGTACGGCAGATTCACTGCCATGCGGGGAGTGTTCCTGTCCAGAGTGAAAGAAACGGGCAAACTGCACAGGCTGACAAGAGCCGCATCGGGTCGGGGCGCTGCCTCTTTCGTCAGGGTAGACGCCCGTCACGTTTTCGCGGACCCCGAAATCGTCCTCCAGTTGGGACAGTTGCGAGCGGAAAAGAAAGCGGCAATGACAAAAACCGACGGCGCGCCCGCATGGCTCTCCGGAGAGGCCTTCGAGACAAAAATCTTGCTCGACGCTTCCATCGCCGCAAAGGCGAACGGTGACGGCGACATCGATCCCGCCGACGCGCTTGCCAAATATGTGGAAGGATTCAAGCCGACGCTGCTCAAGACGAGAATCCGGGGAAAATGGAAGGCGGAAAATATCGCGCTGGGCGACCCTCAGGGCGAACCGCATTTAATGGCCGCCTTGCGCTCCGCGCCCGATCCGGTCTTCGTATCATACAAAGACTTCCTCGCCTGATTCGGCACGCGAAAGGAATCCCATCCGCTTGGAATTCATACTCGCCTCTTTCAATGAAAACAAAGCCCGCGAGATATCCCGCATAGCCGCTCCCTTAAGAGCCGTTTCCCTTTCATCTCTCGGCGTGAAGCTGGACTTCGACGCCGTCGAGAACGGCTCGACCTACGAAGAGAACGCGTTTAAGAAAGCCGCCGCCGCTGCCGAGCATGTGTCCGGCATAATAGCCGCGGATGATTCCGGACTCGAAGTGGAAGCTCTGGGAGGAGCGCCCGGCCTGATATCCGCCAGATACGGAGGCTCCGGCCTTACGGACGAACAGCGCTGTCTGCGTCTGCTCGAAGAAATGCGCGACATACCCGACCACGCCCGCGCCGCCCGCTTCGTCTGCGTCGTCGCCGTCATTTTCCCTGACGGCTCCCGGCGCGTGTTCACCGGCGAACAGCGCGGCGTCATAACGCGGGAACTTCGCGGCTCCCTCGGTTTCGGTTACGACCCCGTCCTTTTCATCCCGGAACTCGGCCGCACGGTGGCAGAGATTGATCCCGACACGAAAAACCGCGTCAGCCACCGCGCCATCGCGTTCACTAAATTTAAAGAATTCCTTCTTGAAAACAATTAAGGAAGGGGCGCGGGCAAACCGGTTTTTTGCGATGCAAAAGCGGTTGCCAAGCAAACAAATAGAAAAAAACATTTCAGCATGATTATAATTATTATGATTCGAGGCGACGGGACGGAATCCGCGTGGAGGAAAAATGAAAAACGATGAAAAACGCAACGTCTGCGGCATAAGCCGCAGAGAGTTCATAGCGGGAGCGGCGGCGCTTGGCGCGGCGGGCATTATGGGCGCGTTCGACGCGGCGTTCGCGGCGATGGCTCCCATCCCGGACGGCATTGCGCCGGAAGTCCCGACGGTCTTTCCGGCGAACAAGGGCAGGTTCCGCATACTCGCCGTCACCGACCTTCATTTTCACCTCAACCATCTTGTGGACATGCAGACCGTAAAAGAGGTCGGCGAGATGGTCGCCAAGTTCGAGCCGGATATGGTGATACCGACCGGGGATGTGTGGCATGAAAACCCGGAGGGCAGGGGCTTGGAGTATTGCAGGTATTCCTGCGAGCAGTTTGCGAAGTTGAAGAAGCCGTGGGCGTACGTGTGGGGAAACCACGACAAGGCGGACGACTACGATAAGGCGCACAAGATGATACGAAACGCGCCGCATTCGCTGTACAGGGGCGACGCTGCAGACGGAAACTACAGGATTCGCGTAGCGGCGGCGGAAGGCGGCCCGGCTCTATGGAACCTGATTGTCCTCAATGATTCGAGAGGCGGAATGAGGCAGGAGCAACTGGACTGGCTGAAGACTGAATCGGCGGCCATCAAGGAGGAAACACCCGCGCCGCCCCCCGCGTTCGCTTTCTTCCATATCCCAATTCGCCAGTATGACGACGTCGCAAAATCTGGCGACGCGAAAGGTATCAAATACGAAAATGTCAGCCACGAGGAAGGAACACACGACGCGCTCGCGGCGTTCCGGGAGTGCGGGTTCCTCAAGGGCGTATTCTGCGGGCACGACCATGTGAACAATTATTACGGCGAGATGGAAGGGGTTCGTCTTGAATACGTCCGCGCGACGGGGCAAGGGGGATACGGCGGCAGCCTTGTCCCCAAAGGCGGAACGGTCATCGACATAAATCTAGAAACCGGGGAATTCAGAACTATCGTTGTTTTCGCCAACGGAAAAACATGGTCGCCTAAGAAGCTGGTCGGCTGAAGCGCAAGCCGCCTCAGCGCTGCGGCGCGGCATCGGGAACTCAATGAAAAAAGAAACCGGACGGATAGTTGGCGGCATAAGCCGGAGAGAGTTCATAGCAGGAGCGGCGGCGCTGGGCGCGGCGGGCATGATGGGCGCGTTCGACGCGGCTCTCGCGGCTATGGCTCCCATCCCGGACGGCGCTCTGCCGGAAGTCCCGGCGGTCTTCCCGGCGAACAAGGGCAGGTTCCGCATACTCGCCGTCACCGACCTTCATTTTCACCTCAATCACGCGGTGGACGCGCGCACTGTCGGCGATATCCGGGCGATGATTTCCAAATTCGAGCCGGACATCGTGACGGCGCTGGGGGATGTGTGGCATGAGAACCCGGAGGGCAGGGGATTGGAGCGTTGCGCGTATGCCTGCGAACAGTTCGCGCAGATGGAAACGCCGTGGGCGTTCGTCTGGGGAAACCACGACAAGGCGGACGACTACGATGAAGCGCACAGGATGATACGCAACGCGCCGCATTCGCTGTACAGGGGCGACGCGGCGGACGGAAACTACAGGATTCGGGTGACGGCGGCGGAAGGCGGCCCGGCCCTATGGAACCTGATTATCCTCAATGATTCGCGAGGCGGAATGAGGCAGGAGCAGATCGACTGGTTCAACGCTGAAGCGGCGGCCATCCGAGCGGAAACGCCCGCTCCGCCCCCCGCGTTCGCTTTTTTCCATATCCCTCTCCCGCAGCACGGCGATGTCGCTAAAGCGGGAAACGCGAAAGGCGTGAAGCTCGAAGAAGTCTGCCACGAGGGAGGCTCCCGGGACGCGCTCGGCGCGTTCCGCGATTCGGGTTTCGTCAAAGCCGCGTTCTGCGGACACGACCATCTGAATGATTACTATGGAGAAATGGAAGGCGTGCGGCTTCAGTACGCGCGCTCCACGGGCTATGAAGGCGCTGAAGACATTCTGGTTCCCAAAGGCGGAACGGTAATCGACATGAACCTCGAAACCGGCGCGTTCAGGACGGCCACAGTGTTTGCAAACGGAAAAACATGGACGCCGAAGAATCTATAAAACGGAATTAACGCAAAAAACGCAAGAAGAGGATTTCCCTCAAACCCTTTTTGCCAAACTTCTGGAATTATCTTGACCGCGCCCGCGCTCAGTCGCGGCGGAGGATGCGGGCGGCTTCTGCGACCATCGACTCGAACACCGTTTTTACAGGGAGGATTTCCCTGCAGATGCCGATGGCTTGGCCGGTGGCTATCACGCCCGCGTCGAGTTTGCCCTGCTCGAACATGACGCGCGCTTTGTCTCCTCCGGCTACGGATATCAGTTCGACTAGCGAAGCGTTGCGGTTGTCCATCTCGACGAGTTTGGCGGCCGGCTCGTTGCGCCATACGCGGTGAGCTGAGTTGACGCATTTCATGACGACCTCGGTGTCCGTCTCGGACGCGGAGGCGAGCGCGGCTTTGATATTGGGGTGAATCGGGCATTCCTCGGTCAGTAGCAGCCGAGTGCCGACGATAGCCGCTTGCGCGCCGAGAGCGAGCATGGCAGCCAGCCCGCGTCCGTCCGCCACCCCGCCGCCGCCTATCACCGGCACGCTCACAGCGTCCACTACCGCCGGAACCAGCGCGAACGTCCCAAGCCCCAGATTTCCCACCGCTCCGCCGTTCTCGAACCCGACCACCGTCACTATGTCCGCCCCGATCGACACCGCCTTGCGCGCGTATTTCGCGCCGACGCACTTGTGGATCAACACGCAGCCCGCCTCTTTAAGCGGCGGATACAGTTCCGTCGGGGCCTTGTGCCCGGACGTCTCAACTATCTTCACGCCTTCGTCCAGCAGGACTTCGATGTAGTCCTCGTTGTTTATCGGCCTCATCGCCGGGAACATGTTCAGGTTGACCGCGAACGGCTTTGGCGTGAGCGACTTAATCTTTTGGAGCGCGTCCCTGAACTCGCCCTTCGAGTGGTAAATTGCGGAAGCGAGAATGCCGAGGCCGCCAGCGTCGCTTATGGCCGCGGTGAACTCCGCCTTGGATATCCACATCATCGTCCCGCCGATTATCGGGTGTTCGATGCCCAGCATTTCAGTGACTTTTGTTTTCAGCATTCGCGCCTCCGCGTTTTTTAGGCGAACGGCGGTTAGCCGCCCGCAGCATCAAGTGTCCGCTTCCGAATATCTGCGGCAAACCCGGATTAAAAATCTTTCTCTGTGAGCTTGTTCACTTCGAGGTCCGCGAACGTGTTCCGCCAGTGGAACTTTCCGCCGACGAACTCTTCGATTTTCAGCAGCCAGAATTTTTCCTTGTCGATGAAATAGTCGTTGTGAGAGTTGCGCTGTTTTTCGATGCCGAGCATGTCTTTCCAGATTATCTCCTCGATGGGGCCGGGCGCGGAGTATTTGGCGAAAGGCGGCTTCACGCGGTTGAACTTAGGACGTTTCTCCCAGTCGAAGGTGTAGCGTATGACGTAGCAGGGCCGGCCCATGACTTCGGCGTCCGGCTGCCGGGACAGTTCCGCGTTGCCCTTGTAGTATTGCATATAGAGCAGGGCCACCGTCCAGTTGGCCGTCAGCGCTCCGCCCGCGTCGTCGTCTTTTACGCTTCTCTTTATCGCAACTGGAGATATCTTCGGCTTCGCCCACCAGTCCTCTTTCACCTTGTCCGACCTATATGTTATAAGCGTTCCCCACACTATGCTCGGCGTGAAGTCCGATTTGATGACTTTCATCTGCTGAAGGTAAGGCTTCTTGAATTTTATCTCGTATTTTCCGCGGACGAGTTTGGCTTTCTCCTCGACCTCGTTTGTGACTCCGGCCTTCTTCGCCATGCTCTCGTAGTTGCCGGTCATCTCCTTCTGCCTGTCCTTCGTGAAGGTGTCCATGCCCTCGGCAAGCCAAGTGTAGCTGTGGCTGTCTACCGTGTCGTAAGTCTTGAGAAGCTTGTCTAGAATCTGCTGCGCCGTCAGGTCGCCCTTCTGGCACAACGCGCGCCCCGGAAACAGCAGCAACGCCGCCGCCAGCGCCGCAAACGCCGCGTATCTCGCTCTTTTCATATCCGCCCACCTCCAAAGATGTCGCACGCCGAACATTATAACCGCGCCGGGAAGAATTGAAAAAGATTTATCGCCGCCGCGCTGGTTCCGCCCGCGTTCAGCCGACGAGCGCTTTTTTCAGTATCGCGTGAACATAGCGGACCTCGTCCCTTTCAAGGCCGCGTCCGAACGAAACGGCGCGAGCGTCCGTCCTCGCAACTATATATGATTCGAAAGGCGCGAAAGTTTTCAGGATCGCAAAAAGAATTTTTTCCGCACGCGAGTTTCTGATGCGACGCGCGCCGGGACGGATGCCTCGCCCGAATCTTGCCGCGTATGAGCTTTCCGAAGCGGCAAGATTGATCGCCTCTTCCATTGAACTTGGACTTCCTTCCCTCGCCGCTCCCGCAAGCTCGAACTCCTCGATATCTTCCGCTTTAAGCTCTGTTTTAGACTTCGAGAACAGCCCGGATGTCTCTACGACAAGACCCGTCACGGACGCCGTTACGCGAACGTTTTTTTTCGCTCCAGAGAGGATAGCCGCCAAAGCTGCCAGCGGCGGGAGGGCCACGAATATGACGATTATGAACGCCGCTATCCCAATACGCGCCGCGGCAGGCATTCCGTCCGACGTGTCTCTAAGGAAAGACAAAAAGAAGCTAAAAAAAACAAACGCGCTGAAAGCCAGCGGAGGGAGCGCTATGAGAAGAGACGCGCGGCCCGCTCTTCGGGCGGGTATCTCCACAGAGACGGAACCGCCCGGCCCGAAGGACGCCGAACTCTTCATCTCCTGCGGCGCGGGCGGAACCTGTATGTCTTCGCCTTCTTGCGCAGCGGTTTCCCTTATCGAAAGGGCCAGAGCGTCCGACGCGCGGGTCACTACTGTCCCGCTCGTGGAGTCTTCCAGCGGGAAGCGGGTGAACTTCGCCAGTTCCTCCGCTTTCGCCCTCGCGCGCTCGTATGACTGCGGCGAGGCGATTTCCACATCCGCTGTTTTTCCCTCCCCCTTCAGCCTTACCGGATATACCACAGTCCTCGAATCGCTGTCTCCTCTCGATTCATGAGTCAGCGTCACTTTCCGGAACGCGTCCAGAGAAAGTTTCTGGCTTCTGAGGCATTGTCATGCGCTAAACCCTTGTTGTGTGCGTAAAATCAAATCTAGAATCGAAAAGCCACGCGCTGCACCTTCAACCGTGCACGTGACGGGGTTATCCACCACATATGCAGGAATGCCTAAAGCGATTGTGAGGTACTTATCCAGACCTTTCATCAGTGCGGTTCCACCGCAAAGAGCTACG
>MWCD01000012.1 GCA_002069885.1 bacterium ADurb.Bin236 | reverse complement strand
CTTCTTCTTGAACATTTTTACGGGAGCGACGGGACGCGACGCGTCAGCGTCGCGTCCCGTCGCGCAAGGAAAAGTTTGAAGGATTTTCAAGGAAACTTTTCAAAGTTTCCTTGAACCGCCAGAGGCATCTCATTGGAATCTGTTTCTGAATGATTTTATATGGGGCTTCGGGGATTGACGCGTTTTGCGCGTCAATCCCCGACGCCCAGTGAAACGTTTTGAAGAGATTCAAAGAGAAACTTTTTCAAAAGTTTCTCTTTGGTTTTCTTTACAACAAAAAACCCCGTCCCTTGAAGGGGGCGGGGTTTTGTTTGTTTTGAGGCTTAGCTAGCGCGTCAGGCGGTTATTTGTAATCGTAGCCGACGCCGAGGTAGAAGCCGTCGTACTTGTTGTTGTCTGAGCCGCCGTCCCATTTGAGATTGATCTTCTGGTATCTGTATCCGATGTTGGCTTTGAGGCCTTCGTAAGGAAGTTTGTAGCTGAATTTCAGGTCGAGATCGAACTCGGAGGAATCAGCGGATTCGGAGCCTACGATTCCGCTCTCGGAGGCGTCGTTGGCGATGCCCAATCCGAGGTCGATATTGCCCGTCCAAGGCGTGCCCTCGAAAGCGAAAGCGTATCCGCCGCCGATTCTGATTCCGTTCGAATCCACCGAGCCGCTTCCGGCTGCCGAGGATATGTCTATTTCGTTATTCTGGTAGGCGAGGGTGGCGTACAGTCCTCCTTCGAAATCATACCTTGCGCCGACCAGATACCTGTTCGATTCCGCGTCGAAAGTGTTCGCGGAGTCCGAGTCGCTGCCGCTGTTCAAATACTCGAAGATGGCGCTCCACTTTGTTTCGGGAATGCCGATGACTCCGTTGATGACGAAAGCGTTCTGATCGAGCTTCTCTCCGTCTGTGGACAGGTCGTTGATCCAGTAGTTCAGGTTCACCGTGCCCGCCGCTTTCGCCGGAGCGCCTGCCAACGCCGCGCATGCGAGCGCAAAAACAACTGCCACAACTATCCTCTTCATTTCTCTTCCTCCTGATTTATTTTCGTGTTTCATAGAACTCTTAGAACATCATATTCGCGCCCAACTGGTACCCTTTGTATTTGAATCTTCCTGAGTATATCGTGCCGCCCATGTCGTAAGAATAGTTCTCCGTGCACATCTGATAAGCCGCGTCCAGCGCGATTTCGTCGGAGTAAAGATATCTGACGCCGAGGCTGTTCATCCTTTCGCCGTCTTCCAATCTCATGTGTTCGGCGAACAGGAAAGCCTGCTCGCTGTAAGCGTGGCTTATGCCAAGCCCGGTGAGTTTTTCTTTTGCGGAAGCGCCGGAGCCGCTCAATTTGGCTCTGCCGTAGAAGCCGTGCACTGATGTCTGTTCGGACACATGATAGTCAATCGCGGCTCCGTAAACGGAAAACTTGTATGAAGAGACGAACCCGGTCCTCACCTTTCCTTGCGAACCCATGATGGCGAGGTAAAGGTCGGTTTCCTCTTCGCTCTTGTCTTTTTTCATCGAGGTCATCGGAATCCTGTATTTAGCCGCGATAGAGGACAACTTGGTGTCGTACAAAGCATTCACGCTTTCTTCGGCGCCCGAAGCGATGATTTCGGCGTTGGCCGAGAGGCCGTATCCGAAATGGTATGAGTTCATGTTTGTGTCTTCCGCTTCGATGCCTAGAGCCTGAAGCACAGTGTCGGTGGAACCGTTGAGTTTATTGTGCATGTAGGATATTCGAGCCTGATGTTCGGGGACTACCTGCGCGGTGGGGATTATATGAAGTCCGGTGAAACCGACGCCGAAAGTTCCGGTCGTGCTTGCGCCGGTCTTGATTGCTTTTTCATCAGTGGTTTTGGCGGTTTTTTCTTTCTTGGGTTTCTCTTCCGCTTTTTCAGGTTCGGATTTGCCGCGTTTCCTGTCTGCCGCGGGTTTTTCTTCGGCGGCAGGAGCGGGGGCGGGAGCCGGCGCGGCTTCTTCAGACGCCGTTCTCGTTTCCCTTCTTTTCGAGGTCTTGGCTGATTCTTTGACCTCTATGGTTTCCTGTTTCTCCGCCGGTTTCTCTTCTGCTGCAGATTCCTCGGCAGGCTTGGAGGCGCGCCCGCGTTTTTCCGTTTCGCCCGCAGACGGGACCGCTTCGGGCACGAACGGCTGGAACGTGTATGTGGCGCCTTCTCTTATCGGCCTCTCAAGCGAGACTATTCTTGCTATAGAGTATGATATGTCGACTTTTTCTATCTCGACGCTCGCCACGGGGCGGCCGTCCTGCACCAGCGTGTACACATGTCCTTTAGACAGTCCCGCGCCCGTTCCCTTGTAGAACATCACCGTGTTATTTTCGAACACGACGTTGATCATCGCGGAGAACGACGGCTGTTCGGCTCGCGCGGACGCGCACATAAACGCCGCGACGGCAATCGCCGCGACAAATGCGGGCAACCCGACCCTCACGATTTTTTTCATGATTATCCATCGCCTCAATATTATTTTAACCCAGATAAGTCTATAATGACCGGGCGCGCCGCGTCAACATCCGTTTTCATGTTGCCGACCCGCGCTCCCTACAGATATTCCGGCAGAACCTTCCTTATCGCCTTCACCGTGTCGCGCGCCACTGCCTCGCTGTAACAAGGCGCGGTGGCCAGAACTAGGGTCCGCGCTGACAGCTCGTCCGCCACCGGGCAGCCGCCGCCCGCGACCTTTGACGGAGCCGCGTGCGGGCAGTCGAACGGACATCCTTTCGAGTACGCGCGCTTGTTTTTTATGAATTCCACGGTGTTCAGCGGGCGCGGGTACACCCACCACACGGGGACGTTCTCAGCGGCAAGGGCTTTGTAAATCTCGAAGGTGTGATCGATGCCGCATGTCGGCAGCGTGACCGGGAAGAGGTGATTGGCGGACACAACGCCGGCGGGCGGGTCGTATATCTTTACGGGTAATCCCGCAAGGTTCTTTCGGTAATAGTCGGCCATCCGGGCGCGGCGCTCGTTGAATGAGTCTAGTTTTCTTAGCTGCGCGAGGGCGACCGCCGCGCTCATCGCCGGCATCCGGTAGTTGTATCCGAGGGCGACGTATTCGTATTTTGCGGCCATGCCGATGTGCCGGATAATTCTGCATTTATCGGCCAGCGCGCCGCTGTTTGTCACAATCGCGCCGCCTTCGCCGGCGGCCATGTTCTTCGATTCCTGAAAACTGAAACACGCCATGTCTCCCATCGAGCCAGTCCGGCGGCCTTTGTACAGCGCGCCGTGCGCTTGACAGGCGTCCTCAATCACCGTTATCCCGCGCCGCTTCGCTATCGCCGTTATCCTGTCCATGTCCGCCGGCAGCCCGAACAGATGCACAGGAACGATTGCTTTCGTGCGGCGGGTGATTTTCTTCTCGATGAGCGCCGGGTCGATATTCAAAGTCTCCCGGTCGATGTCCGCGAACACGGGGACGGCGTTCTGCTGGATAATCGCCGACACTGTGGCGATGAATGTGTACGGCGGGGCGACAACCTCGTCTCCGGGGCCTGCTCCGGCGGCGGCGAGCGCGACGTGCAGCGCGGCCGTGCCTGAGTTCACCGCCACGCAATGCTTTGTACCGCAGTAGTCGGCGAAAGCTTTCTCGAAGCGATCTGTCGTGTCGTTTGACAGAGATGTGAGCCGCCCGGACTTCAGGACGGCGGCGACGGCGCGAGCCTCCGCGTCGTCCACGAGCATTTTCTGGGGAGGTGTTTTTTTCCTAACGGGAGGGCCGCCGTTGATTGCGAGATGCGCGGCTGCCGATGTGATTCTCTTCTTTTTCATGTCTCCGGTTTCTCCGTGATCAATAGTGCGAAAGGCTGCCGTCGCGTTTGACGCGCCTGAGCGCCGCGGCGAAGAACGCTGCGCTCGCCGGGACCAACACGGCTCCTAGAGCCGCCAGAATCGCAAGATCATTCCCCAGTTCCGCGAACGAAGCCCCGTTGATGCAGGCGTCTCTCATCAGCCTCAGCGTGTACGTCATCGGGATGAACGCGGAGATTTTCTGGAGCGCGGCGGGCAGCGCCTCGACCGGAAAAAACACACCGCTCAACAGTGTCGCTCCGAACCCTATCAGCGCCGATATCGGGTCTCCGCGCTTGAACATCAGGGTGAACGCCGCCGACATCAGCCCTATGCTGTTGAACGCGGCGAACGACAGTATGATTATGACCGGGATCGCCGCCCAGTTGGGGTCGTTGTACGATGCGCTAAGAAGCAGTATGCCGATCGCCAGATAGGCCGCTAGGTGAAAGCTGCCGTAGATGAAGCTCCACAGAAGGCGGGCGGTGAACAGCAGGGAAGGCGAGGTCGGCGACGCCATAAGCGCTTCCAGCGTGCCCAACGTCTGCTCGTTTCGCACCGTCGCCGAGAACGAATACATGCCCACGTTAAGGAACCCGCTGAGCGCCAGCCCTATCAGCACGAACGAGAAGTAGTCTCCGCCGTACTTTTCGAGGAACTTCGGGGTCGCGCCTTCAAACGCGCGCGCGATAAAAAAGAATATGCTGGTGAACATCAGGATGGTGGCAAGGTCAAGGAAGAATTTCAGCCTGTAGCTGACTTCTTCGAGGAAGTCCCTGCGGATGAGGACGAGAATTTTCCATGCCGCTGTTTTCATGATGGAGTAGTCCGGGCGTCAGAGCCGCCGCCGTCGCGCTCGAAACAGCGCATCATTTCGCGGAGGGTTTCCGCGCTTTCCGGTTTGCCGGAGAAAACCACCGCTCCCTTTTCCATCAAGGCGACGCGGGAGCCGATGGCAAGGGCCTCGTCCAAGTTGTGGGTGGCCACCAGAGCGCACCCGCCGCCGCGCGCGACGAACTCGTCTCTGATGAAAGCTGCGTTGCGTTCCGCGCTCACCGGGTCGGCCCCTTTGTTAGGCTCGTCGAGCAGCAGCAGCGCGGGCCTGTGCAGCGTCGCGCGCGCAAGCGCCGCCCTCTGCTTCATCCCGGAAGACAGCGTTCTCATAGGCCTGTCCGCAGCGTCGGCTATGCCGAACGTCTCCATCGCCTCGTCTATCCGCGCCGAAAGCTCGCGCGGCGGGATGTTGTGCAGCGCGCCGAACAGCTTCAGGTTTTCCCGCGCCGATAGCCGCCAGTAGAAACTCCGCTCGTCTCCCGTCATCAATCCTATTTTCATCTTGAGCGCGGGCGAGTGGCGGTAGATGTCGCAGCCGTCGACCGTACCGGTTCCCGAATCCGGCGAGACGACTCCGGCTAGTATCTTCATAAGCGTGGACTTGCCCGCCCCGTTCCTGCCCACAAGCGCCAGCGTCTCTCCCCGCGAGGCCGTCAGTGTCGCCCCGGCAAGAGCCTGAGACGGAACCGACCGCCTGAACGGATTTATCTGCGGAATCCTGTACGTTTTAGATATGTTTTCGAGAGCTATCATACAATTCGAAATGATATTTGACGGATGTATGCATGTCAAACACCGGGAATAACATGATGTTCGGGAACCAGTTTTCGCAGGCTCACGCGCCGAGGAGGACTTTGGCGATAAGCAGCTTGTTTATCTCGTTCGTGCCCGCGCCTATCTCCAGCAGCTTTGCGTCTCTCATGTAACGCTCGACCTTGTATTCGCGGCAGTATCCATATCCGCCGAGAATCTGGATGGCATCGAGCGCGGCCTGCGTGCCCATTTCGGTGGCGAACCATTTTGCGATTCCCGCCTGCGCGGTGACAAGCCGCCCGGAGTCTATCATCTCCAGCACGTGGATGATATATGTTCTGGCAAGCTCGATGTCCCTGTGCATCCGGGCGATTTTTTCCTGAACGAGTTGGAACTTCGATATTGGTTTTCCGAATTGGGTTCTCGTTTTCGAATACTCCAAGCAGATTTCGAGGCAGCGCTGGGCTATCGCCACGTTTATGGCTCCCGCGACCGACCTTTCGAAATCAAGCGACGCCATCATGTCGAAGAACCCGTTTCCGGGCTTGCCGAGGACGCGGGAGTCAGGGACGAAGACGTTGTCCAAGAAAATCTCTCCGGTGGGCGAACAGCGCATGCCCATTTTGTCCAGCGGCTTTCCTGTGGAGAGGCCGTCCGCGCCACGGTCTAGGATGAACGCCGTCCCGCCGTCTATCCTGCCGGGCTCGCCTCCCGTTCTGGCGATGATTATGAAGTGGTCCGCGATTGGCGCGTTAGTGATGAACGTCTTGCGTCCGTTCAGCAGCCAGCCGCCTTCGGCGCGGACAGCGCGGGTCTTTATCCCCAAAGCGTCCGATCCGGCGTCCGGCTCGGTTAATCCCCAGCAGCCGATTTTATCTCCGCTTGCGATTCCCGGAAGATATGCGGTTTTCTGCTCTTCGTTGCCGTTCCGCGCCACGTTCGCGGCGAACAGGGTGATCGACGCGCCCACCGACAGTGCGAATCCAGCGCTGGCCTTGGCTATCTCCTCGACGCACATCATGACGGTCACGGAGTCCGGGTTGCCCTCCATGAAGCCGCCGTATTCGGCGGGCAGGCGCAGTCCGAGGAACCCCAGCGCGCCCAGCCGCCGGTAGAGATTGACCGGGAATTCGCCGGTCGCGTCTATCTCGTCGGCCACAAGCTCAAGCTCGTTCCGGGCAAACTTCCGGATGGTGTCGACGAACATTTTTCTTTCGAGAGGGACTTCGGGCATAGGGGCCTCCGCGCTGCTCCGACTCCGCTCGCGCGGGCCGCGCCGCGTCTAAATTCTGTGCGTGAAAAAATAAACGGCAAAATATGTCAGCGGGGCCACGAAAAAGATGCTGTCGAACCTGTCAAGAACTCCGCCGTGGTTGCGGAAGAAAGCTCCGGAGTCCTTCGCTTGGAACCGCCTCTTGATGGAGGATTCAAAGAGGTCGCCGCCGAGTCCGACCACGGGAATGGCAAGACCGAGGAACATTATCAGCGGCGTCGGCAGGTTGAGGACATGCCCGAAGATGTATATCGCCACGAATCCTGCGAATGCCGCGCCGACCACTCCCTCGACCGTTTTGTTGGGGCTTATGCGCGACAACTTTTCCTTGCCTACGATCCGGCCGGAGAGGTACGCTCCGGTGTCCGACGCCCACGCGCCGACAAAAGGCAACAGGAACAGCAGATGCCTGTCCCCTACGGCCGCCGAAAGATGGTTTTTGTCTAGAAAATTGAGTCCCAGCACACAACTCATGGAGCCGCCTATGTAGAATCCGCCGAAAAGCGTCGCTGCGAGAATTGAAACGGCCGGAACGCGGAACAGGAGCGAGTTTTCAATGAACTTCAGAGCAATGAGCGCGGCGGCGCAAAGCGCCAAAGCCGCGTGCAGCCGCTCTATTCCGCCGTTCGGCGGACGGTATGCCAGCAACATGAACGCCGCCGCCGCCGCATAGCCTGCCGCCTTGCCGGACTTCCCCCCATTCCTCAGCGCCAGTTCGTAATACTCCCACATCGCGAACGCAGCGAAAAAGAATATCACCAGAAACAGCGCGACATCGTTGTACCACGCAAGGCACAGGAAGATTAGAGAGGCTGATATGCCTATGGCGAGCCGGGCGGTGAAGTCTTTGTTAAGAGACATATGTCAATATGGCGGACGCGGCGGAGATTACCATTCGGGCGACCGCAGAGAAAAACAGTCCTGCCGCCACCCCGATGGCTGCGGCTGCGGCGTAACGCTGCGCCCTTGCGGCTGTTCCCGCGTCGTCTGCCTTTATCGCATGCAACCAGTTGTTCATAGTCGCTATTCCTCGCTTTTCGCCGTCTGCCCGCCCGCCTAGTGAATTATATTATAAAGATTCTATTTGCATCAAAACACACTGTCAATAAGTCGCGCGAACAGACGCGAACGCCCGACTCAAAAAGGGCGGCTATGCCGCGCGCAGGAAGTCTGATAGAGTATAATGCGGAAAGAACGGCGGAGGCGGCGCGGAAGCCGCCGGAACTGGCGAAATGCGTCTTAGAAAAGAGATTGGACAACATCTGCTGACCGACCGCGGCGCGCTGCGCCGCATGGCTGAGGCGGCGCGGGTCGTCCCCGGAGGTTTTTGCGTCGAGATAGGTCCCGGAACCGGGAACCTGACACGGGAGCTTCTAGCTCTCGGCGCGCGCGTCGTCGCCGTCGAACTCGACGAGCGGATGGCCGCCCGGCTCGAACGCTCTTTCTTTGGCGAACCCCGGCTCTCCGTAGTAAGGGCCGACATACTAAAAGTCAGCCTAGACGACCTAGTCCCGGAGGCGGACAGACCGGCGGTCGCGACCGGAAACCTGCCGTACTACATTTCCTCTCCAATCATCTTCAAACTGCTCGACCGCAGCGAACTGTTCAGCCGGGTCGCGGCGCTTGTGCAGAAAGAGGTGGGCGTCCGCATGTGCGCGCCTCCCGGCTCCCGCGACTACGGTATGCTCTCTGTTTTTTGCCAAGCCGTGGCTGAGTGCGAGGAACTTTTCACAGTCCCGCCGGAAGCATTTAACCCTCCTCCCGCAGTGGACTCCTGCGCCGTGTCTCTCGCCCCCCTGCCTCCCGGCTCTTCGGGAGTGGAAGACCGGCGGGTCTTCTCTCTGATCGTTCGCGGTTTGTTTGAACACAGACGGAAAACCTGCTATAATTCCTTGCGAATCAGCCTCCTCAAAGGGGTCTGCCGAGAATTGTCGGACTCCGGCGCGGATGCGGCAGGTTTGCAGGACGGTGTTTTTTCCGACCTGAAAATAGACGGATCAGTCAGGCCTGAACATCTCGACGTGCCGACTATAATCAAGGTCGCAAACGAGTTTGCTCGCCGGTTGACCTGATTTCCGAAACACAAAACCGGCTTTGTTAAATAGGATTTTTTACGTCGCGCAAAGCGACGCATCGAATTGGGACAAGCACATAAAGGCTTGTTTCTAAAACCGAAAAAGGACTCTATCATGGAAACCATCCTCGTAACCGGCGGAGCCGGATTCATTGGCTCGAATTTCGTTCACTTCATGCTGAAAAAACACGACGATATAAAGATAATCAACCTCGACAAACTGACGTACGCGGGGAACCTCGAAAATCTGGAAGATTTAAAGGGCGACGCGCGGCACGAGTTCGTCAAAGGCGATATCTGCGACCGCGCGCTGGTGTCAGAGTTGATGGCGAAATGCGACGCCGTGGTTCATTTTGCGGCGGAAACTCACGTGGACCGCTCGATCGTCAGCGCAGGGGAATTCATCCAGACGGATGTGCTCGGCACGCAGGCGCTTCTCGAAGCGGCGCGCGAGCGCGGCGTGCGCAGATTCGTCCACATCTCCACCGACGAGGTGTACGGCGACGCCGGCGACGAGCCTTCAAAAGAAACCGACGCCCTCATGCCCAGAAGCCCTTATGCGGCCAGCAAAACCGGTGCGGACAGGCTCGCATTCTCTTACTTCACCACTTACGGCCTGCCGGTCATCATCACCCGCGGCGTCAACAACTACGGCCCTTTCCAATATCCGGAAAAACTCATTCCTCTCTTCGTGACGAACGCAATAGACGACAAACCTCTCCCGGTGTATGGTTCAGGAAGAAACACCCGCGACTGGATTTTCGTCGACGACCATTGCGACGGCATTGACACAGTTCTTCGCGCGGACGACAAATACAACGGTGAATGCTTTAATATCGGGGCTAGCCAAGAACTTTCGGTTTTACAAATTACAGACATCATTTTGGAATACCTTAATAAATCGCACGCCCTAATCAAGCATGTTGAGGATAGGTTGGGCCATGTTAAAAGGCATGCGGTCAGGACGGATAAAATAGCGGGCGCGCTAGGCTGGAAGGCAAAATCTTCTTTTGAGGAAGCGATGGAAAAGACCATCCGCTGGTATGTCGAAAATGAGGGCTGGTGGCGCAGGATTAAGGAAAAGCAGGAAGAATATAAAAAGTTCATGGATGAATACTACAAGAACAGGTGAAGCCGGGAGATGGGCGGGAAAAGGCCTAAGATAGCGGTGTTCGGCTGCACGGGGATGCTTGGATGGGCATTGCTCGACGCGCTGCCGAGATCGGGTTTCGAGGCGGTCCCAATCCCGGAGGACAAAGTCGATATCAGAGACGCCGAAGCGGTGGAAAACGCGGTTGCGGCGGCGGCTCCGGCGGCGGTAATAAATGCGGCGGCCTACACCGATGTAGACGGGTGCGAGTCGAATGTTGAACTGGCGCGCGCGGTGAACGCGGACGGAGCCGCAAATGTAGCCCGCGCCGCATCCGACGCCCGCGCAGCCCTCATCCACATCAGCACGGACTATGTCTTCGGCGGCGGTAGAAAAACGCCTTTGCTGGAGAGCGAACCGGCGAATCCTCAGGGCGTTTACGCCAATACGAAATGGGAAGGCGAAAAAGCCGTGCGACAAGAGGGCGGCCGCTGGTTCATAATCCGGACATCTTGGCTCTTCGGACCGAACGGCAGGAACTTCGTCGATACCATGCTGCGGCTTGGTTCCGAAAGAGAGGAAATCTCAGTTGTGAACGACCAAGAGGGCAGCCCCACCTACACAGTTCATCTGGCCGCCGGGATTTCGCGCCTGCTCGACCTGTATATCAGCAGGGGATTCGGAGAGCCGGGGATATACCACCTGACCGCCGCCGGGCATTGCGACTGGCACGAGTTCGCAAGCCGCATATTCGAAGCTCGCCCCGGCAGGGTTAAAAATGTTAAGCCTATTTCAACCTATGATTATATCGAATCGGCAGGCAGACCTGTTGCTCCGCGCCCGGCTTATTCCGTTCTTAACTGCGACAAGATAAAGAAGAAGTTCGGCATCGCCCTGCCTCGATGGGAAGTCGGCCTCATGGAATTCCTTGATTCCAAAACAAATTGACCAAAATAGACATAACATTTCATAATCGCCCCATATAACAAAATAGTATCGCTTGATGTTTATTTATTCTTTTCGTGTCGTCCTAAAACTTTCCTTCGCTGGCTGTTTCAGCGTATCCACAATGCGTTTATGATGGGCCGATTGCTGTGGACATGTCGGTTCATTGTATTGGTATCCATATAAAAAGAGCGCTTAATGCGGTGGCGGCCATGCAGTGGCGAATACGAAAACTTGAGAATCCCGCCTCAAGCCGAGCGTGGGAACATAAAAAGTTTTCAACAGAGATGTGTTATACACGCGCTGTTCCACGCAACTAGCAGAACAGCAGGCGAATCAGAATTGATATACAAGTTTATTACATAATACATATAAATACATCAACAAGCATCGATAAATAGTTACTAAAAAATGATTCTGAAAACAGAAAATGATTGAAATGGATTCATTTTACAAGTGTTGAGAACTGCGTTTGTATACGCAATGAAATGTGGATAAGTTAAAAGAATGTTGAAAAACCCGACAAATTAGCATAATCTTGCGTGTCAAAGCAAGCTCTCAGACATAGACTGCGGCAAGAGCACAAAAGTTGTTCATAATTGTGTCCATTTAAAACGCGGCGTGTCCACGCCAATCGGTAATGTCCACGATGCGACACTCGGCGGAAATAACGAGCACCCGGACAATTGATTGCCTTGCAAACGGTGTTGAGGAAGGTGAGCGAGGATTGTTATGACCGATTGTTCGATTCAGTCACGCGGGTCCAGAACATCGATATCGAGCGTCCGGGTGATATGGGTTTGCCTAAGGGTGCGTTTTACTTCCTCGAGTAATTCCTCGATACCGAAAGGTTTTGTAATATAACGCCTAGCGCCGGCGATATATGAGGCGAGCTTGGTTGAAAGCTCCCGCTTGATAGTCACCATGATGACCGGTATTCCTTTTGTCGATTCGACTGAGGAGAGGGAGCGGCAGACTTCTATGCCGTCCATTTTCGGAAGCATTACATCAAGCAAAATAAGGTCGGGCCTGTCTTTTTCGGCGATTGCGATGCCGGTCTCGCCTGAGTCGGCGGAAAAAGTGGTGTATCCGGCCTCTGATAGAACGGCGCAGACCAGATCGTTCATATCCCGGTCGTCTTCTATCACCAGTATTTTCTTTTTGCCGTTAGTTTCTATCGACATGGTCATCCGATCCGCCGCCGCGGTGAGAAAAAACGCTTCCCTCGCGAAGGCGCATATGGAAAAATACAACTTATATCGAACTTCTACCCGTTTCTCCGAGCAGTCAAACAGAAAATCGAAAATTTGTTATTGTTTAAGATATAGGGAAAAATTCTATGTTTTTTAATGTCCTATAAAAAACTGCTGGAGCCGGAGACGTTTTGCCGCAGACTTTTCCGAAACATCCTAGCCCGGATTTCCCACGAGAAAAATCCGGAAAATCGAATAAAAGGCGATCTACGTTGTTGAATCATCGACTCGAACTGACGTCACAACCGAGACAGTATGCTCCCTCGTTCTCGCTCGATTCGCCTCGTATCTCATCCCTTTCTTCGATTTCAGCCCGGATTGTTTAAATATGCGGGCTAGCGCATAACGACTACGTCGCCGGGTTTGATGGGTTGTGCGGGAGTCTCGGAAGTTGAGCAGTGAGTGTAAGTGTCTTTGACTTCGACGGCGCGCAGAGAGCCTATGCGGTCGCGAATTCTATCGATGACCTCGCCTGTGACGGGGTCGTAAAGGAGGTCTCCGATGCGGTACACTGCGAGGTTGCGGCCTTCTTCCAGTCCGTCCGCGCGCGTGAGGTTGATGTAAACTCTGTTGTCGGCGACTTTCAGGACATAGCCTTCAATGGGGAAGAAGTCGCGGATGACGCCTTCTATGCCGTCAATGGCGGCTTTGAGGGTTTTCGAAGATAGGGTTTTCGGGTCGTTTGGTGAAGCCAGCCCTATGAACGCGTCGGCAGATTCCTGTGTCGTGATGCTGAGGGCTTTGTCTGTGCGGACATATTCGAAATCCTTATATAAGAGCCATCTGCCAGTGTCGGCGTTTAGGACGCGCAGATCGACTGACAGGATGACGTCCACCTCGGCGAATCCGGATGCTCCAGAGCCATGGCGGCGGGTTCTGGCCTCGTATCCTGTCACCACGGCGGCGACGACGCCGTCTATGCCGGAGAGTTTCAGTTTGCGGGCGGGGTCAGCCACCAGAATGTCTGAGATGTCTATTTTATTGTCCATCATTATCTCGTCCTGCTCGTATTCGTTGATGATTTCGAAGCGGCGGTCTTTCTGGAACCGGTTGCGGACCGCTTCAGATAGAGCGGCCGCGATGTCGGTCTGCGAATAGCCGGACTCGTTGACGAAAGCGGGCATGGCGATTCTATACGGCCGGGCAATCTGGTCGGGGCTGGCGGCGGCGACGCTTTTGCGGAGTTCTTCGCGGAGGTCGTCGTCGAGCAGAGCGCCGGTTTTTTTCAGGTCTGTCATATCGAATTCTACCATGCCCTTGCCGGTCATTCTTGCGGCGGCTGCCTTGAAGCCGTTTTTGCCCTCGACGGCAAGGATTATTGTGGCGTCCACCGAGCTGTCGGCGCGTTCAGTCTCCCGGAACACTGTGGCGGAATCGAGGAATGCGTCGATGTGGCGTTCTTTGGATGGGTTGGAGGCGAGGTAGTCGCCGAGAGTTTTGGAGTCGGGATTGTCAAAGTCTACCGGGAGGCGTTCAATGGCTTTACGGATGTTTTTCTTGGCTTCGGCGACTGCTTTGGCGCGGGCTTCGTTGTAGCTTTCGCCGGGGAGGGGCTTGCCGTTGCCGGCGCCGACGATTATGCCCGCGGACAGATCGACGTACGCGGTGTCTGCAGCCGCCGGCGCTGTGGCGACGAGGGCAAAGCAGAGGGCGGTTAGGGTCGCGCGGCGCGCATTTCTTAAAATCATTCTCATAGTCGTTTCTCCAGAAATCGATATTTGCCGTTAATCTATATTAATTCAAAGAGGGATATATTACAATCGCAGGGCGGCGGGGACGGTTTTGCCGCCGGGGGCGGGATGTCTTATAATGATATGCGCGCCCGGAGAGCGGCGGGACATCGCGGCGGGGGCGGGCGGGTTGAATGAGAAGCATAGGCGCTAGAATAGTCATAGTCTTTCTGGTCACGGTCACGCTGTCGATCACCATCGCGACGTCTTTCTATTTGCCTTTTCTGATGCGGCTTGTGTACAACCAATCGGACATGAAGATGCAGTCCGACCTCGAAGTGGCGCGGATGGCGCTGGATCAGAAGAAGCAATCGCTGATGCTTCCGGCGCGCGTGTTGTCGAAGGACATCTGGTTCAACAGGATGCTGGCGGGGCGGATCGGCAACTTGGTGAGGGAGCGGGTCAAGTTCTTCATCAGGGGGCTGACGGAGGCCGACTTGACGTTCATGACGGTGACGGACGCTGACGGGGTGGCTCTGTTCAGGTCGCAAAGCGCGTACTCGACGGGAGACGATATCAGCGCCGACCCGGCGGTGAAGAGAGCTTTGGGGGGGCAGGAGGCGTCTTCGTTCAGGCTGCTCGGCCCCGAGGAGATGTGGCGGGAAGGTCTTCTGGCGGAGCCTCCGGCTCCCGGCGCGGCAGGCCCGCAGGGGCTGGCGATTATCGCCGCCGCCCCTGTGCTGACTCCGTATGAGGCGGACACCGCGGAGGGATTGTCTCCTGAGAATTGGCAGAAGGGCCGCGTGGTGGGAGTGGTAGTGGTCGGATATCTGATGACGCGGGACATGTCGGCGCTGAACGAAGTGGCGGAGCGCACGAAGAGCAGGGCGAGCGTCTTTTCGCGCAAGGGCCTTCTGGCGTCGACCGCTCCCAAAGAAGTCGCGGCTCCGCCAAGAACAGTTTTCGACCCCGCCATATACAAAGAGACCGGGGCATACGTTGTGAACCGTCCCGAACTTGGAGAGATATCGGGATACATCCCGCTTTACAACGTGGAAGGCGAGTTGTCCGCAGTTTTGGAGTTGAGCGGATCGACCGAATGGATAAACCGAGCGCGGGCCGTCTCGCTGCGCAACTTTATATTTTTCATCATCGTCGGCATAGCGTCCGCGTTCGTGGTGGGCCTGCTGCTGACGAAGAGGATAACCGAGCCTATAAGAGAGCTGCGCAGGGGAGCCGAGGAGATAGGGCGGGGCAACCTGCTGCGCAGGATTGACATCCCCGGAGGCGACGAGATATCAGAGCTTGCGGACACGTTCAACGACATGAGCGTGAGGCTGCACAGGTCGATGGAGGAGATGCGACTGTCCAAACAGCAGGTTGAGGACTATTCGTCGCGGCTGAAGTCCGCCCACTCGAGCTTGGAGATGTACTCCCGCGAGCTTGAGAAGGTCAACCGGGATTTGATGAACAGCAACTTGAGCCTTCGCAAGGCGAACGAGGTCAAGGACACCTTCCTTTCGACGGTGTCGCACGAGCTGAAGACTCCGCTGACGTCGATAATCGGCTACGTGTCGATGATACTGGAGGGGGCGTTCGGGGCGGTGAACGAAGACGCGGCGCAGAGTCTTGAAGTGGTGCTGCGCCGGGGACGCAACCTAGAAGCGCTGATTAGCGACCTGTTGAGCCTGTCGCGAATCGACGCGGGCCGGCTGGAGCTGCGACGCGCCTACATCGACATCGGCAAGGAGCTTAGGGGCATTGAGGAGGTCTTCTCGGAGACTCTCCGGGAGGCCGGGCTTGAATGCGAATTGGACATAGAGGACTCTCTTCCCCGCGTCCACGCGGACAGGGACAGGATAAACCAAGCCGCGCTAAACCTAGTCGGCAACGCGATTAAGTTCACCTCGCCGGGCGGGCGCGTTTCCATCCGCGCAAGACATAAAAGGGAAACGAATGAAATTGAGGTCTCGGTGGCGGACACCGGGATAGGAATTCCGGCGGACGAACTGAGCCATATTTTCGACAGGTTCTATCAGGTTGACAAGCACGACGGGCGCGAGTACGGCGGGACAGGGCTCGGGCTGGCGATAGCCCGCGAGCTTGTCGAGCTTCACGGAGGCAAAATCGAGGTGAGCAGCGAACCGGGCAAGGGCAGCGTCTTCACTTTCACCCTTCCGATATCGGCTCTGGAAACCGGGCCTGAAGGCGCGGGCGGCGGAGGGTTCGGCGGCGAGGCGGCATAGGAACGCGAGCGCCCGCGGTTATTCCACCCTCAGCGCAAGTTCCGCCGACTGATTTTCATTTGTCAACAGAGGAGACGGCGATATGAAAGAAAATAACTTCGGAAGAATGAGCAGGAGAGAGTTTTTAGCGGCGGCCGGGAAGCTGGCGGTCGGAGCGGGCGCGATTTCGGCGTTCGGTTTGCCGGTGTTTTCGACGCGCGCGAAAGGCATTCAAATCGCGGTTCGCGAATTGAAGCGGCCGACTTTCAGCCAGCCGGAATTCGTGGTTCCCGGAGGGCGGGCGGCGGCGACTGTGAGCGCGTCGAAAGCGGGCCGCGCGACCAAGGCGAGGCTGTTGTGCTCATTCAGCGGGGAGGTTGCGGCGGAAACATCTCTTGACTCGCCTCTGCCTGAGGGCGGCGGCAACTTCGAGATCGATATACCCGCCCACGTCCCTTCCGGACTGTACGACCTTGAAATCCAGTTCACATCCGGCGGAGAACCCCGCATGGACATGCAACGCCACTCGGTCTCCGTAATCGAATCGTTCGAAGCCCCTCTCAAGTTTGCGCATGTGACGGACTACCACATGGGCGACCCGCGCGCCGAAAAACAGTTCCCCGGTATGGACATCAAAAAAGTCCGCGTCGCGTCCATCGAGGCCGCAAACAGAGAGAACCCGCAGTTCATTCTTCTCACTGGAGACATAACGGCGTATCCTGAGACTTACGACGAGGACTACCCGGCGGCGGTCGCAGAACTGCTTGAACACGCCCGCGTCCCGATGGTCATAATCCCCGGCAACCACGATTTCTATTCGTGGCTGGACGCGGACGGAACGCTGCGGACGGACGGCGTGACGTATTGGCGCGACTTCTTCGGCCCGACGCGGCGCGTGCTCGACTTCGGCCCGCACAGGTTCATTTGTTTCAACTCCTACGACTGGGACTCGCTGACGGTGCGCAACCGCAACTTGGAATATTTTCAAAAACACGGCGGGGCTATCTCGTACAGCGGCACGTTGAGCAAAAGGGAGCTGAGTTTCGTTGCCCGCGCGATGGAAACCTCAGGCGACAGGATTCCGATTCTGGCCGCTCACCACGGGCCGAGGCAGTTCGAGCCTGTGCCGCAACAGTGGTGCTCTGATTGCACGGGCATGAACAAGTTCATGAATTTGATAAAGAAGTTCGAGCCGCCGTATTTCTTCTACGGGCATATACACCGGAACGAGGATATTACGGAGGGCAAGACGCGCTACGTGGCAACCACGTCGGTGGGAAGCGACGCCGGGCGCGAGGAGTTGTGGGCGATAAGGATAGCGCAGGCGCAGCCGGACATGTCGTTCGACATCAGAACGCTGAAGCTGTTCGACTCGCCGCCGATGAAGGGCTGAGGGGCGCGATGGAAGAAAGGTTGAGGCTGGCGTTTCTGGAGCCGGGGGCGGCGGAAGGGCCGTGGAACATGGCGCTGGACGAGGCGCTGCTTAACGAAGCGGCCGCAGGTCGGGCGCGCCCATCGCTCCGATTTTACTCTTGGCGACCGCCCGCTATAACATTCGGCTACTCGCAGGACGCCGCGGCAGAGATCGATCTTGACGCGTGCCGCGCGGCGGGAGTCCCGGCGCTTCGCCGAATTACCGGCGGCGGGGCGGTTTTTCATCAAGCGGAACTGACATACTGCGTGGTCGTCCCGGCATCGGCTTTCCCCGGCCCCATCTCGGCCTCGTATGAAATCATCTGCGGGGCGCTGGCCGCCGGACTGGATTTTTTTCGAAATGGTTTCAAGTTCTCCCCTGTTAATGATATTATCTTCGGAGATAAAAAAGTAAGCGGAAGCGCTCAGGTCAGGCGCGGCGGAATGATAATGCAACACGGCACGGCGCTGCTTGACACGGATCTGAACAAGATGTTCGGGCTGTTGCGGGTTCCGGAGGAGAAATATAAAAAACATGGGCTGAGCGAGGCCCGCAGGCGGGTTTGCTCCCTAAAGGAAATCCTCTGCTACGCGCCGACCTTCGAGGAAACGGCGGAAGCGGTCAAGCTGGGTTTTCAGACTGTTTTCGATTTGGGAGACCCGGAACCGCCGTCAAACGAAACCCTCGTCGCCGCAGCCGCTCTCGTTCCGAAGTATTCGTCCGACGATTGGAATCTTCGCCGCTCCCGAAAACCGGATTGCGGCGACGAAGAATAAATCCGGAGGTTTTTCAGTCACATGAAATTCAAAGCAAACTTCTTGTTCGACGGCCCCATCGACATGGTGTGGGAGGCCAGAGAGAAAAGGTTCGAGAACCCCGACAAGTTTCCCGAACTGCAGAAGCACGAGGAGATTTCCCGCCGAGAGGAAGGCAAGAAGATTTTCTCCAAGAGGATAATCGAGCTTTCCGCCAGCATCCCGAAACCGCTCCAGAAAGTTCTTTCTGACGACATGATGAAGACCATCGACGAATCGGTCTATGACATGGAATCGAACGTCCACACGTGGACGATCACGCCGAAAGCCGGAAGCAAACTGTTCAAGTGCACCGGATACTCGAAATACAACGAGTACGAGGAAGGCGGGCAGAAGAAGACCAAGCGGGAGCTTGAGCTGGAAGTGAAAGTGGACCTTCCCCTGCTGGGAAAAATGGCTGAACAGGTTATCCTCGAGGCTTACAAGAAGAACCTCGAAAAGGACAACCAGACGATAGCGAAGATGATAAAGATAATGAAGGAAGAGAACGCGTGAAAGAGACGGGCGGCGCGTGGGACTTGAAAAAAACGCGCCGCCCGCTATCATAACCGCGAACGCCGCCGCGGCCGGAATCTGCGGCGGTTTCCCGGAGGCGACTTCAAGTGAATGTTTCATCCGCCATACAGCGCAGGCGCACAATAAGGCGTTTTAAAAATCAGCTTGTGCCGGAATCGATGTTGATTAAGTTTGTCGACGCCGCCCGGCTCGCTCCCTCGGCGGGAAACGCCCAACCTCTTGAATACATCACCGTGGCTTCGCCTTCGGGGTGCGAAAAGATATTTCCGCATCTGAAATGGGCGCGTTTCATCGGCGGCGGCGACACCCCGGCGGAAGATAAAAAACCCGCCGCGTACATAGTCGTTCTAATCAACAGGAACATTGCCGCAAAGGGCGGCGGACATGAGTCCGGCGCCGCCGTTCAGAATATCCTCCTGTCCGCTATCGAAGAAGGCTACGGGGCCTGCTGGTTGCGCTCGGTGGACCGCGCGGCTATCAAAGAAGCTTTCGGCATCGCCGGCCATTGCGACGTCGATAGCGTCGTCGCCCTAGGCAAACCAGCCGAGTCTCCCATAACCGAACTCGCGGGAGACGACACCAAATATTGGCGAGACGACAGGGGTCTCCTTCATGTCCCCAAACGCTCCATAGACACGATTCTCCACAAAGAAAAATTCTGACGGCGAGTCAACAAGCGAAACGTTAAGGGAATGCTTTTGAAAAAGTTTTCCCTTAAAATCCCTTTCAAAATCTTTCATGCAGGCGCCGAATACGGAGCTTTGCTTCCGCCTTAGGCGCGTATCATGTGAAAAGATGCTGGGAAAGGATTCTCAGAGGAATTATTTTCAATGATTTTACATAGGGCGTCGGGAGAGAAGCGCGGCAGCGATTCGCTCCCGACGACCATTGAAACGTTTTGAAGAGATTCAAAGAGAAACTTTTTCAAAAGTTTCTCTTTGGCTTTTTCTCATTTCAACTTATTGAGGAGCGATTTCAGAGACGAAATGATTGGTGGCGGCATAGAACAAGATAGAGCGCCTGCCATTGATTTCGCCAGTGAAGTAGGCGACTTGAGAGGGCGAAGCCGCGCCCGGCCATTTCTGTTCTAGCACGAATACCCCGCAGTTTGCCACGCCGGTTTCGGCGGCGGCGGGTCGAATCTCGGACGTGTTTTTCAGAAGGTTCTCTTTTGCGAGCACAGAGCCGAGGACGCCGAGAGCCTGACCGCATTCCATCTCTTTGGCGAGGGCGACGCTGCAGCTTTCGCAGGGTTTCATACCTTGTTTCTCGATGTCCGCGCGGACCGCGTCTGCGGCGGCGGAAACATAGTCGCGCAGGTCGATTTTCTTGGCCGCAAGAGCGGCGGGATCGGCAGATATTCTAGCGATGAACTCGAAGCTGGTAAGGTCGTCCACGGTTTTCACGTCTGACATTGAGTTGCGGCAGACACGATCGGCGAATTTGTCGACGCCGGGTTCCTGAATGTCGCCAGTTCTGGGAGCGCGGGCGGCGGGAGCGGGGCGTTGAGCGGCGGGGCGGACCGGTCTGTTGGGCATGGGCATGGGCTGTTCGGAGGGTTTATTGCCGAATGTCATAAACGCCGCCGCGCCGGCCGCTACGACCAGCAACACGATCAACAGCACGACTGGTTTCTTTTTCGCGTTCGGGTCTTTCGGGGCCTTGGGAGCGCGCGGGGCTTTTGGCGTTTTAGGCTCTTTAGGCGGTTTCTGTTTTTTTTCTTTCTTTTCTTTTTTCTTTTTGCCGGGGAGGATATCCTCGTCTTCGACGGCTGCGGGCTGTTTAGGATATTGCGGAGGCGGCGCAGCGGCGGCAGGCTGTTTAGGATGCTGCGGAGGCGGAGGCGCGGCGGGTTTGGCGGCCGCCTGCGCGGGAGCCGCTTTTGTTCCGCATTCAGGGCAAAACGCGTCGCCCGGTTCGAGGTTGGTTCCGCATGTGGAGCATTTCATGGTTCGCCTCCGCGATGTCCGCCGCGTCCCGGTTGCCAAAAGACCCCGGCGCCGGCAGGTATGCTTTCGGGGAATCATAGCACGAAACCGACGCCGTTTACAGCGCCATTTTTTTCGTCGGCGGCGCGACGGACATTTTTGAACTTCTCTTTATGAGTAATCCCGGATGCGTGTAAAATTTAACTGTCGCCGAGAAGAGTGTTGGGCGAGTATTGAGGAGACGAGGATCGGATGTTCACGGAACGGGGAGCGGACAACGAGGCGAGGATATCGATAAGGGAATTTTTCCGAAGGTATCCGGTGGTGTTGTTGCTTGCGGCGGTGACGCTGTCGGCGGACCTTTGCTATAAGATGATGATCCCGTTGGTTCCGCTGTTGTTTGCGGGCAGGGGATGGTCGAAGGTGCTGGCCGGGGCGGCGCAGTCTGGGTTCGTGTTGTCTGAGACGGCGCTGAAGCCGATTACGGGCGGGCTGGGCGACAGGGTGAAGCGGACGAATCTTGTGATGCTGAGCTTAGCGGTGGGGATGGTGACGCCGTTTTTTTACGCGAAGGCGCAGGGGCCGGGAGCGTTTCTGGCGCTGAGGCTGATAGACGGGGCGGGGGCCGCCGCGCTGTGGCCGGCGATTATCGCCCTGTTCGCGGACGCGACGGACGAGAAACACCGCGCAACCGCGATGAGCGTTTTTACCATCTGCATGTTGTGCAGCCTCGGCATAGGGTTCACGCTGGCCCCGCTGATTAAAGCGACGTTCGGCGACTATGAGCACGTGTTCGCGACTATGAGCCTGCTGATGGTGTGCGCAATGGTTCTGACGGTGTGGTCGTCGAAGAGGATAGGCAGGGCGGTGAAGGCGGGGGCGGACAGCAAGGCGCGCGCCGCCGACCCGGCGACGATGGCGCAGAACCTGAAAAAACTCCTGACGGACTGGCCGGTTCTCGGACAGCTCGCCACTCTGATTTTCATTGCGTTCATGCAGATGATGGGCACGAGCATGGTGACGCACACGACGTTCTTCTTCCTGTTCGACGAGCTTGGGTGGGAGGAGAAGGATTTGTGGTACGTGATACCGCTGGCGGGGGCGGGGATAGCGTTGCTGGCGTTGCCTGCGGGGCGCTTGGCGGACGTGGCGGGAAGGGAGGCGGCGGTGAAGGCGTCGATGTCCATCTCCGCAGTCTGTCTCGGCCTGATGGCGATTGTGAGGGAGCCGTGGACGCTTGCGCTTGCAGCGGCGGGGTATGGACTGGCGTTCGTGATGGGGGCTCCGGCGTGGATGGCGCTGGTGACGCGCGGCGAGTGGGCGGGGCTTCGCGGGGCTGTTCTGGGCGTGGTAACGGCGTTTCAGGGAGCCGGGGCGGCGATCGGCCTTTTCCTTGGTCCGGTGCTATATGGCGACGGGCTGAAAATCGAGATAACAATCGCGGAGAACACGTACAATCTCGCGGGCCGCTACGCGCCGTTCGGAGCTTGCGCGGCGATACTGGGAGTCTGCGCGCTGGCCGCTTTCATCGGCCTGCGTCCGCTGAAGCGGAAACAGGATGCGGCGAACGACTCTCCGGCGCCGGGCTGATTACCGCCAATTAATTGAAAAGTCAATATTCATATTCACAAAAAAATTACTCTATTGATATTTTGACAGTGTATATGCCGTATGATATATTATTCACATTCAGTCAAAGGGAAGCGCTGATTGATGCGAAACAGGTTCTGGTAGGGTGGATAACTTGTCGCGATTGATGACATTGAAAGATATAGCCAAGCAGTTGGACGTGCCTGAAAGCTCGCTGAGGAAATACAGGGAGTTGTTCAGCGATTTCATACCCGGAGTCGGGACGGGGCGCTCGCGCAGATACAGAGCGGAAGCGGTGGAAGTCCTGAAGGATATCAGGGATATGCGCGAGGAGCAGCACCTGCCGTGGGACGCGATAACGGAGAAGCTAGCCGAGAAATACCCAATAGACGCGACGCCGAAAGGCGGGGTTCCGGCGCAGACGACGATGCCGCTTGAGACCGGCGCGATGGAAGTTGAGCGGAGCAGGGCGACCGCGCCAGACGCGAAAACAGCCGCGGCGGCGGCGGGCAACGGCGGCAACCTCATGGCGAAGTTCCTCGCCATGAACGAGAAGCAGACGATGGTGGTGAACGCGATCGCGCTTCAGATGCTGAAGGCGGTAGAGTCGGTGAGAGAAGAGGCTCGCGCTGAAAACAGGCAGTTGCGCGAGAACATCAGCAGGGCGTTAGGCTCTCTCGCGGCTGCCATGAACGCTTCGGCGGGCAAGGACAGGGAGTCCCTCGAACTGATAAAAAAACAACTCGCCTCGATAGAGGAAAGAATAAATAAGATCGCGGAAAGCGGAGACTCGGCGGCGGATGTGGCGCGCGTGAAGGAAGAATTGCGGGTTGTCCGCGCCAAGCTTTCTCAGAAAGAGAACGCGGTCGAGGAAATCAGGAAGTCCGTTGAAGTGTTGAAGAAGGAAAACGCGACGCTGAGGGATTTCAAGGCAAGGCATCTCGAACACTGCGAGGAGAACACTCGCGAGGCAAAAGCGTTGAAGAAGGTTTCTCCGATTAAACGGCTGTTGAAACTCAAGCCGTAAGGGGCCGTCGGCCCGTTTTTTCCGTCACTATTTCGCATATCCTAGCGACAACCTGTTCGATAGACATGTCGTCGGTGTCCACTAACGCCGCGTCGTCGGCTTGTTTGAGCGGAGAGTCGGCGCGCGTGGTGTCGCGAGTGTCGCGAGCTATTATCTCTTTGAGAACGGTGTCGTAATCCGCGGATTTTCCGGCGGCGAGAAGTTCAAGATGCCTGCGGCGGGCGCGGGCTTCGGGGGACGCGGTGAGGAAAATCTTGATCTCGGCGTCCGGCAGGACGACGCCGCCGATGTCGCGGCCTTCCATGGCGACTCCGCCGGCGGCTCCCATTTGTTTCTGTTTGGCAACAAGAGCGGCGCGCACGCCGCTGAGGGCGGACACCGCCGAGGCCATGGAAGAAATTTCAGGCTCGCGGATGGCGTCCGTGACTTCCTCGCCGTTGATGAAGACGCGGTTGACGAGGGAGCCGCCGCGCTCGACGGCCTCGAAAGAGAAGACCGTTTCCGAGGCGATGCGGGAAAGAGCCGCCTCGTCGTCCGAGGCGACGCCCGCGCGCCGCGCCACAAGAGCCACGCCACGGTACATCGCTCCGGTGTCCGCGTATTCCAGACCGAAGGCGCGCGCCACCAGCTTGGCGATCGTGCTCTTCCCGGCTCCAGCCGGGCCGTCTATCGCAACCGATATGTTTTTCTTGTCCATCAGAGGACTTCCTTCAGAGCCGCTATGAACCGAGCGTTGGCTTTTTCGTCGGACACCGAAACTCGCAGTCCGGACGGGAATCCGAGGAACCTGCCGGGTCTCACGATAACGCCTTTTTTCAGGAGCGCGTTGAATATCTCTTCGGAGTCGCGCTTGATGTCGACCAGAACGAAGTTAGCGTCGGACGGCGCGTATTCGAGGCCCATGGCGTCGAAAGCCGCATATAACTGTTTTCTTCCCGCCGCGTTCGCCTCAACCACGCGTTTGACGTGCTCGTCGTCGTCGAGAGCGGCCAGCGCCGCGACCTGAGCAAGCTCGTTGACGTTGAACGGATTCCTCACGCGGTGGAACACGCCCGCAAGTTCCTCGCTCATGATTCCGTAGCCTGCGCGCAGCCCGGCAAGGCCGTACACCTTCGAGAATGTCCTGAAGATTACGACATCGCGCCCCGACTTGAAGTATTCCATCGTCTGCGGATAATCAGGGTCGGAAGCGTATTCGTAATACGCCTCGTCGAACACCACAAGGACATGTTCCGGAATCTTGCTCATAAGAAGATCGATGTCCGCTTTTTTGACAATCGTCCCTGTGGGATTGTTCGGATTGCAGACGAAGAACAGCTTTGTTCTGTCCGTCACGCGGTCGAGCATGGCGGGGATGTCGTGGTAGTATCTGTCTTTGCATGGCACGGATATCAGAGTGGCGTCCGCCACCATTGCGGAGATTTTATACATCACGAACGAGGGGTCGGCGAAAATTACTTCGTCTTTCGGGCCGAGGCAGGACACGCAAAGTATGCGCAGCAACTCGTCTATGCCGCTTCCGACCACCAAGTTGTCGACCCCGACGCCGAGCTTCGCGCTCAGTTTCTCTTTCAGGTAGTAGCATCCGCCGTCAGGATAGAAGTTGACTCCCGCCGCCGCCGCTCGAATCGCCTCGACCGCTTTCGGCGAAGGGCCTATCGTGTTTTCATTAGACGCCAGCTTCAGCACATCATCTATGCCAAGCTCGCGCTGAACCTCTTGTATGGGCTTTCCGGGTACGTATGGTTTGATTTCGAAAAGATGCGGAAGAACGAGTTTTTTGATGTCCATGATGCCCTCCTCCGGGCTGATTGCGCGCGCTTCGGCGCGCCTCTGATATGATAGTTTTGTTCTCTCCGCCGGTCAATGAACCCGATGAAACCGTTTGACGAAAAACGATTAGGGGCTTTTTGCCTTCTGCGATTGCTGAATAAACCCGGATTCGCCGATAGAGCAGGCGAACCGAGGCGATTTTCATAGCGGCGAACTGCTTCGTTGGCAGCGCATTTTTTTGTTCATGAACCGTATGTTCTATTCACTGCAAAAATGCGTCTTGCGCCTCGTATTTCATCCGCTCTGAACAATCGCTCCCAAATCCTAACAACGGATTCGGGATAAACCTTCGAAACAGGCTGTATTCCAACTCCCTTCGCAGTTTCGGCAGAAAACGATCGCACAACGGGCAAATCGAAATTTTTCAGAGAATCGAAAGATGCGGGGGATTTTTTCATAGAAATGTAGATTTTTGAGCATCAGAGGTGTCTAAAAGAAAAGACCGGAGGCGAGGGGAGGGGGAACGACAAAACCGACAAACACAACAAGGAAACATTTGCGGTTTATTTGTTATTCAATAACAGCATGATAGAAATAACTGTTGGCAACTATAGGTGAATATTTATGAAAGGTGCTTGATTTTTAACTAAGCACATAATAAAATCTGGGACAAAGCGGAATTATTCCGCACTTTAAGCGACAAAACAGCGCTTTCAACGATGAAAAAATACAAAGTGAAAAATGGAGGAAGGCGATGAGCGCGATAGTGGACATAATGACAAAGGGCGGGCCGGTGATGTGGCCGCTGCTGCTATGCTCGATTGTGGCTCTTGCGATAACAATTGAGCGGTTTTACAGTCTGAGCCGCGCCGGGGCGGACCCTGAAAAACTTATCGGCAAAGTGAAGGACGCGCTCAAGAAGAAAGATTATCGGGTGGCGGTCGGATACTGCGAAGCGACGCCGGGTCCGGTGGCGGCGGCGCTTGCCACCGCGATAGACCTGCACGATCTCGAGCTGGAGGAGTTGAAAGAGGGCGTGAACGAGGCGTTCCTCAAGGAAGCTCCCCGGATGGAGAGAGGGCTGCCGATACTGTCCACCCTAGTTACGGTCGCGCCGTTGCTGGGACTTTTAGGAACTATTACGGGGCTGATGAAGCTGTTCAGCGTAATCGCGGGCGGGCACATAGGCAACAGCGAGCAGTTGTCGGGCGGAATCGCGGAAGCGCTCATCACCACCGCGACCGGGCTGACGATAGCGATTATCTTCATGATCTTCCACAACCTGCTCGCCGCGAGGGTGGACAGGATAATCAACCAGATGGAGAAGTCGGTCACGGAGTTGGTCAACTTCATGCGGATGGAGGGCCGGGCCGATGTTTCAAATTAGGTACAAGCGGTCGAGCAGGATTAAGCCGAGCATAGATTTTACTCCGCTCATCGACTGCGCGTTCACGCTGATAATATTCTTCGCCGTCTCGACCACTCTGATTTCGGCGCGGACGGGGATGAACCTGAACCTGCCGGAGAAGTCGGAAGTGGAGCCGTTGCAAAAGCACGTGCAGGTGTCGGTGAAGGGCGGCGGCGGGCAGGATGTGGCGATATTTTTTGAAGACCTGCAGGTTACGCCGGACACTCTGGGGGCGATGGTGTCGGCAAAACTGTCGTCGGAACCGGAATCGGCGTTCGTGGTTGCCGCCGAGCCGGAGGTTCTTTACGACGACGTGGTCAGGGTGATCGACATCGTGAACAGTTCGGGCGGAAAAAAGCTCGCGCTGCAGTTGAAGCAGAAGGATGGAGACTAAAGGCGGTCGATGCCGATGAAGAAGAAAAAGACAGACGAGCGCAAGACGAAAGCGGCGTCGTACGCGGCGTCGCTGTTGTTGCATCTTGCGCTATTGCTGATAATCGGGTTGCTGTTCAGCAGGCCGGGCGGGGCGATACAGGGCGGGGCGTTGAGCGAGGGGCTTCTTCCGATAGGGGTGGTGAAGGTTACGTCTCCTGTGGACGGGGCGAAGACGCCGGTCGCGGCGTCGGACGACATCTCGCCTGACCGGGACGCCGCTCCAGTGGTAAGGGAGGCTCCGGACAGGGCTCCGGTAAGAGACAGGACGCAGTCGCCGGTGGTGTTGCCGGACAAGCCGAGGGATGAGAGGCTGCGGGACAGAGAGCCGCAGGTTTCCAAAACGCAACCTCGCGCTACGGGTAGCGAGACGGGGCGCGATTCGAGCGCCCGGACGGGAGCGGTCGCGGACCGCGCCGAAGACGGCGCGACAAGCGCGGGCGCGGGCGGCGACAGGCCTATCGACACTGTGGGCGACGGCAGGAACGACCGCATGGGCGTCGGCCCCGGCGTAGGCCCTTTCCCTCAAGGCTCTTTCGGTCTTGCCAGAGTTCCTGACTGCAAGAAGGACGACGCGGACAACGACAGGCTTTATTTTACCTACGAAGTGACTTACGCGGATGGCGAGCTTAAAGTCGTGTTTGACGACCAACCCAAAACCCGGTTTGACATAAACACGATAGAGATGACGCGCAGAATAATCGAGATGGACTTCAACCGGAACGCGGTGGCGTCCGACCCGGGCAAGACGTTTAAGACCAAGATCGGGTGCAGATGCGGGGCGTTCCCGAAATGCGAGCTGATAACGAAATGATGAAAAAACTCACAATAGCGGCGGCATGGCTGGCGGCGGCGGCTGTCGCTCTATCGCTTTTCGCTCTGCCCGTGCGCGGAGCCGAAGAGAGTCCCAAGCCGCGCATAGCGGACGTGAACGGAGTCCTGAACACCGAGCCTGCTCCGGCGGCGACGCCCGCTCCATCTCCGGCTCCGGCAGAGGGTCATTCCCCGGCTGCAGACCCGGCCCCGCAGTACGACGGCCCCAAGGAGTTGGTAATCAGCAACGACTTCATATCGGCGCACGTGAATGTGATGCCGGTGGACACGGGCCGGTTCCTTGCCCGCACAGTCAAAGGCGACCCGGCGCGGGACACTGACGACAGCAAGATACTCATCTACGGCGGCGCGCTGCCGTGGACGTCTTTCACCACGATTCGGATAGACGGGAAGAACTACGTGTTCGGCGGCTCAACGCACAGGCGGGCGGGTCGCGACGCGCTATACGGTCAGCCGGTGGACCTTCCCCGGACGAGCGGCGCCAACGCCATCGTCTCCAGATACCGCATGGAAGACGTCGAGGTGACTCAAACGCTGAGCATCGTCAGCGGCCCGGTCTCGAAACTTAACGACACGATAAAGATTAGCTACGACATACGCAATCTGGGAGCTTCGCCGCGCAAGGTGGGCGTCAGGGCGGTTATAGACACTTTCCTCGGCAGCAACGACGGCTCTCCGTTCAAGGTGGGCGAATCGAGCGTGACTTCCGAGACCGAGTTGACCGGCGCGGACGTGCCTGAATACTGGATCGCTTTCGACTCGCTGGAAGACCCCGGAGTGGTGGCGCGCGGCACGCTCCGCGGGCCGGGACTGACGACTCCCGACAGGGTTCTTTTTGCCAACTGGGGAAAGGTGGCGGATAACCTGTGGACCGTCCACCACACGCCGGGAGGCTCGTTCCAGAGGGAGAACGAGGACGACATGGACAGCGCCACCGCGCTCTACTGGGAAGAGACGGTCGTCCCCGCTCAGGGCGAGCTTCAGGTGGCCACCCTGTTCGGAATCGACTATCTTGACGTGATCGGAGACGTGTTGAGCATCGGGGCCAACCGCCACCTCGGCGAGTGGTCGACCGCCAAAAATCAGATAAGGCCTTACACGCTGTACGCATACGTGGCGAACAGTTCGAACATAACTCTGAACGATGTGCTGATAACCATAGACCTGCCGACAGGGATCGAGTTTGCGGGCAGGGACTCCGGCGTAAGGCGTTTCGCGAAGCTGGAGCCCGGCGAAGAGGCGACCATAGGCTGGGTGATACGCCCGAAACCGGGCGCGGGCGGGGATAAGACGATAACAATCTCCGGAAGCGCCCGCGAGGTGGATTCCGTAAGCCTGAAAATCGGCGTCACCCTTCTTTCTCCGCCGGAAGTGGCGACCGAGGTTGTCGCGCCGCAGAGGGTGTCGCGCGCGGTCACTAGGGAGTACGGCCCGTACGGCCCTCCGTTCCATGTGCAGCTCAAGTGCAAGAACACCGGCAGGTCGCCTCTGGACGGCCTGAAGGTGGATCTGGTTCTGCCGGAAGGGCTTGAGTTCCCGCGCATCCAGAAAGCCGAACAGAGTTACCGCAGGCTGGACGGGCTGCAGGAAGTTGTGTTCTCGTGGCGCGTGTCGGCGAACGGGGAAAAATCCGGCGCGCTTCCTCTCAAGTTCAACATAACCTCCGAGAGCGCCGAGGACAAGACGGTGACGCGCGAGGTGACAGTTGACCCGCTGCCCGTAGCGATGGGATGGACTGGGGCTCCCGCCGAGACCTACCCCGGCATGTTTTTCACCGCCGAACTTTTCGTCACCGACATAGAGCAGATCGGCGAGGCGGACATGACGGTGCGTTTCAACGCGGACGTGCTTCAGGCGGTCATGGCTTCTCAGGGCACATTGTTCGTGGAGAAGGGCCAGCCGCTTCCGTGGCGCGACCCGGTCATAGACAACAAACTCGGCTTGATAACCGGTATAAAAGGCCGCCGGACGTCTCCTCTCGACATAAAAGAAGGCTCGATTGTGAAGGTGTATTTCAGGGCGGTGGCTCCCGGCGAGAGCGGCATTGACGTGGAGGACATGGTTCTCAAAGACCTCTCCGGCGGGAATGTCGAGTATTCGATGGAGAAGACGGTTGTGAAATCGCGCGAGGAATGAGCGCGGCGGGGATGAATCAAAGGCCGCGCGGCCCGCGGCCCGACATATTTTGCGGCATAGCAAAAATTACAAGGAGTGTGGTTTATGAGAGCGAAGGCGATTGTTGTGGCGGTTCTGCTGGCGGCGTTCTCGGCGTCGGTCGCGAGCGCGGACGCGGAAATCAAGGACATGAAGCAGTCGGACTGGGCGTACTCCAGCGTCAAGAAGCTGGTGGACAAAGGCTATCTGGCGCTGTACGACACAGGCGAGTTCAGAGGCGGACAAGCGCTCAGCCGCGTTGTGTTCGCGGCGGCGCTGGCGAAACTCATCGACCAGATCGAGCGCGGAGAGATCGGCGTCGGCGGCGGAGATCTCGCGGAGATAAAGAAACTCAGCGACATCTTCAAAAATGAAATATCGGATTACGACAACAGAATGAAGGCCATCGACCAGAGAGTGGCGGACAATGAGAAGGCCAGAGTCGTCCTCCAGAACGACCTCTCGAAGGCGATAGTGGAGTTCCGCGAGAGGACGGACGCGTTGGCGGCTGAAAACAAGAAGATGCGGGACGACATCGGGCGTCTCAATCAGGACGTCGCCGCTCTCAATAGAGACCTTGACAATGAAAGAAGCGACCGCAAGAAAGCGCAGACCACGCTGTGGATAGGCGTCGCGGCGGCTGCCATTCTCGGCGCGGCGAGCAACTGACGCGGCAATGACAGCCGCTCCGCGACGCGGGGCGGACGCAATGAGACGGAGGCCGGATGGACAGGCGCGATTTGATCGACGCTGAAGACGGAGCGGAGCGCCCGTTGCGGGACGAGCTTGGTTTGAGGCACTTGCAGTCGCGGCATGTGATGATGTATGTCGCGTGCGTTGCGGCGGCGGTGCTGGTGGTCGGCGCGGTCTCGGCGCTCAAGGCCCGTTCCGCTCTCATCGACAGAACCAAGACAGATCAACTGGCCCTCGCCCGCTCAGGCGCGGAGGCCGTAGCCGGAGCCGCGGGAAACGTCGCCGCGTTCGCCCAGTCAGTCGCGGCGTCCAGCCTCGCGCGCGGCAAGGACTACCATGTCATTTCCTCCCTTCTCAAATCGCAGATAGAGCACATGCCGGCGGTAGATTCGGTGTATCTTTTCAGCGAATCCCGGCTGTTGGCCTCGTCCGAGCAAGACGGCGGGGCGGCCCGCGCGCTCGTAAAGGACAAGTGCCTGATGCAGGCCCGCGAGGGCGTCGCCGCGTGCTATTCCTCGATGTACAAGCTAGACAGCGGAAAGCGCACCGCGTACGTCTTTGTTCCCTCCTACGGCGAAGGCGGCGGGGTCTCCCGCGTAGTGGCCGCCGGCTTCAATTTGGACGACAGGAGCTTCAGCGCGCCGGTGACCGGACTCGCATCCGGCAAAAGCGGATTCTCATTCCTTGTGGACGCCGAAGGCAGGCTCGTCGCTAGCGGCGACCCGGACAAAGAAGAAGGCTCCGTCAAGGAATTCACCGAACTTCTCCCGGTCAAGGCCGTCCTCTCCGGCCAGATAGGCTCAATGGTCTACCGCTACGGCAAAGTGAAGATGGCAGCGTCGTTCACCCCAGTCGAATCAATGGGGTGGGGGCTGATAACTCAACGCCCGTATGCGGAAGCCGCCGCCGGAGCCGATTTCATACTGAAAACGCTTTTGCTGTTCCTAATATTGTTCTGCGGAGCCGCCGGGGCGCTATCCGTGATGGAGACTCAGTCCATCACGCGATTCCTGTTCATGCTCGGCGGCAGGATGGACGCCATCGCGCGGGGACATCTCAATCAGGAAATCGGCTCAGCAGAGACGGGCGGGTTCGCTCCGCTCGCCTCCGCCTTCAACCGCATGGTCGCATCCATCTCCACTGACAGGCGCGAGAGCGGCAAAACCCTGGAAAGCGTGCGAGAAACAGCCCGCTTCAATCAGGCTATACTTTCCAGCATTCAAGACCTATTCATGGTGATAGACAGGTGGAACGCGGTGATAATGGCGAACGAAAGGGCGGAGGCGTATATGCCGAAAGAGGCGTTGCCCTGCATGGGCAAAGGCCTCGGTTCGCTGGGCGGCGCGTGGGCGCAGAAACGGCTCGCGTCAGCCGTCCGCAAAGCCATTGAAACCGCTCAGGAAATCACCGTCAGCGACGTCCGGTTCCAACCGTCGCACGGCGGCGCGCCTTCCATATACGACTTCCGCGTCTATCCGCTCACTGCGGGCGGCGGGGGAGCTGTCATATACGGACGCGAGGTCAGCGAGACCGTAAACAGGCACGAGAAGATAGCGGGCGCGGAGAAGTTCTTCAGAGAGATATCCACCGACGCGCCGGAGCCTCTCATCGCCGTGGACGGCGGTGGGAAGATAGAGTGGATGAACCCTGCCGCCGCGCGCGCCCTCAACGCTGCGGGCGATATCGTAGGCGTGGACTTCTTCTCGCTGGTCGCCGAAAAGAGCCGCAATCTCGCGCTCGCGGCGGCAAGAAACGCCGCCGAAAACATGTCCGAAGCCGAACGGGTTGAAATCGAGATCGGCGCGGGCGGCGAAAAGTCCGCTTTCGAGATGTCTGTCTGCGCCGTATCGAAACCGGCGGAAACGGGCGGCAGGCTTATCTTCTCGCTCAAGCAGCTTGATCCGAAGCGGGACGTCGAGCGCTCCGCCCTCTTCGAAAAACCGCTCCTAGAAAAAAAGATAAGATTCCTTTCCTCTATTATAGACTGCATGCCTGAAGAGATGGCGGTGGTGGGAGACGGCGGAAAGATACTGATGGCGAACGCGGCCTTCGCGAGAAGGTTCGAGGCGCGCAAAGAGATATTCCTCGGCAAGAGCATAGACGCGCTTAACGCGTCCGGAGACGGGCCGATATTCGACACCGCGCGGCTGGACATCGGAGGCGCGGCCTCACGCGAGTTGACGCTCCGCACATTGCGCGGACAGAAGTTCTTCGCCTGTGTTTCCGGGGCCGCCGTGAAGGACTCCGAAGGCAATAAGGCCTGCGTGGTGTGCGTGCGGGAGATAGGCAGCGAGATGGAATCGCGCGCGCGCGACTCCCGGCTGCTCGAAGCCAGAACCAAGACCCGCCTCGCCCGCGCCGTCGCTGACAGGTTTGAGTCTGTCCTCGACAACCTCAACGCCGACATCAAAGAACTCGGCGGCGTCATTTTCGCTCCCGAAACCCGCGCCATCTGGGAAGACGTCGTAGAGCACGCAAAAGAACTTTCTCTCGCCGCGAACTCCCTGATGATGTACTCGGTGGACACTCCGGCGCAAATGCGCGCGTGCGACGTCAACGGCGCGGTCGCCGAAACCCTGCGCGCCCTCGAAGCTAGGGACATGCTTCCACCTAACGTCAACCTCGAAACCCGCTTCGACAGGAACTGCCCGGAGATGAAGGCGGACGAAAACCTGCTGAAAATGGCTATATGGCATCTTGCCGCCAACGCGGCGAACGCCGCGTCGAAAAACGGACGCGGCGGCCAGATAGTCGCCCGCACCCTCCGCTCAGAAGTTGACGGCTCGGCGGGCATCCTTGTCGAAATCCTCGACAACGGTCCCGAATATCCGCAGGCCGACATCTCCCGCTTCTTCGAGCCGTTCTATGGAACCAACCCCGGAGGAATGGGCCTAGGACTGACTCTGGCCCGCCGCGCCATCCTCAAACACGGCGGACGCATCGGCATCGACCGCTCAGGCGGCTTCACGCGCGCCGGATTCTTCATCCCCCTTGAAGCCGCCGCTGCTCCGTCTCTTTCATCAAACATCCGCCGCGCCTGATCTGTTCAACCATTTATAGGAAAATTCAGGTTGAAATAAACTCAATAGGTCGCACAATCGCTATTGCCGCCACAATTCATTTTCATTTTTTGATAGACAGGGCGATTTCAGGTTCGAGGATCTGGACGGTTCGCGCTGAAAAAGGCGGTTCTCGACGGAGAACTGGTGGAGCAGGGCGACACGGATATGATTTTCACCCGCCCGAAAGACAAAAGGACGGAAAACTACATCACCGGGAGGTTCGGATGACCGATCAGGTTCGCAGGACATACTCTCAGGAGCTAGAGGCCCTGAAACAATCCACTCTGCGCATGGGCGCGCTCGCCGAGGAACTTATCCGCTCCTCCATAAAAGCCCTCATTGAGAGAGACGCGGCCCTCGCCGCGCGCACCATCGCCGACGATGAAAAAGTCGACGAAATGGAAGCCGCCATTAACCAGACATGCATCAGGCTTCTTGCGCTTCAGCAACCTATGGCCACCGACCTGCGCCTCATCGCAAGCTCGATGAAAATATCCTCCGACATCGAGCGGCTGGCCGACCACACGACAAAAATATCAAAAAAAGCCGCCATCCTCTCCGAACTGCCGCAACTCAAACCTTATGTCGATCTCCCCGAAATGGCCAAACGCGTCATAGATATGTTCAAACTCAGTTTGGACGCCTTCATCAACCTCGACCCCGTTCTGGCGCTGAAAGTCATAGACATGGACGACTCGATAGACGAATACAACCACAGGATTTTTACCGAACTGATTGAACTGATGAAGCGGGACCCTTCCTGCATCAACTACGTGTCACACCTCATGGTCGTCGTGCAGTCGCTTGAACGCATCGCCGACCACGTCACCAACATCTGCGAAAGCGCCGTCTTCATAGTAGAGGGAGCTTCTCCGAAATCAAGTTGGTCGGCGCAAAGGTAAAAGAAAGCTTTTGAAGAAGTTTTCCCTTAAAAGCCCTTTCAAAAGTTTCGCGCAGCGACGATGTCGGAGCTGCGTCTCCGTCTTCGGCGCATGGCATGGGAAAAAGGAGGGGAAAGAAAAAACAATCTTTGATTATGAGCGGATCAGAGCGCAATTCGTGAATTGCCCATGCAATTCAAACGCGCTGTGAACTCCGGACAATTTTGCCCTGAATATTGTTCATAAATGATTTTGCATGGGGCATAGGGAGGGGAAGCGCGGCGGCGATTCTCTCCCGTCGACCATTGAAATGTTTTGAAGAGATTCAAAAGGGAAATTCATATTGAAAAAGTTACTCTTTGGCGTTTGCTTTCTTTCAAATATTGATAATTGGCTATTATTTTGAGCAGTCGAGGCCGCAGCCGGAGCAGCCGCCTCCGCGCGGGCCGCAGTCGGGCGTGGTTTCGCCTCGCAGAGCCTTGTTGCGTTCGAGAAAGAGATATTTCTCGGACACTCCGCAGTCGATGTGCGACCACGGGGTTGGAGAAAGAGGCTTCATCTGGGAGCGGGCGTAGAGGTCGGCGTTCAGCCCGGCGGATGCGAAGGCGTCCGTCCACGCGTCGAATTTGAGCATGTCTGACCAGCCGTCGAAACGGCAGCCGGATTCCCACGCGCGCTCGATGACCGCCCCAAGACGCCTGTCCCCGCGCGCGAACGCCGCTTCCAGATAGCTCGTCTCCACATCGTGCATGTCAAGTTTTACCGCGCGGCGGTCGATAAGCCCGCGCAGGATTCGCTTCTTTGCGATTAGCGACTCCATGCTCTCCATCGGCTCCCATTGGAACGGCGTGTGGGGCTTGGGGATGAAGTTCGACACGCTGACTGTGAAGACCTGTTTTCCTTTGGCGCGGGAGGCGGAGCGGCCTCGCGCCTCGACCATTTTCGCCACGAGCGCGGCGATTTCGCGCACATCCTCTTCCGTCTCCGTCGGCAGCCCTATCATGAAGTACAGTTTTATTTTTTTCCAGCCGGCGCGAGAAGCCGCGCGGACCGTTTCCATTATCTCTTCTTCCGTCACCCGCTTGTTGATGACGTTGCGCAACCTCTGTGAGCCTGCCTCCGGCGCGAGCGTCAGCCCGGTGGCGCGCACCTGCCGCAGTTTCTCATACACTTCCCCGCTGAAGGTGTCCACTCGCGTGGACGGCATGGAGATTGAAACGCGCCGCGGGTCGGCGAACCCTGTCAGCGAGTCCAGCAGTTCCCCCATCCCGGAATAGTCAGGCGCGTTCAGTGACAACAGCGAAATCTCGTCGCAGCCCATCCCTTCGAACAATTCCCCCGCGTTGCGCGTCAGGCTGCCGACGCCGCGCTCCCTGTGAGGCCGGTAAATCATCCCCGCTTGGCAATACCTGCAACCCTGAACGCAGCCTCTGAATATCTCTATCTGAATTCTGTCGTGCACCGCTTCGATTCCGGGGACGACGAACGCGCGCGGAGCCTGTATCGAATCGAGGTCGCGCGGGAACCTGCGCTTCACGCTGCCGCGAGTCCCGCAGGACACCGCGGTAAGGCCGGAGGGGGCGGCGAATGTTTCGCACAGGGCGGGGACGTATACTCCGGGGATATCGGCGAGCGAGTTCAGCAGGGCGGGTTTGCCGCCGCCCGGCCCCTTCGCCGCGCGCGCCGCCTCGACTATATCGACGATGCCTTCCTCCGCTTCCCCTATGAAGAACGCGTCGAAGAAATCAGCCAGAGGCTCCGGGTTGCACGCGCACACCCCGCCCGCAATTACAAGCGGCCCGGCGTCCCCTCTGTCAGTAGACTTCCTCCCTATGCCTCCGAGGCTCAGCATCGTCAGGATGTTGGTGTACGTCATCTCGTAAGACAGCGAAAAACCCACAATGTCGAACTCAGACAGCGGGGTGAAGCTTTCCAGCGAATAAAGCGGCAGGCCGCGCGCGGACAACTCGCGCTCCATGTCCGGCCACGGCGCGAACGCCCTCTCGCATTCGACACCCGGGATGCCGTTCAGCAAGTGATACAGCAACATGAAGCCGAGGTTGGACATCCCGATTTCGTACACTTCCGGAAAACAGAGAACGACGCGGAGCGCCGACGGGTCCGAGCCGCAGCCGCGCGCGCTGTTCAACTCCCCGCCCGCGTACCTGCCCGGCCTCTCCACCCTCGGCAAAACCTCAAGCTCAACCCGCCGCCTTATGTCTTTCGCCTCAATATTCATGGACGTTAATACTAACGGAGCCGAACCCGCTAATCAACCCGCAACCCGCGCACGTTTTTTTCCAACGGTTATCCGGGAGCGGTAACGGGGCGCGGCTCACTTGTTCCTGATTGTAACGAGGATGCCGTTGTGGTCGGAGATATCGAGTTTTCCGGGAATCGAGTGGAGCGGAATCACTTCCGCCGCAACGTCCCCGTCCGGTATGCCAAGCGAGAACACATAGTCCACGCGGTCCGCGGCGACAGTCTTGAATCCTTCGGCTTGGTAAGTTGCGCTCATGTCGCCGCTGTTGAGGTCGCCGCCGAACAGCGCGCGCGCGCCCGGCGCGGCGAGTTCTTCCCGCAGGATGGAGGCGACTTCGAGGGACTGCGCTATTCTCACATCGTTTTTGTACGCTTCGAAGTGGGTGTTGTAAACGCGCAGAGGAGCGCCGCCGTCTTTTGCCTCCGCGTCCGCCCTGCACAACGATTTTTGTATCAGCGCTCCGCTTCGCTGGTATGACGTTTCGAGGCGCCGGCACTTTATATGGGTCTTGTCGAGCGACACGGTTTCCCTGTTCCACATGAACGCCAGCCCTTCTATCCACAGCGCGCCGACCCTCTCCGACTCCCAGAACGACCCGCCGTAGTTCAATCCCCGCTTCTTCAGCCCTAGCGCGATTTCCTTTATCGTGTCGTCTCCGGAAGCATGGCCGTAGATCTTGCAGACGGACGCTTCCTGAATGCCGACAATATCTGGTTTTATCTCCGACAGCAGCGCTATGAGGGCTTCTCTGCGTTTAACATAGTCTTCCCTCTTTTCGCTTGCCTGCAGGTCACAGTAAAGGATGTTCGCGGAAAAATAGGTTATCCTGTTTTCCGCCGCCGCGAGGGGCTTCGCGGCGAGAATAAGGATAAAACTTATGATTATGAACGCTCGTGTTTTCATGCGAATATTTTACACCTTCAGGCGCGAAAAATCGCCGGAAGTTTTAAAACCGAAACGCGGCGGGTTAATGAAGGGCGGAACTTGTCAGATGGCGCTATAATAATCGAACAAGTTAAAAACGGAGCGCGTCATGAAAATAAAACACCTGAAATCGGCGGCGATGGCGTTTGCGCTCGTTGCGGCGGCGGCGACCGGCGGCCCGGCGGCGGCGCAGAGCGTGTCGGCGGTCGCGAAGCTGCTGACCCCGGAGGCCATCAACGCCGGGGAACCTGTGAAGATAAGTTGCGAAGTAGAGAACGCCGGCGTCGCCGAACTGGCCGTGCCTCCGCATTTCTTTTCGATAGGGGCGTCGGACGGGGCGGGGCTGTTCTTCGTCGTGAAGGACGAGGCAGGCTCGCCGCAGCGGTCGGCTTGTCCTCCGAAAATACCCCCGGCCCTCGGCTCGGCCGTTCCGTTCCGCCCCGGAGAATACCACGGCTTTCGCTCGTTCGACCTCTCCCAATGTTTCGTTTTTGAGGAGGGAAAAACCTACTCGATATCGGCGGAGTATGTTTCTAGGCCGAACACGCCCGGCGCTTGGAACGGCTCGGCAATGTCGAACCCGGTAAAGGTGACGGTAAAAGAGGACACAGCGAAGAAGAACGCGAGAGCCGCGTCGGAACTGGTGTCCGAATGGTTGAACAACTACGACTATCACGCGTCCGGGGCGGCAAAAAAGAGCGTCCTTTCGCTCGGAACTTCGGCGGTCCCGGCGCTTGCGGACGCGTTGCGCGCGGAATCCCGCCTGCTCGCCGCCGGCGATATCATAGAACTGCTCGGCTACCTCCCGTGCCGGGAATCGGTGGACGCTCTCGTCCTGTTCGTCGTCACCGGCGGCGGACAGCGCTTCAATTCCGGGATCGGCGGCGAGTTCTCCGGCGCAAGCATCCTTGTCGACGCTGCTGTTGTCTCTTTGGAAAAGATTTCCGGGGAACGTTTCTCGCGGGACAAAGGCGATCTGGCCGAACAGTGGTACTCTTGGCACGAGCAGAACCGCAACACGTTCAAATCCGCGCTCGGCGACCGCTGAGTTGAAAAATCTGTAATTTCTTAAGGGAAAACTTTTGGAAAAGTTTTCCCTTAAAATCCCTTTCAAAACATTTCATGCTAGCGCCGAATGCGGAGCTTCGCTTCCGCCTTCGGCGCGTGTCATGTGAAAAGATGTTGGGTAAGGGTTTTTCAGAGGAATCCTGTTCATGGCGGTTGGCGGCGTTGTGCCCGTAGGGGCGACCCGGCGGGTCGCCCGGTTTGCGCCCGTGACGTTTTTTATCGTTGTCAAGGAGACCTTGGCAACGATGAGTGAGTGAGCAACGATGAGTGAGGCGATGACTAAAGGCATAATATATCAATCAACAAGCAATCTCATTGTTTCCGGGGATGAAACGAAGCCCATATTTTCATACAATCTTTTTCCCGCATCGCTGGCGTTAAGAAAAATTCTCTTAACACCCGCCTTTTTGCAGTGTTCGACAGCCCTCTTCACGATGCTTCCCGCAAGGCCGCCTTTTCGATATTTCTTTTCCGTGAACATGGAGTGAAGATAAGCGACTCTTGATGACAAATCAAGAGGAACCGGAACGAAACTGACAATTGTTATTGCGCCGCTCGCGACAATCCTGCCATTATCCACGAAACCCCAAGGCACGCACATGCCAGACGGCATTTCATTTTCAAGTTTTTCAGCATAAGCGTTTTGAATCTCATTTCCGATATCGTCGTTGATTGTCATAGAACGATTTTGCCATATCTCCTCAAACATCATGCGATGATGAATCGCGAGTTGAGGTATATGACATAACTTTGCCTCAATCAGTTCATATGAATTATCCACAGCGGCGTCGGCTCCTTCATGGCAGTTACACCAGATATTCTGACATGATTTACTAAAATTAAACACATATCAGCATCGACTATCTATGCCGCTCCTTAAAATCATCATCATTGCAAAGGACACCTTGGCAACGATGAGCGAGGCAACGATTTAGAGAAACGACCGACACGCTAGAAAGAATGACCGCATTATAAAGAATGATGATAATTTATGTAAAACGCGAGTTAGCAAACATCTGCAAAATTTGAAAGGTTCGAGTCAAACCTAAAGTAGAAATGTGTGAATATTGTCGCGAAAAAAACATCGATTAAGCTTTCAGTGCCGAGTAAATAAATTCCGCCATGCCCAGAACGACGCGCCATGCGCTTCTCGTCAATTCAAATTACCCGTCTGTGAAACAGCTTTCGTTCATGTCGCCAATAATCATGGCGCGTAGCAATCTCTTTCGCTTTAACAAGACCCTCTCTCTTCCTCCGGCTCTCTTATATCTCTGAGCCGCTTTATCAGCGCATCAACTCCAGTCGATGGATTCTGTGTCTCGGGACTGCCGTCTCCTTCATGTTTTAATCTCAATCCGTGCGCGTGCTTTTCGGCCTTTTCCATCTTGTCATTGATTTCTGAGAACACCTCCTTCATATTGCTTTCATATCCGATGATATGTTCACGGAGAGACCTCTTCACATCATCGCGTTCAATATGCGCAGTCTGATTCCGAAAATGAAGCAGATACCACAACTCAAAGCAAGGGTTGGAAACCGCGATACCAAAGCCGTTGTCTTTAGCCATTTTTATCGCGGCGTCAAAAGACTCGTGAGCGTCTCTATCGAACACACACCATACATCCCCCTTTTCGATAGGCATCCCATCCCTCGTTTTTTTCTTCCATTCTTTTTTTGCATAATCCACGATGTCCTTGGGGGCTGTTCCACAGACATTGCTCCCTTTTATTTCTATCTGCATGGAAGTAATCTTCCACTTGCTCTTGATGTCTTCAAAGTAATAAGGCTCGGTTTTTTTTCCTTCGCAAACGATAAGTAGAACCGGCTTCAGTTCTTTGAAGGGCGGTTTTCTGGCGAGCTTTTTCTTTTTGCGATATTTCTTGGCGCTCATGTCTGTGGGCTACCTTCCTCGGCGTACTCGTCGAATCGCCGGAGGATAGGCACGGCTCCGTATCTGCCCGCCAGATAGTTCTTTCTAAAATTTTCATCTTTGCGGGGCTTGTAGTCGGACAGAGAAAATATTTTCGAGGCTCCGGTTGACGCGTCTTTTTCCGCGAACCAAATCTGGTCTCTTCGAAATAGTTCGGGAGAAAGAAGCTCGGCGTTGTGAGTAGTGAAAATCAACTGCGCGGAGGAGTCTTTTTTATAGTTGTGAAAGAAAGAGATCAGCCACTCTGACAGCAAAGGGTGCAGTCTCAAGTCCAACTCATCCGAAATGACTTTCAAGCCATTCCGAATTGTATCTATTAAATAACCTGATAATTGGAAAATTCTTTGAGTCCCGTCTGACTCCAGTTCAATATCCAGAGGAATCCCCTGCTGGCCTCCGGCGTTGGCAACTCTGTGATAAAACTTGATGTCGAGATCCTTTGTCATTTTAATTTCTGGTCTTGCAGATTCGCCTAATGGCTCCTCATCGGCTATTTTTTGCGTAATCAAATCGAGTATTTTTTTATCATATTCGCTTAACTTCCTCTCTTTTTCATCCACGACGATATCTAAGACCGAAAAATCCGCATTTGACATAAAATCCAGAACTATTTTTTTGAAATCTTCTTTCTTAAGCAAAGAGGCCGTATGCTCCATCATAGGAAAATTTATGGAAGGTAGGGGAAGGAACCCTTTCAGCCAATCGTTGACCTTGTTTGCGAAATCGACGTTGAACTGCGCTGCGACTGTCAGAAACAGGCTGTTGTGGCGGGTTTTGGGAGTCAAATCTTTCAACTCTTTTAATCTTGCGCGATTGAAATTGAACTCTTGTTCACTTCTCTCAAACAGCATGGCCTGTTGCCCCTTTGGAAAATGGTACATCCGTTCCTCATGCACCGTTTTCCTGTCTACGGAAAAACCATAAATGTATCTGATTCCTTCATGAAGGAAATCGAGTTCAAACATACTGGGCTTGTCCGCGCACTCTCCGTCGAAAGCGAACGGATTAACATCAATTGGCGTTTGGTTATTACCTTTTGTAGAATTTTCTAGAAAGTACCGCACATGAAACATGGCTTCAATCAAATTCGACTTTCCAGATGCGTTGGCTCCGTAAATCACGGCGCTCTTTAGCAGTCTTTGTTTAAACACACCTGTCGGTTCTATAACATTCTGGGGCAGGGTTTTTCTATCGCTTGTGGCCACCATGCTAAGAGTTGTTTCTTCTTTGAATGAGAGGAAGTTCTTCACCTTGAATTCTATAAGCATAACCGAATCACTCCACAATAAGTCATAAATTTTGCTTGCGTATCACATCACATGGCTGATTTTTGCAGAAAATCCACAAAATAGCAAGGGGTTGTGAAAATAATTGGCAATGCGAGCGTTTTTGCAGTCGGCTTGGGTAAACAATGGACAGTAAAATCCAAGGTCGGGCCAATACTATTGAAAACTATTGCCAGATTACTCACAATACCTTCCGTAGCTCGCATTCAAACAAACCTGCTTTTCACTCCCGCTTAGTTACAACAAACGACTTCTTGTGTTATTCAAGCTAAAGTGTCGAAGGTGGTACGGGCAGGTTGACTCGCGCCGGGCGCGTTAGCAACATCTCATAAACGATATCGCAAAGGGCGTCGGGAGGGGAAGAGCGGAAGCGATTCGCTCTCGACGGCCATTAAAATGTTTCGAAGAGATTCCGAAGAGAAACTTTTTCAAAAGTTTCTCTTTGGCCGCCGGAGGCGCTGTTGAAATTCAGTGTTCCGGTTTGGGTTTATCGGTTTTCAGATTCGTCGCGGGTGAGGATGTCGATAATGCGCATGATGTTTGCGCCCTGTTCGGAGAGGGGGACGAGGTCGGTGGAGTTTTCGTCGGGGGCGGTGAAGGCGTCGGAGTCGATGCGTTCGCGGGCGAACTTGACGAAACCTTCGAACTCGGTTTGCATGCGCTCCATTTTCATGCGCATGTGGAGGATGACTTCTATACCGGCGAGGTTGATGCCGAGGTCTTGATGGAGCCTGATGATGCGTTGGAGTTTTTCGATGTCGGACTGGGAGTAGAGGCGGGTATTCTGTGAGGTGCGTCTGGGGCGGATGAGGCTGGCTTTCTCGTAGATGCGCAGGGTTTGCTGCGGCACGCCGAGCATGTCGGCCACCACGCTGATGACGTAAACGGGTTTGTCTCTGTCTATGTCCATGGCCGTCTCCCGGCGCCGCGCGTCACAGCCCGGCGTAAAGCGCCGCCCTCGGATCTTCAGGGTGCGATTCGGCGAATTTCCTCAGCAGCTCCCTGTCCGCCTTCGACAGGTTGCGGGGGGTCGCCGTTTTTATTTTAACGTAAAGGTCGCCGCGCCCTTTATTTTGCAGCGACGGGAATCCTTTGCCTCTGAGCCTGAAAGTTTTGCCGGTGTCCGTGCCTTCGGGAATCTTGATGGACGATTTTCCTTCGGGGGTGGGCACTTCGAGCAGCGCTCCGAGCGCGGCTTCGACAATGGTGACGGGCAGTTCGACGTAAAGGTTGTTGCCTTTGCGCTCGAAGAGGCTGTGGGGGGAGACCTGAGTGATGATGTAGAGATCGCCTGTGGGTTGGCCGGCGGCGCCGGGCCTGCCTTTTCCGGGGATTCGGATTTTCGAGCCGTTATCGACGCCTGCCGGGATTTTCACGGACATGCGTTTGATGGCCGGGGCGCTGCCGGAGCCGCCGCATTTGCCGCAGGACGAGCCGGGCGCGGAGCCGGAGCCGCCGCAGTTGCCGCACGGGTCGAACCCCTGAAACGAGATGTCTTTTTCCACGCCCTTGAAGGCTTCGTCGAACGAGACGGCCAGAGAGAGATGAATGTCCTCGCCGCGAGCGGGCCGCCTGAAGTGTGACGCCGCGCCGCCGCGCCCGCCTCCGAACAGCGTCTCGAATATGTCTCCGAACCCGCCGCCCCCGCCTCCGAAGTCGAACCCGCCTTGCTGGTATTCGAACCCGCCGCCGCCGGGGGGGAACCCTTGCCCGCCCTGAAATCCGCCGGAGCCGTACATGTCGTACTCCTGCCGCTTCTTCGGGTCGCTCAGCGTCTGGTACGCCTCGCTGATGTCCTTGAACTTCTTTTCCGCCTGAGGGTCGTTCGGGTTGACGTCCGGGTGGTGTTTGCGCGCGAGCCTCCGGTAGGCCTTCTTGATGTCGGCCTCCGTCGCGTTCTTGTCGACTTCGAGTATTTTATAGAAGTCCTGAGCCATTGCTCGCCGCCTCGCCGCCGTGTGTTCCGGCGGACGCTTCTCATCAAATTATATCCTGACTGAACAGCGCCTGAACATCAGTCCGAAAGTTGCGGCGGCTGTTGTTTTCTGCACACGACCACTTTGGCGGGCCGAAGCAACTTTTCGTCTATCCTGAACCCCTTCTCAATTTCCTCGGTTATCCGGCTGTCCTCGACGTCGGGCGAATCGACAGTGTAGAGGGCCTCGTGGATGTTCGGGTCGAAGAACTCGCCGATGGAGTCGAAGGGAACAACGTTGAACTCCGCGAGGACATCGATCATCTGCCGCTCGACGAGGGACATGCCTTCGAGGATTTTCGTGTCAGCCTCGCCGCCTGCCGCAAATTTCAGGCCGCGCTGAAGGTTGTCCAGCACGGGAAGCAGCCTTTCCGCCATTCGGGAGTGACCGTACTTGAGAGCATCCGCCTTTTCCTTCGTCGTTCTGCGCTTGTAATTCTCGAACTCAGCCTTCATGCGCTGGAGCATGTCAAGGTATTCGGCGCGGGTTTTTTCCAGTTCGGTGATTTTCTCGCGAGCCTGCGCCAGAGCGTCCGTAGAATCCGCGCGCGGAGCTGCGGGCGGTTCCGGGGCCGGTTCGGCGGCGGGGGTGTCCTGCGCGTGGGGCTGCCCGGCGTCCGCGCCGCTTTCGTCTTCTATGATGATTCGTTTGACCATAAGATGCCTCGTTCCGATCTCGCCTCAATGGCGCGTGTTGGGTCTGTCGGGAAATCGCGGGCGGGTTTTTTCCGCCCGCCGCCCGCGCCGTTGTCGAAACATTTATCAGAATCCAACTGCGGATTTGAATTAACCCGTGTTGGCGGGGAAACCGATTTAGATGTCCTTGTACTCGGCGTCCACCACGTCGTCGTCTCCGCCGCCGGAGCCGCTTTGTGTCGATGGGCCGGACTGTCCGGCACCGGGTCCCGCGCCCGCGCCCGCGTCCGCTCCGCCTTGCGATGCGGAGGCCTGTTCGTACATCACCTGCGCCATCTTATGGCTCGCCTGCATCAGCGCTTCGGACGTCTTCTTTATCTCGTCCACATCGGACTTCTCGAGAGCGTCTTTCGCCTTTTTGAGGGCCGCCTCGATTTCATTCTTCACGTCCGGCGTCAGCTTGTCGCTGTATTCCTTGAGCGACTTCTCGGTCGTGTACACCATCTGGTCGGCGTGGTTTCTGGCGTCGACTTCCTCGCGCTTCTTCTTGTCCTCTTCGGCGAACTTCTCAGAATCCTTCACCATCTGCTGGATTTCCTGTTCGGTGAGGTTGGTGGTGGCGGTGATTGTAATCTGCTGGGACTTGCTGGTGGCAAGGTCCTTTGCTGAAACGTTGACGATGCCGTTGGCGTCGATGTCGAAAGTGACCTCGACTTTAGGTATGCCGCGCGGGGCGGGCGGGATGCCGACAAGCTGGAACTTGCCCAGCGTCTTGTTGTAAGCGGCCATCTCGCGTTCCCCCTGAAGCACGTGGATTTCGACGCTCGTCTGGTTGTCCGCCGCGGTGGAGAAAGTCTCGCTCTTGCGGGTCGGTATGGTGGTGTTGCGCTCGATCAGCTTGGTGAACACGCCGCCGAGGGTCTCGATGCCGAGCGAAAGAGGCGTGACATCCAGTAGCAGCACGTCCTTCACCTCGCCGCCGAGCACGCCCGCCTGAATCGCCGCGCCCACCGCGACCACTTCGTCCGGGTTGATGCTCTTGTTCGGCTCTTTGTTCAGCACGCTTTTGACAAGGTCTTGAACCGCCGGAATCCGGGTGGAGCCGCCGACGAGCAGAATCTGGTCAATCTCGCCGGGTTTCAGGCCGGAATCGTTAAGAGCTTGTTTGAGCGGCCCGAGGGTCTTTTCGACTAGGTCCGCGGTCAGCTTGTTGAACTCGCCCCGCGACAGCTTGAGGTCGAGGTGCTTGGGACCGCTCGCGTCCGCCGTGACGAACGGCAGGTTGATAGTAGTCTCGGTGCGGCCGGAAAGCTCGATCTTCGCCTTTTCGGCGGCCTCCCGCAACCTTTGCATCGCCATCCTGTCCGCAGCCAAATCAATGCCGGAATCCTTCTTGAACTCCTTGACCATCCAATCGACAATGCGCTGGTCGAAGTCGTCGCCGCCCAAAAGATTGTTGCCGGCGGTCGCCTTGACCTCGATTACGCCGTCGCCGATTTCGAGCACGGACACGTCGAACGTGCCCCCGCCGAGGTCGTACACCACGACCTTCATGTCTTTGTCCTTGTCGATGCCGTAGGCGAGAGCGGCGGCGGTCGGTTCGTTGATGATCCGGAGCACTTCCAGCCCGGCGATCCTGCCCGCGTCCTTCGTCGCCTGCCTCTGACTGTCCTCGAAATACGCCGGAACAGTGATTACCGCCTGAGACACCTTTTCGCCGAGATACGCTTCCGCGTCCTCTTTAAGCTTCTGCAGAACCATAGCGGAAATCTCCTGCGGGCTGTGGCTCTTGTCGCCCAGTTTCGCGGTGAAGTTTCTGCCCATCTGCCTCTTTATGGACATTACAGTATTGTCCGGGTTGGTGACAGCCTGCCGTTTTGCGGCGGTGCCGACGATGCGCTCGCCCTCGCGGGTAAGAGCCACCACCGAAGGAGTCGTCCTGCCCCCCTCGGAATTGGTGATTACAACAGGGTCGCCGCCTTCGATAACAGCGACACAAGAGTTAGTGGTACCAAGATCGATGCCTATAATTTTGCCCATGATGGCGCCTCCTCGTGTCGGACGATAGAGTCCGACTTCATGCAGAGATTATAAAGCGTTAGCGCAATGCTGTCAAGAAGCTTAAAATAATTTTTCAGCCGCGTGAAAAATCTTTTATAAGCACACAAAATTATCTGTTAGCATTGCTAGCATCCTGCGAAAAACGGGTTCCCCGGGCCGGATTTGAACCAAATCGGTCTCATTGGTGAAAATTTGCAGCACAGGATGTCAAGCGGTGTTGAACCCGGATTCGTCGCTAGGTCCGACGAGCCGTGGCGATTTTTATAGCGGCGAACTGCTTTGTTGTCGTCACTTTTTTTGTTCATGACCATAAGTTCCATTCACTGTAAAATTGCGCCTTGCGCCTAGCATTTCGTCCGCGCCGAGCAATTGACGATGAATTCTGACGACTGATTCGGGATTGCTATATAATTCAAATTGTGATGGGCGCGGGATATCGGTTCGTGTCGCTCGTGTCCCGACTCGGAGGAAAAGGCGATGAAAAGAATGCGTAAGGATTTGCCAATAGAGTATATGAGGTCTGAAAAATCTTTGATGTTTCCGCGATTCTTCTCATCGTTGCGCAAACATATTGACGCGAAATGTTCGGAAAAAGGGGTTTCGGCAAACATCTTGTTTCAAAAGGCGTTTCCCAAATCGCCGAAGGCGGAAACAGTTTCAAGCGCTTTTTTCAGGATGAAAACAGCGGCGGTTGCGGCGGTTGCAGCGGCGGCGTTCGCGGTCGCCGCGCAGGCGCTCGCGCAGGTCTCCGTGTCTGTTCCCCGGATAAATCTTCCGGAGGATGAAAGGCCGCGCGCCGACGCTCCTTTTGAGAGGTGGCAATTCAGCGGCCATCTCCAAGACGACGAGGGGCGCAGATACGGATTGACGGCGTCATTCTTCATCGTAAGATTCGACGGCCTGCCTGACGCCCGTTTCATGTATTATTGCCTTTCGGAGAAAGACGAAGGCCGGTTCCACAGCGGCTCGCTTGTCGAGAAATCGGCTGCCGCGACGATGAAGTCGGCGGTTGCCGCGCTTCCGGGGGACGTCCGCTTCGCGTTGTCTCCCGACATATCCGACGAGAGCGAAATCGAAAAGAATCACAGGTTTATGAAAGAGGAGCCGACGGTGATGGGCGAGGCGCTTGGGCTGAGGTTCGACGGGAATTATTTCGTAAACGAGAAAAGCCCCGGACGCGACTGGGAGGACTGGAGATACGGCGCGAGGCTGACGGACGGAGCGTTCGAGGCGGAGCTTGAGATGAAGCCGGAGCGGGGGCCGATGTTCGCGGGCGGCGACGGCGTCGTCGGGTTGGAACACGGCGGGGATTTGTTTTTGTATTCATTTCCGCGCATGGCGGCGAAGGGGCGCCTGAGGATAGGCGGAGAGACGCGGCGCGCGCGCGGCGTGTTGTGGTACGACCATAAGTACGGCGCGCTTGGCGATGCGGCGAATCCGGCGGGATGGGACTGGTTCCGCGTCCAACTCGAAGACGGAACGGACATGAGCCTGTTAATCTTCCGCAGGCCGGACACCGGGGAGCGGTTTCACCGACTGGCGACTGTCAAATGGGGAGACGGGCGCGTTTCAGTCGTGAGGGACATCGTGGTCGAGCCGCTCAATACGTGGACAAGCCCGGACACGGGAGTCGTTTATCCGCTCGACTGGGCGGTCGCCATCCCGTCGCTGCGCGCGCATCTGACTATCAGGCAGGATATGCCTTATCAGGAGACGCGGGTGTTCGGCCCTCTGCGCGCAGTATGGGCGGGCTCCGGCAGAGCGGAGGCGGTGATTGACGGCGAACGGCAGGCGGGAACTGTTTTTACAGAGCTTGCGGGTTACCGAGCAGAGCCGGAAGGCGCGTTGCCGTGAGACGCCGATTGCGACCTGCGGGAATTTCATCCGCAACGGCAGGAAACGCGGGTTATTTACTATCTATAGTCATTTAACTAAAATCAGCAAAGCGTATCAACATCGAACGGGGGACGGCAAATGATGAAAGACATCGGAACGGAACTGGAAATCAAATGCGTGAACACGATAAGGATGCTGGCGGTGGACGCCACGCAGAAGGCCAATTCGGGGCATCCCGGCGCGCCGCTCGGAATGGCCGCGATGGGATACGCGCTTTTCGACGGGTTCATGAAGCACAGCCCGGCGAACCCGGAGTGGCCGGACCGCGACAGGTTCGCGTTGTCCGCCGGGCATGCGTCGATGCTGCTGTATTCGCTGCTGCATCTGTCGGGTTACGACCTGCCGCTGGACGAGTTGAGAAACTTCCGGCAGCTTGGTAGCAGGACGCCGGGGCATCCGGAGCGTGACCTTGCGGCGGGCGTGGAGATATCGACAGGGCCGCTGGGGCAGGGGCTGGCGCACGCGGTGGGGATGGCGCTCGCGGAGGCGCGGCTCGCCGCCCGCTTCAATAAACCCGGCTTCAATATCGTGGACCACAACACGTATGTCGTCTGTTCTGACGGCGACATTCAGGAAGGCCTTTCCACCGAGGCGGCAAGCTTGGCGGGGCATCTCGCTCTCGGCAAACTCATCTGCCTTTACGACGACAACGGAATTCAGATCGAAGGCCGCACGAGTCTGGCGTTCGGAGAGAATGTGGCGGCGAAGTTCAAAGCCCTCGGCTGGCAGGTGATAGGGCCGGTGGACGGGTTCGACATCCCGGCGGTGAGAAAGGCGCTGCGCCGCGCGCGCAGGGATGCCTCCAAGCCGTCTCTCATAATCTGCAAGACCATCATCGGGCGGCACAGCCCGCTGGAGGATAGCGAGAAATCCCACGGCTCGCCTCTGGGAGCGGACAACGCGGTCGCCACCAAGAAGGCGCTCGGCTGGCCGCTCGAACCGGAATTCATCGTGCCGCTGGAAGTGGCCGCTCACATGCGCAAGGCGGTCGCCCGCGGCAAACGCGCCGAGTCTAAATGGTCGAAGCTGTTCTCGGTTTATGAAAAACTTTATCCGGCGGACGCGAAGGAATTCTTGTCCGCGATGAAAGGCGAGTTGCCGCAAGGATGGGAGTCGGTGCTTGAGGGAGTTATCCCCGCAGACTCAAAACCGATGGCGACGCGGGCGGCGTCGGGCAAGGCCCTGAACGCGCTGTTCGCAAAGTTGCCGAACCTAATCGGAGGCTCCGCCGACCTCGGCCCCAGCAACAACACGCGGCTGGCCGCGTCCGGAAGCTTCAGCGCGACCGACCGCGCGGCGAATAACATCCATTTCGGCGTCAGAGAACACGCGATGGCGGCCGTGTGCGGCGGGATCGCGCTGCACGGCGGCTTGATTCCGTACGCGGGCACGTTCTTCACTTTCGCCGACTACATGAGGCCGTCCATAAGGTTGGCGGCTATTATGGGCGTCCGGGTGATATACGTGTTCACGCACGACAGCATAGGCGTGGGGGAGGACGGGCCGACGCACCAGCCGGTGGAACATCTGATGTCGCTGCGCGCGATGCCGAACGTGACGGTGATCCGGCCTGCGGACGCGGCGGAGACGGTCGAAGCGTGGCGCGCGGCTCTGTTGAACTCGTCCGGGCCGACCGCGCTTGTGCTTTCTAGGCAGAACCTGCCGTGTCTTGACCGCGCTGAATATCCGTCTGCCGCCAATCTTCACAAAGGCGCGTACACGTTGTGGCAGGCGAGGGAAGGCGCGCCGGACGCGATAATCATCGCCACCGGCTCCGAAGTGGAAATCGCTCTCGAAGCCGCCCGCGCGCTCGTGGACGAGGGCGTTAACGCCCGCGCGGTGTCCATGCCGTCTTGGGAACTGTTCGACGCCCAGACGCCCGAATACAAAGAGAGCGTGCTGCCGGACGCCGTCCGCGCGCGAGTCGCCGTTGAAGCGGGCATACGCACTGGCTGGGAAAGATACGCAGGGCTTGACGGCGAGATTGTCGGCATGGACGGCTTCGGGGCCTCCGGCCCGGCTTCCGCCCTGTTCAAGAAGTTCGGCTTCGTCCCCGGCGCGGTGGCGGACGCGGCGCGGCGCGTTGTTGCTAAACAGAAAACTAAGAACGGGGGCTCCGCGTCATGACCGGAAAAGAAAGATTCCTGACCGCGCTGAACAGAGGGACGCCGGATATGGTCCCCATCTGGGACCTCGCTTTCAACGAGCCGAGCATAGTCAACATCGCCAAGCATTTCACTGACAACGTACCGCCTCTGAAACTGCTTCATCAGATGGACGCGAACGACCTTGTGGCGATAATGCGCGCGCTGTTTCTCATAGCCGAGGAGCTTGACCTAGACGGGCTGACTATGCCGACTCTGCTAGGGCGCGAACACATCGAGGGCGACATCATAAAGGACAGGCTCGGCGTCATCCAGCATGTCGGCTGGCACGGCGACCCCATCCCTTTCGACGGCCCGATAAAAACTCCCGCCGACCTCAAATCTTACAAGCCTCCCAAAGTCGACGACTCGTGGCTCATGGCCGCTATGTTCGCAAAATCGCATTTCAAGGGCCGAATCGCAAACGTGCTGATGATGCCCGACCCGTTCAAGATAAGCTGGGCTTTGCGCGGCGAGATGATTAACACGCTCATCGCGTACATCGACAATCCGTCGTTCGCCCACGACACCGCCAAGCTCGCCACAGAGATTTGCCTCGCGGTGTTCGAGAGAGCGGTCGCCGCCGGGGTGGACGCGGTCGTGCTGCCCGGCGACATCGCCATGAACGAGGCGACCATCATGTCCCCCGCTCATTTCAGGGAATATCTCAAACCGAGATATAAAGAGATTGTGGATGTCGTCCACGCGGCCGGGCTGCCCGCAATAAAACATTCCGACGGCAACCTCAACGCCATCCTCGACGACCTGCTCGAAATCGGGTTCGACGCCGTGCATCCGATACAGCCGCAGTGCATGGATATCGGCGAGACGAAGAAGAAGTGCGCGGGCCGCGCCTGCGTCATCGGCAACATCGACTGCGTCGACCTGCTCACTTCCGGCAGCGTGGAGGAAGTCGAGCGGACGGTGAAGGAGACCATAGAAATCGCGGCTCCCGGCGGCGGATACATCCTGTCGTCTTCCAACACGATTCACCCGGACGTTAAGCCGGAAAACGCTATAGCGATGTTCCGCGCGGCGCGCAGGCACGGCGCGTATCCCATAGGCGGCGCGGAGAAATAATAACTAATCGGAGACGAAATTATGGCGGACGAAAAACTTTATTTCATGATTCGAGACGCGCTGGCCGCGTTCTTAAAGTTCAACAACAGGATGGAGGTGTCGGGGACGGAAAACATACCGTCCGGCGGCGCGCTCGTCTGCCCGAACCATACGAACTATTCCGACCCGTTCTTCCTCGGCGCGGCGGTGGAGGACAGGGTGATGCACTTTCTGGCGTGGCACGGGATCGCGGAGATGCCGCTTGTCGGCCCGCTGTTTTCCCGCATCGGAACTATGCACCCGATACACGAAAGCTACGGCGTGGCGGAGGATAAAAACGAAGTCCGCGAAAAACTCGACACATTGAGAGACCTGCTGAAGTCGGGCGAGCTGTGCGTGATATTTCCCGAAGGGACGATCAAACACTGGATACGGCCCGGCGGGGACGAACTGGACGAGTTCAAGCCGGGGGCCACGAGGCTGGCGGCTCAGGCGGGCGTTCCGATTCTGCCGGTTGCGATGACCGGAACACGCTGGGTGGTCGCCAACATCATCAACTACCACGACTGGGGCGGGCCGGACAAAGGCTTCTGGATACCGTCCGCGCTCCCCGTCAAGGTTCGGGTCAGAATCGGCAAGCCGTTTAGAGTGGACCCGGCGGCGGCGGACGACAGAGAGGTCAACGTCCGCGAATCCGAACGCCTGCGCGACGTCATTTCAGACATGCTGGACGAGATGCGCGGGCGCAAACGATAGGACATCCCGAAAACAACGGCGCGGAGGCGCGCGGAGGTTGCTTTATGGCAAGACAGGACGATATTGACGCGACAATCAGCGAGGCGAAGGAAAAACTGCGCGGCTCTTTCAAGGACGCTGACGCGATGCGGCTGCTGGGAAGCTGCTACATGTATCTGAAGATGCGCGACGAGGCGCTGTTCATGTACGAGAAAGCGCTCGACGCCGACCCCGGCTCCCCGACAGTCAAATTCGCTCTCGCTTCGTTTTATGTCAACGACGGGCAGCGCGCCAAGGCTGTCTCCATGCTGCGCGACATCAATTCCGAACATCCCTCCTTCGCTCCCGCTTTCGAGCTTCTCGGAAAAATCCTCTCCGAGGACGGCGACTCCGCCGGCGCGCTCGACGCTATGAAAAAAGCGGCGGACATCGAAACCGACAACCCTGAAACACTTTATGAGCTCGGCAATCTCTACGACGACAACGATATGCAGGATATGGCGATGCGGATGTACGAAAGGGCGGTCGAGATCGACCCCGAACACGCGCCCGCCCACAACGCCATCGGATTGCTCCACTCGGACAACGAGGACTGGGACGCCGCAATCGCCGCGTTCCGCCGCGCTCTCGCCGCTGTCCCCGGATACTCAAACGCCCACCTCAACCTCGCCAACGCTTGCCGCAATCATCCGAACATGCCTTTTCAGGACGCCGTCGACGAATTGAATCTGGCTATCCGGTTCGACCCGGAAAACGCAGACGCGCTCAACGCTCTGGGAGAAATCTATTACGAAGACGAAGACTACCGCCGCGCGCTCGACCTCTTCAACAACGCGGCTGACGTCAACCCGGAATTGCCCGAAACGTTTCTCAACCTCGGCAACGCCTACTACATGCTCGGCGAGGCGAACGAGGCGGTGAGCGCGTGGCGGCGCGCGTCCGAGCTTGACCCTGAAAACGCAGACCCGCACTTCTGGATCGCCCGCGCATGCCTCGAATCCGGTCAGCAACTTGAAGCCGCCATCAGGTTTAAACTCTGCCTCTCCATCGATCCGGACGGCGACCACTCTCAGGAAGCCTCCGCCGCGCTCGATAAAATCAAATACGAATGGCCTGTCTGAACAACGCCCGCAAAGGCAAAGGAAAAAGATTAAGGGAAAACTTTTGAAAAAGTTTTCCCTTAAAATTCCTTTCAAAACGTTTCAATGCGCGCGGCGAAGCGGGCGCGTTCGCGCCCTCGCTTCGCAGCGCTCATGTGAAAAGATGTTGGGAAAGGGTTTTCGGAGCAATCTTGGTCATAAATAAACCCGAATCAGTCATTGGGATTCAAGAGCGATTGTTCACAGCGGATGAAATGCGAGGCGCAAGGCGCATTATCATCGTTGCCAAGGAGACCTTGGCAACGATGGATGATCATCTATTTGCTGCGGTGTGGTTAGAAGCGAAAAGAGGGTACAGGCATCGCAGGAAAGCGCGCTGCCAGTCCCCCCCGTTTTCGCAAGCGCCCACAACAGGGTTGTGGCGCCACTCCTCAAACTCGTTTTGGGGGAGTCGAATCATTTTCCCTCCATTAAGACCTACCCGCTACTCGTATGCATTTGCGCTGATAACGCGCGCCACATTCCGCGCGCTTTGGAGTGCGACAATTCATTGTCGCTTTGCCCCTTCGGGAATTCATTCCCGGCTCCCGCGCCCACCATGAATACCCATTCCCGCCACCCTCATTCCTCTATTTCCTTTTACCCTCATTTTTCTTCTTTGCCATTATTCGATCAGTTTCTTATGCCGTCATTCCCTTTTCTTTTCATGCCGTCATTCCCGCGAAAGCGGGAACCCATTTTCACTCGCTCCAAACGCATAAATAGCCTATCAGCAAACAGAAAACCGTCAAAAGTCTCAGCCTGACCCTATGCGCTGCTTGATCCTATGCGCTGCTTTGGGGGTGTTGAATCATTTTCCCGCCATGAAAACCTACCCATCCGGGCGCCACCTTCAAGCGTTTTTTGCTTGTGGGTGCAAAAGCAACGCGCCTTCTTCGCGTGCTGCCTGTGCCCTCTTTCCGCCGCCCTGCAAAAACTTGTCACCCATGCGACCGACAATCGGGGCGCGTCCCACACATAAGCCCGTCCCGGAATTCTAATTAACAAGCCGCAGCAAACCACATTTTCACAAATCGCGAATCCGCCTTGGCTGATGCGGGGGGAGGCCGAGCGGGAGATTACGAGATTTCCGCAAAATTTTCAAACGAGGCGAGAAATCTTAGAAGTTTTAGAGTAACGATAATGATATATGAAACAACCCTGTCTTCGGAGCATGACATCTGTTTTGCCATCAAGAGCTATTCCGCAGAATTCGCGTCAAATGAATCTTGCAAAATGTCTGCGGTTTAATCTGGTCTCAATATATCTATCGAATCTATTCCTCAAGAAAATAATCAGTATCTATTTTCTTAATTTCAAAAACAATTTGAGTTGAGGCTCCCACATTGAAATCTATCATTAATTCAGCTAATTTCTCGCCATCAATAAGAATAATTTTGCTGTCGATATCACCAACAAAACCGTGTGCTTCTTTTGTAAATCTGCTAGTTGTTATAAAAACTCCTTTTTTTGCCTTTTTTGCTTGAATAGCTCCAGCGAATTTCATAATCTCTGGTCTGCCGACTGGATTGTCATCCCATTTTTTTGCTTGAATATAAATACTATCTAATCCAAGTCTGTCTTGATCTATAATTCCATCAATGCCCTCATCGCCACTTTTGCCGACCGCTTTTCCAGATTCAATTCTTGACCCGCCATATCCCATTTTTAATAGCAGATCTATCACTGTTCTTTCAAAAAAGCTTGGCGAACATCTCTTAATGTTTGCGAGAATATCTTGAGCCAATGATTGCCTAATCGACAAATAACCTTCTTCTAGCAATTCTTCTGGTGTTGATTCGGATCTGTCAAGCTGAATTTCTTTTGAAACTAGTTTTTCTTCTTTGTTATTCTTTCTTGCTTCAGCATATTCAGGGTATCTTGATAAATATTTCAAATTGATTTTCTTAGGATTCTCTAAAATTGAATCTATTCCTCGTTGAGTAATGCGAAATACACCACGTGAAGTAGATTCTAGTAATCCAGCTAATGAAAGATGATATTTAGCCCAAGCCACACGATTATAAAAAAGAAAAGCGCGTCTGCTTGGTAGCATTACTTTTCTTTCTTCTTCACTTAATTTAAATTCGTCCGCGAGTTTTTCAACGGCGTTCTTCATCAAGTGTTCTTCACCATCTGCTGAAAGTTTTAATATGGGTAACATTAGACTCTGAAAATCTGGTATCGCCATTATTGCCATCTCCCTCTTATTATAGAATCATTCAGCAAATTATTATCCATAATAAACTCATTACTATTTTGTTTATTTCCTAGATCCGGAGATGTGGGTTGCGGATAGGGCGTAGATGGTGGTTATGTATGTGTGCGGCTCGGCGACGTCGGATACTGTGTGCCCGGGGGCTTTTTGTTTCATGAGGAAGTTGAGCGCGCGAGCTTTTTCTGCGGGGGTCTCTATTTTCGCGATTGTTCCAAACACCATCACGGATGTGAAATTCATGGAAAATTTGCAGGCAAGGCCGGAACCGTCGCTCGTCATGGCGGCATCCGGCCCGACGACGACAAATGTCGCGCGCGGGTTTTCCGCGATGGCGCGGTTTCGCTTGCTGGCGGCGTCGATGGTGGTGTGAAGGTAGATTGCGCGGGCGTCGGCATCGGCGGCGAAATTCATCGGGATAACGTATGGCATGTTGTCCTCTGCGGCTAATCCGTGCGTGCCGAGAAATCCGTATGTTGTGTCCGGCGATTGGAGGATGGCCCACGCTTCGGTGTCGCTTATGGCTCGTTTTTGGGCTCTGAGTGGCAGGTATTTGATGGCGTCCGCGTTTTCGCTCATTGGATGTGTCCTTTCAATAAATAAAAAAACAGAGATTTTGCGCCGTTGGCGATTGGGGAAAAACCCTATGAAAAAGGGTTGTTTCCCTGCCCGGTTTTTTCAGAGAAAATCCGATAAATCGAATAAAGGGCGATCTATGTCGTTGAATCATCAACTCGAACTCGGTCACATACGGAACAGTATGCTCCCTCGTTCTCGCTCGATTCGCCTTGTATCTCTTCCCTTTCTTCGATTTCTGCCCGCATTGGTAAAAAATGCGGGCCAAACCCCTTTTCCTAAACTTTTTGTGTCATCTGAATAATGGCGCATGTTTAGAGATTATCATAAAAGCAACTGAGCGCGCAAGGTGGGGGAAAAGAGGCGATATAAACTACGGAGGCACGAAGGCACAAAGGGGAAAATTCTGGGGGGGGGGTGGAACAGGGGGCGATGTGCCGGGCGGCTTTTCGGCTTGTTTGGATTCGGGTTCTTATCGTGTTGTAAGTTTTTTTGTTTTTGGATTTTTTATAGAAAAAATATTTACTGAATATAGTGAAATCAATTGAATGTGAAAAAAATAATGATATAATTTGCGTTTAAATGGCGGTTTTCCGTGTCTGGTTTATGTGTGGGCGGAGACGGCGGGCGGCTGTAAAAACGGCTTCATTATTGGCTTTTTTGATGAATGAGCAGGAAGCGGGGAGTGGCCGATGGTAGAGTTTTCGACGGTTGAAGAAGTGGTGAAGGACATAAAGGACGGCAAGTTTGTTATTGTTGTGGACGATGATGACCGGGAAAATGAAGGCGACTTGATTGTCGCGGCGGAAAAATGTACGGCTGAGCATATAAATTTCCTGATAAAGCACGCGCGGGGGCTGGTGTGTGTGCCGTTGTCTGACCAGAGATGCCGGGATTTGGAGTTGCGGTTGATGGTGGCGGACAACACGGAGAAGCATAGCACGGCGTTCACGGTGTCTGTGGACGCGGCAAAGGGGACGACGACGGGGATATCGGCGGCGGACAGGGCGGTGACGGTGAAGGCGCTGATAGACGAGGGGACGAAGCCGGAGGATTTGGCGAAGCCGGGGCATTTGTTCCCGTTGGCGGCGAAGCCGGGCGGGGTTCTGGCGAGGGCGGGGCATACTGAGGCGGCGGTGGATTTGGCGCGAATGGCGGGTCTGGCTCCGGCGGGCGTAATTTGCGAGATTATGAATGACGACGGTTCTATGGCGCGGCTGCCGGAACTTGCGGAGTTCGCAAAGCTCCACGACCTGAAAATCTTCCAGATAAAAGACCTTATCGACTATAGATTCAAAAATGAGAAACTGGTGCGGAGGGTGGGGGCGGCGAACCTGCCGACGGATTTCGGGGATTTCCGCGCCATCGCATACGAGAACACCGCCCGCGAGGAGAAGCATCACATCGCGCTTGTGATGGGCGAGCCGTTCGACCATGAAGAGACGGTGATGGTGCGCGTCCATTCGGAGTGTTTGACGGGAGACGTGTTTCATTCGAGGCGTTGCGACTGCGGGGTTCAGCTTCAGCGCGCGCTGGACATGATAGCGGAGAAGGGGCGGGGCGTGTTGTTGTACATGAGGCAGGAGGGCCGGGGCATCGGCCTTTCAAACAAGATAAAGGCATACGAGTTGCAGGACAACGGTTGCGACACGGTGGAGGCGAACGAGAAACTGGGGTTTGCGGCTGATTTGAGGGATTACGGAACGGGGGCGCAGATTCTTGCGGACCTCGGAATAAGGAAAATCGCTCTGCTGACGAACAACCCGAAGAAGGTTGTCGGTCTAGAGGGTTACGGGATAAAGATAGTGGAGCGGCTGCCGATAGAGGTGGAGCCGACGGAGCAGAGCAAGGGTTATCTCAAGACGAAGAAAGAGCGGATGGGACATCTGCTCGACATTTAACGACCGGGAAGGAGAAACGAAATGGCGAACAATTTTGAAGGAAAACTGACGGCATCCGGGTTGAAGTTCGGGGTGGCAATCGGGAGGTTCAACGATTTCATCACGACGAGGCTGCTGGAAGGGGCGATGGACGGGCTGATCAGGCACGGGGCGAACGCGGACGACATAGACGTGGCGTGGGTTCCGGGGGCGATGGAGATACCGGTGGTGGCGCAGCGGATGGCGCTGAGCAAGAAGTACGACGCGCTGATATGCCTCGCGGCGGTAATCCGGGGCGGCACGCCGCACTTCGAGCACGTGTGCAATTCGGTGACGCGCGGAGTGAGCACGGTTACGCTGCAGACGGGCGTTCCGGTCATCTACGGAATCATCACTGCCGACACGATAGATCAGGCGGTGGAGCGCGCCGGAACGAAGGCGGGCAACAAGGGCTTCGACGCGGCGTGCTCGGCTATAGAGATGGCAAACCTGATGCGGTCGATGTGAGCGGCGCAATCCACCTCGGAGAAGTAGGCGACAATGAGCAAAAAACGAATTCTCAGCGGCATACAGCCAAGCGGCACGATACATCTCGGAAACTATTTCGGGGCCATAGAGAACTGGGTGAAACTGCTGGACGAGTACGAGTGTTTCTTTTCGATAGTGGACTACCACGCGATAACCGCGCCGTATGACGCGGCGTTGCTGCCGGGGCGGATACGGGAGGCGGCGCTGGACAATATGGCCGCCGGGCTGGACCCGGAACGCTGCACGTTGTTCGTGCAGAGCCATGTGCCGGAACACACCGAGCTTTGCTGGCTGCTAAACTGCGCAACTCCGCTCGGCGAGCTGTTCCGGATGACGCAGTTCAAGGACAAGCGCCAGCAGCACGGCTGGGAAAATATCAGCGCGGGCCTGTTGAACTATCCGATACTGCAGGCGGCGGACATACTTATCTACCGGGCGGACGCTGTTCCGGTGGGAGAGGACCAAGCGCAGCACCTTGAGTTCACGCGGGAAGTGGCGCGCAGGTTCAACACGAAGTTCGGACAGTATTTCGCCGAGCCGAAGACGATAATCGGGCGGGGCAAGAGGGTGATGGGGCTGGACGGAGTCGGCAAGATGAGCAAGAGCATGAACAATTTCATCGGGCTGACGGAGCCGGCGGAGGCGGTGTGGGAAAAGCTGCGCCCGGCGAAAACGGACGAGGCCCGGCAGCGCCGCTCCGACCCCGGAGACCCCTTCAAATGCAACATCTACAGCTACCACGAACTTGTAACCGGAGACGAACAACTGGCGGAAATAAGGCAGGGCTGCACCACCGCCGGAATCGGCTGTATCGACTGCAAGAAGATTCTGGCGGCAAACCTTGAGAAAGTCGTCGCCCCCATAAGGGAGCGGCGCGCGGAACTGGAAAAGAAACCTGAATATGTCCGCGACAGCCTGATGGCGGCGGCGGAGAAATGCAGGGCGATCGCCCGCAAAACCGTCGATGAGACCAAGAGCCTGATGGGGCTTGGCGGGCAAATCTAATTTATCGAGTTTATCGGGAACGGAGTTTCAGCATCCAATGGCAGACATCAAACCTTTCAGGGCGCTCAGATATCACAGGCCGAAGGTCGGCGGCATATATTCGCTGGTCGCGCCCCCGTACGACGTGATAACGCCTGAGGAGCGAGAGGAACTTTACGCTCGCAGCGAGTTCAACATCGTCAGGGTGGACTATTCAAAGGACGAGGGAGAGGGCAAGTACGCGGCGGCGGCGGCCCTGCTCGAAAGCTGGGAGCGGGACGGCGTGATGGTCGTCGAGTCGAAACCCGCCGTCTATGTCGTCGAAGACTACTTCATCGACTGGGAAGGATACAGACGGATACGGCGCGGGTTCATCGCGGTAGTGAAGCTGGAAGAGTTCGGCGGCGGGGTGGTTTTCCCACACGAAAAGACTTTCCCCAAACACAAAAAAGACAGGATGGCGCTGCTGAAGGCCACCGGGACTCAATTCAATCCGGTGTTCTCATTTTATTCGGACACCAAGAACAAGGTGGGGTCGCTGCTCAAGGAAGTGGTTGACCGCAGGCTGCCGGACTGGAATTTCAGGCACGACGACGGCGCGACGCGGACTTTGTGGACGGTGACGGACCAGAAGTCGGTCGAGAATATCGTCGAGGCGATGAAGGGCCGGGAAATCTATATAGCGGACGGACACCACAGGTACGAAACCGCGCTCGAATACTCCAAGATGAAGAACGCCGAGTTGGGAGCGGAAGGGGCGGACGGGCCTCATAATTATGTGCTGATGTATCTTGTGAGCGCGCAGGACGAGGGGCTTTCCATACTTGCCGCGCACAGGATGTTGCGCAACCTGCCCGGTTTCGACGAAAAGAAGGTTCTTGACAAGCTTTCCGAAGGGTTTGACATAAAAGCGATAAACCGCGAAGATTCCGATTGTCTCATCAACGGGGATAGAAAATCCTGCGCGATAAGCGTGCAGATGGGGCGGAATTTCTATTGTCTGGAACCGAAAGCGAAGGCGGTGGCGGCGAATTCCGAAATACAAAACACGCACGAAACACTGAGAAATTTGAATGTAACGATATGTCAGGAGATGGTGATACACGCCCTCGTTGAGTCGAATGAGGACTTGCTTAACCATATCAGTTACGAGATAGACCCGACGAAGGTTTGCGCGGCGGTGGAGTCCGGCGAACAGGACATAGCGGTTTACCTCTCCCCGGTCGGAATAGACGCGCTGGAAAAGGTGGCCCGCGCGCATCAGGTAATGCCGCAGAAATCCACTTATTTTTTCCCGAAATTGATTACAGGACTTGTCAATTACAAACATTCAGTCGATAATAAGTGAAAATTACGCGAAAAAAAGAAAAAAAGCAGAGAAAAAGCAGAGAAAACAACAAAACGGACAGAAAAGAAAGGCCCGGCGCAGGCCGGAGAGTTGAAAAGTGACGGGAAAGATAACGGTGAGGACCGCCGCGAGATGTCAGATGATAGACATAACGCGGGAGGTGGAAGCCGAGTTGAAGAAGATGGGCGCTGACGAGGGGTTGTGCAGCGTGTATGTGACGCACACGACGGCGGGAGTGACGATAAACGAGAACGCGGACCCGGATGTGGTTAGGGATTTGCTGATGGGGCTGGAGAAGATAGCGCCTGACAGGGGCGACTACAGGCACGCAGAAGGCAACTCACCGGCGCACATCAAGAGCAGCCTTGTGGGCGCGTCGGCGACGGTTCTGGTGTCCGGCGGCAGGCTGGTTCTGGGGACATGGCAGTCGGTGTTTTTCTGCGAGTTCGACGGGCCGAGGAACAGGACGGCGCTGGTGAAATACATAAGGGGATGAAGACGACGCGGCGGGCGCGGGCGCGGAGAGCGCCGGCCCGTGTCGCGTTTTATATAAAATGAACGCGCCGGTTCTTTCGGCGAAGCTGGCAGAATCTCCGGACGCGTCCGGGACCAACTTTTGCGGAGGTCGGAAAATTGTCAAAATACATCGTTGCCGTGGTGGGCGCCACGGGGCTTGTCGGACAGGAAATGATAAAGACCCTCGAACAGAGGAAGTTCGCGGTCAAACAGCTTATACCGCTGGCCACAAAGAACAGCGTCGGCAAGAAAGTTAAATTCAAAGGCGCCAGCGTGCCCGTCAAAGAGACTAAAGACTCGCTGTTCAACGGGGTGGACCTCGCGTTGTTCGCAGGCGGCGGAACGGCCTCGCAGGAGTTCGGCTGGGAAGCGGTCAGGCGCGGCGCGGTGGTCATTGACAACAGCAGCTTCTTCAGGATGCGGCCCGATGTGCCCCTCATCGTCCCGGAAGTGAACATCAAACAGATAAAGAAACATCAGGGCATGATAGCCAACCCGAACTGCTCGACCATCCAGTTGTGCGTCGCCCTCAAACCGATATATATCAAGCTGGGGATCAAGCGCGTGGTCGTCACGACGTATCAGTCTGTGTCAGGAACCGGCAAAGAGGCCATCGAGGAATTGCAGACGCAGGTGAAGACGATTGTCGCCGGCAAGAAGGTCAAACCTGCCGTGTATCCCAAACAGATAGCGTTCAACGTGCTGCCGCACATTGATAAATTCATGGAGAACGGATACACCAAAGAAGAAATCAAGATGGTGAACGAGACGAAGAAGATATTCTCGGACCCGAATCTGGCGGTGAGCGCCACATGCGTAAGGGTTCCGGTGTACACCTGTCACGCGGAGAGCGTGAACGTGGAGACGATGAAGCCGTTGAGCGTGGACGCGTTGCGTGCGCTGATGTCGAAGTCGCCGGGGCTGACGATGATAGACGACCCGGCTCCGACCGCGGACGACCCGAACAGGCGGACGTATCCGCTGAGCGTGGAGCTTGCGGGAACGGACAACGTTTACGTGGGCAGGCTGAGGAAAGACCCGTCCGTCGAGTGCGGGTACGATATGTGGGTGGTGGCGGACAACCTGAGAAAAGGCGCGGCGCTGAACGCGGTGCAGATAGCGGAATTTCTGTTCTGAGGCGCCCTGAGGCCCGCGCGGCCCGGACGAAAAAACCTCTCTCCGGCGCTCATTCACCGGCGCGGAGATGGTATAATGAATATCCGTAAACGGCCGCGCGCGCGGCCCGGCGCAAGGGGAGAAACGGATTATGAAAAGACGAGCGGCGCTACCGAGACGCGTCACACAGAGCGAAACACTCGACAGGCTTTTGAGGCTTAAAAGAGATTTCGCGGTCGTGCCGTTCGGGTACGACAACGAAAAGAATAAGAAGCGCCGGAGCGCGGCTATCAGGCGCGAGTCCGCCGAACAGGAACGCAAACAGCTTATCCGCGATGCCGACCAATCCATCAAAGGCCTGAACTTCCCCGCAGAGGAAATGGCGAAAATCATGCGCAGTTGGATGCGCCAAGACGATTAAGCGAGCAAGAGGGAGGTTCTGCGGCGGCCTCCTGCGGTTAAGGGGAAACTTTTGAAAAAGTTTTCCCTTAAAATCCCTTTCAAAACATTTCATGCCAGCGCCAAAAGCGGAAGCGAAGTTTCGAATTCGGCGCTAGCGTGAGAAAATGGCAGGGAAGAGTTTTCACTTTTGAATGATTATTGATGAAAACTAAGGATTGCATATGGATTCGGATTACTGTTAAAAGGCGTTCACGTTAGTAATTCAACAAAACAAGCAAACAATCCACATATATGGCAAAATATTATAAACGGAGGGGTTAGATATGATTAGGACAAAAGGCCAGATTGAGGCCGACATCAGCGAAGCCATTGTGAAATTTGAAAAGGAGTATATGGGGCGCGGGCCGGAGGAAACCAAAACATACATAATTGACGACATGATTTTAGTAAGGTTGAGCGGTGTTCTTACCCCGGCAGAGAAGCATTTGGCGAAGTCCGAAGGCGACCCTGATGGTCAGGCTCTCATAAAACAGGTGCGAACAAAACTGATCGAAAAGGGACGAACGCTGCTCGAGATAGTTATTCAAGATATTACGAACAGAAAAGTGAAAAGTCTTCATACGGATATCAGCACTCATACCGGAGAGCGCGTTATTATCTTTGTAATGGATTCTCTTGTGTTGGCTGCAGAATGATTTGCGAAAAATATTTAGACAATGAAGAAATAGTTTTCTTGACAAAAAACGTAAAATTATTATTCTTTTAGGCGAAGGAAAACAAAGGCAGGTATTCAAGGGGCAGTAGTATTAGCCAGTTGAATTATAGGCCACCGGCGGTGAATGCATCCGGTGGTTTTTTATTTTGTTTCAAGTCCGCTCGGTTCGATTCCTGAGTCAAGCGGAAGTGAAGCCGGATGAAAGCAAGAATAGCTTCGTCCGGTTTTTTGTTTTTTACGAGAATAGATGATGAAGGAAACAATTGACGTTGAGAGCCATTTGATTGCTGCAAAACAAGCGAAAGGCGGAAAGTCATGAGAGAATATAGTCAATCAAAAGAGCGCGATGTGTATGCTAGGGCGGCATCACAACTAGTTATGGATGCGCCTGCATGGAAAAAGCTTAATCCGCCCGAAGAGTTGCGGCGCGTATTTGAAGCAAGTCCGGGTGTGCGAGTCGCAAGCGGCATTGACGAACTGATAGATATTGCGTGCGGCGGGCCCGGAAGCAGAATGATGAAGGTCTGTAGCGAATTGCCGGACGGAACTCGCGTGGTCGAGGCTGAAGTGATGCGTGTCAGGAACGGAGTTGCGGTTAATTACACCGAACCTTACATGAGAAGGCGCGACCCGGATTGCATGTTAATCGCTGATTCGTCGCCGACGGACAAAGAAACTTTCAAGGAGAGATACGGCGAGGATTTTGATCCATTGAGGGCGGAGGTATTCGACTGGCTGGCAGAACAGAAGCTTGCAGCATACGCGTTTGTCGCAGGCCGGCCGGGAATGGGTTTCGAAGCTCTTGCCGTCGCGCCTGAGAACACCGGATTTTTCGCGCTAGGGTTGGCGATGCTACAAGGAATTATTCCTTTGAGCGACATTCCCGATGACTACTCGCCGCGCGTTATTCTGTATGTCGCGCCGATGTTCAGGCACACGCGCTTTGAAGGCCGTCAAGTGGTGGCTCACAACAGGAAGGAGAATCTGCACGAAGTGTTCTCTTTTAACCTGTATCCGGGTCCCAGCGCAAAGAAGGGGATTTACGGAGCCCTGCTCGCGCTAGGCGAGCGGGAAGGCTGGATTACCGCGCACTGTTCGACTGTTCAAGTGGTCACCCCGTACGACAACATAATGACCATCATGCATGAGGGCGCCAGCGGCGGAGGCAAAAGTGAAATGCTAGAGCAGGCGCACCGCCGCCCGGACGGCAGGCTTCTGCTCGGAGAAAACATCATAACCGGCGAAAGTGTATTTCTTGAAGTCCCCAGAAGCTGCGAACTGCTCGCCGTCACGGACGACATGGCTATGTGTCACCCATCTATTCAGAACGATTCCGGAAAAATGCGCGTTTGCGACGCTGAAGACGCATGGTTCATACGAGTCAACCACATTGAGCATTACGGCACGGACTTGAATCTAGAAAGGCTTACCGCCGAACCGCCCACAAATCTTTTGTTCCTAAACATCGACACTGTTCCGGGCAGCCGAGCGCTAATATGGGAACACATTCAGGACGCGCCCGGCGCCCCCTGTCCCAACCCGCGCGTAATCATACCAAGAGAGTCTTTTCCAAAGGCAGTCTCCGATTCCGTGTCGGTCGATATCCGCAGCTTCGGAGTTCGCACCCCTCCTTGCACGAAAGAGCGCCCCACGTATGGAATTATAGGCATGTTCCATCTGCTTCCGCCCGCGCTTGCTTGGCTGTGGCGTCTGGTGTCCCCTCGCGGACACGACAATCCCAGTATCGTTGACACCGAAGGCATGACCAGCGAAGGCGTAGGCTCATACTGGCCTTTCGCTACAGGCAGAAAAATCGACCACGCCAACCTGCTTCTAAAGCAGTTCGTCCAACATTCGCGGATGCGCCACATCCTGTGCCCCAATCAGCACATAGGAGCGTGGAAGGTCGGGTTCATGCCGCAATGGATAGCGCGCGACTATCTGGCGAGGCGCGGCGCCGCCAATTTCCGCTCCGAACAACTGCGACCGGCGCGCTGTCCGCTGCTCGGCTATACCCCTCGCCAACTTCAACTTGAAGGCCGAATGATTGACCGCTTGTTCCTTCATGTTGACACACAGCCGGAAGTCGGCCCCGAAGCTTACGACCGAGGAGCCGCTGTTTTTCAGGCTTTTTTCGAGGAGCAACTGGCGCAGTTTCAGTCGGCCGAACTTGACCCTCTGGGAGCCGAGATTATCAACGTGTGTTTTGGCGGCGGATCGGTTGAGGACTATGAAAAGTTGATACCCGCTCTTTAGTTCGGTCTTAAGTCGGCAAGAGATTTGAAATCGCTAGAAGACAGTCGCGCGGAAGCTAAAGGAGTGGAGAATGTCTGCGCCGCTTATGCGGGCAGGGACGCGTGTCGCGACAAGAAAAATTGAACTCTGAACTTGACCTGTCAACTATAAATAATCGGAGGGCAACACAGTGTTCGGATGCCATATCGGAAGGAATTTTCAAGTGACAGTTTCCGGAGGCTCGTATCAAGAGGGACTGACGGCGACTGTGCAAGGCTTGCCGCCGGGAATATTGTTCAGCGAACAGGAGATATACGCCGATCTTCTCCTGAGAAAACCGGGAGCCGACGAGCTATCCTCGCCTAGAAAAGAACCGGATCTGCCTGTGATATTCACAGGGTTGAACGCGGCGGACACCATTGAAAACGCCGGAAACAGGAATTATACGAATGGAACCCCAATGACGATTGTCATCCCTAATCTTGATCGTCATTTCATCCATGTGAAGCAGTACCAAGATACGAACCGCACTCCGAGGCCGGGCCATGCGTCATACGCGTCGTTCATGAAATACGGCCCGGACGACGACGCAGTCGGGGCGGGAATTTTCAGCGGGCGATATACTGCGCCGATAGTGGCCGCAGGATATATTGCGAAAAAAATTCTTAAAGATCACGGAATAACCGTTTTCTCATACATCACTGAACTCGCCGGGGTAAGCTGTGGACAGATAGAGCATGAAAGAGCTTTCACATATACGGAATCATATAAGAAAATGCGATGCGATAATGATCCTTTCTATCAGGAAATCTATGTGAGCAAGAGAATCACAATGGATATGAGATTTCTCGAAAAAATGAAAGTATTCGCGGAGATAGAAAACGAGATCGATGAAATACGAGCGAGAACGCCAGTTTTCTCATCTGAAGAGACACAAGACAAATACGGCGTTCATCATATTGTAAACTGCCCCGATATCGAATGCGCGGAGGAAATGACGCGCGCCGCCAACCGGATTACAAACACAGGCGACTCATCTGGAGGCGTTGTCGAAGTGGTCGCTCTCGGCGTTCCCCCCGGACTCGGAGAACCGGTTTTCGACAAGCTCGACTCCGAACTTGGGCGCATGCTCGGCATCGGCGCAGTTAAGGGGGTGGAAATAGGGGCGGGATTCGCCGTCAAGGACATGACCGGAATACAGAGCAATGACCAGATGCGTTCGGAAGGCGGCAAAGTGATATTTGACACAAATAACGCAGGAGGCGTAACGGGAGGCTTGTCAACGGGCCAGCCCATAATAGTGCGCCTTGCGGTAAAACCAACGCCTACAATCGACAAGCCACAGACAACCATAGACAAATATACCCTTGAAACATCAACGCTCGCCGCGATAACTCGCCGTGATCCGACCATTGTGGGAAGAATATGGCCGATTGCGGAGAACTATGCGGCTCTCGTGCTGCTGGACAGTCTGATATCTCATTATGGGTATCAATCTTTGAGAAAGGCGGCGTATTGAGATGAAAGCTGTTTTTGAATCTGAACTGCTCGGCATGGAACTTGTTAAAAGAGGAAAAGTGCGCGATGTATATCAAACAGAAGATCGCGATAAGTTGCTTATCGTAGCTTGCGACCGTCTTTCGGCTTTTGACGTTGTAATGCCGACGCCGGTTCCGGGCAAGGGAATCATCCTCACGCAAATGTCCAACTTCTGGTTTGAAAAAACCCGAGGAATTATTTCCAACCACATTATTCAAGAAGACTTGTCTTCATTGCGCGGCGACGATCTCGATCATAATTTGAAAGGCAGGGCTGTAATCGTCAGGAAATCCGAGCCTGTTCAAATTGAGGCGATAGTCCGCGGTTACATTTCCGGCTCAGGATGGAATGAATATAAGAGGACAGGGTCGGTATGTGGCATAAGTATGCCTTTAGGCTTGAAGGAGTCGGAAAAACTGGCCGAACCCATATTTACTCCCTCGACAAAAGCGCCGGCGGGGCAGCATGATGAAAATATTCCTTTCGACGATGCGTGTCAAATAGTCGGTGAAAATATGGCAAAACGGGTTCGCGATATAAGCCTTGAGCTGTACTCGTTTGCCGCCGACTACGCGTTCGGTCGAGGCATTATCATAGCGGACACCAAATTCGAATTCGGAATTTCAGACGGAGAGTTGATTCTTATAGATGAAGCTTTTACTCCGGACTCTTCAAGGTTTTGGCCGGTAAACGAGTATCAGGCTGGAGGACCTCAGCGCAGTTTCGACAAGCAGTATGTCCGCGATTACTTGGAAAGCATGGGCTGGAATAAGAAGCCGCCCGCGCCTGAGCTTCCGCCGGATGTTATCGATAATACCATAGAAAAATACAAGGAAGCCCTATCGAGAATCATTGATTAATGAAAAGGCTTCAAAATTTGCTTTTTTGCCATGCTCGCTGTTTTGTCTTGAGTAGTCATTCTTTTGATTCTATTCGGCGAGTTGAGGAAATTGATGCGAATCTGTTACGAAAACATTTCTGAGTGTTTGGTTTTGCCGAACGCGCATTAGTTACAGATGTCGCAACTGACTATTTCCAACTAAGCCCTGTCAATCTCTGATTCTATCGTCACAGGGGGAATGCTTTGTTCATCATTGCCAAGGATGCCTAGGCAATGATGAGCGGGGCGGACGGCGGAAACAGCGGGCAATTCGCGAATTGCTCCTACGGCATAACGACGGAATCGGAAGAGTGACGATAAGCAACGCGCGCGCAGGATCGAATGATTGACAAAAACGACGGCCGACAGAAAACGGACAACAGCCATAATATTAACGTTGCCAAGGAGACCTTGGCAACGATGAGTAATAGGAATGTATTTCTACCGCGATTTTATTATGAAATCTCCAGCGAATCAAACATTGGCTCCTTTCCCGCTTTGTTACAGCAAACGACGTCTTGTGTTATTTAGTAAAAAGCGGGGGGGGTTTGCGGTTGAGTTCCGACGCGCTCAAGGTGTTTGTTGGTTTGGGGTTTGCGTGATATAATTGGTTTCCGAAAATCGGAAGCGCTATTAATGTATGGAGAGATTCGGCGCGGACGGGACGGAGGCGGAGTAATGAAAGGGACGAAACTGATTGCGCTGGCGGCGGCGCTGGCGGTTGCCGCAGCGGTTGGATTCGGGTCGCCTCGGGCC